>DASZME010000082.1:0-22990 GCA_035551995.1 Tepidisphaeraceae bacterium
CCGAACGAGAAGCCGGGCTGGACCCCGGCGCCCGCGAGCCACATGGGATAGCCGGTGATGTTGTGATCGCGGCCATCGACGCCTTGCGAGGTGGGAAGCCGGCCGAACTCGCTGCCGAAAAGAACCAGCGTGTCGTCGAGCATGCCGCGGCTTTCAAGATCGGCCAGTAGAGCGGCGGTGGGTCGATCGACGGCGGCGCAGTTGTCGATCAAACCCTGGTGAAGATTGCTGTGGTGATCCCAGTTCGGCTGGCAGATTTCGACGAAGCGCACGCCCGCTTCGCTTAACCGTCGAGCCATCAGGCATTGCCGGGCGAAACTGCCGCCGGGGCCGTCCTTGATGCCGTACGCTTCATGCACCGATTTGGGCTCCTTGGAGATGTCGAGCAGTTCAGGCACTTTACCCTGCATCTTGAAGGCCAGTTCGTAGGATTGGATGACGCCGTCGAGTTGATCGGGGGCGTCGGGCGACCCTTTGAAATCGCGATTCATGGCCTGCATGAAGTCGATTTGCTTGCGTTGAAGCCCCAGCGGCGATTGCGATTTAAGGTCGGGGACAAAGCCGGTATCGCTGATTCTCGTGCCCTGGAAATGAGCGGGGAGAAAGGCGCTGCCGTAATTGACCACGCCGCCGAAACTGGGCGGGGGGTTGATGGTGATATAGCCGGGCAGGTCGCGGTTTTCGGTGCCGAGCCCGTACATGAGCCACGCGCCCATCGAGGGGCGGTTCATCGACGCGATGGCCGACCCGGTGTGAAGCTGGACGACGGCCTGTGGGTGGGCCGGCGTATCGGTATGCAGACCGCGGAGAAAGCAGAGCTTATCGACATGCCTGGCCGAATGGGGAAAGAGATCGGAGACCCAGGTTCCGGTCTGCCCATGCTGGCTAAACGCGAATTTCGAGGCCGTTACGGTTCCGCCGCCGGGCGCGACTTTCTGGTCGTTTTCCTGCACCTTTTTCTTGTATTCCCACGTGTCCATCTGGGACATGGAACCTTGCATGAACAGAAAGATAATTCGCTTGGCCCTGGCGGGAAAATGAGCGGGTTTGGGCGCCAGCGGACTGGCGGCGATTTTCTCGGCGATCGACGCGGCCGACGCATTTTGCCCGAGCATCCCGGCCAGCGCGAGATATCCAAAACCGGCGCTGGCGGAACGGAGTGCCTGGCGGCGCGAAAGACCGTTTGAAGCGAATGGATTGAAATGCGGCATAAAATATTCCTTGCGACTCCAATTCCAACTCATCGGCAACGATCCACGACGCATACGAACGAGAAAAACCACGCGAACGACGCGAATGAACTTATTTTTTCTTCGTCTTCTTCGTGTCCTTAGTGTTCTTAGTGCCCTTCGTGGATCACGCTCTTTCGCGGCCTGTGCCGCACAAAATCAAATCGAGGGCGAATCGGAACACTACTGCAAAAACCTGAATTCGACCGTTCCATACAACGCCTGGCAGAAACTCGCCCATGCCACCGCCTTCGGATTCGAAGCCTGAACCGCCTCCTCCTTGACGGGCGCGGCGTGATGGACGACTTCATCCGGATTCACCGGCGGCGCCTTTTTCGCCGACGCCCCGGAAGACGATTCGCCCGACTCCGACGTTTGCGGATTGGCGCTGGCGACGGCAATGACCGGCGCCGGCGCGGGCGTGGTCTTCCGCGGCGCGAATACCAGAACCTTGCGGGCGGCGGACTCATAGTCCGAGAGATACTTGGCGGCTCGCGAAGTCTCCTTTTCCGTGGCGCCGCGCGCGAGGATCAACTGATACGCGAGATCGATTCGATCCGTATCGCTCATGTCGCTTTCCCCCAGCAGCCTGTCGGCGAGACCCAACGATTGGCGACGGACGAAAGGATCGTTCAGCAGGTAAAGCGCCTGCGTCGCCACGGTCGTGGCGTCGCGACTTCCAACGACGAAGCCCTGCTCGGCGAAATCAAATACCTCCAGCGTGGTCGGCGTCAAGCCGCGCAGGAGCGGAAGATAGACGCTGCGGTGCAAGGATTCGCGGGCAAACGTCACCAGACGCGCGGCCTCCCCGCCGTTGTCGGACATCTCCATGACCTTCAGCTTCTGCGCGGGCGACCCCTGCGGGCGCGACGTATCCAGCGTCCCGGCGATCGCGAGCATCGCGTCGCGAATTTCCTCGGCCTCGAGCCGCCGCGGGCAGTGCCGCCAGACCAGACGATTCGACGGGTCGGCTTGAATGTCGGCTTCGATCCGATCGGCGCTCAACTGGTACGAATGGGTGAGGACCAAAACGCGCACGAGTTTCTTGATCGACCAGCCGTCGCGGACGAAGCGGGCGGCTAGATAATCCAACAACTCCGGATGCGAGGGAACGTCCCCTTTCGTGCCGAAATTATCGACGCTGCGCACCAGGCCCTGCCCGAACAAATTGGCCCAGACGCGGTTGACGATCACGCGCGAAGCCAGTGGATTGTTCGGGCTGATAAGCCATTCCGCCAGCTCAAGGCGCCCGCTTTGTTTGGTGTTGACGACCGGCTCATTGGGAAACTCGCACAGGCTCAGAAACCCGCGCGGCACCACCGGCCCGCGCCGCTCGGCTTCGCCGCGGATGCGGATTTCGGTATCTCTGATCTTGCTGGCGTCGCGCATCCCTAGCGCGGCGTGGCCGTCGGCGGCGGGATCGGTCAGTTCGGCCAGTTGCGATTCGAGCGCCGACTCCATTTGCCGGGCGACCATGCGCAGTTTTTTCCCGTCGGCGTTCTTGACGTCGCCCTCCTTGCCGGCCAGCGATTTCAGTTCGGCGCGCGCCGCCTCAAGCTTCTTTTTTGTCAGTTCGATTTTTTCGGCGCGTTGCGGATCTGGCGCGGACTTTGGCCCCAGGTGCAGGAGCATCTGGGTGTCATAGTAATCCATTCCGCCGCCGCCCATTTTGTTGCGCACGCCGTTGCAAAGGTCGCTGCTGTAGAAGATGCCCGCCAGCGCGTAATAGTCCGCCGACGGGATCGGATCGAATTTATGGTCGTGGCAGCGGGCGCATCCAACGGTCAGGGCGAGAACCGATCGGCCGACGGTGTCGATCTGTTCGTCGATGTTATCCATCACGAACCGCCCCTTGAATCGCTGATTCACGTCATGCGGCCCCAGCGCCAAAAAACCTGTGGCCACGACGTGCTCGTCATGCTCCGCCTGGCTCGACGCCGGCATCAGATCGCCGGCGATTTGCTCGCGGATAAATTCGTCGTACGGCTTATCGTGATTAAACGCGTCGATCACATAATCGCGATATCGCCAGGCGTGCGGGTACGGCACATTCCGCGACGGTCCCGTCGATTCGCCATACCGTGCCACGTCCAGCCAATGCCGGCCCCAGCGCTCGCCAAACGCCGGCGAAGCGAGCAGGCGATCGACCACCTTTTTCAGCGCATCGCTTGAGCCGTCCTGTACAAACGCGTCGATCTCCGCCGCCGTCGGCGGAAGTCCGGTCAAATCAAAACTCACCCGGCGGATAAGAGCGGCCTTGCTTGCGTCAGGGGCTGGCTTGAGACCTTTTTCGTCGAGCCTCGCGAGAATGAAGCGATCGATGTCGCCCCGCGGCCAGTTTTCCTCTTTCACCGTCGGCGGCGATACCTGCCGAATCGGCTGCCAGGCCCAATGTTGCTTTCGCAGCGCGTCGTAGCGCGGATTGGGCTTGTTGAGGGTGATGGTGATGGGATCTTTCGGCCATGCCGCCCCGTCTTTAATCCATTGCGTCAAATCCGCGATCTGCTCGGGCGAAAGCTGCTTTTTTGGCGGCATCTTGCGCTTGGCGTCGGTATAGCCGACGGCCTTGAGCAGCAGACTCTTTTCCGGCTGGCCGGGGACGATGGCCGGCCCATGATCGCCGCCGTCGATCAGTCCGTTGCGATCATCGACGCGAAGCCCGCTCTTGGCGTTGGTGTTGGCCGAGTGACATTCGTAGCAGTTTTCAACGAACAGAGGACGGATTTTCTTTTCGAATAATTCGAGATTGGCGGCTTGGGAAGACGACGTGGCATCTTCCGCGTATATCATCGCCGGCGCCGTCGCGGACGCCATGGCCATGAGAATGACCAGCAAATTCAACCGCATACCCGGCTCCTTCGCCTGAATTTGAGTTTCGCTCCCGCGGCTTGTGGGCGCGGGAATCGCCGTCAACAAATCCACTCGATCAATATTAATTACGCGACGCCAGCAAAATGTTGACGGTTCCACAAGAATTGCATCGCCAAAAATTCCCAATCGCCGGGCGACGACTCGCATCGTTTCAAAAAACCCTCTCCCCGACCATCTCCCGGATTAGGGCTTGTCGACGTAATTGGTTTTCCGGCGTTTTCACTCTTATTTTTCCGTGAAGAAACGAGGCTTGCGAGACGAAAATGTATTAAATCGACAAGCCCATTACCGGGCGATGGAGTAGAGCGCGTAATCGCGCAAGTTCACTTAGGTCTCGACGTCCGGCCCCCTCTCCCGGTACGTTTCGGGAGAGGGACGAAGAATGGAAAGCAAATCCGTTTTGCCGCTTACATCGCAACGGTTACCGTTTTGATTTCCGTATAGTTGCGAAGCGCGTATTCGCCCAATTCGCGGCCGATGCCTGACATCTTGAATCCGCCGAACGGCGCGGCGGCGTCGAAGACGTCGTAGCAGTTGATCCAAACCGTGCCGGCTTTTAATTCGGCGGCGATGCGGTGAGCCTTGGAAATGTCTTTCGTCCAGACGGCGGCGGCAAGGCCGTACATCGATTTGTTGCCGCGCTCGATGACGTCGTCGACGCCGCTGAAACGACTGACCGACAGGACCGGTCCGAAGATTTCCTCGCGGGAGATTTGCATGTCGTCCTTCACGTCGGTGAAGACGGTCGGCTCAATGAAGTAGCCGAGTTTGCCGACCCGGCCTCCGCCGGTGCGCATGTTGGCGCCGCAGGATTTGCCGGATTCGATGTAGCCGATGATCTTGTCGAACTGCTCCTCGCTGACTTGCGGCCCCTGCGTGGTATCGGGGTGGAACGGGTCGCCGACTTTCTGCTTCTTCGTCCGCGTGATGAGGCGATCGACGAATTCGTCGTGAATCGTGTCCTCGACCATCAGTCGCGATCCCGCGCAACAGCACTGGCCCTGGTTGAAAAAGAGGGCGAAGAAGGCGCCCTCGACCGCGGCGTCGATGTCGCTGTCGGCAAAGACGATGTTGGGGCTTTTGCCGCCAAGTTCGAGCGTCACGCGCTTGAGATTCGATCGGGCGGCGGCCTGCATGATCAGCTTGCCGACTTCCGTGGAGCCGGTGAAGGCGACTTTATCCACGTCCATATGTTCGGAGATCGCCGCGCCGGCGGTCTCGCCGTAGCCGGGAATGATGTTCAGGACGCCCTCGGGAAAACCGGCCTCCAGCGCCAGTTCGCCGACGCGAAGCGCCGTCAAGGGCGTCTGCTCGGCGGGCTTCATCACGACGGTGCATCCGGTCGCCAGGGCCGGCCCCAGCTTCCACGCCTGCATCAGGATCGGAAAATTCCACGGGATGATCTGACCGACCACGCCGACCGGCTCATGCCGGGTGTAGCAGAAGTACGGGCCGTTGACGGGGATGGTTTTGCCTTCAATCTTGTCGGCCCACCCGGCATAATAGCGGTAACAATCGATCGCCAACGGAAGATCGGCGCCCTTGCTGTCGCGAATCGGCTTGCCGTTATCCAGCGTTTCAAGCGCGGCCAATTCATCGGCGTTTTTCTCGACGAGGTCGGCCAGCTTGTACAGGCACTTGCCGCGCTCGCGGGCGTTCATCTTCCGCCACGGTCCTTTCTCAAAGGCATGACGGGCGGCCTTGACGGCTTTGTCCACGTCCGCCTTGTCCCCCTCGGCCACGCGCGCGATCGGCTGGCCGTTGGTCGGGTTCAACGTCTCAAATGTTTTTCCGCTGACGGAATCGACCCAGTTGCCGTTGATGAGCATTTTGGTCTGACGAATCTGCGGCTGGGCGACCGAGGCTCTTACGGCGCCAGTGGAAGCGACGGCGGTGGTCATAGGACCTCCTTGTTGTGGAGTTGAAGACGGGCCTCTCCGGCAATTTCGCGGGCCGGAGAACGAAGAAGAATTATACCCGCCTTCGCGCAAAGGCCAACATGATAAAATCGGCGGAATCTCCATTCTTTGAGCATCGCGTAGACGATATAATTCTTGCTCCCGACTCGTCGGCGATCGGTCGCGTGGCTGAAGTTGGCCGGCTTGTTCGTTTCCATCCCAGAAAGATATCCTATGAACCACCGCTCATCTTTCATCGCCCGCGCCGCGATCGTCGTTGCCGCATTGGTGTTTGCCGCCGGTCTTGGCATGCACTATGCGCGAGCCGAGAGTTCGCCGGAGGATCTGAAGGGAAAGTCGGCGCCGGACTTCTCGCTTCAGACGCTGAACGACAAAAACGTGAAGCTTTCCGAACTCAAGGGGAACGTGGTGGTGGTCGATTTCTGGGCGACGTGGTGCCCGCCTTGCCGGCTTTCGCTGCCGCATATTCAAAGGCTGTCACAGGACAAGGACCTGCATAAGCAAGGCCTCCGGATTTTGGCGGTCAACGCGCGCGAGGGGAAGGACAAGATCGAGCCGTTCATGGACAAGAACAAATACACGTTCGACGTGCCGATGGATTCGTCCGGCTCGGCGATGCAGGCGTATGGCGTCGAGGGCATTCCGACCACGGTCGTCGTCGGCCGGGATGGATCGGTGAAAGCCGTCTTCGTCGGCTTCAACCCCAAAGAAGGGGGCAAGGGCGTCGACGAGGCGGTGGAAAGCGCGCTGAAGGAAAAGTAGCCGCCGGCGAATTCGCGGCGATAAATCGCATATCCGCTGTTTCGCGGAAACGATCAGCGGCGATGGACCAATCACGCTATCGGCCAAGAACCGCCGCGGCACGTGCTGCACGCATGTTCGATGGCCCAACGCCCCGGCTTAGACCAGTCCTCTGCCTTGAAGGGCGACGGAGCCGGGATTTCGTTTCGCCGCGAGATTCCCAAATACCCGCCACAGCACCGCCCCGCCGATGACGAGCCCAAAGCTGATCACCATGCTCAGGCTCTGCGGCGGAATGGCGGTGAGGTATGGCGTTCCCCGCCCCACCACCGCCGGCTCGACGCGAAGCATTTCCAGCAGATAACGAAAAACGCCCTCGATCATCATCATTCCCGCAAACACGCGTCCCGGAACGTGCGGCAGGGTGAAATAGGCGAGCAAAAATGCGCAGATCAAAAACGCCGTGACGGCGCTGTAAATTTCCGCCGGGTGAACCGGATTCGCGTGCTGCTGGACCGCCAGCGCCCGGAGGCGCGGATCCTTCATCACGCCTTCAGTGGCGCGCAGACTTCTCTCCACGTTTAACTCTCGGAACAACTCCGGATCGAGCGGCTCCTGAAGGGACGCGAGATTGTGCTCGGCCATGTAATCGGCCAGTTTCACGTGGTCCGGCCGCAATAATTCTCGCGGCACCGGCTGCTTCAACATGTTCTGATCGAACTGGGTGACGTAGGCGTCGCTTCCGTACGGAAATTCCACCGCCCACGGCGCCTGGCATTCGGCGCCGTAACAGCAGCCGTTCAGGTAACAACCGATCCGGCCAAATCCCAGGCCCATCATCAGACACGGAGCGATGATGTCCATCCCCAGCGGAACCGGAATCTTCTTCCACATCGCGTAAAGGATCAGCGACGGGGTGGCCAGCAGAAAACCGCCGTAATAAGTCAGTCCCCCTTCGCGGATGTTGATGGCGTTGATGAAGTTCTGCGTGACGGACAACTCGGGATTGGTGTATTGCCGCAGATTTTCCAGGACATGCGAGAGCCTGGCGCCAAGAATGCCGGTCACCAGGGCCAAAATCGCGGCGTTGGCGAAGAGTTCGGGATCGAGCTTGCATCGGCGGGCGAGCGCTTGGGCCAAATACATGCCGCAAATCAACCCGACGACAAGCATCACGCCGTATCCGTAGACCGGCATGTTCAGAAACGGGATATGAAAAAATATCTGGCGCATGGTTGCAGTATGTTATGGCGCGACGCGACGGCAAATCTTCCGCCGATATTCGGCCGGTTATTTGGGGGTGGGCGAAGCCGAATGGGCCGAGTGGACCACCGTCTCGGCGGCCCGGTTGTTTCGATCGGCGATCACGACGCGCGACGCATGATCGGCGGCTTCGTCGAGGGTCAGCAGCGAAAAACTCATGATAATGACGCGGTTTCCCACCTTTGAAAGCCGAGCCGCGGCCCCATTGATCCCGATAATGCCGCTGCCCGGCTCTCCGGTGATGACGTATGTCTCAAACCGATTTCCGTTGTCGCAATCCGCCACCACCACGGCCTCGTTGGCCATCAGGCCGCACGCCCTCATCAAGTCGGCGTCGATGGTGATGCTTCCGTGGTAATTTACGTCGGTTTGTGTGACCGTCGCGTTATGGATCTTCGCTCTAAGAAGTTTAATCAGCATTGGCCGGGGAATTGTAGGACAGAGCCGCGCATTTCGATAGGGCTTGGAATCACCTCGGCTTTCGCCGTGATCGAGCCCTATCCCGCCGTCGAACGCCAGCACAAGCCGATGCTGATGAAAGCCAGCAGCGCCGAGAATCCTAGAGAAAATGGCTGAACAGCCTTTGTGATATGCCCCGGCGAATTTTCGTTGGCGGTGGTTTGACCGTGGCTGACCGCGACGTAAACCGAATCGGGCCAGGGCGGGCCATCACCAAGACGGCATGTAATCGTGAGATCGCCCGCGGACTCGGCGGCGAAATCGCATATTTCCACCCCGTCGCGGAAATCAAGCCGGTCTTCGAGCGGCGCGGTGGTTATCGGATTAGGCGCCCGCACGATGACGTGCCCGCCCTGAGACACGACGACGCTGACGTTGCGGCGCACTTCATGGTATGCCATGCCGTAATCAAGCGGCGTGGAGTTGTTGGGAAAGATCACGTCAACGGCGTATGTGCCCCGCGTCAGCGGACCGTGGACGACAAGACCCCCGGTGCATTGCGATCCTGGCCGCAAAATCAGCCGTTGCAGAAAGACATCGTGCGATCCAGTCAATCGCGAAGCGCGGACCTGCACGCCGATGATGACGCTGCTCAGGGCCAGCAACACGAACGCGATCATTCTCCGATTGCGATGAGCGGGCGTCGATTCGGAGGGCGCGCAGTTCGCCGCAGGCCGCGTTTTATCGGCCTGAGGAGTGAAGTTTTCCAGTCGCGAAGTCACGGACGTCATTCCAAGAGGTTTATCGGCCAATTACGGTCGGGAGCATAGCAAATGAAAATCGCTTGCGGAGCGGACACAATTTCGACTTTGGAAAAAATTTCTATCAAGATCCGTTTCACAAGCGAACTGAATCGCCCAGACCGCAAAGGACGCTGATTTTCCCGATATGAAACGGAGTCATCCGTAGTGCGCAGCGGAGACGCCGGCGCCGCCGGTGTTGGTGAATCGAAGAAAAATTTGGTCCGCGCAGGAAGGATTTGCCGCCTGATCGCGTTGAAACGAATGAAGGGAAGCGGTCGGCCGATTACGACGCGACGATCACTTGAAAATCGGTGTTCGCCGAGTCGGCCGCCAGCACGGCATTGGCCTGGGCCTGCGTGGTAATTTTCCTAAATGAAAGTCTGACGTGATTGATCGTATCCAGCGCGGTAAGGCTGCCAAGGGTTACGGCCGAGACGCCGAATGCGGTTCCGGCGTTGTTGACGGAGACTGTCGCCAGCGAGAGCGTTCCGATGTTTTCGGCGGCGATGACGGAGTTGGAATAGCCGCTTTCCTTGCTCGTCGGGTGCAGCGACACGACCGCGATGCTTGCCGCCCCGGAAAAATCAGCGATCGCCGCCGGTAACGTCCCGGCCGCGACATTCGCGCCGACGCCCGCGAACAGGGTGCTTTGCGCAATGGACTCGGCCGAAATCGAGCCGATGTTGCCCGCCGACTGAATGACGCTGTCGATGATCCCTTTCCGCGCGACCAGGCTCTGCAGATCCGTCGCGCCTGCGGCGACGCCGTTGGTGAGGGTGATCGTCGCTTTTTGCATCAGCCCCCGAATGTCGATGACCCCGATCGCCGCGGCGGTGAGCGAGCCGAAGAAATTGCCTTTGACGCGCAAGGACTTGAGAGGCGCGGAAAAGTCGCCGTTAAAGTCGGCTTCGACGCCGCCGACGCTGAGGTTTGAAAGCGCGCCGGGGAAATTCCAGGCGCCGCCGATATATCCGCTGATGTTCAGATTTCCGACGCTTCTACCGGCCGGGGCGCCGCTGCCGCTCAGTTGCAGGCCCGGCGAGAAATTGCCTCGCGAGTGGACGCTTCGCACGAACGGCGCCTGAACGCTTTCGCTGACGCTGTCGGCGTTGCTCCACGAATTGATTCGCACGGCGCCGATCGCGGCGGCCGAAATAACGCCGACGTCGGTCCACGCCAAACCCTTGATGCTGAACCGCGCGCCTTGTCCCGCGGCCGCGCCGGTATTGATCGTGCCGCTGTCCACATAGTCGGCGTCGATCTTGCCAAGGCCGGACTGCGCGGCGACGCCCCCTTCGATCGAGGCGCGTTTCGCCTTGATCGAATTGAACGCTCCGCTGGTCGA
This sequence comes from Tepidisphaeraceae bacterium, assembly GCA_035551995.1. Classification (GTDB taxonomy): domain Bacteria; phylum Planctomycetota; class Phycisphaerae; order Tepidisphaerales; family Tepidisphaeraceae; genus RYN-428. The sequence continues at coordinate 10,571 of DASZME010000082.1, forward strand.
AACAGGTCCGATGACCAACGGAGTCTTGCGAGCGCCGCCCCTTCCGCGCACGACTAACGACGTGGCGCCCGTGGTTCCGGCGCCGGTGACGCTCATCACGGTGAGATTATCGCCGGCGACATGCCCTCCGCCCCCGGTGAGGCGCATCGAATCGCCGGAGAACGCGACGACGGCCGTTCCCGGCCCGCTGAGCGTGATCGATCCGCTCAATCCGTTGACGTCTTTGTACGTCACCGATTTCGGATTGCCGCCGCCAAGGTTGACGTTCAAGGAACGCGGAGCGCTTGGCGTAACTTCGACGAGAATTCTTTCGGTGACCACATTCCCGGCTAAATCTTGCGCCGTGACGGTGACATGGCAAAAGCCCGAACGCCCCGGCGCCGGGTTCAAGGTCAGTTGCGTGCCGCTCACCGTCGGATTCACCAGTTGCAGGTTATCGGAAACGGCGCTCACGCTGATATCCGGAACAACCGTTGCGCTTTGAACGGTTACCAGGTTCGTGCTGGCGAGACCGCCGCCGGCGCTTTGCACCGGAAGTTGCGTGCCGATGTTGGCGTTGAGCGACGTGCCGTCAACCGTTGGCAACGCGGTGATCGCGTCGACGACCGGCAACCCGGATATCACCGTTCCGAAAACGGTGAATCCGCCGTCGTTCGTGGGATCGTCGAGGCCGGGGTTATTCGAGTCGTTGATAAACCATTGGCTGGTGGCGCCGTCGGGGGAATCGGCGGGCTTGGCCATGGCGATCGTGCCGCGCGTGTTGGGGATGGAGAATTCATTGGGGATGGCGGCGAATGTCGGAATCGCCGTGCCGTCGGGCATGAATCCGCCGCCCTGGATGAGCTGCAAAGGGGTTGTCGTATCGTTCACGGCACGATGGATAATGGTGTTGTCGTATAACCCGTTATTGACGTATTGAAGAAAATTAGCCACGGTTTGCGGGGCGGCGGCGTTGAATAACTCGATCTCGATGTCGCCAAGATTCGTGACCAGTTGCACGAGCGTACCGGGGTATGCCGGGTCGGTAATGTGAGTGGACAGGTCGATCGTGGTCGGCGTGTTTTCCGGCGCCGTCTGCAGGCTGATCGGGTTGGTGACCGCGGCGGTCAGGAGCAACCGCCCCTCAAGCGCCTCGCAAGAAAAACGATCGAGCCGCCGGCGCGTTTGAGGCGCCAGGACCTTTCTGAACGACACGGCCAACCGGCTCTTTGGAAAATGCACCCAGATGCTCCTGTCCCGGGTTTCGATAACCCGATCGGCCTGTTAGACGAGTTGGATCACGACCTCGCCCAGCGTGACGCCCATCGCGCTGAGCGTCGTGGCGACGTCGCTGCCGCTGCCCAGGTTCTTGAGCGAGAATTTCTGATTCGCGGTCGCCGCCAGGGACTTGATGCTTTCGCCCACGACGCCAGTGGGATTGGCGTTACCGGCGGTCTGCAGCGTTCCCAACGTGACAACGCCCAGGTCGGCCGCGGCGATGGCCGAATTGGAGAACGAATCGCCGCTGGCGGACGTCTTCAACTTAATCGATTTGATCGACGCCGTCGAAGCGAAATCGCCGGCCACGCTGGGCAGCGTGAGGCCGTTGCTGAGCGTGGCGACGCCGGCGTAGACGTCGCCGTTGGTAAACGCCGCCGCCGTGATGGTTCCGAGGCTGCCGATGGAATTGATCAGCGATCCCGACAGAGCGCCGGCGATGGCGAGTTTGTTTAGATCGTTGCCCGCCCCGGTCAGATGAATTTGCGAGTTATTCAAGGCGCCCTTCACCGTGAAGGTGGTAATGGAGGCGGCGGAGATGGCGGCACTGGCGTCGCCGCCGATCGTCACGCTCTTCACCGCGCCGGCAAACGTCGGCGACCAACCGGACGTGGTCTTGGCCGAGATGGCGCCGGCCGACCCGCCCACCGTCCATGTTCCGCCGGTGATCGAACCGGCGGTGAACTTTTTGAGGTCAAGCCCCGATCCGCCGAGCGAAACATCCTCGGAAAAAGCGCCCGGCGTGGTGAACGTGCCGATCGAGCTGGCGGAAATCGTTCCGCCGCCAGCGCCGGCGAGGGCGACGGACCCGATCGTGGCCGACGACGTGAGGCTCCCGGTGAGCGTGACGCCTTTTGCGGTGATCGACTTCAACGCATCGGTGGTGATGCCGCCCACGTTAATCGAATTGGTCCCTTTGCTGGTGGTGATGGTCAGTGCCGAACCGGTGGTGGTTGAACTGGTGCTGATGTCGGCGATTCCCAGGCCGGTCCCGTTCATCGTGATTCCTTTTCCGGTGGGAACCTGCGAGAAACCCGAGCCGTTAAAACTGACGACGGCCGAACCGGCGCCCTTGAGGCTGACGACCCCGACCGTGCCGTCGGCATCGGTGTAGCTGACGGACTTGGTTCCACCGGCGCCGATAACAACCGTCGGCGAATTGTTGAGCACGGTAACGGCAAAAGTAGAAGTCGCGGTGCCGCCGCCCATGTCGGTTGCCGTGACGGTGACGTTGGCATTGCCCGCCCCGCTGCCGGGCGTGAGTTGCAAGCTGCCGTTGGAGATCGACGCCGCGACCAGATTCTGATTGGAGCTGCTGACTGAATAAGTCAGTCCGCCAGGGAGAACGACCGGGTTAAACGTGACCAGATCGCTGGGCGGGACGGCGGCGGTAGCGGTCTGCGGTCCGGTGTAGCCCGGCAAAACCGGAAGATTAGTCCATGCGCCGCTTTCGACGCTGGCGTTCACCTCCGGAAGATTGGCGATGGTATTGACGACGGTCATGCCGTTATAGACGACCGTGCCGAACGCGGTGAAGGGTCCGCCGTCGTAGTCCGAAGCGCTGGGATTGGCTTCGTCGAGTTGGGGATTATTCGTCAGATTGACGAACCACTCGCTGGTTCCAGTATCGGGCCCGCTGCTGAGGGCCATGGCAATTGTGCCGGTCGTGTTCTTCAAAGATGCCGTCGCCGATTCTCCGGGGATGGTTCCGAAAGTGGGAATATGACTGCCGTTGGTCATGTATCCGCCGCCTTGCAGGATAAAGCCGGGCACGGTGCGGTGGAAAACGTTGTTCGCATATTCGCCGGAATTCACATACTGCAGAAAATTCGCGACCGTCTGCGGCGTGGCCGCGTCCGTTAAAACGAGCGGCACATTCCCTTCCGACGTCTGCAGCACAACGGCAGTTCCAGTCACCGTCGGATCGTTAAAATAGCTGCTTAAGCTCACTGGCGCCGGTATCTGCCCCGCGACGACCGTCTGCGCCGGCACTTGCGCCGTGACGGTGGCCGTCAAAAGACAGCGGGATTCGAGCGCTTCGACACCACAGGCGGCGGAGCGGACACGACGATCGACCTTCGATACCTTCATTTTCAATTTCTCCATGATGCAGCATGCGAGCTCGCACATCCCGACGGAGACGCTCCGCCCAACAACTGACGAGTCTCGAAAAATAGCGGCGGGATCAACGCTTGTCCATCGCCACGACCTCCGCGCCGAAGTTGCAAACAACAGGACGCATCGACGACAGTCGCCATCGATCCGTGTTTTCTTCCAAAGACCGACCGACGCGGCGCCGAAGCCCTGTTCTTTTTCATCTCCGTTTGCCATCATCGGCATTTCGACTCCCTATCCCATGAATTGGATCCGCCGTTTTTGAGCCATGCGCTTCCCTTTTCGCGCCGCCGAAGCAATCCGCCGTTCCAGCCTGAACCGCCGGCGTCCGCAACCCGAGGAGAGAGCGCAAGCACGGCCAACCCGAGCAACGTTGGTCAGTGAGTTGACCCTGTTTTAATTTGGAGTAGAACCCGTCGATATGCCCAATAGGCGATAGATGAAGCAGCGAGCGATCGTTCGGTCAAGAAAGCGGGTGAAGGGGGTCGAACCCTCGACATTCACGTTGGCAACGTGACGCTCTACCACTGAGCTACACCCGCGAGACCGATCCTTATCTGACAAGCACTTATGATCGGTGTTTTTTCGTTTTGGACACTCAATTGGACAGTTTTGTGCTGTTCCGATAGCGTGTCCCCGTCCAATTGCTTGGACGGGCAGATACTCTAACGCGAGAAAACCGAAATGGCAAGGTCACAACGACCACATAAATGCAGTTGGGATGGAAGCGATGCCCCGCGACCTGACCGGCGCACGCAATCCAGCGCGCTCCGTGGGTTCCAGCTTTTGGGCGATGATTACGGGCGCGGCCAGCATGGATGGCAAGTTGTTCGACTGGGTGGCGGTGATGCCAAGCCCCAACTTGTCCGCCAGCATGGATGGCACCACACTGGCCACGAACATGTGGCACTTTCAGGAGCCGTATGTGGCGGGGTTCAGCAATGCCCGCGAGGCGAACGACAACACGAACGTACCCCAAGGGGCTGTCGTGCTGTTGACCTTCGTCGGCTATGCCATCGCCCCGACCGTCCCCGGCCCGTCCGGCTCGACGATCGTTGATGGCACCGCCAACACCCCTGGTGGCCCAACTGCCGCCGGGGCCGACAACTCCATCGCCATGTATGTCTTTCAATTCCAGTCCCCGGATGGGCAAAGCTCACTGCCGATCCATGACCACCGCGACAACTTCAATGGGGGCTTTGCGTTCGCAACATATCACCCCGGCACCGCGCTCCCTCAGCAACCGTGGGCGATCTAACGATTCATCTCGACTTTGATCGCTTCTACTTCTATCCCGCGATCCGGCATGCTAAAATGGTCGCATGGCCACACCAACCGACAAAGAGATAGCCGATGGTATCAATCTTTTCATTGAGCGAATGTCAAAGCTCACCGTCCACTTGACACAACTCAGGGATAACCAGCCAATCAACGGCGGAAGCGGATTTATTTATGAGCATGGCGATAAGCATACGTTATTCACCGTGCTTCACTGTTTTCAACCCAACAAGAAAGTGAATCCGAATGATATTTCCTTCGACGGTTGGTATCTTGAAACGGGAATCGTCGTGGGGAACCGCACCTTGGCATTCACGCTACCTCCGGCACAATTCGTCACACAAATGACTATTGCCGATCCATCCAACATCAAAGCTCATCACGTTGATTTTGCATGGGGTCAATTAGACGTTGGAGCACTTCGGGAAAAGATGAAACAAGACCCAAAGCTAAGCGGGATCAAGGTCGAGCTTCCCATTTACCGGGGACGAATTGACCATCGCCCCGACTCGGTGCATGGATATGGGTTTGCAGCGTATGCAACGTCAGAATGGTTACCACAGAGTCGCCAACTGGTGCGAGACCCAATTGCTGAAATCGCGATGCTGTTCGATGGCTATGATGATCGTGGACTTTGCCGGTTCAAGCTGGATGGAAAGCACAAAGGCCATGCTGCCTATTGGGGTTCCAGCGGTGCGCCGATAGCGGATGATGAAGGGCATATTGTTGCTCTCGTGAGTTGCGGACCAGAGGAGCAGGATGCCATGCAAGACGTGATTTATGGCACTCCATTGCATGGATATGGGCGACTGATTGAGATTCCCAACCAATGAAAAAGGCCGCGATCCGAAGACCACGGCCACTGCATTGCCAATCATCCTAGCCGATCAATTCAAGCTCGGTCCATCGCGCCGCCGCGAGCGGTTCATCTTTCGAGCTTGCCGCCGCCGTTCACAGTCGGCCCCAACAACCGCATCATACACTTCCATTATCAAGGTGGCTTTCGAGCCGTTCAACCCTAGAGACAACTTACTCGGCTGTCAGGCAACTTCCAAATGTGCGAGCAAAGCCATTGATCGGCCTGCCCGGCGGCGAAGCAGACCCAATAGCGCGGGAATGGCCAACATCGCCACCGAGGTCGGCTCGGGCGTCGCGGTCATCGTTACGTTATCCAGCAACGAAAAGGGTTGCGGTCCGATGGGCGTACCAACAGATTGGAAGGTCAGAAGCTGGCTAGGGGAATTGGCGATGAAATCCAAAGAGGCCGTCTGCCAACCCAAAAACGATTGCTCGGGGGTGTTTACTATGGCGGTGCTCTGCGTGCTGCCGCCGAAGGTGACCTGCCACTGTTCAGTGGTGGCATCGGCGTAACCCAGCCTCTGGACGCCGGCCCAATTGAAGGCAAATGTATATTGCTGCCCAACGGTTAAACCGCCGATGGTCTGCGAGATACTTCCCGCATAATCCGCTTCGCCGTCGGCAGCAATGAAATTGTGTCCGCTGGGGCTGAACGGAACAATGCCCGGAAATTGGAGGTCGCCCATGAACGCATCACCGGTAACTCCCGTATAGCCCTGCGTTGAGCCAAAGACATAAACGGGCGGCGTGGTCTGGCTTCCGGTAGTGTCTTCTTTGCCTCCCCCGGTCCAACCGGAGAGCGTCGCGTTCACCGTCAACTGCCCTGCCGTGCCCGAAAAACTGCCGTTCACAAGTATAGGAGCGGCCGAAGAAGCGCGCGTCATGATGGCCAAAGCCAACAATAATCCCGTTTGCGACGCTTGGCGGCGTAGTCGGCGAGAAACCAATTTTTCACTCCAAAAAAATAAATGAAGTACCTGAAAAGGCAGGCCTTGCAAGTTCCCCACACGAAGGTCAGTGTAAAGCTTACTTTGCGAGGAGTCAAATCATTGAAGCAATCAAAGCGGGACGAGGAATCAAACCCGACCATCACATATCGGACCGCCAGTCAGCTATCGCCTTTCAGATCAAACTCTTGACAACATCAACATGTTCGGACGCACGGCTCCGGTCGTCAACAGGCGGTGGTTCGGTGTTCTTGCGCGAAGGGCTGGGCCACGATGAGCGGCTAACAGGATCATCATGGCCCTTGGCCAGCAAAAGCGCGCCAGAACGCGAGCCAAAGGCATCGGATTGGAAGGATCGTTTTGGACAGGGTTTTGGACTAAATTGGCATCTGGACGTGATTTTCCAGCCTTGCGACCCCTTACCACTGAGCTACACCCGCAAGCCAAGTTGTTTATCTCAAGCACTTAAGATCGTCGATTTTCGATTTCCGACACAATTCTGACAAAAAACCTTCACTTCTGAAAATCCGTTTATAATGCTCGCACGACTTAAACGAGAGGAACAGTATATGTGAGCAGGCCGAAAGATCAAAGTGCATGACCGTCTATGCGCGCCCCGTAAGATCCAGCTCGAAAAACGAGTGTCGCGGGCATGGCCATCCGAAGCCCATCCCTGGAATTCCGGCTGAAATCGAGGTTTTGCGCGCAGAGACGGTCATGCACCCGAAAGATCAAGACCCGTACCGTCAGCTACGATTCCAAGCTCCACATCCCCGGCCTCTCCCGCCAAGGCAACCCTCGGTCGCCGTTCGGTTTCCAATTCGATCCGAATCCGGTCAATCGTTGTGTAGCCGGCCATACGCCGTTGGAGAAAGTCTTTCGTCCCTTCTTTTCTTGTACGACCCAATGATCGCCAGCCGCTTTCAGACGTCTGGTTAGAGCGGCATCGCCGGGCGGGAGAAGAATCCAGTCTGCCGGTGCGGTCAGAATTTTGCCGTCAGCGGCTCGGACGGTTGTTGGGATTGGCCCGAGGGTGAAGATTGTGTCGCTCATTGTTTCTTCCCGCAGCGCTTCGTAAGGAACTGGGCCAGATTCTCCGCATCGTCGGTGCCGATTCGCAGCACCCCGCCGTTCTTCAAACGGACCATGACGCAATCACGGCCCCAGATGTTCCATACCCAGCCTCCCTTCAGGCTCAGATGAATGCCCCAACCGTCCAGGGTGGTCGTTCGTCCTACTTCGACACTCAGGACGTCCCGATAATCGATGTCTCGTCGGAACAATGAAATCGGCCCAAACGCAACGGATAAACTGTCGCCACGATCTCTCACGGTGAGATGATGGAATGCGGCGGCAACGATCAGCATCAGTAGTCCACTGAGGAAGAATGCCCAAAAGATCGGCGGCACGGTTCGCAGCACCCCACCCAGCCCAAGCAGCGTGAAGCTAAGAGCGTAAAGCAGCCAATATATGGGCGCTCTTTGTGTGTGCTGATATGCCGTATCGTTCCTCGTCATGCTGCTCGCCTCGTTCTTCATCCCGTCGTGAACCGAAAAGTATAGCGTCGCACTTTCCGAGATCTTGACATCTGCAACGTGAGTTCATGGGGAACGACGCCACTCACGACTCTCATTGCAGCGGAATGGCGCGACGTGCAGCGCCGCGCATTCGTGCGAAATTCTTTTACGCTTTACCATTTCTTTCAAGCGTTCCCCACCTTGGCGGAACCATCGACGATCGCGAAAAGCGCCTGTGTTCCTTCATCGTCCCGCCCCGCTTCGGCCGCCGAGTCGAAGAGGCGATGGACGAGATTTAACGCCGCCAGATTCAACCCTCGCTCCTTCGCCGCTTCAAGCGCCAGCCGAAGATCCTTGCGCTGAAGCTTAATCATGAACCCCGGCCGAAAATCGCCGGCGATCATCTTCGGCCCCAGGTTGGAAAGCTGCCAGGACCCCGCGGCGCCGCCGCCAACGGCCGTCAGTGTCTTTTGAAGATCCAATCCGTTTTCTTTTGCGAACGTCAGCGCTTCGCATACCGCCAGATTATTGATCGTGACCAGAATCTGGTTGACGAGTTTGGTCAGTTGTCCGTTGCCGCTCGGCCCGCAATAGGTGAGGGTTTTGCCCATGCACTGCAAGAGCGGCCGGATTATTTCAAAGTGCGGCTCCGACCCGCCAACCATGATCGACAGCGTTGCGTTGCGGGCGCCAAGATCGCCGCCGCTGACGGGCGCGTCGAGAAAATAACCGCCCTTGGCGTCGAGCGCTTCGGCCATCGCGCGCGTGGCCGTCGGAGAGATAGTCGAGTGATCGACGACGATTATACCCGGCCTGGCGCCGGCCAATATTCCGCCGTCCCCGAGAACGACCTTCCGCACGTCGGGCGTATCGGAAACGCAGATGAAAACCACGTCGGCGTCGCGCGCCGCCTCGGCGGGAGTCGCACTCCACCGGGCGCCGCGGGAGATCAGATCATCCGCCTTTGATTGCGTGCGGTTATAGACGGTCAGACGATGACCGGCGCCCAGGAGATGACCCGCCATCGGCGCGCCCATAATTCCCAGGCCAACGAAGGCGACGGATCGAATTGGCTCATTGGTCATTCGGATTTAATTTGGGTTTCGAGTACTTGAATCTCGGAATCTCACGTAGGCTACTTGTGCATCGCCAACATGAGGATCAATACCAGGTTGAGAATCGCCGACACGCCCGCCGCCACCACGACGGCGACGAACATCGGCTGGCGCCAGAGCGACAATGACATCGGCACGCTCGGCGCGATATCCACCGTTTTGCCGGTTTCTTCGAGCTGTCCAAGGGCATCAAGATCGACCGTCCGCCGAGCGTGCATCGGCGGACTTCCGCCGGCGACCGCCCGCAAATCCTCCAGCATGTCTTCCGTGCGGGCATATCGTTCTTCGCGATTTTTCGCCATCGACACTTCGATGATTTCGCCCACCCCGGCGCTGAGAGCCGTGTTGATATGGTCCGGCGGCTTGAGCGGCGATTTCAAATGCTTGTGCATGACCGCCGTCGGCGAATCGCCCTCGAAAGGAGGTCGGCCGGTCACCAGATGATACATGGTGGCGCCAAGCGAATAGATGTCGGCACGAAAATCGATGTCTACGTCGCCGCGAATCTGCTCGGGGCTGATGTAGTACGGCGTGCCGTACGCCCGCCCGGCCTCCGACTCCGCCGCCGCCTGATCGTCCACCGCGCGGGCCAAACCCAGATCCGTCAACTTCGCCACCCCTTGCGGCGTCAGGATGATATTTTTCGGCTTCACGTCCCGATGGATCAACCCGCGCTTGTGCGCGTGCGCCAACGCGTCGGCCATCTGAATCGTAATATCCAGCGCCTCGGCCTCGCCGAAATTGCGACCTTCCCCAACCGGCGGCGGCTGCATGATGTCGTACAGCGTCAGGCCCTCGATGTACTCCATCACGAAATAATGAAACCCATCCGGCGTAGAACCCACGTCGATCGCCTGCACGATATTGTTGTGCGAAAGCTTCGCCGCCGCCCGGCCTTCGTAATAAAAGCGTTCCACGAATTCCGTGTTTTCGCTCATTCGCTTGGGCAGAACTTTGATCGCCACGATCCGATCGAGCGAAAGCTGGCGCGCCTTGTAAACGCTGGCCATGGCCCCTTTGCCGATTTTGCTGATGAGTTGATAGCCGGGGATTTGCGATTTCTGATTGTCTTCGACGCGCCGGGCGACGCGCTTGCCCTGATTGGGGGTGATGAAGCCGTTGGTGACCAGAAGATCGGTCAGGCTGCGCTGGTTCGGATCGGATCCCTGCTTCTGCTGTTCCCGGCAGAAGTCAACTTCCGTCTGCGACGCCAATCCGATGTCAACCACCATCTTGGCGACGTCGGTATCGAGATTGGGTGTTCCTGCAACGACTGCAGCTTTATCGTTCAACATGTGACCGGGAAACCCTACGATGCTCGATCGGGCCTGTCAATACATTTTTCAACCAAGTCTTGTAACGCAGTGAAGATGTCACCTGTTGGACGCAGTAAAAATGTCACCTGCCTGTACAAGGAGTTGATATGGAAGCGGCTTCGCCGCGCGATGAGTTTGTTGGATTTTTTAAGGCATGTGCTCAGGCGTCCGCTAGGGCGGGGTCCGATTATCGTTATGATTGCGTTGCCTGGTGAAACAGAGTTGGGCTCTGCGGGGACGCAACCCAGCAAGGGATAATCAGGTCGAAGGCGCGCCGCTAGCGCGTGCGACCCCTGGCCAGCGGCCGGGGGTCGCTTTGTTTTCAATGCCGTTGTTGATCGCGGGGGGTTCAAATCGGGCCAGGTCCGCGTAACTCACGCGGATGAAACACCTCGCAATGAATCGTAAGGAGCGTGAGAAGCTATCGGTATTCAGCCGGGTGAAGGATCGATTGCTGACGCGGCGTGAGGCGGCCGAGGCGCTGGGATTGTCGCTGCGGCAGGTGCATCGGATGTACTGCCGATATGTGGCGCAGGGCGACAAGGGAGTTGTGCATCAGGATCGGGGCAAAGCGAGTCCGCGGCGAACGCAATCACAGGAGCGCAAAAAAGCGTTGGAACTTTACCGCTCGATGTACCGCTCGTTCGGTCCGACGTTTTGGGCGGAGAAAATGGGCAAGGACCACGGCATCTGGATCAGTCACGACACGGCGCGGCGGTGGCTGATGGAAGAGGGGTTGCTGGAGAAGACGCGTCGCGGCCGTCGCTCGCGTCGCCGTCGGCCGCGCAAGGAACGATCCGGGCAGATGGTACAGATGGACCGCTCTCATCACTTGTGGTTCGAGAATCGCGGCAAACGCTGCTGTTTAATGGTAATGATCGACGACGCGACCAGCCGAATGGACGGTAGGTTTTACGAGGGGAAGACCATGCTGGTGAAACAATGTGGGCATATGTGTTGGTCCCAATCTCACGAATCGATGAACTAAAACGTGCTGCCGCCAAGAGTCCGTTTGATCCGGAGCATTTTGGTATGGTTCAATACTCCGGGCGCGGTCTAATTGATGAGGATTTCAAACGCTGGGTTGAACGAAATCTCGGAGAGATAGTCGACATTGAACCGAGTGCTGGATTTGGGCAATGGAAGCCCGATGATTAGCGTCACTCGCATTGCTTTCCAAGTTATATTCCGCTTCGGCCCGACAACATTAAGCCCAGGCAGCGTGCCGTCCGCTTGGGCGTGGTACGGCGTTTCGCTGAATACGTGAGCACGTTGGACCCGCGCACTGAGATTCCCGCGAAGAAGCTCCTGCCGTTCCAGTATCGCCGACCGAATCCTCACCTCTATCAAGATGACGACGTCCTGCGGCTCATCAAGGCCACCAAGCACATTGACAACTCCAATGCCGCCAAATGCACCACCTGTGCCACACTATTCGGCCTGCTGGCGGTGACCGGCATGAGGGTGGGCACGTGCAGGTGAAGGAGGCGTACTACTCGGTCCCGCCAGAGTATCTGGGCCAGGAGATCTGGGCGCGCTGGGACGGTCGGATGGTGCGGCTGTTCGACCGGCGGATGAAGCCGATCGCCGTGCATCCGCGCAAGCCGCCGGGCGTCTTCTCCACCCTCACCGCCCACCTGCATCCGCACAAGATCGGCGGGATCGAAAAGGGAGCCGACTGGATGCTGGGGCAGGTGGACCGCATCGGTCCCCACTCACCTGTATAGCTGTGCCGTGTAGATAAAATGGGCGGACCCAGAGGGGTGGGGGTGCCGGGGGTTTTGACAACTGGCCGGCGGCCGGGCCGCACCGACTATAGTGGGGACGCGCCTACATACAACCCGCCTACCTTTTACCAGCCAAGATCCTGCATATTAGGCGAGCGGTGATTGAAGTTTTACCTGTAATTTCTCGCGGGAGTATCTCGGTCTGGCCGATGGGAAGCAATACCAGTTGATGGATTAACTGGCTGCTGGATCACGGAGGATCATCCCATGGAGTTTGCCGAGCGTTCATA
>DASZME010000083.1:0-125219 GCA_035551995.1 Tepidisphaeraceae bacterium
AAGCGCATGATCGGCACCGCCAGCCGCGAACAGGTCCGCAAGCCGATCTATTCCAGTTCCGTCGGGCGGTGGAAGCACTACAAAAAGCACCTGGATCCGCTGCTCCCGCTGGCGGCGGAACATTAAGCCGATGGCTATCGCTCGAAAGCGGCGATAAGCTGCATGCCGTCAAATGTCTGATTCTCCTGCGCAACCAGATCCCACGCGTCCCCCGCGGAAGAAGCACTGGATTCTTCGTCTTCTGGCGGTTATTGGAATCTTGCTTATCGTCGTCGCCGTGGCCGTTCAGATCGTGCTCTGGACCAATCTCCCGCGCGGCATCGTCGTTTTGCAAATCGAAAAGCAACTGGGACTGCGCTTAACCGTCAAGTCCTTCTCCACCGGCTGGCTCGGAAATACGCGACTGAATGACGTGACGATCGCGCTGCCTCTGGCGGACAAGGCGTTTCTCGACGTGCCGGTGATGCGGGTGAAGAATACGTCGCTGTTTGGCCTGGCGCTGGGGCAGGCGGTGGAGGTGCGGGCGATCGAGCTGGATCGGCCGCATCTTTCGGTCTGGCAGGATTCGGGGGGCAGATGGAATTTGCAGGAGGTGGCCGAGTTGCTCGCCAGGGCCGGCGGTAAAAAGTCGGGGGAGGAATCGGCGGCCGATTCTTCGTCGCCGCAGATGCCCGATGTGCGGCTTAACGATGGCGTCATATCGATCATCGACAACAAGAATCGCACGCTCAATATTTCGCCGCTGTCGGTCATTGGGCAACGCGACACCGCCGTCTCGTGGAAATACGACATCCAGATCCCGCCGCGCCTGAGCATCAAGGGGCGGCTTGTGCCGGGAGGAAACTGGGGGCATGAGGTCGCCGTCAAGCTTCAGGACGTGGGCGCCTGGGCGGCGCCGTGGATGAAGAATTTTCCGCCGATCGTGATCGACGCCAATTGGCGCGGCGCCCTCTCGGAAACCGGTATCGGCGGACGCCTGGACATCACGAAAGCCGCGATCGATCTCAAGACCGGAAGCGCGCAGGCGTACGGCGCGATCGCCGCGGGGTATGGCGGCGGCGTCCTCACGCTCAAGCCCGACAATCTGTTGCTGAAGACCGGGCAGCATGCGCTTCCGCAATTAACGGTGGCGTCGGGGTCGATGAACTACCTGACGGCTTCCGGCGAAATCAAGGTCGAGCAATTATTGGTTAATCTCTTCGGCGGGCCGGCCCGGGTGTCGGCCGACTACGATCTGAACGCCAAATCCGGGCGCATCGACGCCGGGTGGGAAAAGCTGGTTCTACCGGGAAAAGTCACCCACAGCGGCAGTTTTTCCGCCACGCTTCGCCAGCCGTTTCCGAACCAGGTGATCGTCGACGGGAATCTGAAATCGACCGGCGATACGCCCAGCGGCCCCTGGACGGCGGCCGCGAAGTTCAACGCCACCGGCGAGTCGTTTACCCATTTCGGCTGGACCTTCGACGCCGGTAAATTCCGGTGGGATCGACGCGACGAGGGCATTGTCCTCGACGGCCTGACCCTCGCCGGCGACTTGAAGAACGACAGGCTGGCCGTGGGAACGATCCGGCTGCCGCAACCCGATGTGCTCAACGGAAACGCCAGCTACGAATTTACCGGTTCCCAGCGTTGGGAGATCAATCTTCGCGGACAGCATTGGCCGTTTCATCCGATCGCGGGAACGGAGCTTGGTTTTGAGACGCGCGTGCGCGGCGCGGAGGAACAAGTTGTTTCCGACGCCGGAAAGAAAATGAGCACGCAAGTCATCCACCTCGATAATTTTCTGCTGAAGAGTCCCGACGGCCAGTTCAGCGCCAACGGAACCTACACGGTGGGAATTCCCAAGCCGGTGGACATAAACGTCACGATCAGCAACGCGCCGGGCGCCACGGTCCCGGTGGCCGTCGCGTCGGCGCCGCAAGACAAGATTCTCAGCGGAACCATCGAGGGGCACGTGCGGATTTCCGGCACGCTTATGCCGGCCAAGGTTCAGGTCAGCGGCCGTCTCGATGGACGCGAACTCGACATTCGCGGCCGCCATCTCGGCCAGATCAGCGTCGTGGTCTCCGATCTCAGTCATATCGATTCAGACGGCGTTTTCATCTTCACGGACGCGCTCAAACTCTTCGGCGGCAACTGGGACCTCGACGGGATTTATCTGTTCGATTCGGGGGGTTTGAACGTCGATGTCGCCATGAAGGACGTCAAGCTCAAGGACGTGGCGGCGGTCGCGGAACAGCCGGGCATCTCGGGTTCCGTCGACGGGAAACTGAGCTTGTTCGTTCCCGGGTTGCATCCGCAGCCGGCCTCCATTCAAGTGCCGCCGTCTTCGTTTACGATCAGGAATCTGCAAGCCCACGGCTTATCGATCGACCAGGCCGACGCCACGCTCGCCATCAATCACGGCATCTTGCAGCTCAATCCGATCCGCGTCTCCCACCGCGACGGCCGAGGCGGCGCCTATCTGACTCTGGATCTTAATGCCCTTCGCCACATCGATCTCGGCGCCACCGTCTCGAACTGGCCCATCGACATTCCCGGCGCCGCCGCCGGGCTGACCGCCTCGGTATCCATTCCACACGCGGCGATCGACCTTCCCAACCCTTCTTCGCCGGATTTAGCGCAACGGAAACTTCATGTAACCGCTCCGCAAATCAATTTAAGCGCCTCAACCACCCTCAGAGGCGATCAGTTGGGAAACATCGTCGCCTATGCCGGCGTCGATGGGCAAAAAGTCGATGTCCGGGCGGTTCATATGAAACTGCTCGGCGGCAGGCTCGATGGGCAAGCCTATGCCGATCCGGATCGGCCGCTAAACGCTACCGCCGAATTTACATGGGAGAAAATCGACTTTAAGAAGCTGGCTTTAATCTTTCCGCAACTGAACCAGATGAGCGGTGAAATGACCGGCAGCGTGCGCCTGGCGCCGGCGACGGTGCCTCGGCCGCGCGAGCCGTTGGCGCTGGTGATCACCAATCAATTCAGGGCCGGCGCGTGGCGGACCCTGCCGATACAGGACTTTCGCATCGCCGCCTACGTTGGCCCAAATCAGCAATCCCCCGGCGCCGGTTGGCGCGTCGTTTTGGAAGACAGCAATATCGATCCGAGCTTCATTCACGCCGACAAGGGAACCATCGCGTTATGGGGCCGTTTCGGAACGCACGCCAACGGAAGCAGCAGCCAGGCGCAACTAACCCTGCAGGATATCGATCTCAACACGGCGATTCATGCGATCGATCCGGAATCGGCGGCGATGCCCGGAAAACTTTCCGGAACGATTATGCTGATTCGCGTTCCAGCGCCTCCGCAGAATCTGCCGGGGATGGCGTTTGCGCGCATGTTTCCCGGTCAGCCCTCCAACCCATTCGGCGATTCGACACCGCCGCCGCGCGACCAATCGACCCTTCGGCTTCTTATCGAGCCTGTCTACGCCGAGGGCGCCCTGACCCTCAGCCGCACCAACCTTCTCAACTTCGGCCCATTCGCCTTTCTTTATAACGCGGCCAATCTCTTTCATAATGATCGCACGGCGCTGGGCGACGGCAACGTGGAATTTCACCTGGAGCGCGGCAAGCTTTCCATCGAACACCTGCGCTATTTCAATCGCGGCACCGAAATCCGCGCCGTCGCCACCATTGGCCAAATCTGGAATATTCCCAACAGCCCTATCAGCGGCACCGGCTTTGTCACCGGCCGGCCATTGAAGGATCTCAAGCTCCCGTTCCTGAGCGACTTCGATTCGGTCTTCGTGGCGATCCAATCCAGTTTGGCGCTCACCGGCGCTCGAATCGATGGAACGCTCAAGAATCACCGCCTGATCGGTCCGATCGGCGTTACCGACATGACAGACGAAATGCGCCGATTCCTGGTGGGCGACGTGAAAAAAGATTTGCAAGCCCAGTCATCCGACTGACGAAAAAATCGCTTGGATCGCAGTTGAGTCCCCACCGTTTAGCGGCCCCGCTTGCGGGGCGTTTCCCGCGACTGCCGCACGATAAACCAATGTGAAAAACGCTCCCCCCAAAGGCGATCACGGCTTTCCCGTTCCTCAACGAATCATTCGGCGGCCGAACATACGCGCCGTCCCGCTCCCGTCGGCGACTCCGCCCCATCCCGGCCTAAGCAAGAATCTGATGTACGACGTGCCCGGCCACGTCCGTCAGGCGATAATCCCTGCCGTTAAATCGATACGTCAGTTTCTCATGATTCAGTCCAAGCAGGTGGAGGATCGTCGCATGGATATCATTGACGCTTACCCGATTTTCCGCGGCCTTAAGTCCCACTTCGTCGGACGCGCCGTGACTGACGCCGCCCTTCACGCCGCCGCCGGCCATCCAAAGCGTAAAGGCGTTGGGATTGTGATCCCGCCCCGGCTTGGCGCCTTTTTGCGAGACGGGAAGACGTCCGAATTCGCCGCCCCAGATGACCAGCGTGTCGTCGAGCAAGCCGCGCTGCTCGAGATCGGCCAGCATTCCCGCGATCGGCTGGTCGGTCTCGCCGGCGAACTGCGTATGGTTGGCGCCGATGTCGATATGGCCGTCCCAGCTTCGTTCGTTTTCCATTCCGCCGGAGTAAATCTGCACGAACCGGACGCCGCGCTCGACCATTCGCCGCGCGGTGAGACATTGCCGGGCGACGTGCGCGCAGCGCGGATCGTCGAATCCGTAAAGGGCTTTGACGTGGGCCGGTTCGCTGTCCACATCGAGGGCCTCGGGGGCGGCGGATTGCATGCGGTAGGCCAGCTCGAAACTTTCCACGCGAGCCGTCAGCTCGGCCTCGGCCGATAGACGCTGCTCATGCATCCGATCGAGCGACGCCACAAAATCCAGCTCCGCTCGTTGCTGCGCCACGTTCATCACCGCGGGCCGGCGAAGGTTCGCGATCGGCTCGGCGCCGGGTTGAAGGTAGGTACCCTGGTAGACGCCCGGCAGAAATCCCGAGCTCCAGTTGCTCGCGTTTCCCTTGGGAAGTCCCCGGCCCTTGGGGTCGGACATCACGACAAAAGCCGGCAAATCCCGGCTCTGCGACCCCAGCCCGTACGTCGCCCACGATCCCACGCACGGCAATCCCATTTTCGGCAATCCGCAATTCATCATGAATAACGCCGGGCTATGGTTATTCGATTCGGTATGGCCGGAATGAATGAAGGCCATCTTATCGACGTGTTCTCCCAGGTGAGGGAAAATGCCGGAGATTTTCTTGCCGCACTGTCCGCGATCGGTGAATTTGAAAGGGGACTTCATGAGCGGGCCGACGGAGTTGGCGAAGAACCCGGTTTGCTTATCGAATCCGGCAAGTTCCTTGCCGTCGTATTTTTCCAGGCCCGGCTTGTACTCCCAGGTATCGACGTGGCTCGGCCCGCCGTTGATGAACATCCAAATGACGCTCTTGGCCTTGGCCGGAAAGTGGGGCGATCGCGGCGCCATCGGATCGGACGGCCGCCCGGGAAGAAGGGCGGCGCCCGCGGGATCGACAAGCAGTCCCTCGTCAGCCAAGAGCGCGGCGAGGCCGAGCAATCCCATTCCGCCACCGGCCCGGCGAAGCCAGTCGCGGCGAGTGACAAGACCTTCGGTGCAAAAATTTCGCATAGGTTTCAGTCCACATAAACAAATTCATTGGCGCTCATGATCGCCTGACAAAAATCCGCCAGCGCCGCGCCTTGCGGGTCGGCTTGTTTGTCCTCGCGATATCCAGCCGCCTGTTTCTCAATGAAGTTCTCGGCCAATCGAATTTCGGCCGGCGTGGGCGCGCGGCTTAACGCGATTCGATAAACGCGCTCGATCGAATCCTTCGTCGATTGCGAACCCGCCCGCTTGGCGAACGCCTCGGCGTATTGGCGGGCCTGTACGCTGTTCATGAACAACAACGCTTGCGGCGCCACCGTCGTCGTCGGACGAATGCCGATGCTGTTCAGCGGCTCGGGCCAATCGAGCACCATCAGCATCGGGATCAACTGGCTTCGCTTGACCGTGAAATAAACGCTCCGGCGGCGCATATTCTGATCCAGCGAACCGGGCCCGTACATCGTCGGATCAAGCAGGTTCGAAACCGCCAGCATCGAATCGCGAATCGGCTCGGCCTCCAGCCGCCGCGGCTGCCATCGCCACAGGTAGACGTCATGCGGATCGATCGCCTCGCGATCGGGGCTGACGTCGGCGTTCTGCATGTACACGGCGCTGGTCATCATCAGCTTATGCAGGCGCTTGAGCTGCCAGCCGTGATCGACCAGATCGTCGGCGAGCCAGTCCAGAAGTTCGGGATGAGTCGGACGGTCGCCTTGCGCGCCGAAATCATTGGGCGTCGCGACGATTCCCCGGCCGAAATGATGCTGCCACAGCCGATTGACGACCACGCGCGCCAGAAGATTTCCGGCGCCGTCTTCGGTGTCCGTGATCCAATGAGCCAGCGCCGTGCGGCGATAGCTGGTATGCGATTGCGGCGGGGGGGATGATCGCCAGTACGATTCATCCTTTCCGCCGCGCGTCAGCACGCGGGGGAACGACGCGGTCACTTCCTGCACCTTGTTATTCGGATCGCCGCGACGCAGCAGATAGACGTTCTTGTAAAAGTGCGGATATCCGCGGGAATCCGAGAAGTTCTTCACCGGCGGCAATCCTTCGCTGGTGATCTGCACCAGCGTCAGTTTCGCCGGCGGCCCATCGGCCTCGAGCTTGGCGACCGCCTGCTTGAGCTTCCGATATTCCGGCAACGTGTCGGCAAACCAGGCGCGCGTTTTTTCGCGATCGGCCGGTTCCACCGGTTCATCGCCGGCTAATCGGCTCAGCGTTTGAGCGATGGCCGGATCGGGGCCTTCGGTTCCCTTGAAATCTTTGGGCTCGATTCGCGACGTGATCGAAAGCCTCGGGCGGCCCATCACATGTTGCGGATTTGGATGCTCAAACCGCAACGTGACGGTCAGAATCGTTCCGCCGGGAAACGCGACGGGCTTGTCGAAATTGAAGATCGCGACCTGGTTCTTTCCGATGCCGCCGTTGTCGACGGCCCAGCCGGTTTCATTTTTACCGTCAAAGCTCGAGGCGACGGAAAGGCTCGAACTGTTTTGCTGGTGCGTTGCGATGGCCGACGCGATCTTCACCGGCGCCGGCGGGGCCGACCCGTCGGCGGGGGCAGCGGCGATCTCGATTTCGGTCAACGAAAAGTTACCGTTCCCTGCGGCGCCGGGACCGTTGTGAGGAAGACTTTTGTCGGTGAGCGCTTCAAGCCGCAGCGCCGAAATCGGCGTCGCGCCCGTCTTGGCGGTTAGCGTATAAACTTCCTTTTCCGGCGCCCTTCCGGTCAGCAGCAGCGATCCGTCCGGCTGCGGTTCGAGCCTGGCGCCATGCCTGGTCTTAATCGCGTCGAACGCGAGCAGTGACCAATCCCCGGCGATCGGCGCGGGCGATTTTCTAAACTCGGCGATTTTTGCCGCGAATTTTTGTTCGACCTCGTCGCGCTCGAATGTCTTCAGCTTGTCGCGCGCCGTCGCAAGCTGGGCGCTCCACTCGGCCCGAATCTTTTCCTTCTCGGCGGGCGTATTCAAATCCAATTCGACGTCGTTGCGAATGGCCGAGCCGAACACCGCGGCCATTCGGTAATAGTCGATGTTGCCGATCGGATCGAACTTGTGATCGTGACAACGGGCGCAGCCGATGGTGAGGCCGAGCATGGCGTTGCCGACGGTCGAAATCATGTCGTCAAGCTGGGTATAGCGGGTGAACTCGAATTCTTTTTCGGTGATCTGGGTGGGAAACACGCCGGCGCTGAGAAACCCGGTCGCGGCCATCGCCTGCCAATCGCCGGGCGCGATTTCGTCGCCGGCGATTTGCAACTGCGTAAATCGGTCGAAAGGCATGTCCGCGTTCAGGGCGCGGATGACGAAGTCGCGGTATTGAAAAGCCGCCGGGCGATTGGAGTCATGTTCAAAGCCGTCGGACTCGGCGAATCGCGCCACGTCGAGCCAGTGGCGCGCCCATCGTTCGCCATAGCGCGGGCTGTCGAGGAAACGATCGAGCAATTTTTCGTAAGCGTCCGGAGCCGGGTCGTTCACGAACGCCGACACCTCTTCCGGCGACGGAGGCAGGCCGAGGAGATCGAAGCTCGCGCGGCGGATGAGTTTTTCCCGCGCCGCGCTCGGATTGGGCGCCAGGTTTTTCCGCCCAAGCTCGGCGAGAATAAATCGATCGATCGGCGTGCGGCTCCAGCGATCCCCCTTCACTTGCGGCGGCTCAAAACGATGCAGCGGCTCAAACGCCCAGAACTTTTTCCCCGCCTCGATATCGACGCCCGCCTTCACCGCCGGCGCCGCGCCGACGCGCGGATCGGGAGCGCCCATGGCGATCCATTTTTCCAGGTCGCTCACCGCATTCGCCGGCAAGCGATCCTTCGGAGGCATTTGCAGGTCTTCATTTTCGTATCGAACCGCCTGAATCATCCGGCTTTCCCGAGGTTTTCCCGGAAGCAAAACGGCGCCGTTCTTCCCGCCTTTCAGCACGCCTTCGCGGCTGTCCAAATAAAGTTCCCCTTTCAGCTTTCCCGCCCTGGCGGCGTCGGCGCTATGGCACTTGTAACAATGCGCGGCCAGCACCGGCCTGACCTTCGCCTCGAAGAATTCAGCGCCGGCCGGATCGACCGCCGCCGCACGCGCGAACGCCCCAAGACACAAAATTAAAAGAAGGATTGCCCCGACTCTTTGCATCGTTGTGTTGTCCTTCCAGCAGGTACGAGGGAACTGTCACAGCGGTGCGACCGTGGCCCATGAAAACCGAACGTTTCACTTCTGATACAGTTCGCCTCAGAGATTGGTTGAACGACACGCCGCCGGGCTATTTCGATTCATCAGTAGACGATGACAAACGAGCCATCGCGCTTCGCAAACGCCGCCGGCGCGCCCCACACGGGCAGCTTATCCGCGCGCCCGGCCCCGTTTGGCGACGGCGTGCCCGATGGCTCGTAAATCTGCCATGCGATGGTTCCGCCCTTGTTCCATCCCGTCCCCTGCGTCCAGACCACCAGAATTTGGCCGGCGCCGTTGGCGGCCAATGCCGGGTGCTTGCGTCCGCCGGCGGGGCCGGGAACCGGCATGGCGCTGAGCCGATCCGGTTGCGCCGTGATCGAAGACCAAAAAATCTGGCCATTGATCTCCCAGGCGCCTAACTCGCCAGCGGGCGTTTTCGACAGGGCCGAAGTGCTCATCACGCAAACGGCGCTTTGCATTATTCCGACGGTTTGCGGCACGGGGTTAAGCGTTGCCGGATCGACGCGCAGAAGCGTCATGTTCCGGTTGATGTGCTGATCGGCGGTTCGATACAACGCCAGGAGCGATCCATCGGCGACCGCGATCCGCAAGCCGCAACATCCACATGTACCTGCCTGGCCGGAAACGGGCGTTTCGGCCGCGAATGTTTTCCCGTCGTCCCTGGAACGGGCGAGCAGGACTCGGCGAGATTGTTCTCCTTCTCCCTTGGCCATCGGAGCGTGCCATGCGACATAGACGCTTCCCGCGTCATCGGCCGCGACGGACGCGCCTTCGGCCGGGCCGGTTTCCGTCTGAATGACATTGCGTTGCGGCTCAAAAGAGGCGCCGCCGTCGATCGAACGCGCGAAAAGGACCGGCATCAATTTTCCCGGCGCCTTTGGCTCGGCCGACATCGAGCCGGTCCAGGCGACGTAAACCTTCCCCGCCCGGCCCAGCGCCAGGTGGGCGCCGCGGATCGTTCCCATGGCGACGGCGCTGCCGGGCTGACTGTTCACGCGCAACGGCTTGGAGAATGTCGCGGCGTCTTTGGACTGAACGTAGAAAATATCGCTGTGGGAAGGATCGCCGCTCAGGTAGACCAGATGAACGACCCCCGCGTCGTCCACCGCCGCCTGTGGCTGCACGCCGCCGCCGGGAACCCGCATCGTTGTCACCACCGGCGCCTCGCCGGCTCGCGACACCGCGCACAGGGCGAGAAGAATGAGGGCCGAAATACGAATGAAGCGTTTGATCTTGGTCATAGGTCCCACCAAATTGCGATAACGATACGAGCCCATTTTTCTCGTCGTGGACGCGCGGTCTACGAAAGGCTCTTTCGTACGGATTCCCGCATTTTGTCGATTCCCATTTGAGCGACTTTCAGCGGACTTTGTTTCCAGTAGTCGCGATTGAATAGTTCCAGCGAGAGGAATCCGCGAAAACCGATGTCGCGAAGCGTGCGGAAGATATCGCCCAGGGGCGCGACGCCGTCACCCGGGTATACGCGGTGGGCGTCGGTCAGTTGCTCGAGCGGCATATCTGGGTAATCGTTGGTGTGAATGACGTGCAACGCCGCGCCGTTCAATAGCCCCAACGTCCTGAAACCTGAGCCGCCTTTGTGGAGGTGATAAAGATCGAGCAACATGCTCGCGTTGGGTTGGCCGGCCTCCAGCGCGACGAATGCGACTTCGCCCAATCGATGCAGGTTTTTCGAGGATCCCCATAATTCGACGAGCGGCTGCACGCCCATTTTGTCGCCGAGTTCGAGCAACGCGCGATAACGCTCGGCCGCCCTGGCCAGATCGAGCGGCGCGTCGGTGGGCTTGTTGGCGCCGATCGGCGGGGCGGCGATGCGCTTTCCGCCGAGGGTGGCCACGACATCCATGTCGTGCTTCATCGCTTCCATCCCCGCCGCCCGGCGGGCGTCGTCGTCCACGATCCACTCGTTAAATCCGATGGCGTCTTCGATCGTGATGCCCTTGTCGGAAACGCGCTTGGCCAGGTCGGGCAGCGAGCCCCCTTTTTTTTGGTAATCGTGAATCTCGCTGATCCACGGCTCGATGGCGTGATATCCAACTTTACTCGCGATATCCAATTCTTCGACGAGGGTGAGATTGCCGCCGCGAATGGTGCTGGTATTGAGGCAATAGCCAAACGGCTCGGAGGACGTGGTTACTTCGGCGGCCGCGGCAAGAACTTTTTTTGCCGGCGCCACTCCGGCGATCGACGCCGCGGCAAGCGCAACGCCAGCGTTTCCCAGAACCGAACGGCGAGATCGAGAGAAGGGCATCGGGAATCTCCAAGTAGGATCAATCCGCAAAGCGGTCTGACTATGCATAAAAAAACCAGGGCAGTCGCCCTCGCGTATGAATGAACGGCCGGACAATAACATTAGCCGCGCGATGGCGAAAGCGCGGCCGATGACGTCGTGACGCCTTTGCCGAGAGAACCATGCCCCTGAAAACCAAGCGATGGAACGATCCGAGGGAACCCGACGACGGTTTCCGCCTGCTCGTGACGCGCTACCGCCCGCGCGGCGTGAGCAAGGCCGACGAAACCTGGGACGCGTGGAATCCGCGACTTGGCCCGGACAAAACGCTCCACGCCGCGGTCTATACGGAAACGGCGTCGAAGATTCCCTGGCCGTTGTATCGCAGGCATTATATCGAGCAACAAAAGAAGAACGCGGAAATGATCGCCGACCTGGCCGGGCGCGTCGCCGGCGGCGAAACCATCACGCTGCTCTGCTCTTCGGCGTGCGTGCGGGAAGGCCGGTGCCATCGGTCGATCCTCAAGGAGCTGATTGAAGCGGCGATGTAATCGACTCACGCCTCCATGATGGGCGGCGGATCGCGGCGAGACATTCTTCATCGCTATATTTCGATTGTCGGGGCGATTCGTGCGGCATAATCCATGATGTGTTCGTCGGCGGCCGTCCAGGTGATTTTCCGCCGGGCCAGGACGCGCTGGGCCACTTCAATCGCCTTGGAGAACCGATACGGCTCCACCCCTTCGTCGGTCCAGAAGGCGAAACTGGGGATGAATCGGGGAACGGCGGTCGTCCCGGCGAGCATGCTGCAAAATCCAATGTACGATCCGCCCATGAGCCGGGTATGTATCGCGGTTTTGCAATGATCGCCGATGACGGCGCCGAGAAATCCGCGGGCGGGTCCGATCTCCGTATTTCCGCGGCGGAGGGTGATCGGGCCGTAGGTGTTTTTCATGTTGCTGGTGGTTGTCCCAGCGCCGAGGTTGACCCACTGGCCGATATAGCTATGACCGACAAATCCTTCGTGGCCTTTATTGGAATACCCCATGAAAACCGAAGCGGACACTTCGCCGCCGATCTTGCAGACGGGGCCGATCGTTACGCCGCCGCGAATATTCGCCACGGGCGCGACGGTGGCGCCGGGGCCGATGTAGCAGGGGCCTTGAATCACCGCATTAGCGCCGACAGAGGCGCCGGCGCCGATCGCGATCGGACCCCTGGCGGCGTCGAGCACGCACCCGGGCGACAACGCCACGTCGCGACCGAGCCACACCGCTGCCTCATTGACGAAATAATAGGGCCCCGGCTTTTTTTCCTGGCTCGGCGCCTTAAGGCACGCGAAATCGTCGATCAGCGATCGCTCGTTGGCGTAAATCAAATCGATCGGTGATTCGATGAGCGAACCCTGCGCCGCCATGCCCGGCAATCGTAGCAAATCCAACCAACGCTCCGTCGCGCCAAGCGCGTCGGCCGGCCCTAATCCGGCGCGCGACGTCATGGCCGCCAGGATTGTGCCGTCGATTGCATACACGGCTTCATGGGCTGGAATCTCGAACGGCGTCGCCGGCGCCAAGCGACCGTGAATCAAAAGAGCAGGGCGATCGTCAAGCGGCGTATTCACCTGCGTCGGCACGCCTATCAGCGGCGCGATCCGTTCGCGGCAAACAGATTCAAACTCGGGTCTGACCCAGAGCGTGAGCCGGGCGGGTTTGAGATGGCGGATCTGTTTCTCCAGCAGGCTGGTCATTCCCGACGTCAGCGAGAAGACCGGCCGGCTCAGGGAAAGAGGGGCCAGTGCATGCCACCGAGAATCTTCGAATATGACGACATGCATGCCGGATGGTAGCTGCGGGTAAGTCGCCAATCGTTCGTCAAAAAAACCATTTTCTTCCCGGCGCCCGATTCGGAACCGGATCGCCCACTTTCTTCTATCGGCTGCGAATGACGTTTGAGTAACGACCCCCGCCTATCTTTTTGCGGCGGCGACCGCTTTGGCCATGGCATAAAGCATTTGCAGGTGCGGCATCGCCGCCCCGGCGGCGGTTCCCTGGCGCAGGGGTTCGCCGAGAATCGCCTCGACCTCCATCTCCCGGCCCTCGCGGCGATCCACCTGCATGCTGGTCTGATAAGGGCCCATCGGGCGCGTTTTCTCGATCTGCCGGGTGGCCAATCCATCGGGCAGCGCAACGCCCAGAGCGCCGGCGCCCGCCACTACTTCCTCGATAAGCGTCCGCGCGACGTCGGCGCTTTGTTCAGTGGCGATCACTTGATCCGTCGTCCAATCCAAAACGGCGCCCAGGCCGTTGAACGGGATATTCCAGGATAGTTTTTCCCATCGTCCTCTTCTCAAATCGTCAAGCACCGTGCATTGAATGCGCGCCTCATTGAAAATCTCGGCGATTCGTGAAGCGCGCGGGCTGGGTCCGCCGCCGAATTCACCGATGCGGATCCACCCTTCGGCCATGTGATGAATCTTGCCCGGCTTTATGCGATTGATGCAGGTGAACGCGATGCCGCCAAGAACGCGAGCGGGACCAAAGAGACCGGCCAGTCGTTCTTCATTGCCCAACCCGTTTTGCAGGGTAAGGATGGCGGTGTCCTGCTTGATCGCCGGGGCGATGAGCGATTGCAGGCGATCGTTGCTGGTGGTTTTGAGCGTGACGAGAATTAAATCGGACTTGGGCAGTTTCGTCGGATCGTCGGTGGCGCTGAATTGGCCGGGCGCGAGGGTGAAATCTCCGTCGCAGCTCTTGATGTTCCAACCGTTTTGCCGGATCGCATGCAGATCGCCCCGGACCAGGAAATGGACGTTGTTTCCGCGTTGGGCGAGACGTGCTCCGTAATAACCTCCGAGAGCGCCCGCGCCGATGATGCAGATGGTGGGGGATGTGAGCATGATTTTTTTCTTCTGCGCGTCTTTAGGTTAATAATGAGTCGTTATCGATGCCCAGGGATGTCATCCCTGGGCTTTTGATGGCGCGTTCATTTTTCGCATTTTGTTCGCATTACCGCAACGGTCGCTCCATAGGCGCGATAAGAGACCAGACCGCCGCGCCTTGTTTTGCGTGATCGACGATGTATTTTGCGACGTTGTTGAGGTGATGCACGTCGCGTATCGGAAGCGGTCTGCAACGCGCGGCCCATCCTCCATCTTTGCGCGAGCGCGAAGCGATATCGGATCGCGCGGCGTTCCTCCGGACTCTCTTTCAGCCGGACCGTGCCCCTGATACACTCGGCGGACATCACGATTGCTCGGTGCAATCCATGCGGAACGACCCATAGAATTCGTTATGGCCTATACCGTTCTTGCCCGCCGATATCGCTCGGGAACGTTCGATGAAGTCATCGGACAGGATCATGTTGCGCAGACGCTGAAAAAGGCGATCGCCTCGGGCCGGATCGCCCACGCTTATCTCTTTTGCGGCACGCGCGGCGTCGGCAAAACCTCCATGGCCCGCATCCTGGCCAAGGCGCTCAACTGTCAAAAATCCGACGGCCCAACCACCGAGCCGTGCGGAGAATGCGAATCGTGCAAAGCCATCGCCCGCGGCGATGATATCGACGTCATCGAAATCGACGCGGCCAGCAATACCGGCGTGGACAACGTCCGCGAAGTCATCGAAAACAGCGCCTATCGCCCCGCCCGCAGCCGATTCAAGATTTATATCATCGACGAAGCGCACATGCTCTCCAAGCAGGCGTTCAACGCCTTGTTGAAGACGCTTGAAGAACCGCCGAGCCACGTAAAATTTATCCTGGCCACGACCGAGGCGGAAAAGCTGCTGCCGACGATTTTATCGCGCTGCCAGCGATATGATTTCCGCAACATTCCGACCCGCGAAATCGCCGCGCATCTGGCCGATTTGTGCAAGCGCGAAAAGATCGAGGCTGACGACGACGCCTTGATGCTGGTGGCCAAGGCCGGGGCCGGGTCAATGCGCGATTCGCTCTCGCTGCTCGACCGGCTTTTGAGCATCGGCGAAAAGCACCTGACCGCCGACATGATCGAACGGCTGCTGGGCCTGCCCAAGAGCCAGCTCCTGTTCGATCTGGCTGAATCGATCGGCGCCGGCGACGTGAAGGCGGTGCTCGGCCAGGCCAACGCCATCGTGCAAGGCGGACTTTCGGTCGACAGTCTGATCGTCGCGCTGGTCGATCATCTGCGCAACCTGCTGATCCTCCGCACCTGCGGCGCCGACTCGGAACTGGTCGAGGCGCCGGGCCTGGCGGCCGAAGATCTATCGGCACAGGCCAATCGGTTCGATCCCGCCGCTCTCGCCCAGGACATCACCATTTTGGAAGAGCTTCGCCGAACGTTACGCCAGTCGCAGGCCGGCCGAGCGCTGTTGGACGCCACATTGGTTCGCTTGGCTCTTGCCGATCAATTCGCGTCGATCGGCGATTTACTGGCGCGCCTCGACGGAGGCGAAAGTTCCCCATCGCCGGCAAGAGCGCCCGCCCGCACCACGCCGCCGGCGCAAAAAAAAAACTCTGATGGAATAGAACGCTCGACGTCCCCTTCATTTCGAGAAGAAGGTCGAAGTACCGATTCGTCTCGCACGCCGTCTCCCTTCAAGGGAGAAGGCTCGGGTGAGGGTGCAAGCCGTCACAAGTCGAGCGACGCGGTTCTTGATCAAGCGTCTTCGCCGCCGCGGATCGATGAACCGCGATTGGAGCCCATTTTAGCCGTGAACGATTCACCCGCACCCGAGCCTTCTCCCTCGAAGGGAGAAGGCGCCGGAGCCGAATCGATCGGTTCGCCTTCTTTCGACGACGACGCGGACGGCGCCGACGACCTTCCGGCTCCCGGCAAAGTTTGGTCCGGGCCGTCCGAGTCGCTCTCAACGCTAATGGCTAAACATCGGGCTTCATCGTCGGTTGCGACGCCGGCGCCCGTTGCGGTTGCATCGCCGGCGACCCAAGTGACGGGACTGGACATCGCCTCCGTCGATCCGAGAACGCTTGCGACCGTCTGGCAGGCGATGCTGGAGATTCTCTCCAAGCAGGGACCGATGCTGCATTCGCTGGTTTCGCAGGGCCAGCTGGTCGGCATCGACGACGGGCGGCTGATTATCCGTTTCGCGCCGAAGCACGAGACTTTCGTCAAACAGTGGGAAAAAAACGGCAAGCGAGATTTGATCCGCGACGCCGCCTCGCAGGCGATGAATCGCAGCGTCGGCGTTAAATTCGAAATTGACGCCGCCGCCGCGCCCGCGATCGTCGAGCCCGCGGCGCCGCCGGCCGGGCCGCACCGATCCGCGACGTCTCCGTCGGCGCCACCGCCCGAGCAGGCGCCGATGCCGGAAACGCCGGCGGTGAAGGTGACGAGCGAGCTGATAGAATCACTTGCCGCCGCCAATCCGCTGATCAAGGCGGCCATCTGGAAACTCGGCGCCCAGGTCATCAAAGTTGAATAACCGGCGCCATATTCTAAAAACAAGGATCATCATGTTCGACGCTTTGAAAAACATCGGCAACCTTCCCGGCCTCATGGCTAAAGCCCGCGAAATGCAGGACAAAATGAAGGTCGTCCAGGAAGAACTCGCCCGTCAAACCGTCACCGCCGACGCCGGCGGCGGAATGGTCGAAGCGACGGTCAACGGCCGGATGGAGTTGGTGAAATTACGAATCGACAAATCGCGCATCGACGTCAACGACACCGAAATGCTCGAAGACCTGATCGTCGCCGCCGTATCCGCCAGTCAGGCTAAAGCCGGCGACATGCTCAAGACCCAGATGCAGAAGATGACGGCGGAGATGGGACTGCCGCCGGGGATGATTTAGTCCGACGCCGGGATGACGTGGATGTTTCGCACATTCATGACCAGCCGCTCGTTGGACGTTCGCTCGGCGGGGCGCACGGTCAAAGTGGTTTTCCCGGCGGGCAGAAGCAATTTGCCCAGGGTCACGACGCGAAAGTTGGTTTCGTAGCGCGTAGACTGCGCCTCGCACCGCAGTTCCTTATCGGCGATCGCAAGCACAAAATGCCCCCCGGCGTTCCATGTCGGCGAAGCGTAGGTCATGTCGATTTCATATTCGCCCGCCTTGGGCAATTCTACGATCCATTCCGCATAGTCGTCGGCACGGTTGAACCCCGATAGATACGTCATGACGGGATGCCCGCCCATCTCCCCGCGCATTTTCAGCCGTTTGGCGGCCCGCTCGTCCCGGGGAACTTCGCCGCGAGCGGCGACTTTCTTGTCGACCAACTGAACGTCGCCGTGCAGCGTGGCCTCCTTGGCCCATAGTTCGATCGACGCGTTCTCCTGAACCGCCGGCGCCTGCGCGTCCGAAGCCATCACCGGCTCAACCGACGGATGGGTCGTCGCCGTCGCGACGCCGGCGTCCGGCGGGCGCCAGGCGGCGTCGGCTTCCTTCTCCGAGGCGGCAATTTTGTGCAACCCAAATCCAACCACGCCAATGAGCATCGCGATGACCGCGACGACCGTTGAAGTGAGGATCAATAAGCCACGAAACACGTACGGACCTCCGATAGACCGCTTTTGTATACGCCGCAATGATGCGTTAGTTGTGGATGGCGAATCGGACGTTCATGGCCGGGTCGTCGGCGCGGGCGGCGCGGGGATGATTTGAAGGCGTCTGAACAGCAGCGCCAGCTTGCGATTGTCCGACGCGTCGGGGGGCTTGTATCCGGTGAACGTCAGAACGATTTCATGGTCGCCGGCGGAGAGGTCGAGCGGAACTTCAACGCGATCGAAGACGCCGGTCGCCGTGAACGTATGCCGACCCGCTTCGCGTCCATCGACGGTCACCGTCATCCGCTGGTTCGCGATCGGCGGAGATCCGTCGGCGATCAATCGATAAGCCCCGGCGGACGCGGTGGATAGTTCCAGCGTTACCGCGGGGTGAAGTCCCCATCGAATAATCGGCAAGCCTGTCTGCGGGAACGGACCTTCGGCCGACGACAGGCCGGCCGTTGAGTTCCATCCGCCGAAGGCGGGCCGGCGCGCAAAGACATAAAAATGTTTCCCGGACTGAGACGCGACCGACCCCACTTCATGAAAATCAGGCGACTCGCGCAGCAAGCGCAAAGTTTGGCCGAGGATGTTATAGCTGGGAAGCCAATTCTCAAATTCGTCTACGCCCGGTTCAGCCGCGACGACCAGGTCGGCTTGCTCGTAGCGCCGTTTGTAAAGATTCAGATCGGTCAGGCGGTGTACGTCCGTCGCGTCGACCTGTTTCCCGTCCTGCCGTGAGAGATAAAAGAGCGTGCTCGAGTTGACCCGGCCGGCGCTGGTGACAAAGACATTGGCGTTGGCCGAAGCGTTGTCGAAGATAATGCGTTCGATGGAGTGGACGACGCGATTGGTGTTGGCGGTCATTTCGCCGTCGAACGGGGGGGGAAATCGCCACGCCGCCAGGCCAAGGCCGGTGCTGGCGAGCAACAGAACTATTCCAAACCCGGTCGATTTTTTTGGATTTTCCCCGACGAGAAGCATTCGCATCGCCAAAACGGCGCCAAGCACCAGAAGGACCTGAAATTCCGAACCGAAGAACGGATTTTTGACCGGATTGACGGCCGGTATCGCGTAGGCGATGAACGCGATGAACGCCAGCGACGCCGCGCGGAGCAATCGGATAAAATCCCGCCGCCGCGTCATTGCCCCGCGGGCAAGGGCGACGAATCCGACGGCAAGCACGACGGCAAGAATCTTAATGTACCCGCCGAGCATGTATCCGCCGCCGACCCCGTCGATGTAGTAGCGGAGTTGGGCGGCGCGGTCGCCGGGAACGCTCCAGAGTTCGCGCTCCTTTCCGCTCAGCGTCTGCCCGATGTAATCGCGAACGCCGGCAAAATCGACGATGTAATGCGGCAAGGCAAACAGCACGATCGGCACGGCACAAACCAGCCACGCGCCGATCACGCGCTTGAGGGTAACCTGTGAACCTTTTTCCAGACGATCGCAAATGGCGCCAAGAAGCCACGCCGCCCCCACGGTCATTAAAGTGAGCGGGAAGATGGATGTCTTGGTGAGCAACGCCGCCGCGCACCAGGCCCCGGCGGCCATTTGCCGTTTCCAACTCGCATCGACCAGCGACCGTCGCAGCGGAAGAATCACGGCCATCGCGGCGCACAGCGCCCAGGCAAGATCGGGGCGAAATTCCGTGACCATGTTGGCCGCGAGCGGGATCGACAGGACAAACATCCCCGCCGATAAACGCTGCCAGATCCTGGCGCCGCGCATCAGGTGATCGACGCTCCAAAGCAACGCCAGTATCAGGAACGCATTCAGCGCGTATGGCGCCCAATCCTTAATCCCGAACAACACGTAGCCGGCGAGCGCCAGATAAGATGAGTAAGGACTGTGCGGCGGCGTTTGGATGTAGTTGCCGACCCACGCGCCGACGCTCTGCCCGTATATGATCGGAACCCGAGACAGGGCGTCGATGAAATAGCTGATGTCGTCATACGTCGGCGGGCGCGAGAGCCGTCCGCGCTCCATCGAATAACGAATGTTGATCAGCGTGAAGAGGATCGCGGCGATCCCAAGCGCAAGCCATCGCGCGACGCGACCGTTTCTCTTCGGTGGCGGGGGCGTCGCGCCGATTTCTCCGGGTATCTTTTTGCGCGCGACCATCAGCAGCGAGCTGCCGATCGGGAGATCGCCGTGCTGAAGGAGCGGGTCTTCCAATCGGAAAATGTGGCGAAGGGCGCGATCGACCATTGGATTTCCGAATTTAAGATCGTGACCGGCGGCGGCGTCGGAATCATCCGCGCCCCGCAGGGATTTGAGCATCCCCTTCAGCTGGCGAACGAGCCAGATAAGCGGAAAAAGCATCGAGCAAAAATAAGATAATTTTTGGATATCCCACTTGTCCGGCGGAAACAGCGCCTTTAATTCTTCGCGCGTGTAACGGCGAAAATGATGATTCACCACGTCATGGTCCGACCAGATGCTCATCAGCGCCGGCACCGTGATCAGCAGCGTGCCGCCCTCTTTGAGGCTTGCGTCGACGGCACGCAGGGCGTCGCCTTCATGCTCCACGTGTTCGAGCACATCGCACAAGCTGATGCAGTCGAACTTTCCCAGCGGGGAAAAATCCCAGTTGGGCAACGTCTTGCGCACATCCAGCCCGTTTTCGCGCGCGCGGGCGACGCACCCGTCGTCAAGCTCCGTTCCGACTTTTTCGGAAAACCCCTGGTAGGATTCGATCAGGACGCCGGTCCCGCATCCGACGTCGAGCCATCGGCCGTGCCGGGCGGCGGCGGCGGGGACAAAGCGGTCCAGCGTGTGATGGATGATTTCGCGACGCGTCAAAAACCACCAATGATGGCGTTCGTAATTTTCGTATTCGCGGGTGTACGTCGGATCCATGGATGATGCTCTTGTCGCCGGGGCGTTTTTCGATGGACAATCATGCCTTGGGAAGACCGCGATCGCGCTCCGCGGGGACGAGATTCGCCGACTGGCTCACGATGTACAACGGCCGCCCCTTGGCTTCTTCGAAAATACGCCCGACATATTCGCCGAGGATTCCGTTGCTGATCAGAACGGCCCCGCCGAGGAGCGACGTCAGCACCGCCTGCGATGCCCATCCCGCGGCGGGCGTATACCACCCGAACAAGCGGCCCATCGCGACGTAGGCGCCGAACAACAGCCCCAGCGACGCGACGGCGATTCCGATCAGCAATCCGATTCGCAGCGGCAGCGGCGAGAAACTGACCGCCGCCGTCCATGCGAATTTCAGCATCGCGCGAAACGGATATTTGGTTTCGCCGGCGGCCCGCGGAGACCGCTCATATCGCACGGCGGTCTGCGCGAATCCGACCCACGCCACCATGCCGCGCAAAAATCGGTGCGTTTCGCGCATCGAGCCCAGGGCATCAAGGCAGCGGCGGGAAACCAGGCGGAAGTCGCCGGTGTCTTCGGGAAGATCGCGATAGATCAGCGTCTTCATCAGCCGGTAAAACAGCCACGCCGTGAAGCGTTTGAAGGCGCCTTCGCCCTTTCGGCTGGCGCGTTGGCCGTAGACGACCTCATACCCGTCGCGATACCGGGCAAGCATCTCGAGAATCACTTCCGGCGGATCCTGCAGATCGCAGTCGATGATGGCGATGGCGTCGCCGGCGGCGGCATCAAGGCCGGCGGTCACCGCCGCCTGGTGGCCGAAATTTCGCGCCAGGCCCAGCACGCGGATTCGACGGTCCGCCGCCGCCCAATCCATCAGCAAATCAAGCGTGGCGTCGGCGCTTCCGTCGTTGACGATGATCACTTCGACCGGGCAGGGAAGCGTCGCCAGAAACGCATCGAGGCGGGCGCGCAGCGCGGGGATGATGAGTTCTTCGTTGTAAGCCGGTATGACCAGGGAGAGCAGCGCCGGATTGTCACGGGGCTTAAGAAGATGTCGCGATGCCATTGCTCGAAATTATCTGGATAGTGCAGCGGGATTCAAGGGGGCCACTTGCAACAATCGCCGCGACGCTGCTAGGTTGTGGTTTATGAGGATCGGCGTCAACGTGGTTCCCTTGCGCGTCAACAGCGGCGGGGCGCGCTATGTGTTCGCCGCGTTGTTCGAGCAACTGCTTCGATTGGATCGGGAGCACCGTTACGTCGTTTTTGCGCATCCGGCGGGAATCGCGCTTGTGCATGAGATGGTGCGGGAAGCGAATAAATCGACCGATGCCGGCGGCAATGTCGCCGAGCGGGTTCGGATTATTTCGGTGCTTGACGAGGAGCTGATTTATCCGCACCGCGACGAATTTGATTTATATTTTAATCCGATCAACAGCCTCAAGCCGCGGATTCTGGATCGCCCGACGGTGATCATTCTTCACGATATTCAAGAGCAATATTTTCCCCAATATTTTTCTTATGCGGATCTAATATCGCGCCACGAGGGTTACCCGGAATTTTGCCGGGCGGCGACAACCGTGGTGACCGTTTCCGAATTCTGCAAGCGCAGCTTCGTGGAAAAGTTCGCCGTCGATCCGCGAAAAATCGAAGTCGTCCACATCGCTCCACAGGCGGCGTTGACCGTTCCCGATCCGACGGACAATGGTTCGTGGTCGCAGGCGCCGATCGCAAGGCCATTCTTCTTTTACCCCGCCAATACGTATCCGCATAAAAATCACGCCCTGCTCCTCGACGCCATGGCGATTCTTCGGCAAGCCTCCGACGCCAGACCTCACATGGTTTTTGTCGGCCAGAAGATGCCCGGCGGATATCCGCTGGCGGACGAAATCAAAAGCCGTCGCTTGGAAGAGACCTGCCGTTTTTTCAGCGACTTGAGCGTGGGCGACATGCGATATCTGTATCGCAACGCCACGGCCGTCGCGATGCCGACGATGTTCGAGGGATTTGGAATGCCCGCCGTCGAGGCGATGGCTTGCGGTTGCGCGCTGATCTGCTCGGAGATACCGGCGTTACGCGAAGTTGCCGGCGACAGTGCGCTTTATTTTTCGCCGGGAGACGTCGAAGGTCTTGTGGGATGCCTGCGGCGAATTCTTTGCGACCCAGCGCTGCGGTCGCAGCTGATAGAACGTGGCTACTCCGTCGCCGCCCGATTCACATGGCAAGCCGCGGGATTGCGGATGCTCGACGTCTTTGCCGAAGCGGGCCCGCGCTTTGATCGGGGATATGACACAGTCGATGCGACCGATCGGCGGCCGAAAATCGGCGTTCTCCTGTCCAACGCCGGCCACGACCAAGCCACCGCAAATACGATTAAAAGCCTGATCGGGACCGGCTATAAAAATCTCGTCGTCGGAATCGTCGGCGCGGCGCCCGTCGATTTTGAGGGCACTCTCGAAATCATCCGCGTTCCGGACGCGGCTCACGGCGATTTCGAAGCGATGGCGGATTTCGCGCGCCGGGCGAATCTCGATCTGGTGGGGCAGATCTTCGCCGGCAACCGCGTTCGCCCCAGCGGCTTCGAATCGCTGGCCCAGTCGCTTGCCGAAAACGAAAGTTGCGGCGTTCATCTCGGGGAAATCGCCGTCTGGCGCCGGGATCGCTATCGAGGCATCGCCCGGCTCCGTTATACCGGCGACGACATGTGGAGAATCGAAAAATTGCTGTATGCCGAGATGTTGTTTCTCGCGCCCGCGGCATTGGCCCGATGGCCGGCCGGGGAAACGGCGCGCGACGCGGCCGGGACGCAATGGCGATGGAAAATGCTTCTGGCGGCGCGGGTGGATAATCAGTTGGCGATCGTCCGCCGCACCCTGGCCGATTGCGATCGTTCCACGTTCTGGTGGATTGAATGGATGACGGCGTTTCGAGCCGGGATGCTCGATTTTCATCGGCTGGATAACCGCCCGGCGCCCGTGCCGCTGTTGCGCCGTTTCGAGCATCGAGCGCGGATACTCAGCCAGCTC
The DNA here is from genome assembly GCA_035551995.1 of Tepidisphaeraceae bacterium. Classification (GTDB taxonomy): domain Bacteria; phylum Planctomycetota; class Phycisphaerae; order Tepidisphaerales; family Tepidisphaeraceae; genus RYN-428. The sequence goes on from DASZME010000083.1 coordinate 23,344, forward strand.
TTGCCGCAATCGCTTCAGCATGTGGGAACAAAATGGTGGTATCGGCTGACACATCCGCGCGGCGCGGCGCCGAATCAGGAATGAATCTGCCGTTTATCGACCGCCAGCGCCGCTTCCTTGATCGTCTCGGGTAGCGTGGGATGGGCATGGCTGGTTCGCGCCACATCCTCCACGCTGGCGCCGAGTTCCATCGCCATCACGCACTCGGCGATCATGTCCGAAGCGTGTGCCGCAAGAATCTGCACGCCAAGCAGGCGATCGGTTTTGGCGTCGCCGATCACTTTCACCATCCCCTCGGTTTCATCGATGGCCTTGGCCCGGCCATTGGCGCCGACAAGGAATTTGCCGACGCGCACGTCGATTCCCTCGCGCTTGGCGTCGGCTTCGGTGAGGCCGACCTGGGCCAATTCCGGGTGGGTATAAACCACACCCGGAATATTGCGGTAATTCACGTGGCCCGGCTTTCCGGCCATGGTCTCGGCGGCGGCGACGCCCTCCTCTTCGGCCTTGTGGGCGAGCATCAAGCCGCCGACCACGTCGCCGATGGCCCAGACGCCGGGGACGTTGGTCTTGAAATGTCCGTCGATTTTTACGAACCCGCGCGCGTCGAGTTCGACGCCGACTTCTTTCAGGCCCAGACCCGCCGTGACCGGTTTACGGCCGGTGGAAACCAGCACTTTGTCCACGACTTCCACGCCGGTTTTGTCGCCGCTTTTCCAGGTGACGTGAACCTTGCCGTCCTTCACCTCGGCCTTCTGTGCGGCGGTGTTGAACTGAAAAACCAATCCCTGTTTTTCGAGGATTCGCTGCAATCGCCCGGATAATTCTCGATCCATCAAGGGAAGAACGGTATCCGTAAATTCCAGAAATTGAACCTTCGCCCCAAGCCTCGCCCAAACCGAGCCAAGCTCAAGCCCAATATACCCGGCGCCGACGACGAGCAGCTTTTCCGGAACGGCGTCGAAGGCGAGCGCCTCGGTTGAGCCGACAATATATTTCCCGTCGAACGCGATCCCCGGCAACTCGATCGGCGCGCTTCCGGTGGCGATCAGGATGTTCTTGGTCTTGAGCGTCCGCACGCCATCGGCCGCTTTCACCTCGACCGTGTCGGCCGAGATGATTTTCGCCGAGCCGATGGTCGAGTCGATTTTGTTTTTCTTGAAGAGGAAACCGACGCCGTCGGTGAGCTGTTTCACCACCTGATCCTTGCGGCCGATCATTTTCTTGAGATCGACGGTGACATTGCCAAGCTGAATGCCGTGAACGGCCAATTTGTTCTGCGCTTCCCAAAGCCGCTCGGAAGAATCGAGCAAGGCCTTGGAGGGAATGCAGCCGACGTTTAGACAAACGCCGCCGAGGAATTGGCGATCGACGCAGGCGACTTTCATGCCAAGCTGCGCCGCGCGAATCGCCGCGACATATCCGCCGGGCCCGGCGCCGATGACGATGAGATCGTAAGGGGAATTGGTGGTTTCGCTCATAGGGTTGGGGATTGTAGGGGGAAGCCGGCGGGAGTGCGAGTTGAGGTTGAACGGTCGATCCCCCTTCGGCGCGTAGTTTCCCAATCCTCAACTTTCAAACCGGGAACGCCGGAGAATTCGGAGCGAGGAACTTCGGCGGTCCGGCGGTTGAGAGATTGCGCTCAGGCGGTGGTGTCGAGAGGATATTTCATTCCCACTCATCCCGTTTCTCAAACATGCCTTGGTCGGGACGTTCATATGGCTCGCCCTGCCATGCGCCAGCGGTTGTATCAACAAATTTTTCGCCATTCCAATCGTTCGGCTTCGGATTTCCAGCCTGTATGGGAGACGGGCTGGAATGCGATGATCACATCAACATCCGCTTCCTTAACGCCAGCTGGAAGCTTCAGTTCCAGCGTGCCATCAGTCCCTATGTGAGACCGCACGTTCAATGTCGTCATGGTAGCCTCCGGATATAATGGCCGATGCCTCAGCTTAAATCTCCAGCATCAGTCGTGCCGGGTCTTCCAGATATTCCTTCAGTCTCACAAGGAAGCTTACCGAGTCGCGGCCATCGACAATGCGGTGATCATAGCTTAAGGCGACGTACATCATCGGACGGATTTCCACCTTGTCGTTGATGGCGACCGGCCGCTTGTTGATGGCGTGCATTCCAAGAATGCCGCTCTGCGGGGGATTCAAAATCGGCGTGGAGAGCAGGGAACCGAACACGCCGCCGTTGGTGATGGTAAAGGTGCCGCCGGTGAGTTCGGGGAGGGACAGTTTATTTTCTCGCACGGCGGTCGCCAGCCGTTTGATCTCGGATTCGATTTTCGCAAACGACATTTGCTCGGCGTGCTTGAGGACCGGCACCGCCAAACCGCGTTCGCTGCTGACGGCCACGCCAAGGTTGACGTAGTTGTGGTAGATGGTGTCGTCGCCGTCGATGTAGGCGTTAATCTTGGGAAACTCGCGGAGACCGAGGATGACGGCTTTGGCGAAGAAGCTCATGAACCCAAGGCCGATGCCGTGAGTCTTTTCGAATCGCTCCTTAAGGCGGGCGCGCAGGTCCATGATGGCCGACATGTCCACTTCGTTGAAGGTGGTGAGGATGGCGGCGGTGTTTTGAGCCTGCTTGAGATTCAGCGCCGTTCGTTTGCGAATCTTGCTCATGGGAACGCGCGCTTCGCCGGCGGCGCTGTAGTCGGCGGCGGCGGGGGTGTCGGCGCCGGCGGACTTGATGCCCGACGCGGGCGCCGGGGAGGGCGCGGAAGATTTTGCGGGCGAAGGCGAGATCGGGGAAACGGGGGGCGCGGCGGGTACGGGCGTCGCGACAGGCATGGAAGCCGCCGGAGCCGCGGCGGGGTTCGAGGCGGCTTTCCCATTGCCGTTTTTCTGTTCCAAGTAGCGAAGCACGTCTTCTTTCAGCAACCTTCCGTGGGGGCCGGTGCCGGGGATATCCGATGGATTGAGGCGATGTTCAATCAGCAACGGACGAACGGACGGGTTCAAATCATCCATCGCGCTCGGCGACGGTTCCTGCGGCTTTGAAGCGGCAGGCGGGGCCGGCGACGGCGAGGGACTCGCCTGAACTTGTGCGGCGGCGGACGTTTTGAGGTCGGCCGCGGGCGCGGTCGTCGAAGCCGTGGCTTTTTCGTCGATGACCGCGACGATCTCTCCGACTTTGATGGTGTCGCCTACCTTTCGCGACGGATGCAACACGCCGGCCACCTGGGCCTGCAATTCGGTATTGGCCTTGTCGGTTTCGAGCTCGACGAAGGCTTCGTCGACCTGGACGTAGTCGCCGTCATTTTTGATCCAGCGCAGGACGGTGACCTGACTGATGGAATCGCCGAGGCTGGGAATCGGGACGTTGGTGGCCATGTTATTCTCGTTTAGAGCATTTCTCATGTTGGTGAAGCGACCTTGCGTCGCGAATAACGCCCCGCAAGCGGGGCCGCTAAACGCAGAAACGCGACAGCAACTGACAACCGCGCTAGATGAGCGTGATTCGCTGGTCGCAAAAGAGTAAAGCGTAAAGCGCAAAGAGTAAAATGGGTTTTCGTTCCATTTTTACGCTTTTACCGTTTACGCTTTCGTTTTCCGGCTAACTGGCGCCGCCGCGCTCGGCGGGCGCCACGACGGTGGCGACGGGTTGACTATGCGGGAGCGTTTTCGCTTCGCCGTTCACTTTTTTTTCGAGCGCATGGGCGACGATTTCCTGCTCCTCCTGCTTGTGCATTTTGTGCGATCCGGTGGCGGGGCTGGCGGCTTCGTCGCGGCCGAAGTAGCTCACGGCGGTCTTCTCCGGAAGAAGCGGGCGCAGATGGTCTTCGATAAACCGCCAGGCGCCGCGATTCCGCGGCTCTTCCTGAACCCACGCCACCTCGCCGGCTTGCGAATACTTCGCCAAAATCGCCTGAATCTCCCGCTTGGGGAACGGGTAAAGCTGTTCGACGCGAACGATCGCCGTGTCGGCGATGTTCTGTTCGTCGCGGGCTTTGGCCAGCGTGTAGTACATCTTCCCGCAACAGAAAAGAACGCGTTTTACTTTCCCGCGGTCCGGGGCGCCGGCGTCATCGATCACCAGCGACAGCGTCCCCTGCGTAAACTGCTCGACGCGCGAAAACGATGGCTCGTACCGCAACAACGCCTTGGGCATCATCATCACCAGCGGCTTGCGGAAGTTGCGGTGAATCTGCCGGCGAAGCAAGTGGAAAACCTGGGCCGGGGAACTGGGCTGACAAACCTGCATGTTGTCCGCGGCGCACATCGCCAGGAAGCGATCGAGATAGGCGTAGGAATGCTCAGGGCCCGCGCCTTCGTAGCCGTGCGGCAACAGCATCACCAGGCCGTTGCAAAGCTGCCATTTCGATTCGGCGGCGGCGATGAATTGATCCAGCAACGCCTGGGCGCCGTTCACGAAATCCCCGAACTGCGCTTCCCAGACGACGAGATTTCGCGGGTCGGCGCAACTAAATCCGTATTCAAAGCCAAGGACGGCTTCTTCTGAGAGCATCGAGTTGAGAATCGCGATGGGCGGCTGGTCTTCCTTGAGGTTGGCCAGCGGCGTGTATTGGCGGCCGGTGTTGTAGTCGTGAAGGACGGCATGGCGATGGCTGAAGGTTCCGCGTTGAACATCCTGGCCGGTGAGGCGAATAGGCGAACCTTCCCAAAGCAGGGTGCCGAAGGCGAGCATCTCCCCACAGCCCCAGTCGATGCCGTGGCCGTTGCGGATGACCGCCTCGCGTCGCTCGGTCAGCAAACGCCCGAGCTTGGGATGCGGCGTAAAATCGGCCGGAACCCGAGTGGCCAGTTCGGCGACTTTGTTCAATACGTCGCGCGGCACGGCGGTCTTGGCCGACCAATCGGTCGGCGTGTGCAGATAGTCTTTCCAAAGCGTGTTCAGAGCCGCCGTCCGCTGACGGGGTTTGTAGACCTGCGCCAATTCATAAGCCTGATCCATCCGCGTGCGGGCGAGCTTTTTCATCTCTTCGAGCAGCGCCGAGGGAAGCCTGTTCTCGGCCACCATGCGCTGGGCGTAAATCTCGCGGGTCGTGGGATGTTTGGCGATTTGAGCGTACATCACCGGCTGAGTAAACGGGGCTTCGTCCTGCTCGTTATGCCCATGGCGGCGGTAACACCATACGTCAAGCATGACGTCGCATTTGAACTCTTCGCGGAACGCGGTCGCCAGTCGAGCGGCGTGCACGCAGGCTTCGGGATCGTCGCCGTTCACATGGAAGATCGGCGCCTGAATCATCTTCGCGACGTCGGTCGGATAAGGGGTGAAGCGGCCTTGTTCGGGAAGGGTGGTGAAGCCGATCTGGTTGTTGACGATGATGTGGATCGTCCCGCCGGTGCGCCAGCCGCGCAGTTCCGAAAGATTCAACGTTTCGAATACGATCCCCTGCCCGGTGAAGGCGGCGTCGCCGTGAATCAGCACGGGAACGACGCGATTCTGTTCCTTGTCGTTCTTGTAATTCTGCTTGGCCCGCACGATCCCTTCGACGACGGGGTTGACCAATTCCAGGTGGCTGGGATTGGGGCTCAGGCTGATGTGGACCAGGCGGCCTTGTTTGGTCGGGCGATCGTTGGCGTAGCCGAGATGGTATTTGACGTCTCCGTCGCCGCCGCGAAGGTTGTTGCCGTCGGGGGCGATGTTTTCCATGAATTCGCTGAAGATGACTTCGTAAGGCTTATTCAGCACGTGCGAGAGCACATTCAGCCGGCCGCGATGGGACATGCCCATGCAGACCTCTTCGATGCCGATCATGGCGCCGTCGTCCACGATTGAATTCAACAGCGGGACGACCGATTCGCCGCCCTCGAGGGAAAATGTTTTCGCGCCTTTCCATTTGGTCAACAGGAACCGCTCGAAATCCTCGGCGACCACGAGCTGAAACATCAACGCCTTGGATTCCTCGAAACTGAAGACGGGGTGGTTGAGGATGGGTTCCATGCGCTGGGCAAGCCAATCGCGGTGGGCCTTGGTCGAGATACCCATGTATTCGACGCCGATGTTGCGGCAATAGGTCGCTTGCAGTTTGGCCAGCAGATCGCGAAGGGTTCCGTCGGTTTCGCCGTGGAAGTCTCCTTTGCCGACGTAGCGATCGAGATCGTCGTCGCTCATTCCGAAAAGGTGAAGATCAAGCAGTGGATGTGGCGGCCGGGGTTTGCCAAGCGGATCGAGCGTCGCCTGAAAGTGTCCCAACTCGCGGTATGAGTGAACCAGGTCATGAACGCCCAGCGCGCCCGGCGATGTGTTGGACCTCTCGGCGCGGGCGCCGTCGGCGTCGTCGAAGCCGGAAAAATAAGCTCGCCACAAATCGTCTAGGGAATCGGGATCGCGCTTGAATTGTTCGTATAGTCCATCAACATAGTCGGCATTGGCGCGATTCAGAATGTCGGGGCGGTGCATTTTAATTCTACTCCCTCAGGACGCGATCATTTGTTGTCACGAAATTATACGCCGAACGCAAGCCCTCGGCACATCTTTTCTTTGTTGCCCATTATCATTGAATGTCATTCGGTCCCGCGGGCTGACTGATTGACGGAACCGAAATAGCTGATCCGCCGTTGGCTTTGGAAAATTTTCGGCGATCGGCGCGGTTTCGTGAGCAATTTCGCCACTCGACGTTTAGTTGGGTCTAAAGGATGATCGGCTCTAGCCTCCCACACACCTTCAATGCGAATCAGCGGCCGGCTTTTTTGAGAAATTTACTGGACTTTGAAACAGTCAGGCCTAATTGGTATCTCACTTGCATTATCCCACATAGATCGTGGAATGGCTGTTTGCCAAGGCCGTTGAGATCGGCCCTACGGTAGGTAGTACAATGTAAGGAGTAAAGATGTTATCAGGAACACGAAATCGCGGGTTTGCGTCAATGGATCGGGATAAGCAAAGAGAAATCGCCCGCAAAGGGGGCAAGGCCGCTCATGAAAAAGGGACGGCTCACGAGTTCACCGCCGACGAAGCTCGCGCGGCGGGCCGCAAAGGCGGCGAACGCGTTAGCACCGATCGCGCTCACATGTCAAAAATCGGAAGGCTGGGCGGTAAGAGTTCGGCGGGTAAACGAGGAAGCCAAGCCTCGCCGGAAACGAGACCCGCGGAGGAAGCTCCCGGAATCGACACCCAAGAGCCCACCAAAACAGGCCCCGAAACAAGTGAACCGCGCGATGAAGGGTAAGTGAGCCACGACGACAAGTGCTCATCTTGAGATGAGTGGGGATATACGGTGAACCCGTGCAGTAACCGCGTGAACGCTGTCGTCGACAGCAGTTCACGCGGTTTGCTTTGCAGCTGGAAAATGGACCGAAATGCGGCTTGAGTTCATCGAAACACGCGCCGCCGCATCCATCTAGAGGCAGCGAGTACGGCCAGAACGAGCAATCCGCACAGGCCACTAGAGATTGCGGTCGGCACGGGGATCAAAAGAGGGGGCGTTTGACTGGCTGACGGAGTGGCATCCGCAATCTGCTCCATGGCACTGCTGATGCCGAACGCATCGCCGATGGCGACGGAGGGGGTTGGTTCCGACGGTGACGCGAGGAAGCGCGCGTCGGCTTGGACGGCGTCCTCGTCAAAATCCAGGATTGTTTTAGCGAGCAAGCCACTGTTCGTCGCCGGTCCATCGGCTGTCGCATTCGAGAGGTCCCCGGCGGAAAAGTGATCGGCGGAAAAATAACGAAAGCCCGCGATTGCGGGCGCCGATGAAAACACAACCACAGCACCGGAGACGACAGCGGTCAAAGCCAGCCGCGCCATCCATGGCAAAATATGACCGCGCGGACGTTCCGCGGGCCCAATGTGGGCAAGAACACCCATTTTCAACGACCTCCTTAGATTTGCCCGAAACAACGCGGTGGGCAAACCTGCACTACACGTCCCCATCACACTGCGACCACTTCGCAACCGTTCATCCCCGAAAAAATAACGGGGGGAACAAGAAGCAGGCCGTGGAAGGCTTCTGCAAATTTAAGTAGATAGGCCGGGCAATCATTTGCCGTGACCAATCTATTCGCCCATCTTCGCCTCTAGCGGACCCAGCTAAGCGATCCGGATACTAACCCATGCGATTCAAAGAAACAAACAAAAAACCGGAAAACGCATAAAAAATCGGCATAGCACCTATCGGACGTGCATTTTTCGCTCAAAATCTACCACCCATCGCCACGCACAAAAATGTCGCGATCTTGCTGATACGTTTATTCGCCTTCACCACAACCATTTTGAAAAAAAGCATTTACGATCTCTTAGGATGGATTCTGGAGCCGACAAAAAATACGGCATGTCGGTTTCCGATCACTCGGCTGAAATTTGATGCAAATCCTATGCCGTCGTGATCGAGCTGGGCAGCGGACGTGACGAGCAGGGACCCAAAAAGTCCGCGTCGCATAGGATTGGCGGCCGATAATTGGCGCCGAAAAAAATTTCGCGAAATGGTTGAGTTCGAAGGATGGGCAATCTGGGCGGAGGCTAGAGGGAGCTCGCCAATGTCTGGCGGACAAGTTGATATTGCTTTTTTAATAGTGACGGAAGTTGCGGCGATCCGTTCATCAGCCGTTGAATTCGTTCAAGGAGGGTCCGGGCTTCATCCCGGGTGGCGGGGTCGCGGGATAAAAGTTCGGCTTGACCGATCATCGCTTCCAGGCTGTTCGGATCTTTTTGAAGGGCGACGCGGAAGGTTCGATTGGCCGATCCGATGTCGCCGGCGCGTGCCTGAATTCGCGCCAGCGTGTCGTAGAAACTTGCATCATTGGGTCGCAGCGCGACGGCCGACTCGGCAAGGCGACGCGCTTCGGGAAGATCCGCCGGGCGATCCCGCAGCCAAAGAAGGTACGCCAAATTATTCAGGCAGTCCGGCGAGGTGGGATCTTTCTTCAGAACATGCCGATAGGCGCGCTCCGCGGTGTCGTAGTCAAAGCGGGCTTGCGCGGTCATTGCCGTTAGAATCCAGGCTTCCGGGATATCATCGCCGCCAGAGGTGAGCGGCTGGAGGATTTCAGCGGCGGCGTCAAGGGCGGCCGGCGTTTCGAATTTTGATCCGACCGCGTACCAGGCTTTGGCCAACGCGCAACGCTCGCCGGGAGCGTTGGCGGCAATGAACGGGACCGCCCGCCGAATCCATGCCGAGCCTGACGCGAAATCTTTTTGCCACGCGCCAAGATCGAGCCAGACGGCGCGCCATCGAGGTGAAACCGCAAGCAGCGGGGCAAGCATTGCCGCCGCGTCGGCGGTCCGGTCGTCGGAAACCAGCGCGCGCGCATACAGTTCGATGACCTTGGAATGATAGGTCGCGGTGGCTGATGCGACATAAGGCTCGAGCGCCTCAAGCGCGGCGGACGGATTTTTCACGGGCTGCAAAAGATCGACCTCGGCCCGAGCGATATCGGCATTCATCGCCTGGGCGGGAGCGTACTGACCCCACAGGCGGGCCGCTTGCTCGGCACGGGCAAAATCACCGGCGCCGGCGTAAACGCCGACCAAGAGCCGTTCCGCTTCGGCGCTTGTGGAATTGGGCAGAACCGGGCGACCGTCTTGCGGCGCGACGGCCGTCTCGGCGGTCAGGAGCGCTATCGCCTTTTGGTTATATCCCCGCTCGGCGTACGTCTGGGCGAGCCAGTGGCGGGCCTGGATGGTCAACTCACGGCTTTGCGCGAGTTTGTCGAGATACTCCAGCGCCTCGGCGTTGCGATCGCTGGCCGTCAGCAGGCGCACGAGTTCACGGGTGATGGTGAGGTCGCCGCGATGCGTCTCGGCCGCCGTCGTCAGCTCGGCCAGCGCGCCCGGCACGTTGTTGACCTTTTCCATCGCCAGGGCCAGAAGTCGATGCGGCTCAGCCAAACCGGGAGACGCCGCCGTCACCTGTGTCAATAAGTTAACCGCCTCGGCCTTGTCACGTTCGCTCAAAGGCCCGGCAAGCAGCCAGCGGCTGCGCTCCATCCGCCAGAGAAGGCCCTGCTCGCCGGTGATCGCCTTAACGCGTTCGATGGTTCGCGCCCAAAACGCGCGGTCGCGCGTGCGCGACTGAGCCCGAAGAATGGTCTGCTGCAAACGGAGGTCGCCGGGATATTGATCCCCAAGCGAAATCCAATCCTTCAAGGCGTCGGGTTGCCCGAAAGCCTCGCGATAAAGCGCGACGGCGATCCGCCAGGCGATCTCTTTTTCGCGGCCGCGGGCTGCGTTCAAAATAAATTCAAGCCCTTGCGCTCCATGCCCCGCCCGCAGCATCGCGCGAGCCTGCGACAACGAAATCTCCGGCGTCACTCCCTGGGTCTTACGGGCGATATCGCGCACCTCAGCGCCCATGCCAAGATTCTCGCTGTCGCAAGTTTCAGCCAACTGCGCGAGCGTCTCCATCGGGAGCGGTGGGTCGGCTTTCATGGCCTCGTCGACGGCTTTTAGCGCCTGCTCGCGATGCCCGGTCCGGGCCAAGACCGCGACGTACATCGGCAAAGTCTGGGCGTCGTGATAGGTCCGCTGCATCTGCTCGAGATAGGTCAACAGGTTGACATAGTTGGACGCCACTCCCGAGTCCGAGGCCCATGCGAAAAAGGTCTTGGCTCGCATGAGCCGGGTTTCATAGCGACTGGGGGCGCGATCGAGCGCCAGCCGGGCCGACTCGACCGCCTCGGCGTGACGGCCGGTTATGGTTTGCGCCTCTGCCGTCATCAGGTAAGGGGCGGCCCAGCTCTTGGCGTGCTGCGACGCGAGCGCGCATTGTTGAATAACCAGTTCGCTCTCGTTCATCCGCAAATAGACTTCCGCGAGCATCTCATGCAACACCGGATTCTCCGGGTCGCGGGCCACGGCGGTCGCGAGGCGGGAGGCGAGTTCCGAGGCGGACAAAGGCGCTTTGGCGTATCGCGCCTGCAATGCCATCGCCCACGCCACCGACGGCGCGTCGGTTCTGAGCGCCAGCGCTCTCGCCAGGGCGTCGCCGTCGCCGGTTTTCAGATCCGAGTAGAGCGCCAGCGCCCGATATGCCATCAAAACGCCGTCCGACGACGGCGATTGTGGCGTCTGATTTTTGAGCCGTTCCAGAAGCGAAGCGGTGTTTCCGTCTTCCCACAACCGCTCGGCAAGCATTCGCTGCACGGCCACGTCGGCGATCAGGTCCGCCGACCGCTCCAAAAGCGCGCCCGATTCGACGAACAAACCCTCCTCGTCCAAATGCACGGCCAAATCGGCCACAAACTGTGCATCGGGCGGCGTGCCGCGCGCGGCCTGCAAAAGCCATTTCTTCGCCGACTCGTCCTGCTTTTCCTGCGAATACGCAAAAGCCAGCAGCATCTCAAACCGCGGATCGTTTTCGTGCGCCTTTTGCAACGCCTGGGCATACGCGATCACCTGCTCGGGCGGCGTATTCAACTGCGCCAGGAGCATGATCGTGACGATCTGTCCATGGATATTCAGCGGCTCAATGGCGTTGAGCTTCTGGTTGACCTCGAGAGCGCTTTGCGTTTGATGCTGGCCGGCGAGCGCCAGGACTTTCTCGTGCAGCGCCTGCCCATCACGCGGGTTGGCGGACAGCAGGTCGTCGGCCAGGTGAATGGCTTCGGTGAAATAGCCGCGCGCGACGTACAACTGAAGCAGTTGCCGTTCGGCGGCCGCGTCGCCCGGCTTCAGGGATTGCAGGTATTGCTCAAAAACATGAATGCCTTCAACCAGATGTTTGCCGTCGGGCAATTCGACATGAACGCGGGAGACGCCATACGCAAACTCGGCGTCGGGATCGGTGACGCCGGCCATGTCCCGGTACGTCTGAAACAATTCGACCGATTTGACGTAGTTACCCTCTTTATAAGCCGTCATCGCTTGGGCTCGAATCCGTTTCATCTCCCGCGCGTTGCGATAGACGCCGGCGACGACGACGCAGATCAAAACGCCCGCCAACACCGACGAAGCCCCAAAAAGAATGAGCAATCGGCGAAAGGTCTTGGGGCGAATATTCATGAGCGTTAAGTATACGCCGGACCGCCGGCGTTACATCGGTTGGGCGTCATTTCCATCGGCTTACCCACGGGCGGCGCCAATGCTGTATACCGTTGCATCGGCGGGAAGGTTTGGTCTAACGCCAATCGTTCCCATTTTCGATATTGCCGCGCCCCCGCGCACAAGACATCCCATTGAAACCGGCGAAGGAGCGAACGGCGATCCGGATGATTTTTGCACAGCCGCGGTACACTCATGTTACTTGGCGTCCCCAAAACACCAGCTTCATCTTTTCCTTCGCGCCGTTCATCGGCGGCTGGCGCTCGTCCGCTTGTTTGAGCATGTCGGGCTGACGATCCTTTTCGCGTCTGCATTGGCGTCGATCGCCACCGTCATTTTACTATGGCACGACCGACCCGCGCGATCGATTGACGCGATCATAGCGGCCATCGCCATTGTCGCCGGCGGCGTTTGGGGGATCGCTTCGCGGCCGACCGTCTTTCAAGCCGCCCTTGAAATCGATCGGCAAACCGACTCGGCCGAACTCTTTTCTTCGGCATGGCTTGCGTGTCGGGCGGATTTTTCCGGCGATCCGTGGGCGGGCGCCGTCGTCGCCAGCGCCAGCGATCGTTGCCGCGCCGACGCCATCGCCGCCGTCAATCTCCGCCGATATGGGGCGCGGATGTGGGGCGGCGTAGCGCTGGCCGTCGCGCTGGTCGTTACGCTCGTCATGCTCGGGCCCGCGCCAGTTCATCCGCCCCAAGCCGATGCCGCGGCCATTCACGCATCGAAATCGGCGAAAGACGGCCTATCCGCCGATGGTCGCCAGGCGATATGGCTGGCTTCGGCCGATAATCGTCCCATTATTCTGGCCGATCCTGATGATTTGAGCGCTAACTCATCCGGACCAAGCCAGACGACTGCCGACAAACAATCGCCCGGAAAAACCGGCGACGTTGAAAAATTAGAGGCCCACGCTTCATCGGCGGCGTCGAGCGACGGACAAGGGGGCAAGTCCGCCCGCACAAACGCGCCCTCGGCATCTTCGCGTTCACGATTGGCCGAGCACGCGTCGGGGTCGCACACGTCAGGGCCCGATCATGTGGCTGCGACGGCGAACGGCGTCGGTTTATCGTCGCCGTCGCAAAGCGCCGTCGGCGGATCGGCCGGCGCCGCGACGCTCAGCGCGGGCAATGCTACTCAACTTCTTCGTGCGCCGCCGCCATGGAAGGGGGCGGAATGGCCGATTCGGATGGAGCGTGCCCGTCAGGCGCTTGACGGCGGTCACGTTCCTGCCGGTTATCGCGACCTGATTCGAGATTATTTCTCGCCGGAATCAATTTCCGCGGTACTTCCCGATTGACCTCTTGCCAATGTGTGGTTCAATACGCACACTGCGGTGATTGTTCAGACGCAAGGAAGGAACCGGGCGACTGTGACTATGCGAGATGTATTCCCCGACGAAGCGGCCGAAAGCAGGTCCGCTCCCGAATTTGCCACCAATGACGCCGAGGCGAGTCGCATCCGCGACGGCCTCGAGGCGCAACAGGTCTGCCCATTTTGCGGAGCGGTGGGCGACGGCAGCGAAACCCTTTGTCCCAAATGCGCCATGGAAAATAACGCCGCCGCCCGCAAAGCCACGAAGCTGCGGATTGGGCCGTGGTACGTGCTGCAAAATCGAAATCCGGCGGCGCCGGGCATGAAGTGGGAGACTTTGCTCAGTTTTGTCCGCAAGGGCCGCATCAAGCCGCAATCGGTGGTTCGGGGACCCACGACGCATCAGCTTTGGCGTTTTGCCGCCCACGTGAAGGGGCTGAGCCGGGAATTTGGCGTCTGCTATAGCTGCGGCGGATCGATGGAGCGCGGGGGAAATCTCTGCCCGCATTGCAATCGTCTTCAAGAGCCGCCTGTCCATCCGGATACGCTGCTGGAAGGCTCTGAACCCGAGCCGCGCACGACGATCTATCGCGAGCTTCCCCTTCCCGCGCCGGCGTCGGCGGTCGATACTGGTCCCGCGCCGCTGGATCCCCAAATCGAGGAGAAACTTCGCCTTGTCGAAGAATTGCTGAAAGAAAAACGGGAGCGCGGCGAGGCAAGCGACCGTATTCGCGAAGACTTGGAGCGGGAAAAAGAAGCCGCCGCTCGCGATCGCGAACTTGTTCAGCGCGACCGGGAGACCATCGCCCGCGAGCGCGATGCGGTCAATCGCGAGAAGGAGGCGATCGAACGGGATCGTCTGGCGCTGGCCCGCGATCGCGAGGCCGCCCGGCGCGAACGCGAGCTTCGCGGTCAAACGACCGAGCGCGCCGCCGACTCCGCCGATCGCCACGCTCCGCCGCCGAAACCCGATACTTCGGTTTGGGATTTATCGGAGCCGGACATTCAGACTGAGGCCGCGGCCGTTAGAAAGATGCCGCCGCCCCTGGAGAAGCCGGCAAACGCAAGCATCGGCGCCAAGGCCCGTCCGCCGCGCGACGGGGGATTCCTCTCGGCCAAGGATTTGGCCGCGGCGTTTAAGCTGAATCACCAGATGGCTCTTGCCGCTCGAGAACTCAAGGGCCAGGGTGACGAAGGGTCGGCCAAGGGGGATGATACCGCACCGCGTTTTAAGTCGGCCGGCCCCGCGCCGCGCCGCGGATCGCGACGCACCGGCGGGAAGTTTTTCCTTGTCTTCCTGCTGCTGTTCTGGAGCGTGGTGGCCGTCGTGGCGGTACCGGCATGGCGCGCTCAGGCGATCGCGGTTTGGGCGCGTATTTCGCACGGGTCCAAGTCGGCGGTTCCAACGATGCCTGCCGTGCAAATTCCCGAGCGGGGTGAAGAACCGCCCGCCGCCACCACCGATCCGGCGCCCGAAGGGCTGGCGCCAAGCAGCGTGCCGATCGAACCGCAACCCGCCACCCTTCCCGCCGCTCCCCAGACCGCGCCATCCGACGGCGTTTCGGCGGCGCCGACGACGGCTCCGGTCGCCGCCCCCGCGCCGGCGCCAATCCTCGCCTCGCCTCCGGCTCCCGTTCGTTCATCGCCGCCCGCTACGACCCTGCCCGCCGCCGCGCCGCCGGCTCCCACGACCGCTGCGGCTCCCGTTGACTCGCCTCTAAGTCCCAACGCACAAGCCAAGATCCTGTATCATCAGGCGATGGACGCGGAATTTCGCAATGATATGGCTGGAGCGGTACGGATTTACGAGCAGATCGAAAAACTTCCCCAAGATGCATGGCCATCCGATCTGGAACTCCGCATAAAACTCGACAAGGCTCAAGTCAAACAAAAATAAAACATTCCTGAGAGGCGCAGAAATTGCGAAGTCGCGGGTATCGCACATTCGTTTTAGGCGTTTCGTCTAATGTTCAAACCGGTTATGGTTGCGATGCGGTCAATTTGACTGCACGAACTGTGCGATTGTTGCTCGGGTGGAACCAGGAATGTCGCAGTCCCGCGAATTGTCCGCAATCTCTCCGCCGGCGAACGTCAATGATTTCGCTTTGATGGCCGGTGTTCGGGCCGGCGATGCCGAGGCGATGGCGGCGCTTTATGAACAGTACAGCACGCTGGTATATAGTGTCTGTCTTCGAGCCCTCCACGATTGCAGCGACGCCGAAGACCTTGTTGTCGAGATTTTTTCCGAGTTGTGGGAGCGGGGGGATCGTTTTGATCCCTCGCGTGGAAGTCCGCTTGGCCATATCATGGGACTGACGCGGAGCCGGGTGGTGGATCGATTGCGATCGCGCCGCTCGGCTCATCGCGGGGGGCAGGCGATCATCGGCGGAGTGGAAGCGGCCGACGGCATGCACGAGCCGGTCGCCGGCCCGCTGGAAGACGCCATGACCGCCGAGCGTCGCGGACTGGTGATTCATGCGATGAAATCTTTGCCCGCCGATCAACTCGCGGCGCTGGAGCTTGCGTTTTTTGAGGGAATGTCCCACGCCCAGGTCGCCGAACGGCTTGGCCAACCCCTCGGAACGATTAAATCGCGGATCCGACAGGCGTTGCTTTATCTGCGCGATCTTCTGGGCAGCCAGGATTGACGCGCCCGCCCCGCAATCTATCTGGCCTCAATCTTCGTATGGATGACATGAGTAACGAACATGGAATGTGATGCGCGCCGGCAATCTGTCCTGGAATACGCCATGGGTGTCTTGGAAGGCGCCGAGCGGGAAGAGTTGCTTGCGCACCTTGCGACCGGGTGTCCGACATGCATTGGTCGGCTTGGCGAGGCCCACGCGATCCTCGCGTTGCTGCCGTTGTCGCTTGAGGCGACCCCCGCCCCAAAGGCCACCCGCGGCCGGATATTGGAGCGGGTGAAAGCGTCGCCGGCGCCGGCCGCAAAATCGGCGGGATTCGCCGCTACACATACCGGCAAGAATCGTTTAACCCGGACGCCATGGACGGCCCCCGCTGCGTTGGGCGGCGCGATCGCCGCGGGCATCGCCATTCTCATCCTTACCAGTATTCTCTTCAATCAGCAAAAGTCAGTTGACAATCTAAAATCTGAGATCGTCGAGAAACAGCGGCAGATTGTTCAGCTTCGGGCGGCGGGGCAAGAGGGGGAGGATATGAAACGTCTGGTGGATTCACCGGCGGCGCAGCTTGTGACGCTGCACGGAAACACAACCCGTCCCAACGCGCGCGGGCATGTGATGTGGGATCCGGTTACGAAATCATTTCATTTTTCTTCCGGGGATTTACCAAACCTGGCGGCGGGCAGAGCGTACGAATTGTGGCTGATCAATAGTCAGCAGAAAAAGATACCGGCGGCGGTTTGTAGGGTGAACTCTCGCGGCGCGATCGATGTCACGGGTTCATTGAAAACGGACCCCGGCGTCATTGTCGCTACTGCCGTTACAGACGAACCGTCGGCGGGATCCGAGCAGCCGACGGGGACAATTCAGCTCATTGGGAAGTTCAATTAAGACGCTTGCAAGTCAAGCCGATTCACATTGCGTCAGCGGAATGAGGGAATTGCTAGTGTTAATGGCGAATTTTTTATTTGACATCGTATCATTGATGACGGTACATTCGCCAAGAATCACCCGACAAGAGGTCTGCCTGCGTTTCTGGCATGGGAAAGCGGTTCAAGTCAGCGCTGGTATCGATTTGCCTTTTGCGGGGAATAAGTTAGTGTTAGCCAATAGCGAAGGCTATGTAAAATCGCGTTCGTCGAAATCCATCCTTCATTTTCTTGGATTTCGGAGTGCCCGGAGGCACTGAGAGGGTTTCCTGCGTAGTTTGATGTTCTTGTTCTAGGTCATTTCCAGTGCCGGTCCGGGGCTGTCTCCATTGCCCTGGCCGAGCCGGAGGGTTTGCGCCTATGTCTCGTAAGGCTCAGTCGTCTTCTAGCGTTGCCGGTGAATCCAATCAGTTCGATAATAAGGCTGCCGAGAAGCAGTCGCCGCGTTTGTCCAAACGGCGACGGATCTTGAGCCAGGCGTGCCAAGGCGCCTATGGCGTTGAACCGCTCGAGTCGCGCGTCATGCTTGCCGCCGACCTCTGGACCGGCGCCGGCGCCAACGCAAACTGGTCAACGGGCGCCAACTGGTCGGCCGGCGTCGCGCCGCGGCCCGGCGACGACCTGGTCTTCCCGGCCGGCGCAGCCCGGATGACCAACACCAACGACTTCGCCGGCGGTACCCAGTTCGACTCGATCGCGTTCAAGGCCGGGGGCTACACGCTCAACGGCAACGCCATCACGCTCGCCACTGGCATCGTCTCGGAAAACGCGCCCGGCGCCGCCAATGTCAATACCATTAACTTCGCCCCGACAACCGTCGGCCCAAATCTCCTCCCCGGCATTACCCTCAACGCCTCGCAAACCTGGGTGACCGTCAACGGCGCCGGCTTATACTCTCAGTCCGCCATCGCCACCCAAAACGCAACCCTCATCGTCAACAGCACCATCGACACCGGCTCGCTCCTCACCCTCACCGTCGACGGCTCGGGCAATACCGTCCTGAACGGCGCCCTCAGCGATAGCGGCGGCATTACGAAAAACGGCCAGGGCCTCCTCCAGCTTTCCGCCGCCAACACCTACATGGGCATCACGCAGGTCAACGCGGGTGTGGTCGAAGCCACCGCCAACAACGCCCTGTCCGGAACCAACGCCATCATGAACGACGGCGCGGCGATCTGGTTCTCGGGTAACCTCACCAACGTGACCGAGCCCCTCGACGTGCAGGGAAGCGGCATCGGGCTCGGCGTCGACGCCAACGGCAACGGCGGCGCGATCCGAGTCGTCGGCCAAAACTATAACCTCAATACCCCAACCAGCGCCGCCAGCAGCACCGTCGCCATCAACACAAACGTGGCCCTTCAGCCGGGGCAGAATGATTTCATCGGCGTCGATCAGGGCGGCAGCCTCACCATCAACGGGATGGTGGACAGCACCCAGGTCTCCCCGGCCAATCTCGAAAAGGTCGGCGAGGGTACGCTTCAAATGGCCGGCTCAACGTCCAATACATATGCCGGCACCACTTTCGTTCTCGGTGGTCTGCTCCAGTTGAACAAGACCAACGGGGCGACGGCCATCATCGGCAATATTCAAATCGGCGACAACCGCAATCCCATCGCCGGCGACGCCACCACCGGCCCGGCGGTTACATCAACCGTCGGCGGCGTGACGACCGCCGTCTCCGGTTCCACCATCCAGCTGCTCGGAAGCAATCAGATCGCCGCCGTAGATTTCTGGGCGATCAATCTGCTGACCGACACGCTCTTCCCCTCCGGCAAAATCGACCTCAATGGATTCAACAATACCGTCGGCAACATCGTGATGAACACGGGGCCGGCCTATAGCCCGGTCATCACCAGTGCCAGCGACACCGGCGGCGCGGCGGGTACATTGCAGCTTGAGGGCCAATCGGTTGTGGTCAATGCCCAACCGGGCACGAGCGGCGCCACGCCGGCGGCCATCATCGCCGGTAACCTCGATCTGGGCGCATTTTTCTCCGGCGGCGCCGCGGGCAACGGCGCCGGTGTCTACCACCAGTTCAACGTCCCCCAGCAGGCGTTGACGGACTACGAAGTCGCCGGGCTGAATATCACCGCCAACATCAGCGGCGGCGCCGCCTACGGTTTGGAAAAACTCGGCGCCGGCGACCTGCAACTGTCCGGCAACAACACCTACGCGGGACCCACCGTCGATCAAGGCGGCCTCATTGACGTCGCCAGCAATACCGCGTTCGGCACGGGCTTGGTCGCCTTCCAGCAAAACAGCCTATCGATCCGCGCCGTCAGTGGACCGGTCACGCTCGCCAATCCGCTCGAATTCGACACGATCAACAACACCTCCGTCGAAACGTTCTTCCTCGGTACCAACGCGCTCACGTTTACTGGAAACGTCACCCTCGCCGTCACGCCCGGCCAGAGCGCCAACCACACCGACCATGGCCTGTATGTCATGAATCCCGCGATGCTGGTGAATTTCACCGGAACCATCGGTGAAGGAATCTTCGGCAGCCAAAGCGTCTTCAAAGGCGGTGAAGGTACGCTGGAAATCTCCGGGTCGGCCAACTGGACCAGCACCACCACCATTCAAGGCGACGGCGGAACACTCCTCCTGGCCAATAACGGAACACTCCTCGATACCAGCAGCATCGTCGTCAACCAGGCCGGCGTGTTGAAGATTGATGACAGCGTCACCAACCTTAGCACCAACGTCAACGCCACCAACACCGCCCCTGGCCGCCTTGCACTCGTCGACAACATCACCCTCAACGACGGCAAAATCTGGCTCGTCGGAAACGCCGCCGGCAAGACGATTCAGGAAGTCGGGCAAGTGAATATCGGCGCAAATCAGATCGGCACGTTCGAATCCGACGTCAACGGCGCCGGCAGCAATGAATTACGCTTCTCGACGATCATCGGCGGCGGTGGTTGGGCCGCTGATTTTATCGGCGGCGGTACCGCCCTCAGCGCCACCGGCGCAAACCAGATCGGTTACCTGCCGAACCAGACAGACTTGACCGTCCGACCCAACCTCCCGCTTGCCAATGGCATCATCAGCGGCGTCGTCATCGGCCCGGCCACCACACAATATCCCACCGGCACCGTCGATTTCGGCACGGTGACCGGCGGCAACGATGGCGTTGACATCATTCCAGCCCCGGCCAGCCTTTACTATACCAGTCTCGCCGCCGTCCCCGTCGGCATGACCAACGCCAACGTTCTGCTCACCAGCAGTGAGGCCACGATCTCCAAAGCGGTCAACGCGCTGTTGCTTGCGCCGGGCGTTACAGTCACTGGCGTAGACTCCACCACCACGTTGACAACCTCGGCCGTCGCGTTTGCCGGGCCGGGCTCGACCATCGCCGTCCCCTATCTAACGATCAACGGCTTGACCAACGGCGCCCTCTACAACAACGCGAATATCTACACCTACGCCACCGCAGCCAGCACCGTCGCCGCGACAAGCGCCAACTCCGACACGATTAGCGGTATCATCACCGGCGGTACAACGATAGCGAAGGACGGATTGGGTACCTTGGTGCTGTCCGGCGCGAACCAGTTCTCTGGTCTCCTTGAGGTCAACGAAGGCATCGTCAACGTCCAAAACAGCATGGGCCTTGGCGCGCCGGCCGGCAGCACCACCGTAAATTATGGCGCCGCTCTCCAGC
The DNA here is from genome assembly GCA_035551995.1 of Tepidisphaeraceae bacterium. Classification (GTDB taxonomy): domain Bacteria; phylum Planctomycetota; class Phycisphaerae; order Tepidisphaerales; family Tepidisphaeraceae; genus RYN-428. The sequence continues at coordinate 43,851 of DASZME010000083.1, forward strand.
TCCAGCAGGGTTCCAACGGACCCGTTCAGATCATCAACGAATCGATCACCGGCAACGGCGTGGGCTATTCCAACAACATGTACGCCCCGACCGGGTCCATCGAAAACGTTTCGGGAAACAATGCCCTTGACGGTCCCACCGCGGTCAACGGCACCAACATCGATTGGACCGGAATCGACACCTATCAGCCGTTCCAGAGCAATAACAGCGGCGGTTTCCTTGCCGTCGACGGAACCAGCACTCTGACGGTCAGCGGAAATCTCACCTGGAGCACCAATCGTATCAAGTTGGGTACGGGAACGCTTGCGCTCACGGGTATCTATCAGGATACTTCCGGCAGCAGCTGGCAGGTCAAGAGCGGTACTTTAGTTCTAGACAAGAACCCCGGCATACCCGCAGCCGACCCCAACGGCGGGTGGTTCATGGTCGGCGATGACGTCGCGGGCAATTCAGCGACCGTGATTGATGAGTCCAGCTATAGCTTTCCCCACCCGTACTTGAACAATTTCACCGACCAGATCCAATCGAACGGCACTTTTATCCTCGCCCCCGGCGTAACCGACTATTTCGGAAACAGTAACAACAACCTCGAAGAAGGGCCCCTCGGTGGCGCCAAAGTTCAGCTCGGTACGGGCGCAACTCTCTATAGCTTCAACATCTCCCTCCAAACAATCGGCACCAACAACGCCCCGACCCAGATGATCCCCAGCAGTGGCACCAGCGCGACGCTTTATCCCACCGGCGCCAGCATCACCGGCGGAACTATCGCGTTCCAACCGCCCGACGAACTCAACGGCATCTCCGGCGGCGCCGTCGTCAGCGATGGCAATGCACGCCAATTCTTGATTAATAACGGCCTGAGCAGCGGCGACGATCTGGCCGTGACCTCCACCATTATCGACGGCTCGGGCCTTGCAAAGACCGCCCTCAATAAACAAGGTCAGGGCGTTCTGGTCCTTGGCGGCACCGGCGCCAATACCTACGCGGGTCTCACGTCCGTCAACGAAGGTACCCTCGTCCTCTCGAAGTCGGCCGGTGTTCAGGCCATGGGCGGCCCCATCAACGTCGGCGACAACAACACGGGCGTCAGCAATAACTCGCAAAGTACCGGCTGGCAGAGCTCTGACGTGCTGCTGTTCCGCAATAGCAATCAGATGCCCTCACTGAATGTTTCCAACGGCGGCCCCGACGTTCAGGTCCTGGGGACCGGCTTCTGGAACCTCAACGGATTCAATCAAACCATCGGCGACGCCGCCTACCAGACGGCCCTCAATATTCAAGGCGCCGGTGGCATCGCCTCCGGGGCCGGCACTCTCACCCTCAATGGCGATATCGTCTGGAACGGCAACAACATCCTGAACAGCCAGACCCCCTCAGTCATCAGCGGCAATCTGAGTCTCGGCAGCAATGGCCTTCGCACCATCAGCGTCAATGACTACGGCGCCATTCCCTACGATCTTCAGATCTCGGCGAACATCAGCGGCTCGGCGTCTTTGAATAAGATCACCGGCGGCGGCTTGTTGCTCAGCGGCAACAACACATACACCGGCGATACCTTCCTGCAGGCCGGCATCTTTGGCGTCGGATCGAGCATGGCTTTCGGGACCGGCGTTCTCTCCATCGGCGGCGGCACTATGGTCGCGGAATATGCCGCCCAATCCATTCTCAACGTCGTCTCTCTTGACAGCACCCTTACGATCGGGTCCGGCGACGACCTGACCTTCACTGGATCGGCCAGCGTCACCGGCAACCGCACCATTCAAACCAACGTCGCGAATATGACCACGTTCGCCGGTGGTCTGGGCGATTCCCTGGTCGTCAATAATACCGTCAGTAAACAGGGCATCGGCATCCTCCAGTTCACCTCCGCCGTCACCACCGGCGGCACGTTCAACTTCGGCAATGCGGCCGGCACGGTCATCCTCTCAGGGTTAAATGGCGCCATCCTCGATGACCTGAACATGGCGAACATCGGCACCGGCGACGTGCTCCAGCTGGACAACACCAACGGCAACAACAGCAACCGCCTGCACGATCAAGGCACGATCACCAACTACGGCACCATCGTCTACATCGGCGCTCCTGGCCAAATCTCCACCGAGACCCTGCCGGCCATCTCGATGGGCGGCAATTATCTTGACAGCTTTGTCTCCGAATGCAGCACGATCGCCGGATCGGGCGTCTCGCTGACCAGCCCGACTTTCACCGCGGCCGGCAACAGTGAACTCAACCTCGTCGGCGAAGGCGTCCCCCTGGGCACGGCGCAGTCGACGCCGGGCGTGCCGTTCAATCAATTGCGATTCACCGTCACCTCCCCAGCCCTCGTCGGCGGAATCATCCCCTACGCCTTTCTTACCACGATCCTCGCCAACGGATCATCCCCGACGACCACCGACACCGACTTCGCCACCTATATCGGCAGCGTCCTGACGCCCAACACCGCCGTCGGCATCGCCATCGCGACCGAAACCGACAACATTAACGCCTCCGGGTCGGCCAACGTGAAAATCAGCAGCACCGACACGGGTGCCATCGCCGCGCTGTCGGCGGCCAACACCATCAACGCATTGCTGGTGGTCGGCAACGTGAACGTCACCGGAACCGCGGGTCTCACGATCAGCAGCGGTACCATCGTCGGAAGCCGCAACAGCTTTACCACCCTGGCGTCGCCGCTCACGACCGGCAGCGGGGCGACGGCCATCGCATCACCCACGATCTCGGGCGTTCCGATCACACTGAGCGCCGCCACGTCGTACATCATGAGCGATGTGTCAACCACCACGACGATCAGCAGCGCCATCTCGGGAACGGCAGTCACGACCGCCGGCGCCGGCAACGGCAACTTCGGCAAAGTTGTTTTCTCCGGAAATAATGCCTACACCGGCGCCACGGTGCTGAGCGCCGGCATACTTAACATCCAGAACAACAATGCGTTAGGCACAACCGCCGGGGCCACGACCATCGTTAACGGCGCCCAGCTCCAGATTCAGGGCAATGGCCTGAACATACCAGAAGCCATTAGTCTCAACAGCGGCAATGGCGTCACCTACAGCACCGGTCTGGGATATGAAGCGGCTGGCACCGATCAGACCGGCGTTGTCCGCCTCTATGATCCGTCCACCGGAATGTCGGGCGAAGGCCCCGGCTCCGGTTGGGTGGACACGCTCAGCGGTAGTTTTACCTTCGCTGTAGCCAATGTGAACAATACGATCGACTACTTCCGTGTCGACGGCTCGGGCGCTGCCGGCCTCACGCCCGCCGGCGCCAGCGTCGGAACCGCCAACATTCTTAACATGTCCGGCGTCCTTTCCACCGGAAATAGCGGCCTAAACTTCAGCAAAGTCGGACCCGGCGAACTCGAACTGTCCGGCTCCGGCGCCAACACCTACTCGGGAACTACGGCAGTTCTTGAAGGGGGGCTCCTGCTGAACAAAACCGCGGGCATCAACGCCATCGGAAGCTCAGCGCTGGCGATCGGCGACAACGTCGGCGCTCTCGCCGGCGCCACCATCACCAACGGTCAATTGGTCGGCGGAACCCTCACTCCGCAATCCGCCGATTTTGTCAGACTTGAAGCCGCCAATCAGCTGACGACCACCGCCAACATCGGCGTTACCGTTCAGAGCACCGGCTTATTCGATCTCAACGGCTTCGCCCAAACCTTTGCGCCAACGACAACCGACACCGTCCTTGCGATGAATATCGGCGCCGCCGCGAGCGCCGTCGTCAATATCGCCGCCAGCAATACCAGTGCGAGCATCAATCACGGTACGGCCAACACGCTGACCCTCAATAACGCCACCGCCCAGACCAATTTTTCCGAAGGCGTCAACAACTACGGTGGGCTGCAAATCCCCGTCTCCCTCGGCGTGGCGGGCAACGGCGGCACGCTCAACATCGCCAGCGCCGCCCAGCAAGTCAATTTCACGGTCGGCGACTCGATTGCGGTCGACGACTTCGACATCAACGCCAATGTCACCAGTTCGGTCGCCGACACTGCGGGGATCATTAAGAACACCGGCAGCAGCCGTCTCACGCTCAACGGCAACGACAGCGGCTACACCGGCAACTTCACGATCACCGGCGGCGAAATGACCGCGACGCAGAGTTCCTCCCTCGGGACGTCCGGAACCGTCACCATCAACTCCAATCAAACGTTGGACGTCACCGGCGGGATCACAATCCCCGCGGGCGTAACCATGGTCCTCGGCGGCCAGGGAGCGGGCCTCGGCGCGCCCGGCGTCGGCGGAGCGGGCAACATCCGCAGCCTCAGCGGATCCAATACGATCCAAGGCGTCGTCAACCTCGGCAGTTCCGCCAACACCACCACGAACGAAGAGTTCTGGTTCGGCGTCAATGGCCCGTATGCCCCGACGTCCACCCCAGCCAGTACACTGAATCTGTCCGGCGTCGTGCAGAACGGCGTCGGCGGCGGCGCGGCCGACGGATTCGCCAAAATTCTCGGCGGTACCCTGATCCTGAGCGGCGCCGCTTCCAATACGTACAGCGCCACCACCTATGTCTACGAAGGCACCCTCCAGCTGGCCAAAGACAGCACCGCCGGCGTGAATCCCGCGTTAAACACCGCCGTGGCGATCGGCGCCACCGTGGCGCCCAACTACGTCATCGTCTCCAACGATAACGGCGGCCCCAGCGCCGACGTCCTTCTCGAGAGCAACAGCAATCAGATCGATCCCACGAATGAAGTCACCGTCACTCCGTCCGGCAGCTATGTGTTCGGCAACAACGGCAACGGCACAGCCGTTACTCAGACCCTCAGCGGCGCCAACGGGAACGTGGCCGGCACCGCCCTTAACTTGTACACTCAGTTGGGTTTCTCGGGTAACGTTAACCTCAACACCGGCACGTTGACCCTTGGCGGCAGCGGCGTCGCGGGAAATATCACCCAGACCGCCGTCGCGGGTCTTCCGCTCTACACCATTAATTCTCCGGCCGCGACGATCACCGGCAATACATCCGCCGCCACGTTGATTCTGACCAACATCGCCGCTCCCGCCACCACGCTCCGCACGATCTCGACGATCGACAACATCGCGACCGATGACCTGACGATCGATACAAAGATCGGCGGCCTGAACGGCAACGGCGTCGGCGGATTTACTAAGGCCGGCGCCGGCACGCTCTTGCTCACCCAGGCGACCAGCGCCTACACGGGCATCAACGCCGTGCAGACCCTGACCTTCACCAGCGCCGTCAGCGGCACCACGAACTTCTCCCTCTCGTATAACGGCGCATCGACCGGATTGATCTCCTATAACAGCACCCCCGCGACCTTGCAGGCCAATATCCAAGCCGCACTGGACGGGCTGCTCGGCGCCGGCGCTACGGTGGTTTCAAACGTCACCGCCACCTCCGCGACCATCACCTTCAGCGGCGGAGCATCGGCCGGCGGCATCGTCTATGCTGGTAACGCCCAACCCACCCTCGGCACGTTCATCGCCGGCGGTGGAACATTGGCCGTTGTGGCGACCGTAAGCGGCGGCGCCAACGTCATTACCGCCGGTACGCTGGCCGTCAGCGCCAGCAACGCGGTTTCAGGCGCGATCGATCTTGCCGGCGGCGCCCTGCGCTCGGACAGCGCGACCGCCGTCACTCTTGCGAATCAGCTCACGCTGCAGGCAACCTCCACCATCACCGGAACCAATACGCTTCCGACCGGCACGTCGACCGCGGCCACCGGATCATTGAACCTCAGCGGACTTCTCGTTCCTTCCGTCAACTTCAGCCTGAACGTAACCAACACGGGCACGACCACACTGTCCGGCGGCGTCGAATTCGACGCGCCCACCACCCTCACCATCAACAACAACTTCAATTCGCCGGTCGTCGAAACCGGCGTGATCGATGATGCCCAGGCCCTTTTCCTCGGGCAAGATCAAGGAAAATTAACCAAGTCCGGGACCGGCACGCTCACTCTCGGGGCCGCGAACACCTACCACGGCGTCACCACCATCTCCCAGGGCGTCATCCAAATTACCAATCCACAGGGTCTCGGCGCCAATACCGCCACGCAGGACCTTATCGCCACGACCCCCGGCTCCGGCAACGGAACCTTCCAACTGAACTACACCGCCAACGGCGCCGCTCAATCGACGACAGTGCTCTCCTACGTCGGCGCCACCGCGCCGTCGGCTCAACAAGTTCAAAATGCCATCAACACCCTGCCCGCGCTGCTTCCGTACTACAACCCGATCGGCCTCAGCGCCACGACCACCACGACGGGCAACTTCAGCAACAGTGCCGTTCAACTCCTTACCTTTGCTCCCGGCATCTCGGGCGGGAACTTCAATTTGACGTTCAAGGGCGCCACAACGCCGAACATTCCGTATAGCACGAACGCCACCACACTCGCCGCCAATATCACAAATGCCCTCGGCGGCCTTAGCACCATCGGCGGGACGGGAAATATAAGCGTCACTGTGTTGTTGCCGAGCGTGAGCATCACTTTCACGGGAGCGCTGGCCAATGCGCCGCAGCCGGCCATTGTCGCCAATACCCTAAGCCTCACGCCGCCAGGCACGATGGCGTCGGCGTCACAGGTTCAGGTCGGAAGTTCCACCGGCACGTCCGCGGTTCAAAATATCCAATTCGCCGGCAGCGCCACCGGCGGGACGTTTACCCTCCAAACCGGGGGTGCGTCGGGTCCGGTGTCCAGTGCGATCATGTGGCCGGACGGCGGCGTCGGCGCCAGCTTCCCCACCGATTTGGCCACGGCGATCCAGAATGGCCTCAACGCCGCCCCTCTGAGCGCCAATGTGACGGTTTCCGCCGTCAATAGCCAAAATTACAAGGTGACCTTCAACGGCACCGGCGCCCAGAGCAACATCATCGTCAACATCTCCGGCCTGACGTACGCCAGCCCGGTGGCGACGGACGCCGTCACGCAGCCAGGAACGAACGGCACCCAAGCCGTTGAAACATTGGACTTCACCGGGACCGCCAACGGAAGCAATTACACGCTTGACTTCCCGGGACAAACGAACACATACGTCGGCACATTCGACACGATGAACACCTTCGGGGACGACACGAATGACATTCAGAACGCGCTGAGCAATATGGCCACCCTCGGCCCCGACGGAGCCAATGCCACTGTCACGCAGGGAAGCGACCATTTCCATTACATCGTCACGTTCAACGACGTCGGCCCCGCGGGACCCGGCAACTCAACGGGACTCTTCTCCCTCGATCCCAGCAGCGACGCCACCGCCCATCTCGCGGTGGCCAACACCACGACCGGCACTGCGGCTCAATCGGAAGTGGACACCCTCACCATTAGTCCCGCGGCCACCGGCGGATCGTTTACCATCGACACCAATCCCTCCGCGGGCAATCCACAGACGGTGAATGCCGTCGATATCAGCGGCATGACCACGCTTGGCTCCCGCCTTCAGACGGCATTGAATGCGCTGAGTCCAAACATCGGACCCGTGACCGTATCGCCCACCAGCTCCAATAGCGGCCCCTTCACGATCACCTTTGCGAACACCGGTCCCCAGGGCGGCTATTCGATGACGACCAGCGGCCTGGCCACCAACAGTACCAATTTGATGGGCGCCGGAGCGCCGTCTTACTTCACCTCGACGACGACGACCGGGACCTCAGGCGCTAACGCCGTCAACTCGCTGAATTTCCCTTCGATCTCCGGCGGAACTTTCACCCTGACATTCGGGACCGCTACGACGGCGCCGATCACATACACCACCAACCAGTCGGCGATGGTGACCGCCATCCAGAACGCGATCAACGCGGCGCCCGTCTCGCTGGCGGGACTCGCGACCGTGAGCGCCGCGCCCAACCCCAGCGTGCCGGGCACATTCATACCGGGCTCGTTCCTGATTACTTACGGCGGCGCCGACGGGAACATGCCCGAGGCCGCTCCGACGATCAACTACAACTCGCTGACGCCGACAACCACGCCCTATATCACCGACACCACGACCACCGCCGGCCTCACCGGCGGCCAAGCCGTTCAGACGCTTACCTTCAGCCCCAGCACGACCGGCGGCACTTACGCGCTGGACTTCGGCGGGGCCGGCAACACCACAAGCACGCTCACCTTCAACCCCTCGACGGACAGCCATGTGGCCATTCAGAACGCCCTCAACGCGGTGCCGAGCATTTCGGCCGCGATGGGCGTGACGGTCGCGCTGGGCGCGGACAATTATCATTATGTCGTGACGTTTAATTCCACCGCGCAGCAGACGTCGACGATCACCGCCGACGCGAGCACGGCACTCACGGGCGCCGGGGCTGCGTTGACGACCGCGGTGACCTCGACCGGCGGCGTGCCGACCAATGCCATCCAGACGCTCACGTTGGTTGGGTCGCCCAGCGGCGGTAACTTCACGCTCAGTTTCAATGGCGCCACCACCGGGCTGATTTCTTACAGCACGACCCCCGCCACGTTAGCCGCATCCATCCAGCAGGCGTTGTCGGATCTGCCGACCATCGGCGGACTGGCGAATCCGGGTACCGTCGCGGTGACGTCCACCAGCGGGACGGTCTTTAACGTGCAGTTCGGCGGCTCGTTGGCGGCGCAACCCGTGTCGCTTCTGGGACCCTCCTCGGTCGGGCTCCTGGCTACGCAGAACACCCCATCGGTGTCTGTGGCCGTGACGACGGCAGGCGCCGCCGCCGCGACCGACCATCAGACGCTGACGTTCGCCGGCCCGATCAGTGGCGGCAACTTTTCCTTGACCTTCAACAACACCGTCAATGGCGGAAGCAGCCAGACGACCGGTGCTATTGCCTGGACGTCGAATGGCCCGGCCCTTGCGACCGCCATCCAAAATGCACTGAACGGCCTTTCGAACATCAGTGCCGGCGGCGGCAGTGTGCAGGTGACGATGCTTACGGCAAGCACCTTCGACGTCCAGTTCAACGGCCCACTGGCCAACACGCCCGAACCGCCCATCACCGCCAACGTCGCCCCGCAAAGTGCCGTGCAAACCATCACGTTCGTGCCGACCACACCCAACGGCGGCACGTTCACCCTCTCCTACAACGGAAACACCAGCAGCGCCCTTCCGTTCTCCACGAACACCGCCACGCTCGCCGGTACCATCATGACGGCGTTGACGAGCGCTCCCATCAATCTCACGGGCGTGACTACGGCAGGATCGGGAACCTATGTCGTGACGGTTAACTTCGGCGGGGCTCTGGCCAACACGTCGGTCTCCACGCTGGTCGCCAATGGCGCCGGTTTGAACGCCGGCGGGTCCGTGAGCGTCGCGACCACGACACCCGGCTCGCCCGGCCTCGTCGGGAATAACGGCGCCGCTATCGTTACCGAACCCTCCAACGGTCAATACATCGTTACCTTTGACGGCGCCCTGTACGGAGCCGACCAGACTTTCGCGGCCGGCACAAACTCGGGCTTAGGTTCGATCTCCGTCGGATTGACCTCCGACAACCAAGCCTTCACGGCGTCCTCCACCGGCGGCGGCGGGTTCTCGCTGTCCTTTAACGGAGCAGGCCCCACCGCAACCCTCAACTTCACCGGCACGACCCCGCCGACGGCTCTCGCCGTTCAAACCGCTCTGAACGGGCTGTCGACCATCAACGCCAACGGTGGCGGAGTCGTCGTCAACGCGCTCACCCCGGGAAGCTATGTCATCCAGTTCACGGGCCCACTGGCGCTGTCTGGGCAAAACTTCATCAGCGTTACGTACAGTGGAGCGGCGACCGGAACGCAGCCGACCCTGTCGGGCACCCAATATGGCAATTTCCCCGTGGACACCACCGTCAGCGCCAATGCCGCCCTTGAGTTGCTTCCGAATGCGTCTTTGAGCGCCACGACGCCTGTTCAGAAGGGCATTTTGCTGAACAGCACGGGCTTCAGCATCGGCAATCTGAACGTCCCCACCGGCGGCATCCGGCTGGACAACGCCACTGGCTTGTCCACCGATACCGGCTCGGCCGTGATCACCGGCGAAATCGCCCTCGGCGCCAATGCGGGCGTCGCCATCGACTCGACCGCCGGCACCTTGAGCCTCGGCGGCACCGGCAACAATGCCGCCCAGCTAGGGTTTATCACAGGACCGAACGTCACGAGCACAACTCCCGGGTACGCCTTCAATAAAGAAGGACCCGGTACCGTCGAGCTCGGCGGCGCGGGCAATAACAACTACACCGGCGTGACCAACCTCAACGACGGCGTGTTGCTGCTGAATAAGGTCGATCCCGGCGCCGGCTATCAGTTTAAGCCGTACGCCATCGGAACCGGCACCGTCAACGTCGGCGCCGACGAAGCACAATTCGCGGGCGCCGGCGCCGTGCTGCGGTGGGGACCGAACGCCGACGCCAATCAGGTCTGGAACGGCTTTACCTCCGCCGGCGGCGGCGCCGTCAACAATATCACCGTTGACAGCTCGGGTACCGTCGATCTGGCGACCAACAGCAAGTCGGCGTTCATCGACGGCCTCACCATCGAGACCGGCCGCGTTTTCAGCGGCGTGGTCAATACCGGCGCCGCCACGCTCACGATCGACAGCGACGTCGTCGAAAATCCGATCTTCGTCACCGACGGCTCCTCGCCTGCCGCGGTGATTAACGGTCTTATCAACCTGACCGGCTCACTCGACAGCACCAACGTTCAGCAGCAGTTTATCGTCAATCCATCATTCATCCCGTCGAACAACAACGACCTGACGGTCAATGCGATCATCGGCGAAGTCATGCCGACCTTGGCCTCGGACGGATCGACCGGTCTCTATATGCCGGGATTCCGCGAATCGGCAGTCGCCGGCGCGGCCAACTATACCACCACCGGAAACACTGGATCCGATCAGCTCTTCCCCCGGACCAGCGAAGTCAATAGCGGCGGCGGCGGCAATACCTATAACGTAGCGGGCACGACGTTCGACTACGAAGGTCAGGTCTATATTCCAGTCCCGACCACCATCACGATGGCCGAGTCTCAGGACGACGGCGGTTTTGGCTCGGTCGACGGCGTACAGGTGATCAATACGAGCGGAAACGTAAATGGCGTGATTGGCTCGATCGCCGTATCGGCCGGTTGGCATGACATCGACATTCGCGTCGAAAACAATACGGGCGGCGGCGGCGCTCAAAGCAACGCCGGCCTCGCGCTCGCCGGCATGAACGTCAACTTCGGGTACGGCTGGACGCCGTTCGGCGCCGCCACCACCGCCTCGGACCTGCTCGTTCCGATCGACAACGGCAGTGGAACCCTCTTCCGCTCCGCCGCCGGAACCAATGACGCCGGGCTTACCAAGTCCGGCCTGGGCGTCATGACCGTCACGTCGGCGGATACTTATACCGGCAACACCACCGTCAACGCCGGCGATTTGATCTTCAGCGGCAACGGCAGCACGATCGGCGTCGAAAACGCCGTCCAGCAGGTCAACCTGGTGACCGCCACCTCCGGCGGTACCTTCACCCTCTCCTATAATGGCCAGGCGACGGCGCCGATTACCTTCACGCCGGCCTCCAGTTTCCCCCAAGCCAACAGTGAATTACCCGCGCAGAACGCGATCGCCTCGGCCATTCAATCGGCGCTGGGCGCGCTGCCCGGCATCGGCGGAGTCGCCAACATTATCGTCAGCCCGATCAACCTCTTCACCTATGCCATCACGTTCACCGGCGCGCTCTCTGGCGTCCCCCAGAACACGATGACAATCAACGGCGCCGGCCTGCTTGGTACGGGCGCGTCAATCGCGGCGGGCACCGCCCTTGGCGTCACCAATACCGGCGGATCGAGCACGATCACCATTAACACCGGCGCCACGTTACTGCTCGATAACTCGGTCACCAACGTCAACAATCGTTTCGGCGCCTCCGCCAGCGCCTCGCTGACCAGCGGCAATACCGGCGCTCCGGTCACGCTCAACAACGGCTACCTCGACGTGATCGGCAACGCATCCGTCCCCACCACCGAAACCTTCGGCACGATTACCCTCCCGGGCAACACGACCTCGACCATCCAATCGACCAACCTCGGCGGAACGACCAATCCCAACTTGATCGTCGCCGCCGGCATCACCCGAGCCGGTGGCGCCACCCTCAGCGTCGAAGGATTCGGCGCCGCCCTCGGCGGCATGACAACCACCGGTAACTCCATCCGTCTGATCGCAACCCCCGGTTCGATGGGCGCGGCCGGCACGTTCACCCCCGGCGGGTCGGGCATCCTCCCCTATGCCCAGTTGACCTCGACCGCCGCCAACGGCGCCACGACCCTCGATCTCCTCGGCGACGCCAGCAACTTCGGTCTCAGCCCCCTGGTCGCCAACGATAATGTTTGGGTCGCCGGCGTCGCCAACTATGCTCCCGGCGGCATCAATACCAGCCCCACGATCCCGGTCAACGTCAAAGAAACCAGCGGGACCGACACCCTCACGACCACCGGCGCCGTCGTCAACGGCATCGTCCTCGCCGGCGGCACGCTCAATCTGGGCGCCAACACCCTGACCGTCAACAGCGGCCAGGTATTGAGCACCGGCGGTACCATTGCCGGTACCGGTCTCCTTGGTTTTAATGCCGTCGAAGCGCTCTACTTCGGAAGCGGCACGAATCAACAGCAAACTCTTACCGTCAGCGCCACCAGCGGTACCTTCACGCTTGCATCGACGGCCTTGCCGGAAAATCTCGGATTCAACGGACCCAATATCTTCTTCTCGCAGCCGCTCGCGTGGAACGCCACCGCCGCTCAAGTGCAGGCCGCCCTCCAAGCCATGCCCGACGTCGGATACGGCAACGCCATTGTTACCTCCACGACGCCTGGTACATACGTCATCACGTTCGTCAACAATCTCGGCGGCGGCAACCTGCCGCTCCTCCAGGTCAATAATTTCCTCAACGGCGGAACCGCGACCGTCGGCATCACGACCACCGGCGGCGCCATCACCAACATCAGCGCCCCGATTCAAGGGACCGGCGCCAGCCGCAAGGAAGACCTTGGCACGTTCATCGCAAGCAACAACAATACGACTCTTACGGTGACCGGCGGACCCACGGCCGGCTCCTTTGTTCTGACCGCCACGATCAACGGGGTCGCGGCCAGCACAACACCGATCGCCTACAACGCGCCCGCCACCGGAGCCGGCTCGGTGCAGTCGGCGCTTGCCGCCCTCACCAACCTCGGCGGCGGCACGGTTTCCGTCACGGGCAACGCGGGTGGGCCCTATTACGCTCAGTGGACCGGCGTGAATCCCACGGTCACCCTCACCACGAACTCCCTCACCGGCGGAACAGCCCCAAGCGTCACGATCGGGAATGGCAACTTGTTTACCGGCGCCTTCACGATCGATCAGGGCATTGTCGTCATGCAGAATGCCGGCGGGCTCGGCGCCACCAATGGCGCCGTCACCGTCAATGGCGCCGCCGAACTGGATCTGGGCGGAGCGGGGACCTCGGCCTTCCAAGTCGGAAACAAAGGCCTGACCGTCAACGGCAACGGCTACCTCGAAGAAAACGACGGCGCACTCCACATGCTCGCCAGCGGCGGCGTCACCGACACCTGGGGCACTGGCGTCACGGGCATCGCTTTCAACAATGGCCTGACCACCACCGCGACCGCCCTGGCCATTGACTCGGCGGCCGATACCCTCACGCTCAACGCCAGCGTCACGTTCAACCAGAACTTCTGGATGAACCAAGGTTATTTCGCGACCCCGCTGACCGGCAGCGCCCAAACCGTGAAAGAGCCGGCGGGCACGCTGAATCTCACCGGCACCGCCAACAACGGCGGCGGCGGATATGTGGACGATTTCGGCGGTGTCCTTTTGCTCTCGAAGACCGGATTGAACGTGATCGCTGTGCCGAACAACACCGGCGGCATGAACATCGGCAACAACGACGGCGGACCCAACTTTGCCATCGTCAAGAACAATGCCCCCGGCATCCAGCAGCTCAATTTCGGCGGCACCCCCGGCAGCGGCAACTTCACCCTGACTTACCAGAACGCCACCGCCACCGTCCCCTACGTCCTCAATGGGACGACGGCCAACGCAGCCGCGATCATGAATGCGTTGATCGGCCTGAACAATGGGCTCACGTCCAGCAACTTCACGGTGACCGCCGTCACCGCCGTGCAATATAACGTCGTCTTCAACCTCGGCTTGCCGTCATACCTGGTCGCCGCGAACGTGAGCATGGGCCCCGCCGCGACGATCACGGTCGCCAACGGCGTTCACGAAATCGCGAATAACGCGAACTTCAACATCATGATCAACCGTTCCGGCTCGTTCTGGGCCGAGGGCATTTCCGATACGCTGGCCACGCAAAACAACGTGATCATCACCGACGGCTCGCTCTATACGTCCAGCCCCGGCGATACGACCACGGTCAGCAACCTCGGCGTCTATGGCCTGCAGATGGCCGGCGGTTTGGTCGCGACCGGCGCCGGAACGCTCACGCTGGGCCAAACGCTGACTTACAACTATGGCGCTCAGTCGCTGATCACGGGCATGCCCAACACGGCGCTCGTCGGAACCCTCAACCTCAACCCGACCGCTTTGGAAACCGCCTTCGTCGGCGCCGTCACCCCAAGCCATAACTTCACCATTAACGACGGCGTCGCCCTCGACGATCTGTCTATCCCGGCTTTGATCACCGGAGCGAACGCCAACATCAACAAGACCAATAACGGCGGCGCCTTGCAGCTGCTCAACCCCGGCAACAACTGGACCGGCACGAACAACGTCGAAACGCTCAATCTGAATGGCGCCACCGGCGGCTCTTTTGCCCTGACCGTGAATAACGCCACCACGAATCAAATCGCCGTGGTCAATGACGGCACGGGCGTCGGAACGGCGGCCAACATCGCCGCCGCCCTGGCGGCCATTCCGACGGTCGGGTCGGCTGCGGTCGTCGGATCCGCCGGCGCCTCCACCGCCAACGCGCTCGTTACCATCGTCACCGCCACGAGCTTCACCGTCACGTTCCAAAACGGTCTGGGCTCTGTGTCGATCACCCCAATGACCTTCCCCGTCGGCAGCAATCTGCTCACACCCACTTCGACGCCGACCATCACGAACACCGTTGTCGGCCTCAACGCCTTCAACATGACCGGCGGCATCCTGGACATCGGCGCCAACACAGCGCTTGGCACGGGGTACATCGGCTTCACCGGTGGCATCCTCTGGGCCAACAATCCGAGCAACCCGTCCCAGCACACCTTCAATATCGCCAATGACTTCGCGATCAGCGGTACGGCCGATTTCGGCGGCCGCCGCGATTACGGCGGCAATACCTACGGCATCGCCGGCAACCCCGCCGGGACCAACACCCAGGCGACGAATACCACCGTCAACAACATCAACTTCACCGCGCCGGTTGATCTGGGCATCTATGGGAACACGGTCATCCAAGTCGACGACGAAGCGGAAAACGTCGGCGTCATGGGTAACCTCGGGTCCACTTCAGCCGGTCTTACGCTCACCAAGACCGGCAACGGCACCCTTACCCTCGCCGGCAACAACTCCTATTCCGGCGCGGTGTCGATTAACAACGGCGTGCTTGACATCCAAAACAGCGGCGCCCTCGGCACCGGCACGGTCAACGTCTTCGTCCGTTCCGATGGCGGCAATAGCGCCGTCCCCGCGGCACTCTGGATCGGCGGCAACTCGCCGGTCGACAACTCCGTCGCCCCCGACGTCAATGTGATCAACAAGGTCATACAGCTTCAGTCCACCACCTGGTCCAACGGCTATCTCCAGGATTATCTCGGCACCGTCTACAACGTCTCCGGGAGCAACTCCTTCACGGCGCCATATACGCTGACGCCGGTCGCGAACGAAAGCTCGCCGGCCGTCGTCCTCGACCTCAAGAGCAGCGGCGGCAGCGGCGTCTCGGACAGCGTCGGCGTCAACTCCGGGAGCACGCTCGATTTCATCGGCGCCATCGCCAACATGCAGAGCAACACGAACGTCGTAAATAATAATTTCCTAAAACTCGGCGGCGGCACCCTCCGCACCAGCGGCACCTCGCCCGACAACATCGGCGGCCAGACTGCCATCTTCAACGGCACCTACGAAGCGAATAAAACCCCCGGCGTCGATATCTTCCGCAACGGCGGCCAAGGCGCTAGCACCCTCACCATCGGCGACCGCGTCGACCCCAACGTCACCCTCCAACTGGATGGCGCCCAGCAGGATCAGGAATCCGGCAACAACAATATCAACGTCAACTTCGACGGAACCATCGACGCCTCTCATCAACTCGCGACCGCCAACGAACAGCAGATGATCTATCTCGGCGGCGCCAACGCCGGAACGTTCAATCTCACCTTCGGCGGTCAATCAACGACCTCCCTGGCCTGGAACGCTTCGGCTTCGACCGTCCAAATTGCCCTGCAACACCTCTTCTTCACTCTCGGCCTGGTGTCCAATGACGGGGGCACGGCGCTGGGCACGGACGTGCAAGTCCTTAACCCCGGCGTCGCCGTCAGCTCCACGCTCCCCAACCCCGGCGGCATCTACGCCGTCACTTTCGGCGGACAACTCGCGGGACGGAACCTCAATCAGCTCACGTTCAACTCGAACGTGGCGACCACGTTGACCGGCAGTGCTTTCCCGGTCGTGCAGACGATCGAAGACGGCGCCGGGCAGGCGGTCAACCCGACCAGTTCGACGGTCGAACTCGTCAACACCTTCGGCGCCACCGGCGGTAACTATAAGTTGACGTTCAACGGGCAAAATACATTGACCATCGCCGCCGGCGCTTCGGCGACCACTGTGCAGAACGCGCTGGCCGGGTTGGCGGCGATCGGAGCCGGAAACGTCACCGTCACGGCGGGTCTTGCCGGTACTCCCGCCGGCAGCTACATCGTGACTTTCGCCAATGAATTGCAGACGACCAATGAATCGCAGATCACCATCACCAGCTCCACGCTGACCGGCGGATCGTCCCCGGCGACCACCGGCACCCTGGTGAACGGCGGCGGGTGGGACACCAGCGAACTGAACAACCCCAACATCGCCACCGGCACCTACAGCCTTACCTACAACAACTCGCCGTTTAACGGAATTCCGGCCCTCGCGCCCGCGCAGCAAATCCAGACCATTCTGGAATCCCTGGTCGGGGCGGGCAACGTCATCGTTTCGCAGAATGTCGGCGGCGGCGGTACCGCCGGCGCCCTCGCATACAACATCACCTTCCAGGGCGCACTGGCCGGCACCAACGTGCAGCTTCTGGCCAGCACCTCAAACGGCGCGGCCGGCACCAGCATCCTCGAACAGGGCGGCAGCCCAAGCCAAAATGCCTTGGTCAATATCGCCGGCGCCACCGGCGGCAGCTTCACGTTGACTTATAACGAAGGCAACGGCATCACCCAGACCACCGGCGCCCTCCCCTATAACGCAACGCCCCAGCAGGTCCAGGCCGCTCTGGATGCCCTGACCAATACGAACATCGGCAGCACCCCGACCGGCACCGTCGAAACCTTCACTCAGACATCCGCCGCGACCTTGAACTTTGACGGGTCCGCCGCGTCGGTAAACATTCCGACGGGATCAACCGCCCTGACGGTTCAGAACGCCTTGGCCGCGCTCTCCACCGTCGGCGCCGGAAACGTGCTTGTCACCAGCACCGTCGCAAACACATTCGTCATCACCTTCACCGGTTCGCTCGGCACCCAGCAGCAGCCGCTGATTCTCGCGACCGGCTCAAGCAACAACATCGCCTATACGTCCAACGCCACCCCTTCAAACATCATCGTCACCAGCCCCAATTATCTGACGGAAGGGGCGGGCGGCACATCCGCCGGCCCGTGGTACATCGAGTTTGCCGGGGCGCTCGCCGGCGGCGCCGAGGGTACTTTCAGCATCGATCCAACCAACGGCGGCAGCGGTGGACTGACCTTCCCCGCCAATGTCACCGCCAGCAACGTAAGCGTAGTAACCACCGAGGCCGGCGGCGTCAGCGAACCGCAGATCGACCGCGGCGCCGGCGGGTGGTCGATCGAAATGGAAAACGGCGTGAACAGCTCCGCCCAGATCGTCACCGGATCAAACCGCCTGGTGCTCAACTCCTACATCCGCGACTTCAGCTACCCCGGCGGCACCACCGCCCAGCCGGTGGTCATCAGCGGTAACATCGCGCTCAACCCGACCAACGCGGTCCACGCGCCCACGACCGTCCAAACCATCTTCACCAACAACAACGACAGCCCCGCCTACAACGACGCGGTCATTTCCGCGAACATCGCCGACGGCGCCCCCTATGCCGCCAGCCTGGTTTACACCGGCCTCGGCTCGGCCAACGCGCAACAATCCGCCGACCGCGTTCTCGTTGACGGCAATAACACCTACTCCGGCTCAACCTCGGTCACCGCCGGCGTCTTGACCGACGGCACGAATACCGGGTTGGGCATCGGCCTGGCCAACTTCGCCGGCAACGGCGTCACCGTGAGCAATGGCGCCGCCCTGGAATTCAACGGCGGCGCCGCCACCGGCAGCGGCGCCGGTAACCTCACCGTCACCGATAAGCCCATCACCGCCAATGGCATGGGCGTGGAAATGCTCAATCCGTCTTATGTTCCCAACAACGTGAACAACGGGTTTAACACCCTCCTCGGTACCGGCAGCATCCGCAGCGTCAGCGGAAGCAATTCACTGGTCAGTTCCCTCGGAAATCAAGCTGGCCTGGTCGTGACCGACGCTCAAGCCAATCAAAGCTCGATCGGCGTGGACGGCGCTTCGGCCCTGAATGGATCGGTCGCTTCGACGCTCAACATCAACGGCGTCGTGAACTGGACCAACAATCAGCTGGTCAGCAAAGTTGGAAGCGGCACGCTGACCATCTCCGGCGCGACTGCAAACACCTATACGACGACGATCAACCAGTTCTTCGTTGCCGAAGGCACGCTTTCGCTCAATAAGAGCGGCGCGGTGAACGCGCTTCCGCTGACCCCGGTGACCGTCGGTGCTTCGGTCAGCCGCATCGGGCAGGGGGAAAACGCAGCCGTGCTTCAGTATGGACCGGCCGCCACCGGCTTTAACGCCGAAATCCCGGCCTCCATCGAATTGTTCACGCTAACCGGCACCCCGACCGGCGGAACCTTCCAGCTCAACGTCACCATCAACGGGACACTCGCCACCACCTCCGCGATCCCCTACAACGCCACCGCCGCCCAGTTCCAGGCGGCATTGAACGGCCTGGTCGGCGGCGGGCAGGTCGCCTCGGTCACCTCCACCAACGCCAATGGCGGGCCATGGCTGGTCTTCTGGGACGTGGTTCCCACCGCCGTCGCCCTCGTCAACAACCTCCTTTCCACGGGAGGAGGCCTTACCGTCGGCGGCTTGACGAACTCCACGATCACCGTCACCTCCAACGGCGAACTGGATCTCGCCACCAATCAGGCGTCGGCAAACTACGGCACCCTCAACCTGTTACAAGGGACTAACTATGCCGACGTAGTCCTTGGCTTAACCAGCAACGTGGCTGTGGCCGGCAATATCGTCTCCTCGGGTAACGACGCGGCCACCGCCCCAGCCTTGATCACCGGCGGCACACTCAATCTCGGCGCCGCCGCCCACACCATCCAGGTTGGTCAGACCGTCTCAAACCCGTATGCCGCCAGCTTGGAGATCAGTTCCGCCCTCTCCGGCGGGCCGTTCACCATCACCAAGACCTACCCAGGCTTGCTGCTGGCCGCCGAAAGCGATACCAGCGCCATCACCGCGATCAGCGAAGGCACCTTCGACGAAGACGGAACGGCGACCGGAAGCTTCACCGTCGGCGCCGGCGGCACCCTCGGCGGCGACGGAACGATCCTGGGCAGTATCTTCTATGGCGTGGCCACCGCGGCCTCCGCTTCCATCGCCGCCCAAATCGGCGGCGAAGCCACCATCCCCAACACCGGCGTGCTGAGCCTCGCCTCCAGCATCACGTTGCCCTCGGGCGTCCCCTACACCGTCGAGCTTACCGGCACCGGCTATGATCAGCTCAACGTCACCGGCGGCACCGTCACGCTCAATAACCCGACCCTCAACATCCTCCTGCCCTCCGGCTTCGTGGCCCCCTCGACGCCGTTCGTGATCATCAACTCGCAAAACCCGATCGTCGGCACCTTCGCCGGCCTCCCCGAAGGCCAATCATTCAACGTGAGCGATGCGCTCGGCCACATCACGACCTTCACGATCAGCTACCTGAACGGCCAAGTCGTCCTGACCGACGCCAACGTCGCTCCCACGACAACCGACCTTCAGATCACCAACGTCGCCCTGACCCCCAATGCCACGCCGGGCAATACGGTCACCTATTCGGTGGTCGTGACCAACAATGGCTCGGTCCCCGTCGCCAATGCCCTGGTGCAAGACGCCATCCCGACAACCTTGGCCAACGTCGTCTGGTCGGCGGTCGGATCAAGTGGGACGACCTATGCCAGCAGCGGCTCGGGCAACACGTTCTCTCAGTATGTCAGCCTGCCCGCCAACGGCACCATCACCTACACCATTACCGGAACGGTGAAAGGCAACCTCAACAGCAGCATCATCACGGTCGCCACGGTAACCGATCCGGCCAGCGTCACCGACAGCAACTACGCCAACAACTCGGCCATCGCCACGGTGACGGTCACCAACCTCCCGCAGGCTGATCTTCAGATCACCAACACCGACAACAACCCGACCGTCACGGCCGGCAGCCTGGTCACCTACACCGTCACCGTCACCAACGCCGGTCCCGCCGCCGCCAACGGCGTCACCGTCGCCGAGAACTTCACCGGCCTCGACCCCAACACCCTCGTCTTCTATACCGACCTCGGCGCCTCGGGCAACACACAAGCCCAAGGCTCCACCGGCAACATCAACGACACGCTGAACATGCCCGCCGGCAGCAGCGTCACCTACACCGTCATCGGTACCGTCAGCGCTTCGGATACCGGCATCCTGAGCAACGTCGCCACCGTCACCGCCCCGGCGGCCGTCGGCGACCCCAACTCCGCCAACAACTCCGCCACCAGCAACAGCGTCGTCCAGGTCCTGGCCGACCTGGCGATCTCGAACAGCAACAACGGCGTCTCCGCCGCCGGCGGCACCGTGGTCTACACGCTGGTGGTTTCCAACATCGGACCGAGCAACGTGGTCAACGCCGTCTTCGCCGATACCATCGACACCGGCCTCACCGGAGTCACCTGGTCGGCCACCAATGGCCATTCGGGCAGCGGCAGCGGAAACATCCTCGACACGCTCAGCATCGCGACCGGCGCCTCGGTTACTTACACCGTCACCGGTACGATCAACGCGGCCGCCTTCACGGCCGCCGCGCCCAACAACGTGCTCAAGGCCTCGGCCAGCATCACCGCCCCCAGCGGAACGATGGACCCCAACACCAGCAATAACGTCGCGGTCAACCTAATCACCGTTACCGGCGGCACCTCAACCACCGGCGGCGGCGCTCCCAACTATGGCGGTCCAACTGACCTGAGCATCGCCATGACCGACACCGCCGGCGGAACGTCGGCCGGCGCCGCCGGCAACGCCTATGTCGGAACCGCGATCACTTACGCGATCACGGTCACCAACACCGGCGCCGCCGCGAACACGATCACGATCTCCGACATCATTCCGGCCGGTACGTTCGATAGCGGCATCGGCTGGAGCTACACCGCCTCGGCCACGGGTGGCGCGACGGGCTTCACGGCATCGGCCGGACGTGACGGCAGCGGCAACCAGATTCCGGGCGCAACGCCGGAGATATTCGACACCAACGTCACCATGCCCGCCGGCAGCACCATCACCTATATGCTGACGGCCACCCCCAGCAGCAACGCCGCCAACGCGGTAACCGAAAGCGCCAGCGTCAACTTCCCCGGCACGGACAGCAATGCCACCAACAACACGGCGTCCATCAGCGATTCCCTCCCGAGCACGGTGATGACCTCGATAAACGCCCCGAGCGACGTGACGCCGGGCCAGCAAGCCACCTATACCGTGGTGATCAGCAATGCGGGTCCGGAAGGAGTTAATGGCGTGAGCGCCTTCGATTCCATCGAAGCCGCGACGAACGGGCTGGTCGCGAACACCATCACCTACGCCGCGTCCGCCAGTGCTTCGAACGGCGCCGGCCAGTCAGCAACCGGATTCACGCAGGGTGGCGTCGGTGATTTCAGTGACGTGCTCAATCTTCCTTCAGGCACAAGCGTGACATATTTCGTCACTGGTACCGTAAGCCCCGCCGCCACTGGAACCTTGCCGACCGGTCAGACGGTTACTGCGGTCGACCCGACTGGAATCACAAATACCGCGTCCTCGCCTGGCTATACGAATACGAACGTCTCTGCGAACAGCGCCACCACGACGGTGGATACGCCGCAGTCTGATGTCGTCGTGTCCCTCAGCGGGAGCGATCCGCTGGCGGTCGGAAGCACCGACGTCTATACAATCGTGGTTCGCAATCTGGGCCCCAGCAGCACGGGCGCCGGCGTCATCTTGAACGACCAATTCCCCAGCTACCTCAGCAACATCACCTACACCAGCACGATCGTCGACAAAGGTCAGCCCACCGCCGGCACCGTCACCGGCAACACGCAGGGATCCAGTGCGGTGTCGAGCCTGACGCTTAACGATTCTCTTTCGCTGCCGGCCGGTTCGGTAGTGGAGTATGTGGTAACGGGTACCGTGACGTCGCTGCCGGCATCAAGTGCTCCAATCACCGATACCGTCACCGCGACACCGCCAAGCACGATCGTCAGCAACGCGAATGACCCGACGAATCTCACGCGGACCGTCACCGCGGCCACCACGACTGCCGCGACGACCGATGTGGTTGGTGAGTACCTGTTCTACAACAACAGTGCATGGGGCGGCGCCATCGCCACCGACAAGACCGCTCTCCAATCCGGGCAGGCAGCGAACATCAATAATTACTCCAGCTACTTTGGCGGCATAAATGGAATTTACATTGACGTCATGGGCTTGACCAACACCCTGACGGCCGCCGACTTTACGTTTAAGGCTGGACAGGCCTCCAAGGCAGTCAGCACATGGCAGACATGGTCAAATCCGACGGTCACGCAAACGGCAGGCGCGGGCGTCGATGGATCGACGCGAGTGACTCTCACATGGCCGGACTTCCCGTACAATTCGTTCGCGCCAGACGGTAGTCAGCCGTATACCAGCGGTTATGGCACTGGGCAGGGTCCATTCAGCACGGCCGGCTTTGATCCGACGCAATTCGCCGTATTTGATCGCTGGCTCCAGGTGACCGTCAACGGCGCCACCAGCGGCAACAACAATACCGGGTTAGCCGACAATGACATCTTCTACTTTGGGAGCGCCCCTGGCTCTACCGGCGTCGATACAAGCCGCACCGCCACCGTTGTGACCTCCAACGATTCGAATGCAGCTGGCCTGAATGATGCGACCCGATTCCAGACGACCATCGCCGACGTCTACGATGTCGATCGAAGCCGCGGAGTTGACAGTAACGACGCAACCCTGATCAACCAGTGGACCTCAACGGTCTTCCAGTCGGCAGGACTTCTTAACGCTCCCGTAGCACCGGCGGGATCCAGTCAGCAACCCAGTGGGCAGCTCACCGCCCAGACCAGTGCCGTTTCCACCCCGGCGGTCACGACAATGTCAGCGACTCCGATGACGGCGGCTTCTCCGGCGACATTCGTGGTGGATTCACAAACGGTGAGTTCGACGCTGGCGGCGCCAATTACCACTGCCACCGAGCCAGTGGTCCTGGTCGGCGATCATCTGTTGTTGCCGAACAAGGCCGGTCAGAAGATTCAAGTTTATGTTACCGGGGGTGAATTCACGGAAGATGATCGAATTGAAGTGCAAGTAGCCGACGGCGGCGTCGCTGCCGGCGGCACCGTGAACGGACCGGCAATCACCAACGTAGATACGGTTGACGGGACAATCTTTGCCGCAAATAACCAAGGCCAAGGAGGAAAGGGATCGGTCGCTCCGCAAGTGTTCGATGCGGCGACTCAAGCTGCAGGCGGCGGAGTGGTTAGCGCTCAAGGCCTCCTTGCCACAATAACGGTGGACACGACTGGCTATAACAGCGGGTCGTTCCCATTGGTCCTCAGTAACACCGTCAACGGCTCCACGATGTTTGGCCAACTGGGCGCTCAGATTACGGATGGCCTGATTACGATTCTGGCCCCCACGCCCACGCCGCCTCCGACTCCGGCTCCGACCGCAGCTCCGAAACTCGGATCTATCTCCGGCGCCGTCGATGAAAAGACCAAGAAAGGCACCGTCGGCCTCGCCGGCTGGACCGTGTTCATCGATGAATACGGAACGGGTGCTTATCACAAGGGCGATCCAACCGCCGTGACGGATAAGAATGGCAATTGGAGCTTCAATAACCTGGCGAAGGGCACCTATAACGTGAGCATTGAGGAGCAGCCGAAGAAGTTTACCCCCAGCGGTCTTTCGAAGACAGGTCTGCATGTGAAACTCGCGGCGGGACAGAAATCGTCCGGTAATGTGTTCGGCGAGCAGCCAATTGCTTAGAATTTGTTTGAATTTGAGTGCCGATTGTGTATATTTATCTGCATCAGGTCTGCCGGCGGTTGGAATGGATAATCGTATGAATGCAAAAACGTCTACACGCCCGTGGTGGAAGTGTGTTGGAGCCGGGATGTTTTTCTTGACATTGGCTTCGAGTTCGTACGGTTCCGGAATTATCACGCTCACTGTTTCGCCGACGACGCTGAGCTCCAATTCCAAGACCGGCACCGTTAGCATTTATGTTCAGGATACATCACCCTCTGATAATGTCTCGAACATGGTGTTGAATATCGAAATTGCAAATGGGGGCCAGTACGGGCAGAACCCCAACGGAGACGCTGCATCCAGCGGTAATACAGGTCCTCTCATGTCTGCCGTGAATTTTCAGCCAGCGGGTGGTGTTTTTAACCAGATTGCACTTACGATGAACGGGCAGACGCTTACATCGCAGACAAATGAACCTGTTAACAATCAGACGGGCGTGAACTCCGGCGAATCCCAGCTCTGGCTCACGAGTTTTACCGTGTCCGGCATTAACAATAAGGTAAACCTTCCGACGACGAAAACGCTTTTAGCAGTTGTAACGATCGATACGAGCACCAATTTGAACTTTCCGACCGGACCTTGGGCCATTCAATTTAATGGAGATCAATACGCCAACGGAAAGACGTCATTTGGCAGTGCATTCCAAACAACCGAGGCGGCCACAAACCTAAGTATGACGCCCGAACCCGCCAGCATGGCTCTATTCGGGATTATGTTGCCGGTCTTGTTTCTTCGTCGGCGTCGTCGGTTAGTGGACACAATCCGCTCCGACTTCGACCAGCTGTCGTTTTAACGATCACTGTCAATTTACAATCGCATGTTCAGAAGGCACACGAGCGATCTCGTGTGCCTTCATTTTGGTGCGACGAATGTCTAGATGGTGGAATGTTCTTCAGGCGAAAGGGGCGGGGGATCGGCCGTCCCAGGCGACGGGATCATCCGCTAAGGCGAATCCTAAGGCTTTTTCTACGTCGTTGTAATGTTCCTGCAATTTAAGGGCTAAGGAAAAACCCCCTTGCTGCCGCTTTCGGCTGAGCGAACGCAAGCATGGTCGAAGTCGTAGAATCGGGTATTTTCGAAACCGAACACAAAGCAGTACCCTCGGTGGGTTCGGGAATTTCTTTACCGAGACCTTAGCGGCTCCGCTTGCGGGGCATGTTTCGTAAGCGAACCCTCCTTCCCTCATCTTCCCACCGCCATTTGTCTGTCACGCAACATGGTGGTATAGTCCAGTGTTACAACGATTTGCGACTTCCGACGGCCGCCGTTGGATGTATCGGCAGCTGTTGGGACGCAGTGCAAATTTTGGCTCGGAAACCGTCCAGCGATATTGTGGCGCCCGATGGCTTTGGAATTGAAAGCTCCCAGTCTGGACTTTGGCGCCTTTCGGACGCAGGTGCTGGGGTCTATCGATATCGTCGAACTGATCGGCCGAACCGTCACGCTCAAACGGCGTGGAAAAAACTACGTCGGCCTATGCCCGTTCCATCAGGAAAAGACCGGCTCGTTCAACGTCGATTCCACCCGGCAGTTCTTTCACTGCTTTGGATGTAAAGCCAGCGGAAACGCCATCGATTTCGTGATGAAGCGCGACCGGCTGGAATTCATCGACGCGCTTCGGATGCTCGGCGAATCGCTCGGACTGGAATTGCCGCGCGGCGGAGGATCGAAACAAAAATCGGGCGAACGACAAGCCCTTTTCGAGATGCAATCGGCGGCGGGCGCGTACTTCGCCAGATCGCTGGAACATCCGCAGGCGGGCCAGGCGGCAAGGGAATATCTCAAAGAACGCGGGATCGAAGACGGATCGATCAAACGATTTCAGATTGGGTTTGCGGCTGACGGATGGGACGGATTGCTTCGCGGCGCGGTCGGCAGGAAATATCCGCCGGAACAGCTTGCGCTCGGCGGCCTTGTTAAAATGCGCGAGAGCGGACAGGGCGCCTATGACACGTTTCGCAATCGGCTGATGTTCCCGATCCGCGACGACAGCGGGCGCGTAATCGCGTTTGGCGGCCGGGTGATGCCCGGATCGGCCGACCCGGCCAAGTATCTGAACAGCCCCGAAACGCCGTTGTTTTCCAAAAGCCGATGTGTCTTTGGACTGGACCTGGCGAAACAAAAAATCGTCGAGAGCCGAACCGCGGTGGTCGTCGAGGGGTATACGGATGTTGTCATGGCGCATCAGTTCGGCGCCAGCAACGTCGTCTCGATCCTCGGGACGGCCATGACCGAGCAGCATGTGCAGATGCTTCGGCGGTTTGCGGATCGGATCGTGCTGCTGTTTGACGCCGACACGGCCGGCGATACCGCGGTCGACCGGGCGGTTGGGTTGTTCCTGACGCAGGAAGTGGATATTGCGGTGGCGTCGATGCCGGACGGAGTCGATCCGGACGAATATCTGCTGGCGCACGGCGCCGAAAGTTTCAACCAGTTGATCGCGGCGGGGGCGGATGCGCTGCTTTATAAGTGGAAGCAGTTGCTCCGCCGATTCAACGCCAGCGGCGACAGCCTGACCGGGCAGCAGAAGGTGGTGGAGGAATATCTGAACGTGCTGGCGGCGGCGCGCGGAAGCGGCCCGGTGGATGGGATCCGGTGGGGGATGGCTCTGACGCAGGTGAGCCGCCTGACCGAAATTCCGGTCGATCAGCTGAACCGGCGATTCAAGGCGCCAAAACAGGCGGGTCGTCGCTTATCGGCCCCCGCGTCGTCGGCTCCCGCTCAAGCGGAGTCGGCCGGCGAGCCGAATATGGGATACCCGGCGCCGCCGATGCCTCCGATACGGCGGCAGTTGACGGCGCAGGAACGGGCCGAGCGGCGGCTTTTGGGCGTGCTCTTGGTCGAGCCGGCGCGATGGCAGAATGTGCAGAAGCATGTGCATCTGGACGACTTTTTCGATCCGTTGCATCGACGGCTGGCCGAAACATACTGGACGCATCAACAGGATGAGGGCGAGCCGGTATTTAACGAGTTCCTCGGTTTGCTGAATGACGAAAATTTGCGGGAATTGGCCGTTGTCGCCGTTGAGGAAGTCGAAGCGCTGGCCGACCCGCAGGGCTTAGTTGACGCCTCGATCGGCTACTTTCAGGAGACCCGCAGGGCTTTGGAAGATCGGAAACTTCTGTCCGAAGTCCAGCGTAAGAAGCCTGGACAGGACGAAGACTTACTGAAAAAATTGCAGGAGCAAGCAAGTAAACCCAATTTGCGGCGTACTTAATAGTGGTAGTTGTCGCCAATTCAATATACGAATCGTTATTGGGATCGAGCTTTGAATCAGATGTAGCATTGTCGTGCGGCCTCGTTTCCGGGCAAGTGAAAAAAACACAATTGAAGAACGGCTGTGCTACTGGTTTTTCATCGATCTTTTGGAATTGATTTGGATCTTGGGGATTCGGCTTCGCGAATTTTGACGACCCGGTTCACGGATCGAACCGGGAATTTTTCTCGATATTTTGGGGATTCGGTCACATTGTCGCTGGCGTAGGAACGCCGCACGAGGGTTGGCTGGCCTACAATTGGCTTTGGTCGGCGTAATGCGTTAGCGCCCCCGGCGTGCTTGGCCGCCGCCGGACGGCGTTGCGAGAGCGCTCGTTGCAGGGATCGGGAATGGCCCCGAGTTCCTTGGCCCGCCTCCGCTACGCTGCCTTGGGCGGACGACAATTTCGTCCGCCGCCACCGGTTCGCTTTCATTGCGAATGCCGCTGGCAAACCCGCGGGAGTTCCGCGGTTGGCCCGCCCAGGCGCGGGAGATGGTTGCAACAGGACATGATTAAGGAAATGACTTTGACCGCTGTTCTCGAAACGCCTCTGCTTATTGGCTCGGGGTCTCAGGAAGAAGCCGACGCCCGCGTCAAGATCCTTCTGAACCTTGGCACGTCGCGCGGCTACCTCACCTACGAAGAGCTTAACGAACGGCTTCCCGACGAAGTGGTTTCGCCCGACAAGCTCGACTCATTGCTGATGATGATCGACGAGATGGGCATCAAGCTGATCGACGAAGGGGACATTCACGAATACGTAAAAGGTCCCAAGCCCCGCCCCAAAAAAGCCCCCCCGGCCCCCGCGCCCGACGCCGAGCCCACGATCATCACCGATGACGAAGGCGAAGTGATCGACCTGAACCTCGAAGCGGAATTGGCCGAGGCTTCGACCAAGCGCATCGACGATCCGGTGCGGATGTATCTGACGCAGATGGGCGAGATTCCCCTGCTCACCCGCGAGCAGGAGATCGCCCTGGCCAAGAAAATCGAAATCACCCGCAAGATTTTCCGATCCAAGGTTTTGGAAAGCGATTATTGCCTTCAGAGCGCCGTCGAGATTCTTCAGCAGGTGGACGACGGCGATCTACCCTTCGACCGGACGATGAAGATCTCGACCGCCGAGGACAACCCCGACAAGAGCACGATCGGCCAGCGCATTCCGTTGAACCTTGATTCGGTGCGCAAGATGCTGGGCCGCAATCGCGACGATTGGGACAATCTGCGCGAGGCGCGGATCAAGAAGGACCAGGAAGAAGTGCGGATGGCGATCCGCCGACGTCGGCGCCGTTGCGTAAAATTGCTGGAAGAGCTTTCGTTGCGGACCAGCAAGGTGACGCCGCTGATGAAAAAGCTGTCGAGCATCTCCTTCAAGATGGTCGAGCTGGAAAACCGCATCGTCGAGCTGAAGAAAATAAAAGAGCCCGGCGAGGATCTGGAAGTGTGCGAGGAAGAACTTCGCGGCCTGGAAGACCTGGTGCTCGAAAACGCCCAGGATCTTCACAAGCGCGTGGTACAGGTCCGCAAGATCTACAACAAGTACGAAGACGCCAAGCGAAAACTCTCCGGCGGAAATCTCCGCCTGGTCGTCTCGATCGCCAAGAAATATCGCAACCGCGGATTGAGCTTCCTGGACATCATCCAGGAAGGAAACACCGGCTTGATGCGCGCGGTGGACAAATATGAATATCGCCGCGGCTTTAAGTTCAGCACCTACGCGACGTGGTGGATTCGCCAGGCGATTACGCGGGCGATCGCCGATCATGCCCGGACGATTCGCATTCCGGTTCACATGATCGAGACGATGAGCAAACTGCGGAACATCAGCAAGGTGTTGATGCAGGAATGCGGGCGCGAGCCGACGATCGAAGAGATCGCCAAGCGGGCGAAGATGTCGGTCAGCGAAACCCGGCGGGTATTGAAAATCAGCCGTCATCCGATCTCGCTGGACCGTCCCGTCGGCGAAAGCGAAGACAGCTATTTCGGCGATTTCATCGAAGACGAAAAAGCCGACAATCCCGTTGAGTCGGCGACGCAGGAAATGCTCAAGGACAAGATCGAGCAGGTCCTCAAGACGCTCACTTATCGCGAGCGCGAGATCATCAAGCTCCGCTACGGGATCGGCGACGGCTACACCTACACGTTGGAAGAAGTGGGCCGAATCTTCAAGGTGACTCGCGAGCGCGTGAGGCAGGTTGAAGCCAAGGCGATCCGCAAGCTTCAGCATCCGGTGCGGGCGAGGAAACTGGAAGGTTTTCTGCCGGGAAGCGTGGCGCGGTAATTTCGATTCGACGTTCCGTGTCCGCGCCGTCCGGCATCTGCGTCCTGCAGCGCGGGGCTCATCTTTTCGGCGCCGACGGCGATTGAAGGCCGACGCCACGATGGCCTTCAATCGCCCTTTGAAGCGCCAGGGCACTCGATTGTCAAGGCGTTTGGTTCCAAGTCCGCGCCCAACGTCCGCCCAAACCGCAATTTCAAAAAATCCAATCTTGGATTTTTCAACTACAGTCGATTAAAAGTTCGGCAAAAATGAAGACCTGGGATTAACGGAGAGGGAGAGATTCGAACTCTCGAATGGGTTTAAGCCCATTACAGCATTTCCAGTGCTGCTCCTTCGGCCACTCGGACACCTCTCCAGGTCTGCCTTTTGGGCAGCGCCAGCCACTTTAATCGAGGTCGAGTCCGGATTCCACCTCGCCTCGACTGGAACTTCTATCAGATTCTGTCGAGGGGCAGAACGGCGGTGGGGCGAGCTGGCATGACGATAAGTGGGCAAAAGACGCTTTGGTTTTGGCAGCCCATGGCGCCGAGAGATTTTTTCGTTCGGAGTTTTTCCACTGACGGTGGCGATTTTGATAAACCTGACCACCTTTTTTCGCGACATCCTTCTCAAACTCTGTCGCCGTGAAGACCTCACGCGAGCCGAGTCTCGCGAAGCCTTCCTTCACATCATGTCGGGCGACGCTTCCGAAGCCCAGATCGGCGGACTGCTGGTCGGTCTCGCGGCCAAAGGAACGACGGTCGAGGAACTGGTCGGCGCCGCTGCGGTCATGCGCGAACAGGTGATTCCGATCGGTTGCGACGACGTCGGCGTTGTCGTCGATACCTGCGGGACCGGCGGAACCGTTCGCGGCACGTTCAATATCTCCACCGCCGCCGCGCTGATCGCCGCCGGCGCGGGGGTCAAGGTCGTCAAGCACGGCAACCGATCCGCCTCAAGCCGAACAGGCTCGGCCGACGTGCTGGAAAAACTCGGCGTGAAACTTGAGACGACTCCCGCCCAGCTCCGCCGATGCCTGGACGAAGCCAATATCTGTTTCGCCTTTGCCCGCCTGCATCACCCCGCCATGAAGCACGTCGCATCGGCACGCACCGCGCTCGGAATTCCGACCATTTTCAACCTGCTCGGCCCACTGACCAATCCAGGCCGGGCGCGACATCAACTGCTCGGCGTGTTCGCATCTGAATTGACCGACCGCCTGGCCAACGTTCTTCGCGAAATGGGGAGCGAGCGGGCCTGGGTCGTTCACGCCGATGACGGCCTGGACGAACTCTCCACGCTCGGCCCCACGCGCGTGAGCGAACTAAAATCCGGCGAGGTTCAGACCTGGCGCCTCGACCCACGGGAACTGGGGCTTGCATATGCGCGCCTGTCCGATCTGCAAGTCGCCGACGCCGACGAATCCGCCCAGGTGATTCGTCGCGTGCTGGCCGGTGAACGAGGTCCCGCGCGCGACATCGCGCTGCTAAACGCCGCCGGCGCGATGGTTGTGGCGGGCGTGCGTCCGGCGATTGACGCGGCCCTGGCGCTGGCGGCTCATTCCATCGACAGCGGCGCGGCCGGCAGGGCGTTGGAAGCGCTTTCGCGATGTTCGCGGTAGAAACAGGGCTCAACGTGGCATGATTCGGCGCCTCGTCCGGGCCATCCGCGGCCCTCCCCACCGGCTATTGCATTGGCGGCGAAGTAACGGACGCTCGCGGCCCCACACGATCGATTCCAAACTCCGCCCGGAATTATTGTCGTTTACCCGCCGCGATATGAGTATCATATGGCTATGCGTGTGACGAGCCGATTTACGTTGGCCGCTCTCTCGGCAATGTTGCTGTTGCTCGCGGCCGCATCCCCTGCCCCTTGGTCTCCGGCGGCGCCCGATAAATCGGTGGCCGTGATCCGGCTCTCCGGCGAGGTGGATGACTTCAGCCGCGATACCCTCTTTCGTCATTTCCGCGAAGCCGAGTCGGCCGGCGCCAAAACCGTCATTCTCGAAATCGACACCTACGGCGGCTTGGTCACCAGCGGGCTGGATATAAGCCGGTTCCTTCGCGGACAGAGCGAAATTCACGTCATTGCGTTTATCGACAACAAAGCCATCTCGGCCGGTGCGCTCGTCGCCCTGGCATGCGATGAAATCGTCATGGCGCCCGGGGCGGTTCTTGGCGATTGCGCGCCGATCGTGCTGGATCAGACCGGCAATCTCGCCCCGCTGCCCGCCGCCGAGCGGGCGAAGATGCAATCGCCGATCTTGCGCGATTTTGAAGATAGCGCTCGCCGCGACGGGTACAACCCGCTGCTGGTCGATGCGATGGTGAAGGTGGAGACATCGGTGTATTTGATCGCCGACGCGCAGGGGCATGAGCGAATTGTCGACGAAGCGGACTATAAAAAATTGACCGCCGCCGGCGAATGGAAAGACGCTTCGGGCGTGACCAATCCGATCGATGGGCCGGAAACGTTGCTGACCGTCGGGCCCGACCTGGCCCATCGTCTGGGCCTTTCCAAGAGCATCGCGCGAAACGCGCAGGAATTAGCCGCCGCCCGCGGGCTGACGATCGTCGCGGACCTGCGGCCGGGTTTCGGCGATCATCTGGTCGAATCGCTCAACAGCCATGGCGGGCGTTTCCTGTTGATGGTCGTCTTCATGCTGAGTCTGTACATTTGCCTGCACGCCCCCGGCCACGGGGCGGCCGAGGCGGTGGCGGTGGTATCGCTCGGATTGTTGGCGGGGGTGCCGATGCTGACGGGGTATGCGCAATGGTGGGAACTGGGAATCATCTTCGTCGGACTGGGATTGTGCGCCTTTGAGCTGCTGGTTTTTCCCGGTCATGGACTATCGCTTGGCGTTGGACTGGTGATGGTGCTGTTTGGATTGCTGATGACTTTTGTCACCAAGGACGCCGGGCCGGGATGGTTCCCGACGTCTCATCAAGCGTGGCATCAGATGCGCACCGGCCTTGCGATCATGATCGGCGCGGGCGTGGTGTCGGTGGTCGGCGCGGCGATCCTTCGGCCATTTCTCCCGAAGTTGCCGTTGTTTCGCAGATTTATTTTGACTGAAACCAACGATGGCCCGGTGCGTACCGCCGGCACGCCGTTGCTGGCCGGGGAAGACGTATGGCCTTTCGTGGGTACCGTCGGCGTCGCGGTGACCGATCTTAAGCCGGGAGGAATGGTGCGATTTCCGTTCGCCGACGACACCCGAAACGCTCCGGTGGTCAGCGCCAGCGGCTTTGCCGGCGAAGGCGCGAAAGTGGTCGTGCAGGAGGCACGGGGAAATCATATTGTGGTTCGCGCGGTCTAAAGAACCTTGCGCGATCATCGGCGTTTTTTTTCATACCCTCGCCCGGTACGCCGGGAGAGGGAAGGGTGAGGGTTTCTTGGAAGGGCCGGATTTTATCGTGACTTGCATCTTTCCAAAAAACGCTCTCCGCAACCCTCTCGCGGATTACCGGACGAGGGAGCAGAACGCGTAATCGCGCAAGGTTAATTGGCGCCGAAAGAGCGGTGAGCGCCCGAACGAAGACGCGCTTGTGCGCCCTCCGTCATCAACCGTGTTTCTCGACGGCCTGATAGCCGCGGGCGCAAGCCCGATCGCCCGGTATTTTTCGATACAATAAAGGAACTCACATGCCTGATTTCAGCACGATCCTCCTTATCATCGTCGGCGTGGCGATCGTAGTGTTTCTCGCCATCACATTGCCCTTTGCGACCCTGTACGTCCGGGCGGCGGCGAGCGGGGCGGCCGTCGGACTATCCGATTTGGTGGGCATGCGCCTGCGGAAAGTGAATCCGATCGCCATCGTCACCGCTCGCATTCAGGCGATGCGAGCCGGGCTTCCGATCACCACGCAGGAGATGGAAACCCACTACCTTGCCGGCGGCAATGTCCAGCGCGTCATCAGCGCGATGATCGCGGCTCACAAGGCAGGCATCGATCTCTCATGGCGAACCGCCACCGCGATCGATCTGGCGGGTCGCGATATTCTCGATGCGGTGCAGACGAGCGTGAACCCCAAGGTGATCGACGTCCCCAACCCCACCTTTGGCCAGCCGACGATCGACGGCGTCGCCCAGGACGGCATTCAGCTTCGCGTCAAGGCCCGCGTAACGGTTCGCACCGCCATCGCGCGCCTGGTCGGCGGAGCGACGGAGGAAACGGTCATCGCCCGCGTCGGCGAAGGGATCGTCAACGCCATCGGATCGGCCGAGGATTACAAGCATGTGTTGAAAAATCCCGACTCGATTTCAAAAACCGTGCTGCACAAAGGTCTCGACGCCAACACGGCGTTCGAGATTCTTTCGATCGACATCGCCGAGATCACCGTCGGCGAAAACGTCGGCGCCAAGCTCGCGGCCGATCGCGCCGAGTCGGACAAACGGCGTTTCCAGGCGGAAGCCGAGCAACGCCGCGCGATGGCGGTGGCGCAGGAGCAGGAAAACGTCGCCAAGCAGGCGGAAAACCGGGCGGCGGTCGTGCTGGCCGAGGCGGAGGTGCCGCGCGCGATCGCCGAGGCGTTTCGCAGCGGAAATCTGGGCGTGATGGATTACTACAAAATGAAAAACGTGCTGGCCGACACGCAGATGCGCGAAGCGGTCGCCGGCGGCGACGGCGGGACCAAGTCGTAACCATGGTCGATTGTCGCGTCGTTGTCCATTCGACGCGCCCGTGAATCCTTCCTGCGGGACCTGGCTCAAAGAAAGTTAGACCATGCGATTTGGATCATGGACCATCCTCGCCGACGAGAGTATCGGGAAAGTGGTCATCGGCATTCTCGTCTTCGTCGTCTGGGGCATCGGCTCGCTGGCGTCGATGGTAAAAAAAGCCAACGAGCAAGCCCGGCGTCGCGCGATCGCAAAGCCGAAGGGACCGATCGCCCCGGCCGTCGCGACCGACGACCGCATGACCGTCGGCACATTCGCCGTGACCGGAGCGCGGCGTCCACCCCCCATGCGGACGTCAATGCTTCAACGATCGCCGGCGGCGGTTCAAAAAAAGCAGCCGGCGAGGCAACCCGCCAGAATCATCGCTCAACCCGTTCGCCAAGCGGCGCCGAAACCGCAAGCGGGCGCTTCGTCGCGGCCTGTGGTCGAGAAGGTTGCTTCGATCGCCCAGACAAACGCCGCGCAAACCAATCTCGCCGGCGCGAAAGCCCCCGCGATACGCCGGTGGCTCGTGCCCGCGACATTGCGGAAACAGTTTATTCTGACGGAGCTCTTGCGTCCGCCGATGGCGCTGCGGGATGAAGGATGATTATTCCGAAACAACTCCTGCTCCGCCGGTTGCGGCGGTCACATAGATATCCGGATTTTTCGCGTATTTGCGGCCGAAAACCTCTTTGATGTGTTGTATCAAACCATCGACCGACCGTGGCTGAGCCAGGGCGACGATGCAGCCGCCGAACCCGCCGCCGGTCATTCGGGCGCCGTAAACGCCTTTGATTTTCGTCGCCTGCTCGGTCAGAAAATCCAATTCCGGCGTGCTGACTTCGTAATCGTCGCGCAAGGATTCATGACTCTCGACCATCAGGAGCCCGGCTTCCTCATACCGGCGTTGTTCGAGCTTTGAAGCCGCGTCGACGGTCCGCGCGTTTTCGCCGACGACGTGGCGACAGCGCCGAAAAACCTCGTCGGGAAGGACGTTTTCCGCGGCGTCGACCTGCGCCATCGTCACGTCCCGCAGCGCGCGGATCGAACGGTCCTGCGTTCGGAAAAACTCGACGCCTTCTTCGCATTGGGCTTTGCGCTGGGCATATTCGCCGCCGGTCAACTCATGCTTCGTCATGCTGTTGATGATCACCACGCGCAATTCGTTGGCGTCTATCGTGACGTATTTTTTTTCGAGCGATCGGCAGTCCAGCAGCATCGCGCTGCCGGCTTTAGCCGACGCGACTATCATCTGATCCATAATCCCCACCGGAACGCCGGCGAACGCATGCTCGGCCCGCTGGCAGAGCAGCGCCAGACGATCGCCGTCCATCGGCCGGCTCGCCAGGGCGAGCAGCGCCCGGCCGGTGGCGACTTCAACCGCCGCGCTGCTGGACAATCCGCCGCCGACGGGGAGCGTGTTGGCCAGCAGCGCGTCCATGCCGACCAGCGGGATTCCCGCCGCCAGTAATTCCGCGGCGACGCCTCGGCTATAGTTGGCCCATTTCGGCTCGCCGCGTTCGATCTTTTTCTGAACGGAAAATTCGACGATCTGGCCGGGGAACGCCGTCGACGCCAGGCGAACCAAGCCGTCGGTTCGCGCCCGGCAGGCGAGTCGCACTTCAGGCTCGATCGCCATGGGAAAGACAAAACCATCGTTGTAATCGGTGTGTTCGCCGATCAAATTGACCCGCCCCGGCGCCCGGATGACCTGCACGTCCGCCACCTCGGCCAGGGCGGCGCCGAACGTCTGTTGAAATTGCTCGCGAAGCTCGGCGTAGACGGTCTGCATAACCGCGACTGTAGAGGGACGAGAAGCCGGCGGTCAAGGTGAGAACAAATGGAAATCAATGGATAATGGACAATTGACAATGGATAATGGACAACGCTGAACGAATCGTTCGCCGTTGGTAATGCCATGAGTTCTCGTCTTCGTCTTCACTCACAGCCGGCAAACGACGACTAACGACTTATTCGACGTCCACTATGCATTCCTACTTGCGCGGCAAATTCATCGTCCTCGACGGCAACGAAGGTTGCGGCAAGAGCACGCAATCGCAATTGCTCCGCGAGGTGCTGCTCGGCGCCGGGCTGGATGTCGTGGCCGTGCGCGATCCGGGCGCCACCCGGCTCGGCGAGAAAATTCGCGGCGTGCTGCTCGATCCCGATCACACCGACATGTCCATGCGCTGCGAAATGCTCCTTTACATGGCCGCCCGCGCACAGATGATGACGGAAATAATCCTGCCCGCCCTGGCGGCGAAAAAAACAGTCGTCTGCGACCGCTTTGTCTCCAGCACGCTGGCGTATCAACTTGGCGGAGAGGGATTGACCGCCGACGAAATTAGACGGGTCGCCGATGTCGCGATCCAGGGACGGTGGCCCGATCTGACGATCCTGCTGGACATGCCGCCGGACGCGGGGTTGGCGCGCGTGCGCCGGGCAAGGGACCGGATCGAACAACGGCCGATGGACTATCACGAGCAAGTGCGGAAGAATTACCTCGCTCAAGCCCAGGCCGACCCGTTGCGGTTTCGGCGTGTGCCGGCCGAACGCAGCCGCGAAGACGTCCACGCCGAGATTATGGATTGCTTGAAATCGCTCGAGGCGGTATCGGGTTAAATATGGATATCATCGATCCCCAAGAGCCGGCGGAGCAATCGCGCGTGGTTGGAGAAGCACATCCCGCGGCAAGCGATACGCCGAAATGGTTTGGATATATCGCGGTGGGAATTACGCTCGCGTCGACGCTGATCGGCTTGGCGCTGCTGGCGTGGGCGATCCTTTGGCTCTATCGGCGGTTATAGTTTTATGCCCGGCGTCTTTTTGTTGAGTGACATCTTCGGCCAAACTGACGCCGTCAATTGGCTCCGGCAATCTTACCTTGCCGATCGCTTGCCTCACGCGATGGTCTTCGCCGGCCCCGTCGGCGTCGGAAAAGCCGCCACCGCCCGCGCGCTGGCCCGGCTGTTTCTCTGCGAACATCCGACAGAGGACCGATCGTGCGGCGTGTGCGATAGCTGCCGGGTGCTGGACGCGGGAAATCATCCGGATTTTCACGTCATCACCAAGGAACTCATTCGCTATCACGACAAAACCGGAAAATCCAAGGGAATTTCCCTGTCGATTAACGTCATTCGTCCCGAGGTCATCGAACCCGCGGGGCGCAAGGCGGTCATGGGCCGAGGGAAGGTTTTTGTGATCGAGCAGGCCGAGTTGATGAATCAGCCGGCGCAAAACGCCCTGCTGAAAACGCTCGAAGAACCGGCCGGCCGGACGCTGATTATCCTTCTGACCGATCAGCCCACCTCTCTTCTGGCGACCATACGAAGCCGTTGTCAGACGGTGCAATTCGCCACGCTGGACGAGAACCGGGTGAGGAAAGAACTTGTCGCCCGCGGCATCGACCCGGCGATTGCCGCCGACGCGGCGGCATTGTCGCGCGGATCGCTTGGCATAGCGGTGAAATGGATCGAAGACGACGTGATCGCGCCCGCTCGCCAGTTGATCGCGATGATTGATCAGCTTTTTTCCGGCCGCCCTCCGGGTGATCTGCCGGCGTGGTTCAAGGCCGCCGCCGATGCGTACGCGGCCAAGCAGCTCGAGCGCGACGCGCTTTCGAGCAAGGATCAGGCGACCCGCGAGGGCCTGACGCTTTATCTGCTTCTCGCCGGGGAACACATTCGCCGGCGCATGGCGGAAGGTCCGCCGGAAGATGATTTGGAAGCCGCCTGCTCAGCCATCGACGCCCTCGTGCAGGCGGAGACATTTCTGGATTCGAACGTGAACGTGTCGCTGATCTTTCAGCAGTTGTCGATGAAACTGGAACGGGCGCATTAGTGAATTCGACTGGAAGTTGTTCAATTGATGGAAATACCCGGCGACATTTAGTTACAAAACCGAATGTTCCATCGACCGATCTCGCAGAATTTGTGCGATCTTCACATGAGGACGCGGCAGCGGGATATGATCCATTTCATTCAACGTCATCCAACGGCGCGAAGGCACGCCGGTGACCGTGGTGGCTTCACGCCAATCGCAAATGAAGACCTCGAATTGATAGCGGCGATGTGTCAGAGTGTGCGAGATCGACATGACCTTCTCCGGCGTTGTCGTTGATGCAAGAGGCCCAATCGATTTCGTTAGATCGGCTTCCGCCGGAATCGTGATGAACTGCCACATGCCGGCCCAGCGTCCTGTCGGCGGGCGTTGTTCAATGAGCCAGCGGTCGCCGTGACGGATGCAGTAGGTGCGTCGCAGAAGCAGGGGCGTTTGCTTTGCCGTCCGGGGCGCGGGAATTTTTTCCTGTAAGCCCGCCGCGAATGCCCGGCAATGTTCACGGACCGGGCAGAGCAAACATTGCGGACTGCGCGGTGTGCATACGGTGGCGCCGAGTTCCATCAGCGCGGAATTGAAATCGCCAAGCCGTTTATGCGGGAGGATTTCTTCGGCTCGTTTCCAGAGTTGTTCGCGCGTTTTCGGATCGCGCGGATCGGTTTGGATTAAATCGAGTCGGCAAAGGACGCGCTGGACATTGCCGTCGAGGATCGGCGCGCGCCGGTCGTAGGCGAGGGATGATATCGCCCCGGCGGTGTATCGGCCGACGCCGGGCAGGGTTTGGAGAATGTCGATCGATCGCGGAAGCTCGCCGCCGTGGTCGCGGAGGATGAGTTTCGCCGCCGCCTGCAGATTGCGGGCGCGCGAGTAGTATCCCAGGCCTTGCCACGATCGCAGCACCTGCTGTTCGTCGGCTTGCGCCAACGCGGCAAGTGTCGGAAACTGAAGCAGGAAGCGATGGAAATAGGGAATGACCGTGGCGACCTGCGTCTGCTGAAGCATCGTTTCGCTGATGAGCACGAGGTACGGATCGGGAAGCGATCGCGAGCCGATTTCGACACGCCAGGGCAGCGATCGGCGGGCGCGGTCGTACCAGCGAAGAAGACGTCGCGTAAAGGTTGGATCGGGGGCCGGCATGGTTGAAATCTTATCCTTGCATGTCGTTTGAAGGTCGTTAAAATAATTGCTCGCATTACAAAACGATTGAAGTTGACATGGAGGTCAATTGGAGAAACTGCATTTCATGGAGGATCCAATGCGCCGTCCACACGTCGATGATGTCGTGCGTCTCATTCGCGATATACCCGAATTGTCGCTGACGCGCGGCGACCTGGGAATCGTGCGAAGCACGTGGTTCGCCCCCACGGTCGCTTACGAAGTGGAATTTAACCGGCCTGGCCTTAGCTACCAGACCCGTGCATTGCTGCTGGAAGAGCAGGTTCAGATCGACGCAAGGCCCGCTCCCGAATGAACTGATCGAGCGCGTAAATTTTGAGAGCGACGTTGAGGTCGCCAGAGCGTTCCCGCGTTTAGCGGCCGCGCTTGCGGGGCGTGTGTCGCGATCGAAGTTCGCGCCACCAACATGGAAAATGCGCCCGGGTTCGTAATCGGACGAGCATTCCACTCAGTCGAGTCGGCAAATGCGTCGATAACTCATGAGACCGGCGTTTTCGCGCTTGAGAAAATTGCGTTCCTCGTGAACGCAATTCATTAGCCGCGGGCGAAAGTCCCGGTTTTTTCGTGATCGCACAGCGCCGAACATCTGTCGCTCCGCGGCTGTAATATCATTTGCATCGTCCGTCGCTCCTTGTTTGGGCGTCGTTTTCTGACCTTCCGGCAAACGTATGCACCTTGGATTGCTCTGCCAAATCCCAACGCGCGTCTTCTCGGCTGACCAAGTCCTGGCCAACTATATTTACGTTTTTTTCACGGCCTTTCTGGTGTCGTTCTTCTGTACGCCGGCCATGCGTGTCGTGGCGATCCATTTCGGGATGGTCGATCGCCCCGATCTGGTTCGCAAAATACATCGGGCGCCGGTGGCGTATCTGGGCGGAGTGGCGGTGTTCTTCGCGTGGCTCTGCGGGTTGTTCGTGAGCCAGTTCATGATGCTGCATCGCATCGATCCCGGCTGGCCAGTCGATCGTGGCGTCGCTCATCCGATTGTACCGTTCAGCATCGTGATGGGAGCGGTCGTCATCGTCACCCTCGGTTTGGTGGACGATGCACGCGGCCTCAAACCCGGCGTGAAAATCTCCGGGCAGATCCTGGCGGCTATTTTTCTTCTTGGCGACGGCATCGGCATCGACGCCACCCGCCCGCTGCTTCAAGCCTTCAGCGGCCATGTAACCCACTTCGTCGGCTACGCTGGAAACCCGAGTTTGCTGAGTCCCGACTGGCTGGTATACGTCACCAGCGGGTTGGTGGTGATCGCCATCGTGGTCGGATGCTGCAACGCGTCCAACCTCATGGACGGTCTTGACGGACTTTGCGGCGGAGTGACCGCCATTATCGCCCTGGGATTTTTGATCGTCGCCACCCAATTGGCCATGGTCGGCGGCGGTATCAACACCAATCGCGACGCCATTCGCGTGATAATGGCGCTGGCGCTTCTCGGCGCCGTTCTCGGATTTATCCCGTATAACTTCAATCCCGCCAGCATCTTTATGGGCGATACCGGAAGCATGTTTCTAGGGTTCGCCTGTGCCGCGATGATGATCGAAATGTCCCACGAGCATTCCAAATGGTTCCTGGCGTCGATGGTGATGTTCGCGTTGCCGATTCTAGATACGTCGCTAGCGTTCGCGCGCCGATATCTTAACGGACGGCCCCTGTTCAGCGCCGATCGGCAACATATTCACCACCAGCTACTGGCCCGCGGGCTAACGATCAATCAAGCCGTGCTGGCGAGCTATGCGCTGGCCATCGTTTTTGGCGTGCTCGGAACATCCATGCTGTTTATGCGGACGCGCTATGCCATCGCGTTATATCTGGTGATCTTCGGTTACCTGATCGTGATGGCCTATAAGATCGGCATGGTTCACGAACGCGTTCAGAAGTCCGACGCATCGAGCATAAAAGACCAGTCGGCCGAGTCGTTCAGGCCCGACATTCGCCCGGCGACCACGCTGGAAGTCGGCGCACTGAAATTGAACTGAAGAACGGATATCCCCAGCGCGGCCTCCGACCGCAACCAAGGGCCCGAACCACGGATTACACGGATTGACATGGATGGGAAAGAAAGTTCGTCCTTTTCACCATGAAATTCACTGCAATCCGAGGGCACTGTTCCAAGGCCTGAAAAAATCTTGTCGCCACACAAGGAAATGAGCGGATTGTATTACGAAGGGCACGAAGAAGAGGTGATTTTGAAAAAGCGCGTCTCTTGATGTATCCTGTCGTTCTTCCATTCTTTCAAGGACGTAACCTCTTGCGACTGCCAAATGGGCAATAATTGTGGTGGGCTCATCGAACGTTCTTCGGGTTGCCGGAGCGTTTGTGCGTTTAGCGGCCCCGCTTGCGGGGCGTCTTTCGCGACCCAAGTTCGCGACGCCCACATGAAAAATACGTTGAAACCCGATCGGTCGATTCTATTGCCCGGCCTTCGGCGAACCGATTCTACATTCAGGCGGCGTCGTTAAATCGTGCGCCGCTAAAATTCAGCGTCGTAAAATGGCGCTAGACGGCACAATCGCCGTACCCGCGACTTTCGGCGTCGATGCCGCTATTTTATGGGACAGTGAATTGGAACCGTTGGCTCGGCGAGTAAATTCGCCATTGCCCCGCCAACCTCGACCGAACGGAGATGTAATTACATGGACGTGACAGTGATCGGCTGCGGCTACGTTGGACTCGTCACCGGCACCTGCCTGGCCAGCATCGGCCATACGGTCCGCGGCGTGGAAAAAGACCTCAAGAAACTCAAGACGCTTCAAGACGGCCATTGCCCCATCTTCGAGCCCGGCTTGCAGGAGTTGATGCAGGAGCATTATGCCGCCGGACAATTGCAATTCACCGACAACGTGAAGATGGCCGTCAAGGACGCCGAGGTGGTTT
This sequence comes from Tepidisphaeraceae bacterium, assembly GCA_035551995.1. Lineage (GTDB taxonomy): Bacteria > Planctomycetota > Phycisphaerae > Tepidisphaerales > Tepidisphaeraceae > RYN-428. The sequence continues at coordinate 86,420 of DASZME010000083.1, forward strand.
ATCTCGCCGTCGGCACCCCCTCCAAGGCCGACGGCACGGTCGATATGAGCTATCTCGAAGCGGCCGGCAAGGAAGTGTGCGACGCCCTGGCCGCCAATGAGAGCGATTACCTGGTGACGATCGTCGTCAAATCGACCGTTCCCGCCGGGACCAATCGCAAGCTTTATAAATTCCTGAAGGAGCAGACCAAGGCGCACGTGCAGGTCGTTTCCAACCCCGAGTTTTTGCGCGAAGGGTCGGCGGTCCAGGATTTCCTCGAGCCCGACCGCATCGTCATCGGCGGCGAAAGTCCCGAAGCCTTCCGCATGATGCGCCGCCTGTACGATCCGATCGTGAAGCGAGAAGAAGCCTTCATGACGATGAACTGGGAATCGGCCGAGCTGACCAAGTACGCCGCCAATTCGATGCTGGCCGCCCGCATTTCGTTCATGAACGAAATGACGATCCTGTGCGAATATTACAACGCCGACGTCGAGGACATCCGCAAAGGCATCGGCTCGGATTTCCGAATCGGCCCGGCCTTCCTGAAAGCCGGCTGCGGCTACGGCGGATCGTGCTTCCCCAAAGACGTGGCCGCGATGGAGCACATCTCCAAAACCGCCGGCCACGAAAGCCTTTTCGTGCATGCTATTCAGGAAACCAACCGCAATCAGAAGCGACGTTTCGCCGAAAAGATCGCCGCGAAACTCGGCCGTCCGATCAATGGCGCCACGATTGCCGTCTGGGGCCTGGCGTTCAAAGCCGACACGGATGACGTTCGTGAATCCGCCGCCATCGACGTGATCCGCTATCTGGTCGATCATGGCGCCCGCGTCCGCGCCCACGATTTCAAGGCGACGGAGAACATGAAGATGTTGTTCAACGACGACAGCATCGAATGGTGCCAAGACCCGGTGTCGGCGGCCGTCGGTTCCGATGCGGTGGCGTTGATTACCGATTGGCCGCAGTACACGACGCTGCCGTTCCGCAAGATCGCGGCGACGATGAATCAGCCCTTGATTTTCGACGGGCGGAACTGTCTGCATCGCGACGTGATGCGGGAGAGCGGGTTTCAGTATTATCCGATCGGAAGGCCGTGCGTGGAGAATGCGCTGAGGCTAAAGACGCGGATTTGATTTTGGCGATCGATCGACCGCCCATCCATATTGAACATCTGCCAAACGGCGTGCCGGCCGTCCCGCTTTTTCTTTTGAAAAAGTGCCCTGTCTGACTAGTTCACGCGAAGAACGGCTTCCGTGTGGTCAGGATTGGCGCCAATGGTGAACCGGTTTTGTGCTCGTTTTGGAACGATATACCCTCTGATAAAATTCGTCTGCAGCAATTAGGCGGAGTATGCCCGAGTCGTTTCACGGATCCTTTAGGTCTTCAAAATGTCCAGTAAGCACCCGAAGGAATTCCTTTCTCCGCAAAATTTCATCAAGATCTTTCTTAGCGATTGTGAATTCTTTCCAACACGCAACCGTCCAGCGCGGCCGGTCTCGGACTAATTTCGATTTTTCTTACGCTCTTCGGAAGCGGATTGCTCAATACGCCTTCGAAATTATTTGACCACGCTTGGGCGACCATTTCATCCACTTGGCTTCGTCGATAAGTCGGGTAAACCAATATTGGGAAAATGCAGAGCGCCGCCGATCCTACGTTAAACGAATTTCGGCTGGACCGAACCAGCAAACCCACGGTTAACGCTGTCGGCGCCCGCAACACCAGCGGTACACGCCTGCCCGCACGAGCCGGTGAAACGACGGCCACGGTTAGGCGTGTGCCCATTCGGCCAGCCCGTGCGTGATCGGGTTGTAGTCCAGACCGCGTGGAGATGATCGGGGCGGCACAACAGCATCAATCTCCAACAGCGCCACCGCCCGGCACGAGTCGATCGGGCCGCGAGTCCCAGCAGCGAGAGCGACGTAAATCTCACGATCTCTTGCTTTTGGTCGGGGCGCAGCTTAAGCTGCATGTCAAGAACGCCGAATCATCATCTGGGATCGTGAATCTCTAAGCTCACATCAGACGTTGACAGTATTCCCGAAATTTACTCACGCTCGCCCGATGGATTCGGGCCGCAAACACGCACTTTGTTGCGTTGAAGAATTGTTATGGTCGAACCTATCCAACACAAAATCCTTTCACATCTCCAATCCGAAGAATATCGCCCCAAGCGTCCTCGCCTCCTGGCCAAGGAACTTGATCTGGGCGGCGAGGAACATTATCCGACGTTTCGCGACGCGCTACGGCAACTCATGCACGAAGGCCGCGTGGTGCTTGGGGCGGCGGGAACGCTGATGCTGCCGGGCGCGGGGGCGCGGGACGAATTTGTCGGCGCCTACCGCCATAACAAGCGCGGGTTTGGCTTTGTCGTGCCGAGCGATCCGGGGAGCCATGAAGATTTGTTCGTACCCGAGGGGCAGAACGGCGGCGCCATTACCGGCGACGTCGTGCGGGCGAAGATCGTCAACCGCAGCCAAAAGGGCGGGAAAACGCTTTACAACGGGCGCATCGTCGACATCCTTCAGCGAACGCAAAAGCGATTCTGCGGGACGCTCATCAAAAAGGGGGTCGAGTGGATGGTGTTGCCGGACGGCAATACGTTCACGGAGCCGATCATGACGCCCGACGCCGCCGCCCGGCATATTAAGCCGGGGACGAAGGTGGTTGTCGAGCTGACAAGCTTTCCGGTGAATTTCGAGCCGGCCGTCGGCGTTATCACCGAGGCGCTGGGCGAAGCGGGAGAAAAAGACGTCGATCTTAGGGCCGTGATCGTTCAGCACAATCTGCCCGAGCAGTTCCCGGAGGAGGTGCTCGACCAGGCCCGCCAATCGATCGATCAATTTAATCCCGAAGAAGAGCGTAATCGGCGGGTCGATCTCACCGAAGAAGTCATCTGCACCATCGATCCCGACGACGCCAAAGACTACGACGACGCCATCAGTCTTCGACAACTTCCCAGCGGCTTGTGGGAACTTGGCGTGCATATCGCCGACGTGTCTTACTTTGTTCCGGCCGGCACGAAATTGGATGAAGAAGCCTATGAACGCGCGAACAGTTGTTACTTCCCCGGCTTTGTCATTCCGATGCTGCCGGAGATTTTGAGCAATGGCGTTTGCTCGTTGCAGGAAGGCGTGCCGCGGCTGTGCAAGAGCGCCTTCATTACCTACGACGACAATGCGATGCCGGTCTCGAGCCGATTTGAAAACACGATCATCAAGAGCCGGCGTCGGCTGCGATACAAGGAAGCCCAGGCGATCCTCGACAACGAAACGACAATCCCGCATCCGGACGGCCCGAAGAATGTCGCGGAATATCCGCCGGAGGTGGTCGAGCATCTGCATCAGATGAACGCGCTGGCAAAACGATTGCAAAAACGCCGGCATCATCAGGGTCAGATCGTGCTGGGTTTGCCGGAGGTTGATCTGGTTTTGGACGAGAACGGAAAGGTGATCGATGCGGTGAAGGAAGACGAAAGCTTCACGCATACGCTGATCGAGATGTTCATGGTGGAAGCCAATGAGGCCGTCGCCCGGCTGTTGGATTCGCTCGATGTTCCTTTCATACGACGAACGCATCCGGAGCCGGAGATGCTCGACTCGGAAAAGCTGCGATCGTTCGTTCACGTCAGCGGCTTTAAGCTGCCCAAGCAACTGGATCGCAAGGCGATTCAGACGTTGCTTGCGGCGGTGAAAGGAAAGCCCGAATCGTTCGCGATCAACCTGGCCGTGTTAAAGAGCCTGACGCGGGCGGAATATTCGCCGCAGCCGCTGGGGCATTACGCGCTGGCCAGCGAGCATTATTGCCATTTCACCTCGCCGATCCGCAGGTACGCGGATTTGACGGTGCATCGTCTGCTCGACGCCTACTTCGCCGCCCGTGAATCCGGCCCAAATCCCGGCGGCCGAAAGAAAACTAAAATCGATCCGGAGTCGATCCCAAGCTTCGACAAGCTGGTCGAGATCGGCCGGCATCTGTCGTTCAACGAACGCCGCGCCGACGACGCCGAGCGCGAGCTTCGGCAAGTGAAGCTGCTCGAGCTTCTCAAAAATCAAATTGGCGAAGAATTCACCGGCGTGGTCACCAGCATCGCCAACTTCGGCATCTTCGTGCAGATCGAGAAATATCTCGTCGATGGCCTGATCCGCTACGAAAATCTCATGGACGACTGGTGGGAGGTAGACGTTAAGACCGGCGTAGTCCGCGGCCAGCGCACCGGCACAAAAATCGGCATCGGGGATCAGGTGATGGTCTACATCGTCCGCGTAGACGTCGCCCGGCGCGAGCTGGATCTTGCCATCTCAAAAGTTCTCGGCCGGGCAAGGAAGGGCGCGACGGGAGAATCGACGGAGGCTACTCCTCCGCCGTCCGGCAAGAAGGGGAAAGGGAAGAAGGATCATCGGACAGGTCCGCGCGGGCAGAAGTCTGGTGGGCGGGAAAAGCCACAAACGGGTAGTGGGAAGCCGCGGAAGGGTGGGCCGGGAAAACGGCGCGGACGCTAAGTTGGGGTCGAAAAAGCTTCTCGGTCTGGGCCAAAAATTCGACCTCGAATCTCGTCTGCCTGTGCCCGGCGCTGGCCTTGGGTTCCACGAGATCGACCGCGCGGCCGTTGATCGCTTGCCAGTCGCTGATCTTCTGAGCGTCGCGGCGTCAATCTTGCGGAGTTGTGACAACGCTTCGGCTTTCGAAACGTGTTGATACACGGCTACGGTCAAGTCGATCACGCCAAGACGCGGGATATCGTCCAGAGTGAGTTGCCGATCCTTCGCGGCGAACTGGGTGAGTTGCTTCGGTGAGGAAGCCGCTCGCGGGGAATGCAAGGGAGAGCGAGGCGACCGGCATAGTCCGCGGCCAGCGCACTGGTACAAGAATCGGCATCGGCGATCAGGTGATGGTCTACATCGGGGCCATACGAGGTGATGGAAAGACCTGACGGGGGCGACATAATCGCCGCGACGGGCGGCGTCAAAAGATAAAAAAGTCACCCTCACGCGAACCGTTCGGCTAAAGACTTCCTTGCACGTTTGTGTCGCGTTGACCAATTTTTCCAATCGTTCTCCAACCGGCTATCCGAAGCCAACGGGGTCCCCGGCGCCGGCGCCATTTAACTCTGTGCCGATGCGGGGCTGGCCCCGGATTGACGTTCGGCTGGCGTTTCCCGCAGAGTCAGCCGATTGATGATGGTGTTGACGCCAGGAACGTCGTGCAGATGCGTCAGCAGCCGCTCGAGTTCATCGCGTACGACATGGCCGGTCACGGTGACGCTTCCGTCGGCGTCAGTCAAAAACTGCACGTCATTGGGTTTGGCGATCCAGCCGCCGACGCGGGCGCGAATTTCGTTGATCAACTCACGGCTGTCGATCTTCAATTGGCGGGCGCCGCCCCGGCTGCCATAAAAGCGGTTCGCCAGATCGGTCCCGGTCGCGCGCATCAAATCGCCGGCGTTGCGGACCGCTTCGGAGGTCTTATTCCAGACCTCTTCTCGACGCGACCGGCCACGCAGCGGATCCATGAAATACATCATCCCCGCGCCCACCGCGCAGCAGCCGACCGCGGTTGAAATCACCGCCACCGCCCCGACGCCCGGATGCGGATCTTCATGACCCAGCCATGATTGCGCCTGCGAATGAGCGTCGGCGGTTCGCTTGGAAAGCCAGCCGCGCCAGTTCCTGGCGCGGCTTGCCAGATCGTCGTGTACGTCATGCGCTTGACCGGCGACGGATTCGCCCATGTGGGTGAGGCGGGCGCCAAGGCCGCGTGCTCGTTCCCACAGCCGATGGCCGACCTCGCTGGCATGTTGGCCATATCCCTCGGCGGCGGATTGTTTGTCGCGGAGGCCGGCGGTCGCCTGCTGGGTCAGTTCGGCGGCGATGGCCCGCGCTTCGTCGGCGAGGGCGTGCGTGTCATGGGCGGCATGATGATGCATGTCGCCGACATGGCTGCTGACGCGGTGGGCGAGGTCTTTGACGTTGCCGGAAAGGTCGTGAAGACGATCGCTCACGGCTTCGCGGGCGGCGCCATATGCTCCCTCGGCGGCGGCGGCGACGCGAGTGCGCCGGCGGCGGCCGACCTCGGGGTCCATGAAGAACATCGCGGCTGCGCCCAGCAAGGCGCCACCTACCAGAATGGCCGTATCGGTCGTCGGTCGGGCTTTCATGTGGTCTCCTCTATTGTACATACGCGCCATCATGGGGCGTGGAATAAACCAGTCGTTGGAATGGGGCTTGCGATTTCGTTGTGCACGTGAAGGCCGCCGTGCTGGGCAAGAATGTGGGCGGCTTCGGCCGCGCGTCCACCCGCTTTGACGGCGACGATCGCCTTGCCTTCGTGGAATTTTTGTTCATAGAAGCGCGCTTCGTCTTCGCTGACGCCCAGGCCCTGCAGCGCGCCCAGAATTCCGCCAATCGCCATACCGGCGACGGTGCCGCCGAAGAAACTCGCCAGCACGCCCGCGGCGATCACTGGGCCGATGGGTGGGATGAGAATCGCCGCCGCAGTCGCCAGGACGCCGCCGACAATCCCGCCGGTGACAATTCCGGCGGCCGCCCCGCGAACGTCTTTTGCCCCGTCCGAACTGCTAAGCATACCACCCGCCACCACATCGGACCCGCGAATGACGTATCCAATATGGTCATGCGTAAAGCCCACCTGCTCCAGAGCATCGACGGCGTATTCAGCGTCGATCCGATCATCAAATACCGCGACCACCGCGCGCTCAATATCGTCCGTCGGCGATGCGCCGCTGACACTCGACGAATTTTTAGTTGTTGGGTTCATATGCCACTTCCATTGGCTGATACGATAGACCGCAACAAATTGTCGCGGTCGCCAGCTACGTCCGACTTGATTGCAAAGGCGGCGCCGAAAAGGTACGGCGGATGGACTGGAGCCGATAAAAGCGTACGATTCTCAACACAAACCAAACGTGTTGGAATTGGGATTTAGAATAACCCATCGCACTGCAGCCTCGGCTCGCGCTTGAACGCGGGATGCACGCCCGGGCGAACTTGTTCTTTTCCTGGTCGAAAACCTCCCACTTCTCTTTTGTGGAGTCCGTGCCAATGGCCAAACTCATCGCGATGCTTCTTTTTTCTCTCGCCCTTGGCGCCGGCTCCGCTCGGGCACAGGCGCCTGACGCGGGCGCGGTTCGTCGCCAAATCGACGCTCGGATTCACTCGTTCCAGAATCAGAAGAAAAAAGCCACCCTCGGATTTATTCAGCAGGCGATCGCCCTGTCGATCGGCTACGGCGCCGAGGCGTATAACGCGGGGGACCGGGCCGGATGCTTTCAGTTTTACGCGGCCACCGCCGACTCGCTGATCGCCGCTTTCCCCGACGAAAAATCCGCCACCGAATCGGCCCGGCGGGCGCTGGGCGATCTGAAAGCCGCGCGCGAGCGCACCCTCAAAAATACCGACCCCGACCGCAACGCCTGGACCATGCGCTACGCCTTCGACAAAACGCAAATCGCCTGGGAACTCCAAGTCGGCTCATCCCAGGGATTGATGCGCCTCGGCGCGGAGAATTTCGCCAAGTCGCAATTCGAAGAAGCGCAGGACGCGTACGAATCGGCGATTCAATCCCTGGCTGAACTGGACGGCCAGACCCTTCGGCAGATTCCGATCGCGTGTCGCTTTGCGCCGTTGGCGCTGGCCAATACGCTGTTCGCACAAAAGCAATACAAGGCGGCGGCGGAAGCCGTCACCCCCGGATTGCGCTACTTGCCCGAATGGCCGGCGATAACGATCGATCTTCGGAGTTTGCATCACGATCCGGCGGAATACGAAAGCCTGATGGAAGACCTGCAAGCCAAGGCCAACGCCGCCCCGCAGGACGCAAACCTTCAGTTTTTGCTGGGCTATGAATTATATTTCACCGGCAAAAAAGCGGCCGCAAACGAACAATTTCAGCGGACGCTGAAGATCGACCCGAATCACGCCGGCGCAAAAACACTGCTTCATCCGGGACAAAGGCCCGATGACGACGAGCCGGCGGCGCCGCCGGCGAAGGAGCCCAAGGGGACGCTGAAGACGTGATGAATCAATACGAGCCGCGAACCGCCAATTTTTTCACGCTCGAATCGGCGCCCGCATGGAGAGGATGCGGATGACGAAGCCGATCAAGACAAGCCAGGCGACCATGCCGACCATCCCGGCGCCGACGGAAAGCTGATCGGTATAAAACGCATAGATCGGGAATTTGCCGTTCCAGAACAAGTTGTATCCGACGGCAAGAAAAACGCCCGCCGAACACGCGTACGCCATGGCCCATCCAGGCGCGGTCGCAAAGAGAAGGGGACCGATCATGGCGGTGTATTGCGCGCCGAAGCCGGGCGACATGATGAGAAAAACGGCGAGCGTGACCGCGCTGATCTGATAGCGATTCCATCGATTGTACCGGCGGGCGAGAATGGCCCAGACAAGAACGATCACGGGAATCAGGAGCCGGCCAAATCTGCTGTAATAGAGCGTGAGCGCGCCGCCGGGAGTGGTTGGATCAAAGCTTCGATTTCGCCAACCCATTAGAAAAAACGGAATTCCCCACCGGTCGATGACCGAGCCGTAGTTCAATACGTTTTGAGTGAATCCCAGCCGATTGACATAAATCGCCGGGATAAATGGAATGACGCCGACCGACAACCCCAGCAGAAATCGCCACGCGTCGCGCCCGTTTCGGCAGCTTAGCAAAAGGGGCGGGATCAGGAGCACGGGAATCAGCTTGACGTTGATCGCCGCCGCAAGCGCCAGGCCGGCCCAGCAAAATCGGCGATGGCGCTCCATCAGATACACCGACAGTAAACAGAGCATCGCGTAGCACGGATCGGTATTGCAGTGAAAGCCGGTGACGAGAACGGAAGCGAGACTGAGGGCGAAGCCCGCCGCGGCCACCACCGCCGCTCCGCAAACGGCGGAAGATTTCCATATTTTCCAGATCAGGTAAATGGAAATGGCGTCGGCGCCGATCGGCGCCAGCTTGAAAATAAAACTGAACAAGTGAACGCCGCCGCCGGCGATTTTACGGGCGAGCAGCGCCCATAGCGCCGGCAGGGGAGGATGATTGAAATCAGGATCGACGCTGTAGGTTCTGAGCAAACCGGATCGGTGAATTTCCGTGGTGAAGCGATAGAACGTGGTGGCGTCGTTTGTGCCGATGGAGATGGACGCCAGCGCCAGCCGCAAAAGAATTCCAACGGTGATCCACACCCATACCGCCGTCGGCGCGCGAGCGGTCGCATTGATGACCGGAACATCTTCCATAGGTCGCGCGTTCGCTGTCGCTTTGGGCGCGAAGGGGTCGTGATTCATCGTCGAACAATTACCTTTCCGACGCGCCGGCAAGCGGGGCGGCGCGTGAATCACGCGCGCTTCGCGCGCGTCGTATCGATGCCCACGCGTCGCTCCCGCGATCGCGCCGCCGGAGGGTACCGTCCGCGTGGCGTCGAAGATAGTCACGCGATGCGATCCCGTTCGCTTTGACGTCCATTTTCGCATATAATTTCACGCTCTGGCAATGGGCCCGGCGACTGTCACGAAAACAGCGCGGCGGGCCGTTTTTCGCGGAATTATTATGGCTGAACCAACGCCGACTCCACCCTTTCAGGAACGCATCGAAGACCTCAGCATCGAACAGGAGCTTGGGGATTCTTATCTGACCTATGCCATGAGCACCATTATGGACCGGGCGCTGCCCGACGTTCGCGATGGGCTGAAGCCGTCCCAGCGCCGAATATTGGTGGCGATGAACGATCTGAATCTGCGGCCGGGCTCGAAGCACCTCAAGTGCGCCAAGATCGCGGGCAATACCTCCGGCGATTATCACCCGCACGGCGAATCGATCGTCTACCCGACGCTCGTGCGTCTCGTGCAGCCGTGGAGCTTGCGCTATCCGCTCATCGACGGCCAGGGCAACTTCGGCAGCACCGACGGCGATCCACCCGCCGCCATGCGTTATACCGAGGCCCGCCCAACGAGCGTCGAGCAGGAAATGATGGTCGACTTGAATCTCGACACGGTCGATTATCAACCCAACTACGATGATCGCCTGCTCGAGCCGACCGTGCTGCCCGGCAAGTTCCCCAACCTGCTGGTGAACGGATCGACCGGCATCGCCGTCGGCATGGCGTGCAATCTGCTTCCGCATAATCTGCGGGAAATTTGCGACGCCATCGTCAAGGTGATCGACAATCCGGACGTCTCGCTGATGGACTTGATGGAAAGCGTTCCCGGTCCCGATTTCCCCACCGGCGGCATTATCTGCGGCCGCGACGGCATCCTCGAAGGCTACAAATCCGGCCGCGGGCGCATTACCCTTCGCGCCAAAATTCACGTCGAAGAACAAAAGGGAACCAAGACGCTGGTCGTCATCGACGAGATTCCGTACGGCGTCATTCGTAAATCGATTCAGATCGCCGTCGCCGAGTGGAAGAACAAGGACCAGTTCAAGGAAGTATCGGCAATCAACGATGAATCGGGCCGGCATCATGCCGTCCGCATCGTGCTCGATTTAAAGCGCGACGCCGACCCGGACGTGGTGATCGCGCAGCTCTATCAATACACGCAATGCCAGATCACGGTGCCGATGATCAACATCGCGCTGGTGAATCGCCAGCCGCGAACGATGGGATTGAAGGAATTGATCCAGCACTTCATCGCCCATCGCGAGGTCGTGATCACCCGGCGGACCAAGTTCCTGCTGCGCCGGGCGCAGCAGCGCGAGCATATCCTGGAAGGGTTGATCTTCGCCGTCTGCGATATCGACGAAGTCATTCGGCTCATTCGCTCGAGCAAGACTCGCGAAGAGGCGATCGAAAAACTGATCCAGCAGGGATTCCGGATCGATCCCAACAGCGCGCTTCGGGAAAAACTGCCGGAACGGATCATCTTTCGGCATCCAAAGATTTTCGCGGTCGAGCCGGGCGAACCGATTTCGCCGTTCCGCGTCTCGCGCGCGCAGGCCGAGGCGATCGGAAGATTGCAGCTGATTCAGTTGGTCGGCCTGGAGATCGATAAACTCGTCAACGAATACAAGACGGTGGCGGAAGAAATTGAAGAGTACGAAAAAATTCTCGGCGATCATGCTTACCTGATGGATCTGATCCGCGAAGACGTTTTCGAGATGAAGGAAAAATACGGCGACGCCCGCCGAACCGAAATCTCCGGCTCCGTCACCGACATGAACATGGAAGACCTGATCGCCAAGGAAGACGTGGTGGTCACGGTAAGTCACGGCGGATACGTCAAGCGCCTCACGACCGACACCTACCGCAGCCAGGGCCGGGGCGGTCGCGGCATCAAGGGAACCGAATCAAAGGAAGGGGATTTCGTCGAGCATCTTTTCATCGCCAATACGCACGATTACCTGCTGTTCTTCACCAACCAGGGCCGGGTGTACGAACGGCGGGTTTATCATGTGCCGGAAATGAGCCGGACAAGCCAGGGCCGATCGATCGCCAACCTGCTTTCGTTTCAGCCCAATGAAAAAGTGGCCAACGTGCTGGCGATCAAGGATTTCACCAGCGGCGAACATTTCCTTTTGTTCGCGACGGCCAAGGGCACCGTGAAGAAAACAGCCCTCAGCGCCTACGCCAACATCCGCCAGAACGGCATCATCGCCATCGGCATGGAAGAGGGGGACACACTGATCGACGTCGCCGTCACCAGCGGCAAGGACCACGTGATCCTCGGCACCAAGAGCGGCCTTGCGATCCGTTTCGAGGAATCCGACGTCCGCGCCATGGGCCGCCCCGCGGGCGGCGTCACCGGCGCCCGCTTCAAGCGCGAGGGCGACGCCGTCGTCTCCATGCTCATCGTTCATCAGGGCGACAACGAAATGTACAAGGTTTTAACCGCCTGCGTGAACGGTTACGGCAAGCGCACGCCGCTCGACGCATACCCGGTCAAAGGCCGCGGCACCCGCGGCGTCATCGATATCCTCACCACCGAACGTAACGGCGACGTGGTCGGCATGAAGTTGATCAAGGATTCCGATGAAGTCATGTTCATCACGGAAAAGGGAATCCTGATGCGCACGCCCGTCGGCGAAATCCGCGAGACCGACCGCAACACCCAAGGCGTCCGCCTGATGCGGCTGGATGAAGGCGATCGCCTGGTTGCGATGGCCTGCGTGGCGGCCGAAGAACCCAAGCCCGCCGAGGGCGGCGACGGCCAAGCCCCGACGGTGGTCAGCACCGAGCAGACGCTGATTGAAGAACCGCAAATTCCGGAGGATGCCGAGCGCGGAGCCGATGGGGAAGATTCCAACGATGACGAGGCGGCGCCGGATTGAGGTCAAGGCGTCTCCAGGAATTAACCAGGGTTCGGCGGGCTTGGGCTCGCGGCCAGCAAAGGTCGGGCAAACGAAGGCGTATGGTGGCCAAGAACCGGCGCCCAAGGATCGGGGTTTGCCGAAGCGGATAATCCAATCATGTCAGACCCGCGGCGCATCGTCGAAAACATCCGCGTCTTCATGACGTCCGGGGCCGGCGCGGCGGCCGCGCCGATCGCGGCGGTGGCGGTCGATTATGCGGAACTCTGCCGCGACGCCAACCTGCGCCTTCAACGCTGCGCCGAATTTCTTCATGAAGGATTGGTCGGCGAAGCGGTCGAATTCGCGGCGGTTAGGCCGCCGCTGCTGGAGCTAATCGCGACGCTTGATTTTCAGGAGGTTCCCGCCTGGGAGCAAGCCTGCGCTCAGATGGGCATGGCGCGGGCCGCGCGATTGGAGCTGAATACCGCGATCATGTTAAACGCCGCCCGCGAGCGCCACGAGCCCATTAAGGAACTGCTCGGAAGGTATCGCTATCTTGCTTTGGCCCGGGCGCCGCTGACCGAACGTCTTACGACGGCTTGGCGCCTCGCCGCGGCCGATCCGTCCAGCGTCATCTGGCGCCAGGAAGCCGAGGAGCTTGAAAAATCCCGCCTGATCCAGCTTCGCGTCGAAGCGTCGGCCGCCATGGAAGCCAACGACGTGCAGCAGATGGATAAGCTTCTGCTGGAGCTTGGCGTGGGGCGCTGGCAGGCGTTTGCCGCCTTGGAATTGAAGGAGACTTTGCATCGCGCCGTGACGGGCGTGCGCTACGCCGGCGCCATTTCGCGGCTGAACGCGACCGTGCCGAAAGTTCGCGAGGCATTCGCGGCCAAGTCCCTGGAACAGTGCCAGGCCGTTTTCGCGCAGTGGGGAAAAATCGTCAAGGAATCGCGCGTCGTCGTGCCGGTCGATCTGCGCCAGCACATCCTGCCGCTGGCGCATTGGATCGACGAGGAGGAGGAACGACGCGCCCACGAACGCAAATTCCGCTCGGCATGCAGCCAGCTTCTCGACGCGGTCAAGCGGCAGGCGCCCGTCGAGGAAATAAAGGAATGTTATCGCGCGGTCGCCGCGTTTGAATCGCCGATACCCCAGGACGTCGCCGCGGCCTACGACCACGGCGTCGAGACGGCGCGCCTGGCGAAAGCAAAGGAACAAAAAAAACAATACGCGTTGGCCGCCGCGCTGGTGGGAGCCATCGTGGCGGCGCTGGGCACGCTGACCTTCGTTATTTTCAACGGCGGAAAGCGGTAAGCGCCGGACGGCCGAGACCTAGAGCGTTTCTCATGCTGGTGAAGCGACCTTGCGTCGCGAAAAACGCCCCGCAAGCGGGGCCGCTAAACACAGAAACGCGCGAGCAACCTGACAACCGCTCTAATAAAAACGATTCACCTGTGGATTAGGTAGCGATGCTCGCCGCGTGACTATTTTTATGACCCGCCACGTCTTAGAATTGCGACGGTGATAAATGTGAAAGCCGATCTCTCCGTTGCTTTTCTGAAAGCCGCGTCCTTCTTATTCATACTGTCGTTCGGGATCGCTCTGCCCGCCGTCGCCGACGATCAGCCCAGGTCACTTCTTTCCAACGGCGATTTTCAAAGCGTCTCTTCCGATTCCAACTGGCCTCAGGATTGGCCGCGGGCCGATGGAGTGACCTTCGAGCAGGAGGAGGGGCAGCGTTTCCTGCGCCTGCATTCGAGTAAGCCGGGGCAGATGATCCTCGTCTATCGGCAGATGCCGATCCCTTCGCCTCGACCGGCGGCTCTGGAGGTTTGTTTCCGCGTTCGCTATGCGGACATTAAGCCCGGCGAGAAATCCTGGTATGACGGCCGGATCATCTGCCATTTCAAGAATCGCGACAACGACGTCGTCAAACCCGAACCGCCCACGCCGTCCTTTCATGGCGGTTCGGATAAGTGGGTCGAGCGGGACTACTTTGTAAAAGTGCCGGGCGGCGCGAAGTTTTTGGAAGTGATGCCGTGCCTGTTCCATCCCGCGAGCGGGACGCTGGAGATCGCAAAATTCGCGGTGTTCGCGGCCACCGCGGACAAACTGCCAAAGCCGCCGCCTGTTATACCTTCCGCTTTGGTCGCTTCGACGATCCCGGCGGATCGAGTGCCGCCGGAACTCCACGTGGTCGGCAATGAACTCCAGTCGGCGGCAGGAAAAACAGTTTGGCTTCAGGGGCTGTGCGTCGACAGCATGGAATGGTCGGGAGCGGGGGAGCACATCGAGCAGTCGATCGTCGTCGCCATCGATCAGTGGAAGGCGAATGTCATTCGTCTGCCCGTGACCGAGGAGTTCTGGTTCGGCCGTAATCAGTGGCAGCACGACGGCGGCATCGCTTATCGAAAGCTGGTGGACGCGGCGATCGATACCGCCGCCGCGCGCGGAGGCTACCTTGCGCTGGACCTTCATCGATTTGGAGCGCCGATGCCGGCGCATAAGGAGTTCTGGACCGACGCCGCCACGCGATACAAAAATCGTCCCGAGGTGATCTTCGAGCTTTTCAACGAGGCGCACGGCGTCTCATGGAAAACCTGGCGCGACGGCGGTTCGCTGAAAGACCCCGCCGCCGCCGGGAAAGACGCCAACGCCGCGGAAAACAGCGAAACCGAAGAGGGCGAAACATCCGTCGGCATGCAAGCGCTGCTCGGCGCCATCCGCGCCGCCGGCGCCCGCAATCCAGTCATCGCCGGCGGATTGGACTGGGGCTATGACCTTTCAGGCGTCACAAACGGCTTCGCCCTGAAAGACGACGACCGCGCCGACGGCGTGATTTATTCCAGCCATATCTATCCTTGGAAAAAAGACTGGCGCGGGAAGGTTCTTTTGGCCGCTGAAAAGTATCCGATTTTTGTCGGGGAAATCGGGTGTCCGCTGGAGCGTATGCCGTTCATTCCGCCCGCGCAGCACGAAGATCCTTATACCTGGGCGCCCGACGCGCTTGGCTTCATACAGAAGTACAAGTTGAATTGGACCGGCTTCAGCTTTCATCCCAAGTGCGCGCCGATGGTCATCAGCGATTGGCGGTATACGCCCACGCCATATTGGGGCGCGTTCGTCAAGGATGCGCTATCGGGAAAGGCGTTTCTGTCGGACAAGATGCGGTGATGAAGTCACCGTCGCAAACACTCTGAGGCCGGGCGCACTTGCGCCATAATTTTGAATCTCGCCGCGCGGTGGAACGCCCGCCGCGGCTTCATGGCGGATCATCCCCGTGCAAGACCCAATTCCACGTCGGAACATTCCGGCAAGGCGGAAGGTTCATGCGCCGGCGAAGGCCGGCCGTCCATTGGTTTTTGAAATTCTCGGCCGATGAGAAGCGAATCAACCTTTTGCCGGCTTCGCTGACCCGCCATGTAGCCGCCCGGTCCAGACTGGCGCCAAGCGCATCGGAGAAAGCGGCGGAGTCCAACACGTTAACGGTCCAGCCCATCTTGAATTTCGGGATCATCCGCCCGAGCCAGGCGGTATCGGAAGCCAGCGTGGGTCGTCCGCACGCGAGCGCTTTGAGGGCGATGCTCGCCGGGTGTGGCTGATGCGGGTAGGTGCAAACCACCACGTCGGCCGCCCACAAGGCCGCAGCAATTTCCCGCTCGGACAATACACGGTCGATGACGATCAGCCGGCCCGCGGCGCAAAGAGCAACGCACGGATCGCGCTTGAGCGTCGCGGCGACGTCCGGCGCCGCCGGGCCGGCGAGCACCAGCCGATCCGTCGGCAAAAGCGATGCGCTCGACAACGCGCCGATCAACAACGGTATTCCTTTGCGATTGTCGAGCAAGCCGGGGCAGACGAGGTATCGGCCATCTTCGGGAATCCCAAGGACCTTGCGAGCCTCTGCACGCGATATCGGAGCATATTCTTCGACGGGATCGGGAATCATATCGACGCGATCGCGCAGGCCGCCGCCGTGCGTTTGAATCCATTGCCAGGCAAGGGCGTCGATCAAATGAATCCTGGCGAAGGGTGACTTTCGCAAAGCCAAAAGGGAGAGCGCGGTGGACGCGGAACGGGCGCGACGGACATTGGGATCGGACAACCGGGCCGTTGAGTTTGGGTAGGCGAACGCGAGTCGGTTGATCGAGCATTCACAATAGACGTTTCGGGGAATCGACAGCAATCCCGCCATCTCCGCGAGCCCCGCCGCCTGAGCGATACCGTCGGCGGTGACGACATACACCACATCGGGGCGAATTTCCTTCACCGCCCGATTTAGATTGGCGACGGCGTCGCGAATTCCGTTGAACGTTCCGCCTCGGCCGGGGCGCAGGATCGGCCGCGCGTCCAGCCCGCCGGGAATGGAGGAGAGATGAACGCGAAATTCCGGCGACGCGAATCCCTCGGGCGTAATCGCCATGACCGTCTCCGCGCCAAGCGCGCCGACGGCGCCGATCAAAAGCCGATCGTAATTGTAATAGTGTCCGAGATGATTTTGTTCGACGATGAGCACACGCATGAGTTGCCGAAACGGTGACCTTAAAGAGAACCCGAAAAATCAAAAAAACCGCCGCCGGAGTATATCACACGTCGATGCTTTACATCGGCTCCGACAGTGGGGCCAACCGGAACGGCGGCGAGCGTTTTCGCCGCGACCGACACTCCGGAAATTGCGCTATTATACGGCGATTCCGATACACTCGTGCGCGTGAGATCGCGCTCCGTGTACCTGATCGCCGCGATGCTTGTCGCGCTGGCCGGCTATGCCTGCCGGTGTCAGGCGCCCTTGATCTGGGACGGCGCCTATCAGTTTAACGCAACGCTGATCATGCAGCGGCCCTACATGTACGAGACGCGGTTTCATACGCTTTTATTCTGGTGGCCAACCGTCTGGGCCAGTCGGCATTGCGCGTCGGTCGCGGTTCTGCAATCGCTGTTCGGGCTGCCTTTTCTATTGGCCGCGCCGGCGAGCCTTTTGATGTCGTGGTGGATCGTGCGGTCGCACGCGCCGCGCCTGATCTTCTGGGCCATTTTCGGCATGGCCGCTTGCCTGCCGGGCCAGATTTTCGTCATCAACGACAGCACCGTTCTGGTCTACCTGTTTTGGCCGGTTTTTCTGGGGCTGTTTGTGCCGCTGTCAGGCCTCAAGAAATGCGCGCTCGGATTTCTATGCCTGTTTCAATTCATTCATCCGCTGGGCGTTCTTTTACTTGCGGGAGCGACGGGAACCGCATTGGCGATGAGTGTGATCGATCCGGCTCATCGTCGGCGCCTGCTGCTTCGGGCGTCGGTGATGGGCGCCGTTTTTTCGGTCGCGGTGTTCAAGATCGCGATAGTGGCCGAGATGCGGCAATTCGACGACCCGTACGCCGTTCGCGAGGCGACGCTCGGAATCTCGGTTCGGCGGTGGGAATGCGGGGTGGCGGGATGGCCGTTAAGGGGATTGTGTTTTATCTGGGCGGCCGGCGCGCTCGCGCTCCTGGCGCAAATGCCCCAGCGTCGATTCACACGGCGTTTGGTCGTGAACGTGAGCGTGGCGTTTGTGCTCGTCGTTGTTTTCATCGTCCGGACATTCGGATTTGACGAGCCGGATCGAGCGGATGAATTCACCGCATTGGCGATCGTTTACCTCGGCATACTGCTCGTCGGCCGGGCCCGGCGAACTGCAATAATCGCGGCGTCGGTTTTGCTGGGCGCCGGTTGCGTCGGCGCCGCCCTGGAGTTGCGTCAAGGCTCCATCCATGGCGCCGATCTGGCGGCGGCCGTCGCGGACTGCGCCATCCTTTTCTTCTCATGGCTCTGCATGCGACGCTTGCGGGAGCATGCGAAAACCCTTGGCGCCATCGCGGTATTCAGCGCGCTCATCGGCGCCGCCTTTTGGATCTACTGGGCCGCCGACGCCACGCGCTGGGGTTACGCGCTGGATTACCGCAGATGGATCGGTCCGCTCGCTTTGCCATTTTTCGCTTTCGCGGCCATCGACGTGTTCTTGAGCGCGCGGACGCGTTTGCGAAGCACGGCGCCGTCGGTTATGGGCGTGCCCGAATGGCTGGCGGCGACTGTGATCACCGCGTTCGTCATCGTCCTGTCGCTTCAATATACCCAGTGGCGCCAAATGACAAATCGGCTCATGAGCAGCGTTCGGCAATATCCATCGGCAATCGTGCCGATATCTTCCATGCCCTGGATAGGCCATACCGCTCTGGATCACTGGAGCACATTTGATTTCGTGATGAGCCAGCAAGGCAAGGCGCCGGCGAAATTTCTCCTGAACGATCACTCGTTGGAAATGCTGCGCCAAACGCCGCCGAAACTCCCGCATTGGGATTTATGTCCCTACTTGTCGAATGATTCGCCGTCGCCCGCCCCGGGGCCGATGGGTTGGTATGACATGCGGCCCTTGCTGGCGAATCCCCGGAAAGACTCCCGCGCCGGACCCGCCTCCAAAACCTAATAATGTCTCACGCCGATGCCATCTGATCAGTGCGGCTGCGCTTCACTTTCCCCAGAGCTTTCCCGTCCGGACCGATGGCCTCGTTCGGAGGATCGAAAGTCACGACAGTTTCGCAAACAACCCATTCAAATCGAGCGTGAATCCCGGCAGAACCGCGCCGCCGGTGAGGATACGACCGGGCGTCAATCGAGTCGATCGGCTTCAAGCGGCGCAGCATCAGGCACTGCCGCCAAAAATTTATCGAAATCCTCTTGACGGCCAGCTTGTGATTCGCGGCGCAGGTAATCGACCGTCGTCATGACCGCCAGTTTTTCGCCGGCGGCGCTGGCAAAGAATTGGCTGATCGAGTAACCCTCCTGCGCGGCAAGGGCTTCGATTTGCTTAGTAAGTGAATCGGGAAGTTCGATCGTAAGCGTGGTCATGTTTTCTTCCGCAAAAGGCCCAGGAAATCGCAAGGGCGCACCGCTACGATGCCCAATTCCTCCGCGCGCCTGAAGTGCCTTCTATAGTGCGAAATAATATGCCTGCAACCGGCGGCGAAAGCCAGTTCCAGGACCATATCGTCAATTCGATCCGGCAGGAAAGGCCGCCAAAGGAAATGAATCTCCTGCAGGTGCGATTGGCCGGCGAGATAGCGAACGAACTGAACCGCGTCTTCGGGCATAAGGCCCGAAGGAAGATTTTCCGGGCGGGAGAGAACCTCTCGCCATTCGGCGTAAAGGGCGACGGAGAGGCATGGCTGAAATAACGACGATGGAATAGAGCTTATCAGCGCAAAACTCGCGCCACGCCTGGAGCGTGCCGCGGCGACAAGCACGCTGGTGTCAAAGACTACACGCATCGGCGAAGATCCGATCATTTTATTCCGTTCCAGTCGCGTTGCCGTTGGGATCAACACGTTTTTGTCGTGGCGAACTTCGTTTGCCGCGTGCGGCCCCTTCGCGTTTGTTCCGGGCTCGCGTGTTTTCTATTCCGCCGGCGATTTCAGATCCTTCCGCAGTTGCAAGAGCATCGCGTCGAACAGACCGTCCGCCACTTTAGTATCCGTCCCCTCCGCCGCCCGCTGCCAGACGCTGATGGCGAGGCTGGCGTAGCGTTCGGTCGCGAACGGCTGGCGATCCATCGGCGTTAACAGCTTGGCGAATTCCCCAAGCTGCCCGACGGGAAGGTCTTTGCATTGGTCGGCATACTGCCCCAACTCCTTCACCAGCGACAGCAGGGGAGCGAAACGCTTCTGGATCGCCGGCCAGCGAGATATCGGCGTGAGATTCTCTTCGGCGAAACCATCGAACGCGGCGGCGGTGGCGTCGCGATACGGGACGATCAACGCCGTCAGCTGATCGGGACTGATTGACCAGTCGGCCCAGCGCGAAAGCGACGGCGCCTTGGCCAATCCCGCTTCGACGTCGCCGGCCATGCGCAACGCGTCGTACAGTTGGCGCAGCGTGTCGAGCTTCAATAAGTCCGAAATTTCCATCTCCTTGCCCGAAGCCAGTTGTGACGCCAGACTGCCGATGAGGGTGGCGCGCTGCGCGTCAACCGCCGACAGACGGCCGTGAGCGTAGGTCTTGATCGTTTCGGAGGACAACCCGGTCGGCGTCACGATCGAGTCGGCCAGTCGGGCCAGCCGCTCGACGTCGGCGAGGAATTTAGCCGCCGCGTCCCGTCCGTTGACGACGCCGGTCGAGCTGAGTTCCCCGGCCGCGGAGACCGCTCGTTTTTCCAACCCGCCGGTCGGGCGCGGGCGATACGGCGCCAGCGCCGCGATCGCGTGAGCCGACGGTTCGATGACGGACAAACTATCGAGATATTGCCGCATCGATTCGACGCGATTTACCAGCCCGCCGGGAGTGGGGGCGCCGGCGGCGAAGGGGTTGGCGCCGGCGCCGAGAGCTGCCGCGTCGTCGAGAAAGTTCGCGCGCTGCGCGGCGAATTGCTTTTGAAGGGTCTCCACCGCCTTCTTCTGGGCGAACGGAAGCGCGATCGGCTTGCGGGCGTCGAAGCGCGTGCAGAGCTGTAGATATTTTTCGATGGCGCCAAGAACTTTGCCGCCCGAATCCGGATTGGCGTTTGCCCAGGTGAACGTGGGAGACAGCTTTTGCAAAAGAGCGGCGGGAAGGCGCATGCCCTGAAGCTGCATGAGCAATTGCCGATATTGGCTCAGCGACGCGACGCGACTCTGGCCGGCCGCGCGGGTTCGCACGTCGGTGAACAACGCCAGCCCCTCGGTCAATTGCTGCTCGATCTTCGGCCGGGCGGCGGCGTCGACGCCGGTGTTGTGCGCCAGGCCCTCGGCCAGTTCCGTCGAAGTCGAAAGCATCTCGTACAGGGCCTCGGCGTCCGGCGATGCGTTGTCTCCGGCGGCGGGCGCCTGAGCGGCGGCGGCGAGCGACTGCAATTGCTTCCTCAACGCCGGCGAGATGTCCAGCGTGCGGCCGAGCGAAGCCAGTTCCGCGATCGTCGGCGGGCGCGTGGCCGAGGGTTCGGTCGTCGGCGCGGTCGTGGCGATCACGATGTTTCGGGGGCGCATCGGCGGAAGGTTTTTGATTTCGACGGGATTGGGATTGGAGATGAGAATCAACGCGGTCGCCACTTTTCGACTGACGTCGTCGACCGTGCCGACGGTGGCGCCGTCCGGCAATCCGTATGTGAGATCGTGAAGCGATTTGAGTCCGTGGAGTTGGCCGGGCGTGAGCGACTTGGCGAAATTTTGCAGCCGCTCGCCGACGTGGTCCGCGGCGGATTGAAGACTGATCACGCGAAGCGCGACACATGCCTGTAGCGATTCATCGACATCCTTTTGATCGCGCGGCGCCGATTGCCTGGAGGCGCTGGCTTCATTTTGCGGCCTGGTCGCCGGCCCGCCGTCGTCGGATGAAATGGGCGCCGGGGGCTCCATCGCGCCGCTCAGCATCCATCGCTCGACGAGGCGCGTATCGATTTGATAATCGATGATGGCCAGGGCCGGACCGGCGGCGTCCGTGCGGCGCTGCAGGAGATTGGCCAGCTCCGATTCGATCGTGTTGACGCGCTCCTGAAACACTTCGCCGGGCGTGGACGGCGGCGGTGGAGGCGGCGCCACCAGGGCGGGGGCGGCGAATAAGGCCGCCGCGCAAAAGACCCATGCGAGGGCGACGCCCGTCGCCCAGGCGTACGATCGGGGCTGGCGCCGCCGAGAAAAAGGCGTGGTTTGCATGCTTCGTCTCTCTCTGTTGTAGACGGCGATGTCCGCCGGGGCTTAGGCCGGCCGCATGGAATTCCGATACACGTGCTCCAGGGCCTCGACCATTACACTCGCGTCAAATCGGGCCAGGGCGAACGCGCGGCCGGTTTCCCCCATCCGGCTCCGCAGGGCCGGATCGCCCAATAATACTTCAAGCGCCGCCGAAAGTCCGGCGCCGTCGAACGGCCGAATCGCGAATCCGCTCTGGCCGTCCAAAAGCCCTTCACGATTGCCGTCGATGTCAAAGGCGATCACCGGGCATCCCGCCAGCGCCCCTTGCGGCAACGCCCGCGCCAAGCCTTCCCGCCGGGACGGATGAACCAGGATATCCATCGCGTTCGTCAACTCCGGCACCCGCGACGGCGAAACCAGTCCCGTGAGGATAAACCGATCCTTCAAACTCATGCGCGCGATCTCTCGCTCAAAATCAGCCCGAAGCGATCCGTCGCCGACCCAGAGAAATCGCAGGTTTGGATACTTCCGGCATAACCCCGGCGCCGCCGCGAGCAGATCGGCATGCCCCTTGAGATCGAATAGTCGAGCGATCGTCCCCACCGCCACATGCTCATCGGCAAGGCCAAGACCGCGGCGAACTTCGGCGCGGCAAATCGGCGGATCGAGAAACGGCGCCGTCTTCATCCCGCTGTAAACGGTCACATATTGATCCGTCCGCCCCACGTTTTGCGCAAGCGACCGCTCAGCCATGGCGTCGGCGACGCAGACGATTTTCGTGGTGATCGGCGCCGTGAATTTCTCGGCCAGCCGATACACGTCGTTGACGATTTTTCGCGTCGACGCCGTGAACGCCAATCCATGAATCGTATGAACGATCACCGGCACGCCCGCCTGATATGCCGCCCATCGGCCGATGATGCCCGCCTTGCTGCTGTGGGTATGAACGACGTGGGGCTTGATCTGTCGCAGGCGGCGGATGAGCCATCGGTACGTCCGCCAATCCTGCGTGGGCAAAACGCTCCGACGCATGGCGTCGATCGTCTCGACGCGATACCCATAAGACGCCGCTCGCTCCATCAACGACCCCTCGGGCCCCAGCGCCGGGCCGGCGATCAGCGTGACGTCGTGGCCGCGATCGTGCTGGCCTTCGCAGGAAAGCAGCGTATTTTCCTGCGCGCCGCCGACGATCAGACGGGTGATGACGTGGACGATTGTCATAGCGAAAGTCATTGTCCCCGGCGGGGCTGCGGCGCCGGATCGTCTCGATTCGCCAAAGGCCGCTTCAGTCGAACAATCTCGGCTGCCTGGGATCGTCGGCGATGGATTCGATCTGTCCGTCGGCCAGGCGCGTTTGCAATCGGTCGCCCGGTTTAACTTGTTCGACGCTTCGGATAAGCGACCCGTCTTTTTTGCGGAAGGTCATGCTGTAGCCGCGCTGCAATACGTTGCTGGGATTGAGGGCCTGGAGTTGGCGCTCAAGGGCGTCGAGGCGCCGGCGCCGTTCCAGAAAACCGGACTGCGCCGCTCGATTGAATCGATCGATCGACGCCTTGAGCCGCTGGCTTTGCAGGCGGACGCCGAACTTCGGATGGCAATCGCCCAAGCGGCTTGCGGCGCGGTTGACCCGGTCGTTCGCCTGACGAACGCGCCGGCTCAGGGCCAGCAGGAGATTGCGCTGTAACGTGGCAAGCCGATCGCCCAGACGATTGATCGCCGCGGGCATCTGACGATCGAGCCGGCCGTGAATTTCCTGCACGCGCCATTGCGTCTGATGCAGGCGATGGACGACGGCGGTCGTCATCGTGCGCTGCCGGTCGTCAAGAACTTGCCGAAGCGAATTGATCCGCTCCATCGGCCGGCGGAAAACTTCGTGGCGTTCGATATTCTTGAGGCGCTCGCGGCATTCGGTCAACCGTTTTGAAAAGCCGCGGCCAAGCCGCAGCGCCGTCACGTCAAGCTCGTCGCGCACATCGCGCCAATGTCCCGACACGATTTGGGCGGCTTCGGTCGGCGTATGCGCGTGATAATCGGCCGCGAGGTCGGCGATCGTCACATCCACCTCATGGCCGATCCCCGTGATCACCGCCACGCGGCTGGCCGCGATCGCGCGGGCGACCGGCTCTTCGTTGAACGCCCATAGGTCTTCCAGCGATCCGCCGCCGCGCGCCAGCAGAATGATGTCGGCCGATATCTCGTGCGCGCAACGGCTGACGTGCGCAATGGCAGCCGCGATTCGCCCCGCCGCCGCGTCCCCCTGAACCGGAACCGGGTAAACCATGAGCCGCAGCCACGCATACCGGCGGAGGACTTTCAAGATGTCCTGCAGCGCCGCGGTGCTCGTTCCCGTCACCAGCACGATCGTCATCGGATATCGCGGCAGCGGTTTTTTTCGCTCGGCCGCGAACAGCCCCTCGGCTTCAAGTTTCGCTCGAAGTTGCCCAAAGGCCAACTCCAGCGACCCCTTGCCCAGCGGCCGCAGGGTTGTGACATACAGTTGATAGCGCCCCTGCTTGCCGAAGACCGCGACCTTTCCGGTTGCAATCAGTTCCAGGCCGTCGGTCGGAACGAATTTCAAACGAGCCGCGTCGCTCTTCCACATCACGCAGTCGATGCAGGTAGCGGCATCTTTCAGCGTGAAGTATACATGCCCCGACGAGTGGTTTGGCCGATAGTTGCTGATCTCGCCGCGGACGTAAACAGTGTCCGGCACGCCTGCCCTGACGGCTCGATCGATTCGATTGGTCAGTTCCGAAACGGTGATGGCATCGATTGACGTCTGCTTGCTCGCGCCGGGCGGCCCGGGCGATCCCGTCGCGGGAAGTTCACGGGGCCGAATTTCCGCGCGGGGTTTGCGCGTGGCCTGCTCGCGAAACTCGAAGAATCCTCCATGAGACATCAGTACAAGTATACGCGATGAGGGGCGCTCCTGCTTCCTTTAGCCGCCGTGATGACACTGCCGGGACCTGAACGGACACGGCCTCTTTTCCCTCGCGGCGATCGTCGCTCCAACGATCGGCCTTGCCGTGGCGTATTTACAAATGCGTCGCAGCATTTCGCCAGCGGTTTTCACGGAAAGGTCGTGCGATGAACTCCTTCGTCCATCGTGCAGGACATGATACGGCGATTGGCCGTCTGATCGTCGCAACGCTTGTTCTGTCGGCGATGACCGCCGCGCTGCATGCACGCGATCATTGCGCGCCGGGCGCCTGCGCGGCGGCCGATGCCGCTGAACCTCCCGCGGGGCCGTCGGGGAATCTTCATCCGATCCCCTCGGCGGATGCTCTAGCCGGGGCGCTTCAGGGGCTGAAGGAAATTTTCAAACCCTATCCTCCCGCCAAGGCGGAAGACAAAATCAAGGTCGCCGAAAAACTGATTTCCGACAACGAAAAGAGTCCCGGCGATCTCAATTCACAATATGTGCTCTTGCACGAGGCCGCGGAATTGTTCGCCGCCGCCGGTGACCTTCCGGCGGCGCTCAAAGCCGTGGACGATCTGGCCGGCGTTTTCGCGATCGACGTCGCCCAGGAGAAACTGTCCATCCTCAAGCGGGCGAAAGTCGGCCGTCTTTCCCCATCCGCGGCGTCTGCATATGCCGACGCGACGCTGACGCTGGGATGGGGCGCGATGCGCCGGGGTGATTTTGAAAGCGCCAACCGGGCGGTTTCTTTGGCGGCGGGCGCGGTGCACGAGGCGCAAGATCCAAAATTGACGTCGGCCGCCCAGGCGCTGACAGCCGAAGCCCACAGGGCGCTTGGCGAAGCGGGACAAGCAAGAGCCGCCGAAGAAAAGCTCAAAACTCAGCCAAACGATCCGTCGGCCAATCTCGGCGCCGGCCGGTTCCTCTGTTTTTATCGCGGCGATTGGACGCGGGGTTTGCCGATGTTGGCCAAAGGCTCGGACCCGACGCTCAAGGCGCTAGCGGAAAGCGACTTGGCGCCTCCGACCGACGCCGACGCGCAACTTGCGCTGGGCCAAAAATGGGGCGAATTGGCCGGCCGGGACACGACCTTTGCCCGCGCTCAACTTCGCCAACGTGCGACGTACTGGTATGCGTTGGCCGAAGCGGGACTCGGCGGACTCAAAAAGGTCCTGGCCCAGCGCCGCATCGCCGATCTCAATAGATCCGACGCATCCGATCCCGCCTCTTTCACCTCGCGGGAACTGACACTTGCGAAGTTGCTTAATGATCCTTCGCACTGGATCGTCAAAAACGGGAAATGGGACAACGCCACCGGCCGCTTCCACGGCGAAGGCGACGCCGAGATCGACCTGGATACGCCGTTGCCGCCGGACATTGTTTTTAGTTTTCATATCAACGTCATCAGTGGCTCGCGTCCGCGAATGCATTTCGAGGGGACGGGAATGACTTTCGCCAACGAAGGGCGTGGGAGAAATCTGTATCCGCACGGCACGAAAGCGCCCGAGCCGCATTTTATGTATGAGAACAATCAGCCCCATGCGCTGAAATTCAAATTGGCCGCGAATCATTTTGAGATCGCCATCGACGGCAACACCGCGTTTACGGGAACGTATAAGGCCGCCAAGTCCATCCACCTGAGGCTGCGCGCCGGCGATAGCTGGAGCCGAGGAACGACTGAATTTTGGGGATTCGAGGTGGAGTCGCTGCCGAACGGAATGGGCGGGAAGTAGCCTGGGCGATTCTCTTGCATGCGCTGGTCTGGATATGAATGAACTTGCGCGATTACGCGCTCTACTCCCTCGCCCGGTAATCCGGGAGAGAGGGTTGGGGTGAGGGTTTTTTGAAATGATGCGAGCCGTATAAAATGCGCGAGCTATCAAAGAAACCCTCACCCTGTTCTCTCCCGGAGTGCCGGGTGAGGGTTTAAGAGAAACGCGCGTGATCGCGCAAGGTTATTTTAGATTAAATGTCGATCGTCTGTCTATTAAAGGAGAAGTAAGCGTGCGAATTCCGGCTCTACTTGCAGTCGTGGCTCTCTGTTCGATCCATTCCGTTTTGGCCGCGGGCGCGGCGGATCAATCACAGGCGATCAAAATCGTCCAGGCCGATACGCATCTCGACGTCACCATCGGCGGCAAGCCGTTCACGTCCTACTGGTTCGGCAAACGAGATGACCGGCTCTATGTCCGTCCATTTTTCTTCCCCGTCCTCGCGCCCGGCGACGTGGCGGTGACCAGCGATCAATATTCGCTGAAGGAACGCGAACCCAAGACCGACCACCCGCATCATCAATCGCTGTGGGTGGCGCAGGGGGACGTGAATGGCGTCGATCACTGGTCGCTCGGGAAAGACGGCAAAGGAACCCTGTCGGCCAAGCAACGGCATGTTAAATTCGCCTCGGTCGGCGAGGATCGTTTCGCCGAAAATCTCTTGTGGGACGACAACGCCGGGAAACCGATGCTCGATGAAGTGCGAACGGTGAAGTTCGTCGGGTATCCCGATGGAAGCCGCGGCATCGATATTACGTCGGCCTTCACGCCGGCGGAGGGGTCGGTGACGTTTGGAGATACAAAGGAGGCTGGTTTGATGGCGGTTCGATTGGCGACCGCGATCGCCAAACATCCGACGATTACACAGTCCAGCGGAAAAGGCGGGGAAGGCGCCGCCGGCGAAAAGCAGACCTGGGGCCAGCCGGCCGACTGGTGTGATGAATCGGGCGAGATCGACGGCAAGCCGTTTGGCGTGGCGATTTTCGATTTCCCGGCCAACCCGCGTCATCCGGCCCGCTGGCATGTGCGAGCCTATGGATTGATGTCATCCAACATTTTTGGCTTGAGCGATTTCGATAAGAAAAATCCGAAGCATTCGGGGGATCTGGTGATCGAGAAAGGGACGACGGTTACGTTTCGCCATCGAGCGGTGATCCATGCGGGGATGGCCGTGGATGCGAAACTGGGAGAGAAGTATAAGGAATTTGCCGGTGAGTAGATGAGGACGTAAGACTATGCGACGCCGCGGGATTCTGTGCATGGCTATCAGGCAGATGTCGCGGTCGATTGGATAGTCGCGGGGCGGAAGCGCGGTTGCGTTTGATTTCAGTTGAGTCTACCAATAACACTACTGTTCTCATCAGAAGGATTTCTGTTGTTGATGGAGCGAGGCTTCAGCGCGAGAAGCGCCTCACAAGCGGGGCCGCTATTATAGACGCAGGAACGCCACGGCTATCTGGAATAGGCTCTAAAATGACCTTGCGCGATCACGCGCGTTTTTTTTCATACCCTCGCCCGGTACTCCGGGAGAGGGAAGGGTGAGGGTTTCTTCGACGTGCCGGATTTTCGCTGACTTGCGCCTTTTCAAAAAGCCTTCTCCCCAACCCTCTCCCGGAATACCGGGCGAGGGAGTAGAGCGCGTAGTCACGCAAGGCTCTCCCGGATTACCGGGCGAGGGAGAAGAGCGCGTAGTCGCGCAAGGCTATTTAACCTACCAATATGTCCGCGTCGCGCGTTTTGGCCAGCCACCAGAGGATGGCGATGGGCGTTAATCGTCCCAGCAGCGCAATTACGCCAAGTAGATATAGACCGGGACCGACCATTGAAATTGGATCGTGCGTGTCCTGGGTGAGTCCGACGTTGCTTAGCGCGCTAAACGTCAGAAAGATCAGCCGATCGGTGGGGATTTGCGGTTGGAGAACGCTCAGGAGCGGGAAACATATGCCGGCGATCAGAAAGTAAAGCCCGACCCACGCCCCGGCGACGCCGAACGCCCGGTTGACGGGCCTTTTCGCCAGGACGTCGGAGAAGCCGGTGAAGAGCTTCCAGAGGGTGGTGGTTTTCAATCCTCCGCCGGCGCCGGCGGGGCTGGCGCCGATGATCATCAGCAGCAGGATGAACCAATAAGCCGACTTGGGAAAGCGATGCAAATACTCGAAGGGCATGCCAAGCGTCCGGGCGTTGAGGGCGGCGGTCGAAGCGGCGACAAACGTCGATCCAACGCCGACGCCGGGATCGATCGTGTTCGGCGCGGGCTCGCTTT
The DNA here is from genome assembly GCA_035551995.1 of Tepidisphaeraceae bacterium. Lineage (GTDB taxonomy): Bacteria > Planctomycetota > Phycisphaerae > Tepidisphaerales > Tepidisphaeraceae > RYN-428. Next base: position 115,235 of record DASZME010000083.1, read on the forward strand.
GCGACGCCGTCGCTCCCACAATGGCGGCTTCGTGGTGTAATAGCTGCGATAGAAAGAGCACGGCGGTTGACGCCAGATAGATGGCGGCCGTCAGCTTGATGACCGTGCGGGTGTGGAGCGAAAGTTTTTTCGTTACACGGATCGCGCGAAAATACAAATCCATCAGCACCGGCAGTCCAAGTCCGCCCATCACCGATAACGGCAACATTACCCCTTGCACGGACCACGATCGATAACTCGGAAAATAGTGGTGGCCTTTGGCGCTTAGCAGGACGGCGCCGCTGTTGCCAAAGGCGCAGGCGGATTGGTGGACGAGATCGAAAGCATAGTTGCCGCCCATCGCCGCCGCCCCTACGGCGATCGCCAAAACCTCGGCGACCAGGGCGGCGGCAATGACCTGCCGATCGTTGAACGGCATTCGCAGCGCCCGCACGCCGGCCAATCCCCCGGCCATCATCGCGAACAAGCTCCCGGCGATCGTCAGGATCAGCACGATGGCCGGGCCTTGCGCGCTATCCAGGTTAAAGTCATTAAATCCGATCGATTGTTGAAAGCCGGTGAGCGTGGCGCAGTTGATGCAGAGGAATAGTCCGCGATCATAAGTGATTTCCCCGCCGTTGATCATCACGCCCGGCATGCGCAGCCATAGCGAGCACCCGAAGATCAGCAGAAAAAGCGCCGCGGCCAGCCACACGGTAACGACGGCGCCGGGCTGATCCTGGCGGATCGCTAACGGCGGTACACTTGCGGCGGATTCGGTGACGGCTCCGGCGGGCACGTAACCTCACTTTTTATAAACGTCTTGCGGGTCAAACACCTTTTCGCCGACAATTTTCCAATCCGTCCCAAGCTGGTGTTCGCGATAGAAGCAGCTGTAATATCCGTCGTGGCAAGCCGCTCCTTCCTGTTCGACGTCGATCAAAATCACGTCCTTGTCGCAATCCGTGCGAATTGATTTCACGGTCTGAATATGCCCGCTGCTTTCCCCCTTGAGCCACAATTTATTACGGCTGCGGCTGAAAAAGTGGGTCTTTCCGGTGGCGACCGTCTTATCCAGCGCATCGCGATTCATCCACGCCATCATCAGCACCTGCCCGGTAAGGCCGTCTTGAATGATGGCGGGGATCAAGCCGTTTGAATCGAATTTTAAACTATCCAGTTGGGGGTCCATGCGAGCATTTTTCGGGCGGGCGGGGCGGTTGTCAATGCTTGACCAATCGGCAAGCCGGAAATCGCCCCCCGCGATTCTCATCTTGGTCGCCGAAATGATTTGCTGCTCCTGACACTCTCGTCGCTTCCTTATGCCGAGCAGGTCATTGCGACGAAACATCAGGCGGTAGCGACGCGAGAATCGCTGCGATTTGCGGCCTCAGTGCAGGGAGATCATTTCGTGCCGTGTCCAACACAATATTCCAATCTACCTTAATCATGGACCATGATGTGGCGCATGCCCTCGATCCGCTTCCATGGAATGTGGCTGTTCTGATCTTTTACGGCTCTGGAGACGGTGCAAGCCGCTTCGCCAACGATCATAACATGCCGAAAGATGTGCGACTGAAGCGGCGGGTCGCGATTGAATGCTTCGCGGTCGGCGGGCAGGTAATGCGCAACTTCGTCGATCGCGTCGAGGATGTCTTGGAGCCGAAGACGAATCGACCTCATAGTGGAATCGCCTCCTTGCGGACGATCTGGCCAAATCGCCCGTTCAACGCGCCTTCAGAGATCACGTCCACTTCTATCCCCAGCAAGTCGCGCAGATCCATCAGCAATCCGCCCTGATCGAATAGGGAACGGCCCGGTTCAAAGCGCACCACCAGATCAAGGTCCAACTCTTCCGTCGCGTCGCCCCTTGCCACCGATCCAAAGATACGCACATCGTGCCCTAGCACGCGGCCAGACGGGTGATTTCGTCGCGACGTCTTCGGATGTCTTCTTTGGTAATCATGGCTGCAGACATTCTAGCGCCACCACTCCCGTTAATCACTCACGCGGGCTGACGGTAGCGGCTATAAGCTACCGCGACACTACTTCTTCGTCACCACCGTCACCGTATCCCCTTTTTTTCCGTCCGTCTTCGCGGCCGACGGGATCGGGAGCGGGAGGTCGCCGGCGGATTGCATGGCTTCCATCGCCTGGCGACTGAGCTTATCGGCCAGCTCCTTCATCACGGAATTTTCGGCGTTGCCGTCGAAGTGGAAGCCGGATTTCTCCGCGACCATCAGGCTGATCAACGTCCCCAGCACGCCGGGGGCGACGCCGGTGGAAGTGGATTCCGAGCCGACGCCATTGCCGCCGGCCATGAACATCTGGCTGGGAACAAGCGGCTGGCTGCTCTTGCTGAGATGCTCGGCTACCAGAGCCAGCGCGTAAAGACGCGGATCGCCGTAGCTGTTTACTTTCTGCATCAACACCGACGCTTCGGAGATACCAATCTGTAAGAGACGCTGGCCTTCGCCTTTGCCGGCCAGCACGCGCTGCTGGCTCTCGGCGGTGGCGGTCACCACCATCTGCTCGGCGGCGCGACGGCTTCGCTCCAAATCCGCGTCGGCCATCACCACCTGCTGCTGCGCCTGTTTGCGGGCGCGAGCCAGATCGGCGTCGCCCTGGTTTTCCGCGATCCGAATCGCGACTTGCGACGCGGTCAGTTCCGTTTGCTTGTTGGCCAGAGCCTGCGCCTCGGACAACGTACGCTGCTTGTCGGCGGCTTGGCGCTGGCGCTCGAAGGTTTCCAATTGCTCGATCGACAATTGCCGAATGCGAAGCTGCTCGAGCAACGTCTCGATCTTACCGGCCGCTTCGGCGGTATCGGGCTTGCCGATCAAGACGTCGACGCATTCGATATCGAACTCGCCAAAACGCCGTTGCAACTCGGCTCGGCTTTCTTTTTGAATCTCGTCGCGATGCTGCAACAGCTCGAGCATCGTTTTCTTGTGAGCCACGTCGCGGAAATAGGCGCTGAGCATTGGATCGAGCGTCTGGGTGATCAGCTTTTTGACGTCGCCGAACCGTTGGATAACGCTGGGCGCTTTCATGTAGTCGATGTGAACGACCACGGACAGCGGCAGCAAAGGTTCATAGGCGTCCTTGGTCACCAGATCGATGCTCTTGAGCGATTCATCGTAGTGATGAGACTCTGATTTTCCGGTCACCCAATGGAGCACGAAGTTGGTGGTCGGTACAAGAATGATCTGGCCGGCATAGGTGTTGAAGGGATATTTGCCGGGGCCGAAGGGTTTGTCCCACACGCCGCGTTCGCCCCGGCTGACGCGTTCGCCGTGACGGAAGGTATCGCCGGAAAGGTCTTTGCCCGGAGGGCCGAAATAGCTGACGACGACGCCGACATAACCGATCGGCACCACCGTCTTGGGTTGCTCTTCGATACTGGCGAACCAGCGGTTGAGGAAGTAGGTTCCGTCGGTGAGGGGCACATACTGGCGGCCGCGTCGTCCGCCGGCGCGGAGGAAGGCTTCGGGGTCCTGAAAGTTGTTGTGGTAGTTGGCGTCGCCGGGGTCGTTTCCGACCGACGGCGCGATGATTTCGCCGGGGGAGATCGACGGCCCGTCCTGTACCGTGACGATGCCGATGCTGTCGACGATGAGGGTCTTGTTGGGCGTAAGCGGGTCCGGCGCCTCGATCGGGCGGCCGATGACGATCGGATCGAATCCTCTCACTTCCTGGATTTCCTTCTGCCAGCTCACGAGCTTCTGAACTTCATTGCGCACTTCGAGCAGGTGGTAGACGCTGTCTTCGGTGATGACGACAAAGAGGGCGGGATTGATGGCATAGACGCCTTCGCGCAGGATGGCGCGCTGGCGGCCGCGCTGGCCCTGTGCCATGAACTTGCGGGCGTCTTGAAAGTTATTGGAATCGACGACGCGGGCGAGCGTCTGGCTCGGTTGAAGCGATTCGCCGTCGCGGGCATAGATATAGGCGATCTTGCCCTGGGGGACGGTGACGAGCGGGGTTTTGTGGATTCGATATTTGAAGGGCCAGAGCCGGAAGTGCCATCCGCCGCGGAGCAGGTCGGCCTGGTAACCGGCCTCGCCGTTCATGGCGATGATACGCCCATCCTTGACCGATCCGCCGGCCGACCAGAGTTTTTCGATGACGCCGACGCTGTCGTTGGGAATATATCGGGCGCCGATGAGGGCGGACCCGAACAGGACGACGATCAGGACCAACAGGACAAAAGCCCCGAGGATGACCCAGATGCCGACGTCGTCGAAAGCGAGAGAATGGTGCGAGACCGTGAATGACTGAGCCGAATCCGCCAGTAAAATTCCCCAATTCATATGGCACCTCGTTGAGTAGTGCCGGTTTTGGGGTCGCGTTTCCGTTGACAGGGGAAATCGGTCGACCTCAACCGACATCGACGGACAATATAATACGTCGAATCCGCGATCGACGCGAGTATGTCGCGGTTTGCTGATCGGGATGTTAATGGTTATTTGAAAGCGACTTGCGACAGGTTATCAACGGGCCGTCGGATTATAGTCGTCGCGGACTTTCGCCTGAGTGGCTCGAATCGTCGGCAATATTTCGGCGTCGCTCCTTGTCATGCGTCCGGCGATTCGAGTCAAATGGCTCGTTCGACTCCCACCGATCGTACGTGATGGGATTGGCCACTTTGACAATATCGGCACGAAACAGAACCAAATGGATACGGAAAAAACCGCGGCGATCGAAGGATTTGAAAACCTGGGACTTGATCCAAAGCTTCTCGGGACGCTGCGCGAATTGGGATATGAGGAGCCGACCCCGATCCAGCGGGAAGCCATCCCCGCGCTGCTGACCGGCAAAGACGTGATCGGCCAGGCGGCGACGGGAACGGGGAAGACCGCCGCCTTCGCATTGCCGATGTTGCAGCGCGTGGCGGAAAAGGGAAAGGGTCGGCCGCAGCCGTCGGCGCTGATTCTAACGCCGACGCGCGAACTGGCGATGCAGGTGGCCGAGGCCATTCACAAGTACGGGCAGAAGCTGAAAGTCAGCGTGATACCGGTTTACGGCGGGCATTCGTTCGGCCAGCAGCAGCGGATGCTGGAGCGCGGCGTGGACGTGGTCGTCGCCACGCCGGGCCGGGCAGTCGATCACATTAAGCGCAAGACCCTGGATCTCAGCGGCATTTCGATTCTCACGCTGGATGAAGCGGACGAGATGCTCGATCTCGGATTCGCCGACGATCTGGAGACGATACTTTCCGAGACGCCGTCGGAACGGCAGACGGTCTTATTTTCAGCGACGCTTCCGCCGCGCATCGCCGGAATGGTCAAGCGGCATTTGAAGGATCCGATTCGGATTCAAATCGCCCGCGAGCCGCTGGCCAAGGGAACGGCGCCGAAGGTTCGCCAGACGGCGTACATCATCCCGCGGGCGCGGAAGCTGGAGGTATTGGGACGGATTCTCGATCTGGAAAATCCAAGCTCGGCGCTGGTCTTCTGCCGAACGCGCACGGAGGTGGACAATCTCACCGAGCGCCTCAGCGCCCACGGCTATCGCGCGCAAGCGCTGCACGGCGGGATTTCGCAGGATGATCGAACGCGGGTCATCAAGCGGCTGCGCGAAGGGGCGATCGATCTGGTGATCGCGACGGACGTGGCGGCGCGGGGATTGGATATCGAGCAACTGGCGCTGGTGGTGAATTACGACGTGCCGGCCACGCCGGATTCTTACGTGCATCGCATCGGCCGCGTCGGACGGGCGGGGCGGGAGGGCGTGGCCATCACGCTGGCCGACCCGAGAGAATCGCGCCTGCTTCGGCAATTCGAGCTGCAGACCAAGGGAAAGATCGGCATCGCGCAGGTTCCGACGGTGGCCGATCTTCGCGCCCGGCGACTGGAATTAACGCAAACGAAACTGCGCGACGCGATCGCCGCCGGCGGATTGGACCGATATCGCAACGCGGTGGAATCGATGGCGCGGGAGCATGACCTGATGGATATCGCCATGGCCGCGATGAAATTGGCGCATCATGCGGCGGGGGGAGATCGGGAGGATGAGGAAGAAGCCGAGCCCAAAGAATTGGCGCCGGCGCCGCGAGAAGAGCGCGTTCGCGAGCCGCACATGAAGATGGGAAAGATTTATGTGGGGGCGGGAAAGCTCGCGGGAATTCTGCCGCAGAATCTGGTGGGGGCGATCGCCGGGGGCGTGGGGATCAAGGGTACGTTGATCGGCACGATCGACGTCGCCGATAAATATTCAACCGTGGAACTTCCCGAACAGCTTATCGAGGATGTGGTCCGCGCGATGAAGAATATCCTGATCAAGGGGAAGCGCGTGGTGGTGCGGCGGTTTGTCGAAAAAGTCGCTCGGGCGGGCGAGAATTCTGTCCCGGATTAGCTTCTGTCGATGTGATTACCGGCGCCGCGTCACGCTTGCGTCGTCGCGGCGCGCCAATCCCCGTGGACGAAAACAGGGCGCGTTTCGTCCGTTCGTGAGGCACACGCCAGTCGCAAGATAGAGCGGTTCAAACCGAAAACCCCAACTTTTGCCGTAGGCGCTTTCCCGCGCGGGTGGGTAGCTTTCTTTCCATGTGGCGAGGCAAAACTCCACTGATCGTCGCGGTTACGGTTTTGGTTCACTGGATACTTTGGCTTGCCTATACCAATAACGTCGGCTTTCGCGAGATGATCGCCGGCGCCGTCGCCGCGGTCATTTCAGCCGTGGGGGCGGCGGTATTTGCCGAGCAGGGGAACATTTGCTTTCGCTTCCGCCGGCGCGATCTGATTCAGGCCGTCTATCTGCCGTGGTATGCGCTGACGGGGACGTGGGAAGTGTTGCAATCTCTTGCCAAGCAACTCTTTACCCAGGCGGGCGCACCGAGCTTGATCGCCGCGGTTGCCTTTGACGTTGGGGATGACGATCCGATATGCGCCGGCCGGCGCGCCCTGGCCGTTTCTTACACGACGATCACGCCTAATTTCGTGGTTCTTGGGATCGTGTACGATCAGCGGCTCCTGCTCTACCACCAAATTCTGCCGGGCGAGGTTTTAACGATGACCCGGCATCTGGGAGCGCGCCCATGACCGGCGACATGAACGTCTGGCTATGGGCGGCTTTTGCGCTGCTGTTTTCGCTCATTCCCTGCATGGTGGTGAGTTTTCGCGGCGACGTGGCCGATCGCCTGATCGGGCTGGAACTGACCAGCGTGCTGGTTACCGTTGAACTGGTCCTCCTGGCCGAGGGGTTCCACCATCCGTCGTTTTACGATCTGCCGCTGACGCTGGTGCTTCTCAGTTTCGGGGGTGGCATGGTCTTCGCTCGGTTCGTGCAAAGGTGGCTATGACGCATCATCCGATCATCACTGGAACGCTGCTGGGCGTGGCGGTAGGGCTGGCGATTATTTGCTCCATCGGGCTGATGGCGATGCGTGAATCGTATCAGCGCATTCACTTTTCGTCGCCGATCGTGACCCTTTCGATGTTGCTGGTCGTCGTTGCCGTCTTCGTCGAAGAATCGGATTCGCAGGCTCGGATCAAGGTCATTTTGATCTACATCCCGATGCTGGTGATGAATTCAATCGTCAATCATGCCACCGCGCGGGCCATTCGTATCCGCCAGGCGGGCCAATGGGAACCAACGGCCCAGGAAAAGATTCCCGTCGTCGAGAATAAAGGGATCGCCGGCGTCGCTCCCTTTGCGGGAAAGAAATTATGATCCTGATCCAATTAATGCTGCTCTTGCTCGTGGCGATTTCCGGCACGGCGGTTGTCTTTGCGCGCGATCCGTCGACTCAGCCGGTCGGCATCGGATTTTTCGGTTTAATCCTGACGGTGATGTTCATGGCGTTTCGAGCGCCCGACGTCGCGCTGTCGCAGATCGTGATCGGCACGGTCGGCTTGCCGCTGATGATTTTACTCGCGCTAGCCAAGATGCGCCGCGACGCCCAACAACGGGAAACCGCCGAAAAACGGCCGGCGAAAGAAGGGCCCGCGCGATGAACTCCTCAATGCGCATGGTCTTGTTCTTTTTCGGAGCGGCGGGCATCGCGCTCTTGCTGGTCTGCGCGTTTGTGCGTCTTCCGGGTCCCCAAAACCTTCGCAGCCGATATCTGAAACGGATCAATGATGGCGCCGTTCCCGAGCGCAACGCGACCGACGCGGTAACGGCGGTCAATTTCGATTACCGGGGCTTCGATACCGTCGGCGAAGAATTCATTTTGTTCGTGTCCGTCATGGGATCGATGGTTCTGCTGCGCCAGGCGTCGGAGAAGCGCGACCAGCCGCTTCCCGACGCGATTACGCCCGCGCGCGACGTGCCGGCCAGCGACGCCGTGCGGCTGTGGATACTCATGATGGTGGCGCCCAAAATCCTGTTCGGGATCTATATCGTCTCCCACGGGCAACTGACTCCCGGCGGCGGTTTTCAGGGCGGAGTCATTCTCGCTTCCTCGGCGTTGATCATCTATGTCGGGGAGAATTTCGAGGTCTTCAAAAAGATACTCTCCCATCCGCTCATTGAAACCGCCGAGGGCGCCGGGGCCGGGTTGTTCGTATTGATCGGCATGATCGCCTGGTTCTGGGGACGCCCGTTCCTTACCAACACGCTGCCTCTGGGTCAAACCAATGAGCTTACCAGCGCCGGAACCATTCCGCTTATCAGCCTCGCCACGGGGCTGGAAGTTACCGCCGGTTTTCTGCTTTTGCTCTTTGCCTTTTTGCAAGAGACGTTGACGGCCAGTTCGGAGTAACTGTTGTCGATCGGTCGCTATCTTCTCCGGAGACGGACGTGGAACACGTTATTTTATATAGTGGCTTTGCCGTCGCGGGCTGGCTGCTGCTGATCGGGCTGTACGGCATCGTCACCAGCACGCATCTGGTGCATCTGTGCCTGTGTCTGGCCGTGGTGCAGGCATCGACCTATGTCCTGCTGACGGTGATCGGCTATCGGCCGGGCCTCCCGGCGCCGGTCTTCGTCGATCACGTGCGTCCGGGAAGCCCCGCGGTCGATCCGGTCGTCCAGGCATTGATGCTGACCGACATCGTCGTCGAGGCGACCGTCGTGGCGCTGCTGTTGGCCATCACCGTGCAGCTTCACAAGAAAACAGGCTCGGCCGATCCGAACCACGTCAACCTGATGCGAGGATAGTCATGCAGACTCCCGCATTGCCGGTCGTCATTCCGCTCTTGGTGGCCGCGATCCTCGCCGCCGCCGGGAGTCTGCTTCCGCGCCGGATGCTCGACTCCGTGGCGATTCTCACGTCCGCCGCCGTCTGCGCGATCTGCGTCGTCCTGGTAAAACTTTCCGCCGCCGGACCTATCGTCTACTGGTTCGGCAATTGGAAGCCCGATCCCCACGGTCATTTTCCCGTCGGCGTCTGCTTGATGATCGATCCGCTCGGCGCCGGCATGGCGGCGCTGGTGGCGCTGCTGGTGCTGGCGGCATTGATATTCTCATGGTCTTACTTCGAATCCATCAAATCGCTCTATCACTCGCTCATGCTCGTATTTCTGGCGGCCATGTGCGGGGTTTGCCTCACCGGTGATCTGTTTAATCTCTTCGTCTGGTTCGAGCTGATGACCGCGACCGCCGTGGGTCTCAGCGGCTACAAATCCGACGAGCGGGCGCCGCTCCTGGGAGCGCTGAACTTCGCCATCAGCAACACCGTCGGCGCTTTTTTGTCGCTGACCGCCGTCGCGCTGCTGTATGCTTTTACCGGGTCGCTGAACATGAGCGAAGTGGGCCGGTCGCTCGTGGCGCACGATCCGGGGCCGGCGTTCGTGTCGGTGGCGTTTCTTTTGCTCATCAGCGGCTTTCTCGTCAAGGCGGCCGCGTTCCCGTTTCATTTCTGGCTTGCCGACGCTCATGCCGTGGCGCCCACGCCCGTCTGCATTCTCTTTTCCGGCGTGATGGTGGAACTCGGCGTCTATGCCATCGCGCGTCTTTACTGGGTCATCTTCGCTCCGCTGCTGGGAGCGGATTCTCACGCGGTGCAAGTCGTTCTGCTGACGATGGGATGTTGCGGCGCGCTGGTCGGCGGCGTCTTCTG
>DASZME010000084.1:0-24730 GCA_035551995.1 Tepidisphaeraceae bacterium
ATTGACCTGGGCAGGCCTTTATTTGAAAACGCGCGTAAAATTTATGGACCCGGATATGCCAAGGCCTTGGAAATGGTCCGGAATGATACGTCCGGCCTTCTGCTGATCGCCGCCGTCGTGCAGGTCCCCCGAGTCGAGTATGTGTTCAATTGCGATGATCCATTCAAGTTGATCAATCGACTTCCGCGGATAAGGGACATGATTCACGCACGCGTCGAGACCGAATTGCTGAGCGAGCACGAGATTCGCGTCACCTTGACCCCCGTTCAAGGCACGTTGACGATTGGCGTCACGCCCGTGCGCGGCGAGCGGCTTCTGCTCACCACGGATCAAGCCCGCTCCGCCCTTGGCCATGATTTGGCGTTCGCTCTGAAGGAATCGTACGCATTTGAAATTCCGGTACCAAACATCGTGCATGTTCCGCCGGAACCGCTGATCTCGCCAAACGATTCCGAAGCTCAAGTCGTTGCAAAATATAAGCAAGCCATAGTGCCCGCAATTCGACCGTCCGGCGCAACCACTCAGTCAGGGGGGTCAGGCCGGGTCCTGGTGCCAGGACCTGCTTCGCGACCGACTCAGCCGCAGTATTGAGAAAACTGGAACTTGTAAGCCAGGACCTTCGAGGCCAAGCCCTGCGGTCGATTTTGGGCGATGACTGACCGCCTGCAAGATGATGGTGGTTCACTCAAAAAAGTGCTTCCCAGCGTTCGCCGCCAGTGCCATCGACAATTCGCGGTTAGAAAATGGTTAAATTCATCGGAAAAAGCCGCTTGGAATCGCGCCCGAAATAGCGCCCGAAATTAAATGAGTACATGAAAAAACCCGCGGAAAACCGCGGGTTTTTTATACCCCTAAGGGGAGTCGAACCCCTGTTCGCCGGCTGAGAACCGGCTGTCCTAGGCCACTAGACGATAGGGGCGGGTGGCTTCGAGGCGGATTGCCTAGGTGAGGAAATTATCGAAGGCGCGAGGCAGTTCGTCAAGGGGATCCTCCATCGAGAAAATCGTCGGAACCGTAAAGCGAGTCGATCAGCCCGTGATAGCTGCCGAATCGAACAGTTCGGTTGGACAGCCGATGTCCGCGATCGTCACTCGGCCGATATAGGGCGCGGCGGCGGGGGACGCGAAGCCGGATTTGGCGGCGACGAAGGTTACCGTCCTTCGGGCGCGAAGAGCCGGGCCAAGCGGCTGGCCGGTGTCGCAATCAAGGCCGCTGGGGAGATCGACGGACAAAATGGGAATCCGGGTCGCTTCGATGGCCGTCACTAACGCGGGGAAGGGATCGCGGGGTGGATGGGTTAAGCCGGTGCCGAAGATGGCGTCGATGACCAGGTCGGCTTTGGCGCCGATCAGGGATTGGGGCGTTGCGTCGAAGGTGGGGAGACGCATGGCTTGTATGATGTCGTAGTTGATGAGGGCGTCGCCGCGGTATTTGGCGGGGTCGATGGTCAGGCCGATGCGGACGGCGTTGTGGCGGATGTGAAGATGCCGGGCGGCGGCGAGGCCGTCGCCGCCGTTGTTGCCGCCGCCGCACAGAATGAGGATGGCGCCGGTGGGGCGGGCGATGAGCGATTGCAGTTCTTCGGTAATCGCGTCGGCGACGGCACGGCCGGCGTTTTCCATCAGGACGATGCCGGGGATGTGGTATTCCTCCGACGCACGACGATCAATCTCGCGGGCTCCAGCGCGGGTGAGCATGATCGTCGATGATAGCCGATCGCGGAATACTGGCAACCGCGTTCGTCAAACGTAAGATGGCACGCTGTTCTATCGAAAGGAAATTTTTGTGCCTTCTACATTAAAAAAACCGGTTGTCATCATCGTCCGCGACGGCTGGGGGAAAAATCCGTTTCCGCAATGGAACCAGGCGAATGCCGTCTATCTCGCGAAACATCCGGTGGCCGATCGACTGATGGCCAACTATCCCGCCACGCTGATTCATACCAGCGGCTTTGACGTGGGCCTGCCGGAAGGAACGATGGGCAACAGCGAAGTGGGGCATCAGAATATCGGCGCCGGCCGGGTGGTTAACCAGGAATCGGTAGCCATCACCAAGGCGATTCGCGGCGGGGATTTCTTTCTGAATCCGCAGATCAACGCAGCGGTCGACCATGCGCTCGCCAAAGGTTCGGCGCTTCATCTTTTCGGCATTGTCAGCGACGCGGGCGTCCATGGGCTGCTCGAGCATCTTTTCGGCTGCCTGGAAATGTGCAGGCGCAAGGGGCTTGGCCGGGTTTTTCTGCACGCGTTTACCGATGGCCGCGATACGTCGCCCAATTCCGGCCTTGGGTACGTTCGACAGATCGAAGCCAGGATGAAGGAGATCGGCGTCGGCCATGTGGCGACCGTCAGCGGCCGGTATTACGCGATGGATCGCGATAATCGATGGGATCGCGTCGAAAAGGCGTATCGGGCGCTGGTGAACGGAGAAGGGCCGAAGTTTCGCTCGGCCGAGGCGGCGATCACGCATTATTACGAGCATCCGCTGGAATCGACGATGACCGGCGATGAATTTGTCATCCCGTCGGTCATCACCGACGACGGCTCGACGCCGCGCGCCACCGTTCGCGACGGCGATTCGGTTCTCTTTTACAACTATCGCGGGGATCGTCCGCGGGAACTGACGCGCGCGTTTGTGATGCCGGAATTCGCCGGCTTTGCGCGGGGGAAGAAACTTGATCTGTATTATCTTACCATGACCGCTTACGAGCAGGGGCTGCCGGTGCATGTGGCGTATCCGAAGCCGCCGAAGATGGTCAATACGCTGGGCGAGTACATTTCCAAACTCGGGCTTAAGCAGTTTCGTGCCGCCGAGTCGGAAAAATTTCCGCATGTGACGTTCTTCTTCAATGATTACCGCGAAGAGCCGTGGCCGGGAGAAGATCGGCAGATCGTCCCTTCGCCGAAGCTGCTTGCCAACGGGTTGCCCCTGTCGGCTTACAGCGAGATGCCGGAGATGAGCGCGTACGGCGTTTGTGATGAAGTGGTCAGGCGGATCGATTCGGGTCAGTATGCGCTGGTCGTGGTGAATTTCGCCAACGGCGATATGGTCGGCCATACCGGCGTGCTGGCGGCGGCGATCAAAGCGGTGGAAGTGGTGGACGAATGCGTGGGCCGCGTTCTGGCGGCGGTCGAGCGGCAGGGCGGGACGGCGATCGTCACCGCCGACCACGGCAACTGCGAACAGATGATCGACCCCGCCACCGGCGGTCCTCACACCGCTCATACGACCTATGACGTCGAATGTATTCTGATGGATGACCGCCTCAAGGGGACCAAGCTTCACGAAGGCGGACGCCTGGCCGATCTGGCGCCGACGGCGCTGGAAATGTTGGGATTGCCCATCCCTTTGGAAATGAACGGAAAATCCCTCGTGCGCGGGGAGTGAGCAGTTGCTCCGCAAGTCGCTTTTTCTATAATCCCGGTTTTTGCGGGCGGCGTTGCGCCGCCGGATTGGCTTGAAGGATTCGATTATTATGGCCCACATTATTGCCCAGCCCTGTATTGGCACCAAGGATCACGCATGCGTAACGGTGTGCCCGGTGGATTGCATTCATCCGACTAAGGAAGAGCCGGATTTTGCGGCGGCGGAGATGCTGTACATTGATCCGGACACTTGCATCGATTGCGGATTGTGCGTCGATGAGTGCCCGGTCAACGCGATTTTTCCGCAGGAAGACCTGCCGGCCGAGTGGGCGGAGTTTATTGAGAAAAACAGCGCGTACTATAAGAAGTAATAGGAGTATCGCGAATTGACTTTATCCTGAAACAAAGGACCCGTCATGAAGATTCTGATCGCTTGCGCCATGATTTGTTGTGCGGTCGCTTCCGCGATGGTCTATTCGGCCGACGCAGTGGCGACGGAAAAGAAAAAACCGGCGGTCGCGACGACGCAGCCCACGACCAAGCCCGTCGCCGCGATCAATAAATTCTGCGCGGTGGATCGGGAAAATCCGGTGGACGACAGCGTGCCGACGATTACGTACAAGGGGAAGGTGATTGGATTCTGCTGCGATGACTGCCCGCCGAAGTTCAGGAAGAATCCCGAGCTGTATATGAAGGATCTGAAGTAAGCGTCGAACCTGAGTTCAAGTACTCCGCCGAATTTGCACGGGCGGGCGGCGCGAGGTCGCGCCTGGAGCAATATGCGGGTGATCCAACACTTGCTTCCGCGTTGTGCGTCGGCTGTCGCGGTGTTGATCGTTGCCGTTCATTCCTGGGGCGATGAAGTCGAACGACCCTCCAAAGCGATCGCGACGGCCGAACAAATCACCGCCGAAACCTGTCGGCCGAACCATGACGCCATTGGCCATGTGCTTCCGCTGGCGGGCCACTGGAACGTCGGCGTCGCGCCCAAAGGGGACACGTTCGACCCGCAATATCAGCTGCGGTTGATCGACGAGGGGCATCACATCATTCCGTTCCTCGATATGCCGACGCCGGCGACGGCGCCGGGAAAAATGCAATATTGGGAGCAGGGGATTAAGCGGGCGGCGGCGCTGCATCTGCCGATCGCGCTGATCGCCAGCCAATGGGAAGCGGCATTGTCGTCGGATAAAGCGTATTTGGATCTTCCGCCGGAGGCGAATCCGAACGTCGTCGGCGTCGATGGCAAAATCCTGCACGAAGTCGATCCGTTTGGTCCTGTCGAGCCATGGCGCGAGATCGGTCGCCAATGGGGCGCGAGCGCGGGATTGGCTCAGCTGCAACGATGGTATCCTGATCCGCCGAGGATCATGTTGATCTCGAACAACGAGGCCGCGAAACTCGCGTGGTCGGACTGCGAAAAAGATAAACGATACGTTGAGCTTTATGGGGCCGGCAAAGATGGCGATTTCATGCGGAAGGTCGTATCCGCGGGATGGATCGAGCGATATCGCGCGATGATCGGCTCGATGCGCGAGGGTTTGGCCAGCCCGGCATGGAAGAACAATGCGGTCTTCATCGGGTACGACGCCTTTGGCCCGCCGCATTTTGGCCGAATGGGAGGCTGGCGGGAGTACTCGCTCTACATTCCCGGCCGGATCGATTTCAGTCCGCTCGTCTGGGACGGCGGATCGCCTTCCTTCTATACCCGCAACTGGAACGCCAGCACCGATTACACCGTTTGGAGCCCACAAGTCGAGGCGATGAATTGGGTTTTCATGCAACAAGAAGCGCTGCGACTGAACCCTGCCCGACTATCGCGACATGACCATCACCGCGCCGCCGCAGGGCGTGTTTTATCATGTCGTCGAAGGCGCGGCGGATGCGACCCAGCCGGTGAAAAGCGAACTGGATCCGTAAGCGTTTTGAGGAGCGGAAAGGTCAGACGCGATCTCCACGAAGAACACCAACGGACACGAACAATCTGTGAATTACTGTTTGGGCTTTGTGTTCTTGTTGGATGATAACGTGCCGGTTACTCGCTCGTCGCCGACTTGATCGCCTCGGCGAGATCAAGCGTGCCTTCATACAGGCTTCTTCCGACGATCGCGCCCCACACGGGGATCTGCGTGAGTTGGCGGATGTGATCGATGTTTCCAACCCCTCCGCTGGCGATCACCGGAACCTTGCCCGCCTCGGCCAGTTCGCGGGTGTGTTGCAGATTGGGTCCTTGCAGCATTCCATCTTTCGCCACGTCGGTATAGAGCAGCGCCGCGACCGGCCAATCGCTGACCTCCCGCGCCACGTCCGTCGCTCGGCGGGCTGACGTTTGCGTCCAGCCGCGCGTGGCGATCATGCCTTCTTTGGCGTCCACCGCCAGGACCAGCTTGTGCGCGAATTCCGCCTCATGGGCCAGCGCGGTAAACCACGCCCAGTCCTCCAGCGCTTTGGTGCCGACGACCGCGCGATTGGCGCCGGCGTCGAGCAGTCGGCGGATATCGTCGGTCGAGCGAATGCCGCCGCCCACTTCGACTTGAAGGCCGGTCGCCTTGATGATCTTGCCGATCAACTCCGTCTGCACCGGCCGGCCTTCCTTGGCGCCATCCAGATCGACGACGTGCATCCATTTCGCTCCGGCGGCGGCAAAGCCGCGAGCGACTTCAAGTGGATCGAGGTCGTAATTGATCTGCTTCCCGTAGTCGCCCTGCTTGAGGCGCACAACCCGGCCGCCGCGAAGATCGATGCTGGGAACGATGACAAGTGCCATCCCCGCAAACGTATCGGAACGTCGCGGGTTGGCAAGTCGCGCCGCGCGATTTCATAGCCGCCTTCTCGTTCGCAAAGGGACGACTATAATCACGCATTGTCATGGATGATCGACTGACAAAGCTCAATGAGAAAGCCCGGCAACTTCCCAAAGCCCCCGGCGTTTACCTCATGAAAGACGATAAGGGCCGGGTAATTTACGTGGGGAAATCAGCGAGCCTGCGCGATCGCGTCGCCAGCTATTTTCAGGCGGCGACCAAGCTCGAACATAAAAAATCCGGCCTGCTCGATCTGATCGTCGATTTTGAAGTCATTCAAACCGAAAGCGAGGTCGAAGCGCTGCTGGCGGAAAATCGGCTCATCAAGGATATTCAGCCTCGCTATAACGCCCGCCTGCTCGACGATAAGACGTATCCGTATCTGATGATCACCGTCGGCGACGAATTCCCCGGCATCTACGTCACGCGCGTGCCGCAGGCGCAAGGCGCTAAGCTGTATGGGCCGTTCACCAGCGTCTATGCTTTGAAGGAAGCCGTCACGCTGCTGCAAAAGGCGTTTAAGTTTCGCACCTGTCATCTGGAGATCGCCGAGGCCGATACCCGGCGGCGGTTTTTCCGCCCGTGTCTTCTTTATCCGATCAAGCAATGCACGGCGCCATGTGCCGCGAAAATACCAAAAACAACCTATAACGAAGACATCGGCCGCCTGATCAAATTTCTCGACGGCGGCAAGAAAACAATTCTCCGCGATCTCGAAAAAGACATGATCGAAGCCTCGAAGGATCTCAACTTTGAGCGAGCCGCCCGGCTGCGCGACGAGATCAAGGCGCTCAACGCGCTCGGCGCCCGCGCCAGAAAAGGGGACCAGGAATTTTGGCAGCCCGAAGCTTTTGTTCACGATCCCAAGCAGGGCCTGCTCGATCTTCAGCAGTCGCTCGGCCTGGCCGAAGCGCCGCGCATCATCGAAGGAATCGACATCGCTCATCTCCAGGGCGGCGAAACGGTCGCCAGTAAAGTGTGTTTCATCGACGGCGTTCCGTTCAAGGATTGCTATCGCCGTTACAAGATCAAGCACGACCAGGGAAACAACGATTATCTGAGCATTCAGGAAGTCGTCAGCCGTCGATATCGCGAGGCGGGTCAGAGCAATGAACTTTATCCCGACGTGATCCTGATCGATGGCGGTCTCGGTCAGCTTCACGCGGCATTGGAAGTGTTCACGACGATGGACGTCAAGCCGCCGATGGTGATTTCGCTGGCCAAAAAAGAAGAGCTGATTTACACGCAGGCCAAGAGCGAACCGATTCGCCTGGCTCGAAATCATCTGGGGCTCAAGCTGCTGCAATACATTCGCGACGAAGCCCATCGATTCGCCCAGCACTACCACCATATTCTTCGGCGGAAGTCGCAACTGGAAGAGGACGTAAAACGAGGCCGGCGGCCGCCGGGCAAGCTGAAGAAGCCGCCGATTTCGGATCTGGAGCGTGATCTGCTGAAGGCGGCCGGTACTACCGCCGCTCCGCATTCCACGCACGTCAGTCTGCCGATTCTTCAACCCGCCGAGCCAATGGCGCCGGTCGAAGCGGGCGACATGCTCGATGCGGAAGACGCGGCGGGGAAGGTGTAAATCCCTGATCGTCGTCTTACATTCATTTGCCGATACATTCCGGATATGGCGTCCTTCTAAATTCACTTCGACAAATTTGTATATTCCCACCTGAAAACGCCGGTGCTACGGTGCTGCAACTTAAGGAGTCTGAATGTCACTAGACACCCAGTTGCCCGTCTCCCTCGTTGACGCGCCCCGGCGTGAATCCACGCCATCACCGGCCGCCGTGCCGATTCAACTACAAGTGAATGGCCGGAATATGGCGATCGCCGTCGCGCCGTGGACGAGCCTGCTCGATCTCCTTCGCCTCTGTCTTGATCTTACCGGCACAAAAAAAGGATGCGATCACGGCCAGTGCGGCGCCTGCACCGTCCTCGTCGACGGCGTGCGAGTCAACTCATGCTTGGCGCTGGCGGTCATGCAGGACGGCAAGAAAATCACGACCATCGAAGGCCTCGCCGCGGGCGATGCGCTCCACCCGCTTCAGCAGGCGTTTGTGGATCATGATGCATTCCAGTGCGGATATTGCACGCCGGGCCAAATCTGCTCGGGAGTCGGATTGATCGCCGAGGGACACGCCCGGACGCCGGACGACATTCGCGAATTGATGAGCGGAAATATCTGCCGGTGCGGCGCCTACAAAGGCATCACGGCGGCGGTCGAGCAAGTGATGCGGTCCACGGAACAAGGCGCCAAAAAATGAGAGCTTTTTCCTACACCCGAGCAAGCGACGTGAACGACGCGGTGCATCGAATCGGCACGCCTGACGGCGACGGCGCTTCCACCGCCGCCGACAAGTTCATCGCCGGCGGAACAAACCTCGTCGACCTGATGAACGCCGACGTCATGCGTCCCCGGCAGGTGGTCGATATTACCCGCCTGCCGCTGGATACGATCGAAGAGACACCGCAAGGGGGCTTGCGCCTCGGGGCGCTGGTGACCAATGCCGTCACCGCGTATGACGAGCGCGTCGCTCGGCGGTATCCGCTTTTGTCGCGTGCGATCTTGGCGGGGGCGTCGGCTCAGTTGCGCAACATGGCCACCGACGGCGGCAATCTGCTGCAGCGCACGCGCTGTTACTACTTCTACGACACCGCCACGCCGTGCAACAAACGAAAGCCCGGCTCCGGATGCGGCGCCATCGACGGCGTCAATCGCATCCACGCCATCCTCGGCGCCAGCGCGCATTGCATCGCGACGCATCCGTCGGACATGTGCGTCGCGCTGGCGGCGCTGGCGGCGGTGGTGCGGGTGACGGGGCCGGCGGGAGAACGGACGATTCCGTTTGCCGAGTTTCATCGTTTGCCGGGCGACACGCCGCAGATCGATACGAATTTGCGGGCCGACGAGCTGGTCACGGCGATCGACCTTCCGCCGCAGGGATACGCCGAGCATTTAACTTATCTAAAGATTCGCGATCGCGCTTCATATGCTTTTGCGCTGGTGTCGGTCGCCGTTGGTCTGGAGATGGAAGGGGACACGATTACGCACGCGCGCCTCGCGCTCGGCGGGGTCGCGCATAAGCCATGGCGCGATGAAGAGGCGGAGAAGATGCTGGCGGGGAAAACGGCGGCGGCGGAAAATTTCCGTCTCGTCGCCGAGTTCATTTTGCGCGACGCCAGGGGTTACGGGCATAACACGTTCAAAATTGAGTTGGCCAAACGGGCCATCGTGCGGGCGCTTGAAGAAGCCGCCGGGAAGGTGCAGCCATGATGTCGATTCCGACGATCGCCGATCCGCTTCCGGCCAATGCGTCGCAGGTCGGCCGGCCTTTAAGCCGGGTGGACGGACGGCTGAAGGTGACCGGCGGCGCGAAGTATGCCGCCGAACATAACGCTCCTGGTCTTCTTCACGGCTACATCGTTTCAAGCGCGATCACCAAGGGCCGGATCACGCGCGTCAGTACCGCCGCCGCGCTGGCGTCGCCGGGCGTCGTTCATGTGTTCACGCACGAGAACCGGCCAAGCCTGGCGTGGTTTGATCGAAAGTGGAAGGATGAGGATTCGCCCAAGGGGTCGCCGTTTCGTCCGCTGTATGACGCCAAGATCGTTCACGCCATGCAACCGATCGCGTTGGTCGTCGCGGAAACTTTCGAGGCCGCTCGTTGCGGGGCTCGGCTTGTCGAGGTGGAATACGAAGCCGAGCATCATGAAACCGACCTTCGCGCGCGGCGTCATCACACCTACACGCCGGGCAATGAAAAGACGGGGTTTGAACCGCCGCCCAAGCCTCGGGGCGACGCCGACGCGGCTCTGAAAGAGGCCCCGGTGAAGGTGGACGCCGAGTACGAACAAGCCGCCGAGCATCACAATCCAATGGAGATGCACGCCTCGACGGTGATCTTTCATGAAGCCGACGATTCGATCACCGTCTACGATAAAACCCAAGGCGTTCAAGGCACGCAAAAATACGTGTGCAATGTGTTTGGCTTGCCCAAGGCAAGCGTACGCGTGCTGGCGCCATTTGTCGGCGGGGCGTTCGGATCGGGTCTAAGGGCGCAGCATCAGTTGTTCCTGGCCGTCATGGCTTCCACGCAACTCAAGCGATCGGTCCGCGTCGAGTTGACGCGTCCGCAGATGTTTACCTTTGGCCATCGTCCTCAGACCATCCAGCGCGTCGCGCTCGGCGCCGCCCACGACGGCACGTTGACGGCGGTGATTCACGAGGCCGTGCAGGAGAGTTCGCAATTCGAGAATTATGTCGAGACCGTCGTCAACTGGTCGGGCCAGCAGTACAAGTGCGAGAATGTCCGTTTGGAATACAAGCTCGCCCGGCTCGATCTTTTCACGCCGTTGGATATGCGCGCGCCCGGCGCCGCGACCGGATTACCGGCCCTTGAATGCGCGATGGATGAATTGGCGTATGCCCTGAAGATCGATCCCGTCGAGCTTCGCCTCAAAAACTACGCCGACGTTGACGGCAACAGCGGCAAGCCATTTTCTAGCAAGGAACTCAAGGCCTGTTTCGCGAAGGGCGCCGAGCGATTTGGCTGGGCGAGGCGCAACCCCGAGCCGCGCTCGATGCGGGACGGAAAACACCTGATCGGCTGGGGGATGGCGAGCGGCGTGTGGGACGCCATGCAAGTTCCCGCGTCCGCGAAGGCGGCGCTCTCGATCGACGGCCGGCTTATCGTCAGCAGCGCCACCGCCGACATCGGCACCGGCACCTATACCGCCATGAGCCAGATCGCCGCCGACACGCTTGGGATTCCGATGGAGCAGGTGCGGTTTATCCTCGGCGATTCATCGCTTCCACAGGCGCCGCTGGAAGGCGGATCGTTCACCGTATCGTCGGTCGGGTCGGCGGTGAAGGCCGCGTGCGACAAGGTCGGAGCCAGGCTACTCAAGTTGGCGCGCAAGGCGCACGGCTCGCCCCTGGCCGACGCGAAGGACGACGCCGTCGAATTTGCCGACGGACGCATCCGTCTGAAGAACGATCCCGCGCGCGGGATCTCGATCGTCGAGGCGATGCGCGGCGAGGGCATCGTCAATATCGAGGAGCAGGCTCAATCGATTCCGAATTTTCTGAAACATCGCTCATACAAGCTCGGCACGCACTCGGCGGTTTTTGTCGAAGTGCGCGTCGATCCTGATTTGGGGACGGTGGGCGTAAGCCGGGTGGTCAGCGCGGTGGCCGCGGGACGGATCATCAATCCCAAGACCGCGGCGAGCCAGGTGGCCGGCGCCGTCGTCGGCGGTATCGGCATGGCCCTGCTCGAAGAAACGCTCGTCGATCACACGCTTGGCAGATACATGAACCACGATTTTGCAGAGTATCACGTCCCGGTGAACGCCGACGTGCCTGACATCGACGTGATTTTCGTCGAAGAGCATGACGACATCGTAAACCCGCTGGGCGTGAAAGGCGTTGGGGAGATCGGCATCGTCGGCGTCCCCGCCGCGATCGCCAACGCCATCTTCCACGCCACCGGAAAGCGAATCCGGCAATTCCCGATTACGCCCGACAAGGTCTTCGCGTAATCATCATTTCGATCTACATTGCCCGCGAAAAATGATTCGTATTTGATAGCCGCGGGCGGAAGCCCGTGGATCGTGTCGACGAAGATCCACGGGCTTCCGCCCGCGGCTATCAAGGACCAATCGCCCGCGTTCCCACCTTTACTGCGCGAAAATTCCGCATCTCGATTGACATGCGAGAGCGAAGATTTAAGGTTCGCGCACGAGCTTATCGAGGCGGCGTTATGTTGAATGGACGCCTCGCTGAAGGGAAGCGCGCATCGACAGGTACATGCCGGGCGTTTCAGCCCGACCTGCAAGGAGCATTCATGGGCATCAGAAAACTGCTGGGCGAGTTCAAGGCGTTTGCATTCAAGGGAAATATGATCGATCTCGCGGTCGCCGTCGTCATCGGCGCCGCGTTTTCGGGGGTCATTAATTCCCTGGTGAAGGACATCGTGATGCCGACCATCTTCATGGCCACCAGCGCCGTGAAGGAGGCGAAAGACGTCACCGTCGAAGTCGCTCAAAAGGCGGCACAGACCGTTGGTGTCGCAGCCAAATCCTCGACCCAGCCGACAACGCAGGCATCGACGCAACCCGAGCCGTCCACCGTGGCCGCGGTTGCGCCCGCCGTGCCTCCGGCGGCTTCGCCCCCGCCCGCCGCCGCGGCGCCGGCGGATCAGACGGCGCCGAAAAAAGTGGTGGAGCTGGACTGGAAAATCGGCGCCATCGACATCGGTCATTTCATCGCCGAATTGCTCAATTTCATCATCGTGGCTTTCGCGGTTTTCGTCATCATCGTGAAGCTTCTCGGCTCGGTCATCAAAAAGGTGGGCGGCACGCCGAAGCCCGATGAGCCAACCACGCGTGAATGTCCCGAGTGCCTCTCGATTATTCCGATACAGGCCCGGCGCTGTGCCTATTGCACCGCGGTGGTGGCGCCAGCGGTCATGCCGCCGAAGGGGACCTGATCGGAATATGCGCGTGCTCCTTGATCAAAACGCGGAGCGCAGAAAAAACCCAGGCCGGTGAGGACCTGGGTCTCTATGCGATGGAGCTATCAGAACGCCGGAGGCTACTTGGCTTCGGCCGACTTGGGAGCGGTGCTTGTCGCCACTTCGCCGGTGGCTTGTTGATGTTCGAGGGCTTCCAATGGCCGCACCCAAATGTTGCGGTAGTGGACCGGGTTGCCGTGGAATTGGAGTTGCAGGGGGCCGGTTTCGGGGAATTTGTCGGGGTATTTGGCCACGATCCGATGGCCGGTCGGGCCTTCGATACGATGATGATCCTGCGTCAGCACGCCGTTTTGAAGGACGGTAACATATGCCGGCTCGGCAAGTTTATCGTCTTTGTAGATCGGGCGATGGAAAATGATGTCATAGGTTTGCCATTCGCCGGGCGGACGGCAGACGTTGACTTCCGGCGGATATTGGCCGTACAGGGCGCTGCACGCGCCGTCGGCGTAAGTGCGATTGTTATAGTTGTCGAGAACCTGGATCTCGAACTTGCCCATGAGAAAGACGCCGCTGTTTCCGCGGCCCTGGCTGTCGCCGTGGGCGGGGCTGGGGGTGGCGAATTCGACGTGAAGCTGCATGTCGCCGAACTTTTGCTTGCTTTCCAGATATTTGTTGTTCTTCGGGTCTTTCAGATTGGTGGAGAGCATCTCGCCGTTTTGCAGCGTGAAGGTCGGCTCGCCGCCACCGGCGGCTTGCCACTCGGAAAGATCCTTGCCGTCAAAAAGTATGATGGCGTCGGACGGCGCCTTGCCGGGGGCGTCGTTGGTGCTGGCGGTTCCGGGCGTGACGACCGGCGCCATGGGCCGATCCATATCGTGAACCTTCCACTTCGACCACGGCTGTTGCGGTCCCTCATGGCTGGTATCTTTTTTTTGCTCGGCGGCGAGCACGAGCGCGCCCGCCAGTACGATGCTGGCGACGCCGGCGATTTTCGCCGGCCTGGTTCCAAAGAACGACTTCATCGAGGCCTCCCGAATCAGAGAAGAAAAAGGGGATTAACCGCCCGCGCTTCGCCGGGCGGCACAAGGTAACTACCCCGCGCATCGACGCGCGTTGGCCTACGATTCATCGCGAACATGAACATCAGGCGCTGGCCGATTCGTGCATCGGCGTCTGAGCCCTCGGGAAAAGGCTTCCGGCATTTCTCCGCCGCCGTGACGTTCTTGTTAATGGGAGCGGTTGCTCCGGAAGAATTCCGCGACCCGCATTGATACGTCGTACGGGTAATGCTCGTCGGCGCAATAATTTCGATTCGGGCGCGCCGGCCTCAAAATGCCCGCTTCCATCTGTTACAATTCCGAATCGGTAACTCAGGTCGCGAAATTTGCGGCATCAGCCATGGCGTTAACAGTCACCGACGAAAGTACATCCATCGTGATCTTGCGGGCGTCGGATTTCGCGTCCGGTGATCCTTACCTCCAGTGGGACGACCCGACCGACATCGCCCGAATCCCGCCCTGGAAGCTAGCCGCTTTGCTCGCCAATCCACTTCGACTCGGTTTCGACGATCCCGTCGAGATTGTCGGCTTGCGCGGACGAACCGTCGTCGGGAAAATGGATTTGATCGTCGGCGCCGCCGCGATCGACGGGCAGGTCATACCGGTGCTGTGGACATCGATGTTAATCGTCCCCGAACAATTTCGCGGCACATTAATGGGCGCGCTGATCGTTTTGAAGATGCAACAAATGATGCCGACCGTCGCGGCGTGCGCGGTATCGGTGGCCGCGCTTCCGGTATACGAGAAATTGAAATGGATGCATTTTCGGCTTCACCGCCATATTCTGCTCCGCCGAAGCCGTCCCGTCGTGGAACGTTATTTCGGCGAGGGATTTCCTTCGCGCGTGGCGAACTGCGCGGCCGACGCCGGGCTCATTGCTTTACGCGCCGCCACGGGCCCGTTTGCGGCTCTCTTAACGCGCGGTTTGCATTGCCGGCAAGCCGCGCGAATGGATCCCGCTCTGGATCACCGCATCGGCGCTTGCGATCGCCCTGCGTGCTTTGTGCGGTCGGCGGCGTGGGTTAATTGGGCGCTCGACCATCCCTCCTGCGATGATCCGCGCGATCGGCGCGGCCTGTTCATTGTTTATGACCGGCAAGAGCGTATTGTCGGCTACTTCCTGTTAAAATCCCGATTCTATCCGGTCGCCACCCACCGCGGATTCAAGAACTTATTTCTTGGTTCATTGTCCGATTGGATCGCGCTTGAGCCGCAGGCGCTCGGATTCACGCAGATTGTATTATTGGCGAGTATGGAGTTGGCGCGATGGGATGTCGATGCGATCGAAGTCTGTATCTCGGACGGGGAGCCCGCGCCGAATCTGCGGCCGTGGGGATTCGTGCCGGTCGGCGATTTGCATCTTCTAGTCAAGGCGTCGGCGAGAAGCCCTTTAAGCGACCCCAAATACGCTAAATCGTCGGCATGGAGAATTCGGCCGGCCGAGGGGGATAATTTCCTCGTTTAGCGGGTTCGAAATGAGCGAGTGCACTTATGCGCATCGTGGTCAACGCCGACGATTTTGGCATGTCCGACGACACCGTTCGCGGAACCATCGCGTGTTTCCAGAACGGCGGCCTCTCCAGCGCGTCGATCATGCCGACCATGCCGGCCACCGACGGCGCCATCCAATTCGCACGCGCGCATCGGCAATTCAGCTTCGGCGTGCATCTGACGTTCATCGCCGACAGTACCGAACACTGCGTTTGCGATCCGAGCCTGATTCCGGATCTTGTGACGGACGGCGGCGTGTTTCCACCCTCCGACACGGTGCGAAAACGCGCGCTGCTGGGGAAGTTACCCGTCGATCAACTCGTCCGTGAAATCGAGGCTCAACTCGGTTTTATCCGCGATCACGGCGTCGAAATCTCGCACGTCGATTCCCACGGCCACCTGCATAAATTCGCCTCCTTCCGCGCCGCGCTGAAACAGGCTTTGCCGCGCTTCGGCATCGACCGCGTGCGAAACGTGCAGGACGTCTATTTCAAAAAACCGCTCAAAAGCCCCACGTTTTGGCTCGGCCCCTGGTGGCGGCGAAAGTTGATGCGAGCGTTCATTTCGACCGATCACTTTTACATGCCGACCAGTTCTTTCGAAAACGATTGGCAGCAACAGTTGCTCAAACGTTTTGCATCGGCCGGCGATGCATCGCTCGAAGTCGGCGTGCATCCCGGTTACGGGGAATCGTGGCGCAGCGCCGAGCGAAGCGCAGCCGTGAAGTTTGGCGCCGACGCCCGTGCCGCCGGGCACCGGGTGATCGGTTGGAAGGAAATTCGATGACGCATATCTTCCAGCGACTCGACCAGACCGCCAGGCGGCCGTACTCGACGCAGGAATACATTCGGCGAATTCTCTGGAACTGGACACGGGCGATCCTCATCCGCCCAAGCCCCCGCATGGCAAACCGTTGGCGCCGATTCTGGGCCAGACGCTTTGGCGCCAGGATCGATTCTTCGAGTGGCTTTAAATCCTCGACGCGGATTTTTCATCCCTGGCTGCTCACGGTCGGTCGTCATTGCACGTTGGCCGAAGGGGTGACGGTTTATAACCTGGGGCCAATCGTGATCGGCGATCACACCGTTCTTTCGCAGGACGTTTATTTGTGTGCCGGCACCCACGATTACGCCAAGCCTGATCTTCCGCTCTTGCGTCCGGCCATTACGATCGGCAACGGCGTATGGATTTGCGCGGGCGCATTCATCGGGCCGGGGGTGAAGATCGGCGACAACAGCATCGTCGGCGCCAGGGCGGTGGTGATGTCGGATGTGCCGTCGGGGGTGATCGTCGCGGGGAATCCCGCGCGGGTGATTAAGGCGCGCCCGATCGGATAACGGCGATTCGGGCGACCGGACGTGAAGAACGCATCGCCACCACAATCGCGCCCCTTTGGAGCGGAGCGCCCAATTGCACGCCCAACAGCGAGATGACGGATGAAGATCCGCCCATTTCCACCGTCGCGGCTCAAAAAAGAATTCTGAATCTCAGGAACCATCGCGAAGGGCGCTCAAAGAGGATACGATGTGACGTTCCGCGCCGTCTGCCATGCGTCGCGTCAAAACCTTGAGAGGCCGCTCCGATGTCCTTGTTGCAGAAAGTTATCGATCAAGTCAGCATCCTGGCTCGTCAGAACGGCGTCAAATGCCGGGGGAAAGGGCAGGTCCGTCTCGGCGATCATACGGATTCGTGGATCGACGCGAACGTTCAATGCGATGGCGCAAAAGGCCATCGCGTGCAGCTTAAACGCGAGCGTAACCTGCTCGAGTTCGCCTGCGAATGCGACGAATATCTTACGACCGGCGATCCGTGCGACCACGTTTGGGCGACGCTTTTGGAGGCCGAAGCCCAGGGATTTCTGGAGGATTGGGAAGGGAGGGGGCCGATACGGCTGGAGCCGATCGATGACGGCGCCCCCGATGACGATGAAGACCCAGTGGACGATGACCACTCCACCGACCCGCGGGCGATCATGCGGTCGCTTATCAAATCGCACGCCCGAGATACCTTCAAGCCGGAGGGATTGCCGCAGATTGAGGATTGGAAAAAGGGTTTTAACTCTCTTCGCGAGGCGCTTGGCGCCAAGGCGGTCGAGTCATCGTCGTGGCCGGCGGGGCGGCAGATTCTCTATGTGGTCGATCTAGCCGAAACGCTCCGCGGCGATGGGCTGACCGTCGAGCTGATGGGCCAGGACCGCAAGAAAGACGGCTCCTATGGAAAACCACGTCACGAAGCCCTTGGTTCGGAAGATTCGGGACGGATGCCCGATCACGCCGACGCCGAGATCATCGCCATGCTCGGCGGGGCCCAGCGCGACAATTACGGTTACTTCTATTCGACCGGAAATCGCGCCTCGCGCTACCGCGTCCCGCCGGTGCAATATCAGACCCTTGTGCCGCGAATGTGCCAGACCGGGCGATTCCGGATGCGGCTGAAAAAGAACGTTGATTATCTTACGCCGATCGATTGGGACCCGACCGTATGGGAATTCTGGCTCACCGCGCGCCGCGACGAAAAAACGCAGCGGTTCATCCTCACCGGCGAACTTCGCGACGGCGAACAACGGATGACGCTGGACGATTCCCAAGCCATGCTGGCCGGCGGGCTGCTCTTTACCGAATCGCACGTGGCCCGGCTGGACCATAACAACGCCTTTCCGTGGATCACGGTTCTTCGCAAGCAAAAAGAGATGTCGGTGCCGTTGTCTCAGAGCGAGGAATTGGTCGGTCAGCTTTTTACGATGCCCGAGCTGCCCCGCCTGGAGTTGCCGGAAGAATTGACGGTCGAGAAAACGACGCTGACGCCCAAACCGCGATTGCGCGTCAAGAAACCGCCGGCGCGATCCAACTACTATGCCAAGCCCAAGCTGGTCGGTGAATTGTCGTTTGATTACGACGGGCAGATCGTGCCGCATAGCGACGGCGGCCAGGGAATTTATCAGCCGGCCCAGCGGCGGCTGCTGTTGCGCGATCGCGAAGCCGAGCGCGTTGCGCTTGATCGCCTGCGAACGCTGGGGTTCCGCGAACCAAAGCCGTCATACTACCGAAACGACGACGTGGACAACGCCACCCTTGAACTGGCGCCGAGCCAGCTCCCGATCGCCATCCGAACCCTGCTGGCGGAAAACTGGTATGTCGAAGCCGATGGGCAACTGTATCGCCAGGCCGGCGAGTTCAAGATGGAAGTGACCAGCGGCATCGACTGGTTCGAGCTGCACGGCAATGTCGATTTCGACGGCCAAACGGTGGACCTGCCGGAACTGCTCCGAACACTTCGACGCGGCGAAAAAACCGTCCGCCTCGACGACGGCACGTTCGGCGTTCTTCCCGAGCAATGGCTGCAAAAGTTCGGCCTCCTCACCGGCATGGGCGAGGAAAAGGAAGACCACGTCCGCTTCGGCAAATCGCAGGTCGGCCTGCTCGACGCGTTGCTGATGTCCCAGCCCGAAGTAAGTTGCGACGCCCTCTTTGAACAAGCCCGCCAGCGCCTGCGCGATTTCAGCGGGGTGCATTCGGCCGAGGCGCCCGCCACGTTTGTCGGGGAACTTCGCCCCTACCAGCGCGAGGGCCTCGGCTGGCTCGAATTTCTCCGCCATTTCAGCTTCGGCGGATGCCTCGCCGACGACATGGGACTTGGTAAAACCGTGCAGGTTCTCGCCTTGCTGGAAGAGCGCCGACTTCTTCGCGCCGCGCCCAAGGCGGCGCCGTCCAACGGCGACGGCGCGTCCGGCGAGCGGCCGGGACCGTCAATGGTCATCGCGCCCCGCTCGCTGGTTTTCAACTGGCAGGAGGAAGCGTCGCGCTTCGCGCCGCAGCTGCGCGTGCTCGATCACACCGGCATCGCCAGAGTTAAAAACGGCGAGGCGTTTAAGGACTATGACCTGATCCTCACCACCTATGGCACAATGCGCAACGACATCACGTTTCTAAAAGACGTGAAATTCGACTATGTCGTTCTCGACGAAGCCCAAGCCGTGAAAAACGCCGCCAGCGAATCGGCCAAGGCCGCGCGATTGCTCAGGGGGGACCATCGCCTGGCCCTCAGCGGCACGCCCGTGCAGAACCATCTCGGCGAATTGTGGAGTCTCTTTGAGTTTCTCAATCCGGGAATGCTTGGCGCCGCCAAGGCGTTTCAGGTGTCCGGCGCCGGGGGGCGCGAAATCGATCATTCCGCCCGGGTACTCTTATCGCGCGCGCTGCGGCCATTCATCCTTCGCCGCACCAAGGCGCAGGTGGCTCAGGATCTGCCGCAACGAACCGAACAAACCATCCATTGCGAGCTCGACGTCAAGCAGCGGAAACTGTACGACGATTTGAAGGAGCACTATCGCCAATCGTTGTTGAGCAAGATCGCCGTCGAGGGAATCGCCAAGAACAAAATCCAGGTGCTCGAAGCGTTGCTCCGTCTGCGCCAGGCGGCGTGCCATCCCGGCCTGATCGATAAATCCAAGGTCGGCGAAAGCAGCGCCAAGCTCGACGCGCTGCTTCCGCAACTGGCCGAGGTGATCGACGGCGGGCACAAAGCACTGGTTTTCTCGCAATTCACCAGTCTTTTGTCGATTGTCCGCAGCCGATTGGACAAAGACAAAATTCCCTACGTCTACCTCGATGGGCGCACGCGCGACAGGCAGGAAGTGGTCGAGCGCTTTCAGAAGGACGAGAAAATCCGTCTCTTCCTGATCAGCCTGAAGGCCGGCGGAATCGGACTGAATCTAACGGCGGCGGAATATGTTTTCCTTCTGGATCCCTGGTGGAATCCCGCCGTCGAGGCCCAGGCCATCGATCGCGCCCACCGCATCGGCCAAACCCGCCACGTCATGGCGTATCGCTTGATCGCCAAGGACACAGTGGAAGAAAAAGTGCTTCAGCTGCAAAGCTCCAAGCGCGAACTGGCGGATGCGATCATCAACGCCGACAACAGCGTGATCGGGAAACTGGGGCGGGAAGATTTGGAGTTGCTGCTCTCGTAATCGGGGAGCCGCCGGTAAAATCCGAAAATCCAAAATCCGAAATCGACTTTCGAAACAACCTTCCGATGCCTGAAAAACAGCGACGACACGCGCAATTTTCTTGATCTGGACTTTTGATCGGGTTTCATTCGGATTTCGCGTGTTCGCACTCCGGATTTCCGGCGTCGACGGGTCATCCTTCGAGGTAGAAGAACTCTTCGCGAATGACCTTCCCATCCTTGACCGTGTAAATACCGGCTTCGCTCATCTTCATGCGCTTGCCGGTCGGCTTATTCGTGATCTCCATATTAAACTCGACGATGAATTGGTCGCGGGCTACAAACGGGCCGACGGCTTCGCTGGCGTGAATCTCATGATTATCGATCCACCATTTCGTCTTGCCCAGCACACCCTCGATCCCGCGCGTCTCCGCCGGCATCGGCGGCATCGCCATCGGCTCGACGCTCACGATATCCTTTGAATAAAGCGCTTCGATCGCCTCGACGTTTTTTCCCTGATTGCAGAGTTCCACGAGTTTCTTGCCGACTTCTTTGGCGGACATTAGGGCTCCTTGTAAATGAAAAAAACTTTCGGAAAAGATTCCGAGCGTCCGTTCTTATAGCCCACGCACATTGGCTTTGGCCATCGAAATTCGCAAGGATTCGTTTAATTCGGTCAAAACAGCGACAACTGATCCCCAGCCCGCGCCGGCCGCCGGAAAGAATCGGTGGACAGCCGATGAAACGGAGCATCGAGTCCCGCCCGCTTCTTCGCCATGTTGAAAATCGCCGCGAATTGGTCGGCGAATTGGCCCTGGCCGCGCATGCGCGAGCCGAAATTCGAATCGTTCAGCTTTCCGCCTCTGACATCGCGAATGCGGTTCAATATTTTCGATTTCCGGTCGGGGTAATGGTCGGCAAGCCAGCTCTGAAAAAGATCCTTCACGGCAAAAGGCAGCCGCACCGGCACATATCCGCAGGTTCGCGCCCCCGCGTCGGCGGCGGCTTGCAGAATCGCCGGGATCTCATGATCCGTCAGTCCCGGAATCACCGGCGCCACCATCACGCCGACCGGAATCCCCGCCCCGGCCACCGCCTCGATCGCCGCCAACCGCCGCGCCGGGCTTGCCGCCCGCGGCTCCATCTTGCGGCTCAGTTCCGCGTCCAGCGTCGTCACCGATACATACACCATCGCGGCGTTGAACGATCCCAATTCCTGCAACACATCGATGTCGCGCGTGACCAGATGGCTCTTGGTAATGATGCCGACGGGATTGCGAAACTCAGCAAGAACCTGCAAGCAGCGGCGAGTGAGTTGCAACTGCCGTTCGACTGGCTGATAGCAATCCGTCACGCCGCTCATGGAAAGCATGGTCGGCCGCCATTTCGGCGATTCCAGTTCCTCCCGCAAAAGCTCCGGCGCCGCTTCCTTGACGAATATTTTCGTTTCAAAATCGAGCCCCGCCGACAATCCGAAATATTCATGAGTCGGCCGTGCGTAACAGTAAATGCACATTTGCAAGCGAATAATCCACAATCACGAAACATCACTGAATTTCTCACTCACCGATTGCGGGGCGCTCGTCCACGCTGACGGACACCGGCATGTCGAGCGGTCCACGACTCAGAGCCGATGGCAGATTTGAGCTCATTTCTGTCCATCTTGATCCAGATACGCCCGAGGACACTGAACCGAGCACCGGGTTTCTTCAGGACGACGGATTTCCATTTGCTCGGTGCGATTACCTCGTCGGCGCAATGCCCGGTCAGTTTCACCGTGTTCCGTCGTCCAAGGCAAACCGTTAATTCAGCCGGGGTGCCGAAGTCATGACAGCGGCACATAAGCATTACTTGCTTACCTCGGCGATAGCCGGCAACTATAAGCAGTGTCATTGGCTTGATGCTCGAATCACTGAATTTCACTCTGAAGGCTAATTGCGTATTCGTACTTGCAACAGATTGATCCGGGGTGGGTGGGCTTGCGTTGAGTCGTCCTCGATGTTGGTTTTCGTCATCAAAAGTCCCAAAGGTGTCCATTCGATTTACAAAATTCTCAGAAGGCCCGCCGTGGCCTGGAGACAGGAAGTGCCGCAGGATGATTTCCTCAGCCAAGGAATTGCCGAACTCCGCAAGCACTTCAAGGAGCCTCACCGACAACTTCTGAGCATCGCTCAAATTGAGCATCATGGGTTGCTCGACCTCGCCTCGGCACCCCAGCGTGAGAATTGCGATGGGTTTTCCCGTGTTGGGGTCCATCGCTCTCCGGGAACACAGTCCAGAAGGGTCACGAGGCGTAGTCGTTGCTGAATCGGCTCATCATTTATTTCGTCCATGTTTTCTCCGGTCTCAGTTTAAGACTCCCCGAATCGCCGGCAGCAAATTGGTTGGGCTGCTGGGAACGGTCAAGTAGTGGCTTTGGCCGGCGACCGTTTGACGAGCCAGCCAACTGTGATTGAACTTGTATCGTCCGGCCAATCGAGACGAACTTTTGCTCCGAAGTTGGTGATTCTGATGATGGGCAAACAGGCTTGGCCGGCCCCGAACGGCCTGAGAAACACCCGTGAAATGGGCGTCTACCCCCAAACTCCGCTATGATGAGCGATTTGGCACCACTGGCGTGGTGGCTGTATGAACCAGCATATTCACCCACCACACCCAATTCCTTCGTGATCAGCGATTCCTTTGAAACCGCCCACGCCGGCAGAACCACGTTCATTTCCAAAAACTG
The DNA here is from genome assembly GCA_035551995.1 of Tepidisphaeraceae bacterium. Lineage (GTDB taxonomy): Bacteria > Planctomycetota > Phycisphaerae > Tepidisphaerales > Tepidisphaeraceae > RYN-428. The sequence goes on from DASZME010000084.1 coordinate 22,879, forward strand.
ATTAGTCGAATCATAGATGATTCGAGGCACAAAAACTTCGACCAACCGACGGAGGCTCAATGGCGACATTTTTTTTAGTGAGAGAGCAACGTCTTTCACTTGACTCATCACCGAGTTTACGACCGTATGCAGGTCATCTGGACGGAGCGTATCAGCGGCTGCAATCCGTCCAAGTCGGCCAATTTCTGCCAGACGGGATTCACATTGCAGTTTGCGGGATGCCAAGGCATCCTGAGAATTTGGTCCTAGTGAACAGATTTCCGTCAACTCGGCGGCGATCTTTTTCTTTTCCATCTCCAATTTCTTCATCCGGTCCCGAATCTCAACGGTATCCCGCTGTTGATCCTGAATGAACTCTTTGATCCGATCACGGATGATTGACTCATTCGGGAGCACTTGCTGAAGCGCCGAGAGAACTGCCTGTTCAATAAGCGGGGCATTCAGGGAATGCGATTTCGGCCAGTCCGACTTCGGCGTGTCTGAAATCCGAGTCACAATGTACCGCCTGTGATTTCCGTAATTGACGCCCGACGAAACCCCGTGCATAGGGCAATCGAAATTCTTTTCCCAAAGTACGTTTTTCAGGATGAATGGAGAGTTGACGTGTCGGTCGCCGCCACTTTTGCGAAGTCGAGGTGGAACAATCTCGTTTCGTTCCCGCCGCTCCTGAAATTCGACTGCCAAACGCCGAACCTCGGCCTGCAAGAAATCCTCCAACAACGGCTGCTCGATCTTCACCCAATCCTTTTTCAGTCTTGGAGCCGGCGTGATGGTTTTGCGAAGGCCGTTTCCATCCTTTCTCATTTGGCGCCTTTGCTTCTGCGCATGCAAAATTGGCTGCCCACGATCCCGCCCATGATATACACCCGAAAAGTGCGTATTCGTGTAACCATATCCGATGTAGATCGGGTTCTTCAGGATTTGCCGGATCGTAGACGTTTTCCACAGTCCTCGATGTTTTCCAGTAGCCCCTTGATCATTAAGTTCCTTGCAAATGCGATGAGCTTCCATCCATCAATGTGGAGGCGACGGAACATTTGTCGGACAACGGCAACCCTTTCAGGTTCGCCCTTGATGTAGACGATTCGCTCGGTCGGCTGCCTGATTGGCCCTGGACTCCGTTTTGGGTATGCCTCGACGACGTTTCCTTTGAGGTCGAGCTTGACACGTTCGCCACGGCCCAAATCTCGCACGACATACAATGGTGACCCACTCGAATCAAGAAAGAGTTTATCAATGCCGTAGGGTGAAACAGCACTGTGAGTAATGCGTTTAGCTGCCAATGCTCTTCCCCATCCTGCCGAGACGTGGAACGAAAGGTCCAAAACGTATTTGTTGGCTTGATGCAGAGCCATTCCTCGCATCAGCCACGCCATGTCACCTTCGTAAAGCCCTTCTCGAATGGTGACGATCTTGATTCCTGCTTGTTCAAAGTCGTCAGCAATTCTGTTCCCCTCATTTGTGCCCCCACGACAAAGGCGGTCGTAAGTCATGAGCAGCAGGCAGTCAAAGTCGTTCTGACGCAGTTTGCGATCTCTCAACTTGTAAAGATCGTCGTAATGCAATCCCAATGAAGCAGAGAAGCCAGCACACTCTTCAACATCCACAAGGATCATGTTCCATCTTTTCACGAATTCCTTGCCCATCTCGACCTGCTTCTCGATGCTGACTTCCGTCTGTTGATCCGAACTGCATCGGACGACGAGGATACACCTAGAGCGTTTCTCAGGTTGCTGTCGCGCCTTTTGCCGCTTCTTGCTGTCGCGCTTTTGTCCGCGTCGTGCTATCGTAAACGCAACAAAGGAGCTACGGCATGGAAGCCTATTCGGACAAATTGCGAGAACTGGTCCTT
>DASZME010000085.1:0-54856 GCA_035551995.1 Tepidisphaeraceae bacterium
GGAGTATCTGACATCGCTCAAAAATTGAAGGGACACGCCCGATTCATGTAGAGGGTGGCCGTACTCGCCTACCATTTTTCGTGTGTCGTAGCCCCCGACAACACCAGAGGCGCCGAAGCGGTAGAATCCGCAGATTCGCCCCGGAATGTCCGAGGCTTCACGACCTAGCGGATTCGGAGGATTTTCATGTTGAAACGCGTTGCATTTCTGAGCGCCGCCGTGGCGGCAATTGGGTTCGGATCTTACTTCGCCCGAGCCGAGGACAAGCCCGCCGCCAGCCCCGGCGCCAGCGCCAGCGCCGAAGCGCCCAAACCGGATGCCGAAGGATTCATCGAAATGTTCAATGGCAAAGACCTCACCGGCTGGTCCGGCTACGAAAATTACTGGTCCGCCAAAGATGGCATGATCGTCGGCTCCGAGCAGAAAGACCATAGCAAACAAACATTCCTCGTCTACACTGCCATCCCGCAAGTCAGCGACTTCGTGATGACCTACAAGTACAAGTTCGCCACCCCCGACGGCAATTCCGGCGTGCAATTCCGCTCGAAAGTGATCGATCCCAAAACCTCCCGCGTGGGCGGCTATCAAGCCGACTGCGACGCCAAGGGCGGCTACGACGGATCGATTTATGACGAGGCCGGCATCGCCGGCGGGCGCGGAACCATGAGCCCCCGCGGCGAAAAAGTCACCTGGGACGCCGAGAATAAGAAGACTTCGGAAAAGCTTCCCGACGATAACGCCACCCTGAAAAAGTTCATTAATGTCGGCGGCTGGAACGACGTGATTCTTTCCGTCGACGGCAACCATGTCACCTACACCATCAACGGTCACGTCATGACCGATCTGACCGACGACAGCCCCAAAGCCGTGCATGAAGGCGTAATCGCGCTGCAGATTCACGCGGGGTTCACGATGGACATCGAGTTCAAGGACATGAAGATCAAGCTGCTGAAGAAGTGATCCGCCGATGAAATTCGGATCCTCGCAAAAGATGCCCCGCGGCGCGAAGCGTGCCGCGGGCATCTTATTTAGAACATTATTCATTTGGTGAAGCGACCTTCGTGTCGCAAAACAGGCCCCGCAAGCGCGACCGCTCAACGCAGGAACCCTTCGGCAACCCAAAAAACGCTCTAATGGCGGGGGTCATCGCGATGTCATTCGCCGGCGGGGCCGGGAACGCCGCCGGTGTATTCGCCGTCGACGGCGGCATGACCCGTAAGCACCTGCGCTTCATAGCCGCCCTGGCTCTTGAAGTAGAAGATCAAGATCAGGTAGCACGCCAGCATAATGCCGGGGAAGATCGCGACGGTGGCCAGCGCGCCCTTCTTTGCGTCGTCGCCGATCGAGGTGATTTTGGCTTGCTCGTCGGTCGGGAGGGCCTTCACTTTGTCCTCATCGACCGCTTTGTATTCGCCGAACACCCATTTCTTATCGCTCACGGTCGAGTTGTACGCGGCGGGATCCTGGCGATGAAGTTGCTTGCTGATCGAAGAATCCTGAATGTAACCGAGGAAAACTGCGCCGACGACGCCGACGCCCAGCATGCCCACGCCTCCGGTGGCGTTTAACGTCAGCGCGCCGCCTTTGGGCGACTGCTCCGCCACGACGCCCAGCATGGTGGGCCAGAAGAACGTTTTGCCCAAACCGTAAACCGTTGCCGCCGCCAGGATCGCGATCGCGCCGTTGGCGTGAGACAACAAAACCAATCCGATCGCCGCGATGACGGTGGCGGTCGCCAAAAGCCCCAACGGCGAAATTCGATGAACGATCGAGCCGGCGCTAAAGCGGAGAACCATCATGATAAACGAGGTGTAAATGAGCACCATGATGCCCGGCAATCCGATCTTCTCCATCGACGGCGTCATCAGCGAAGTGATCCAACTATCCGTTCCAAGTTCCGTCGTCGCCAGCGGGAGCATAATGAGCAGCATGAAGATAAACAGCGGCCGGCCCGGCGCAAAGCCGACATAGGCGCCGAACCCGACCGTCACGACCACGACCAGCGCCCCGGACAAGTAGGGACTCCAACTGAAATCGCGGCCGATCTCGGCGAAGATAAGGAAGCTCACGATCAATGCGCCGAGGAAACCGAACTCCTTCAGCATCTCGCGGTAAGGCACTCCGGCGGCCACGCGTTCGCTGATTGGGAATTTGGCGGTCAGCATCATGATGCCGTACGCGATTGTCGGAATGAGCAGCAGCCCGATTTTATATCTCCAATCCATCGTTCCCATCGCCCAGGCGAGCAATCCGCCGATGACCAGTCCGCCGGGCCAGCCGGCATGAAGCATGTTGAGCCACTTGGTTTTTTGCTTGCTGAAGATCGTCGCGACGACCGGGTTGACCACCGCCTCGACGGTTCCATTCGCCAGGGCGGCGACCAGGTTCCCGATGTACAGACTCCAATAGGGGCTGAAATGTTTTGGCGCGAAAATGGTAATCAGCGCCGACGCGACGTGGCAAACAAAGGCGAACGCCATCGCCGTTCCGTAGCCGATGCGGTCGATCACCAGGCTAAAAAGGATAATGCTGATCGCGAACGGCCACAGGCCCACGCCGAAAATTTCGCCCATCTGCGTTTTCGTCAGATTAAATTGCAACGCCCAGGTGTCCATGACCTGCGCGCGGACGACAAAGCAAAAGGCGGTGGCGATCATCGCCGCCCAGCACGCCCAGAACATCCACTTTTGAGACGCCGTCGTTCCACCGCCGGATTCGGACATGTGGAGTGCGCCCGCACGTTGCGTAACATCGGTCATGGAAGGCTCCTCAGCCAAGAACAAAGAATCGGTTAAGAATGGACTTTGACGAACTGAGCATCATGCTCGCTGGACGAGGAAATTTCAAACACGCACGATTAAATTGGCGCGGATTTCGGAATTTCCCTAAAATCCGATGCCCGACACGCTGGATGAAGGACGTGCTTTGCGATTTCAAGTTTCGGATTTCAATGTCGATCTCGGCTGATCCTACGCCCGGCTTTCCGCCCCAAACTCCACGCTGTAATTCGGCGATTCCTTGGTGATCTGAATATCGTGCGGATGGCTCTCGGCCATGCTCGCCGCCGACACCCGGCAGAACCGCGCGTCGCTCCGGAGCGCTTCGATCTTTTTCGTGCCGCAATATCCCATGCCCGCGCGCAACCCGCCGACAAGTTGATACACAAAATCACTCAACGATCCGCGATACGGAACGCGTCCTTCGACGCCTTCCGGCACCAGCTTCCCGCGATCTTTGACGCTCCCCTGGCTGTAGCGATCGCTCGACCCGGCGATCATCGCCCCCATGCTCCCCATGCCGCGATAGGTCTTATACCGGCGGCCCATGTGAATGACCGTCTCCCCCGGCGATTCGTCGAGACCGGCAAAGAGGCTGCCCATCATCACGCAACTGGCGCCGGCGGCGATGGCCTTGGTGATGTCGCCGCTGTGGCGGATTCCGCCGTCGGAAATGATCGGCACGCCCGCCGCTTCGGCCACGCTCACCGCCGAGAAGATCGCCGTGATCTGCGGCACTCCCACGCCGCTGATGATGCGGGTCGTGCAGATGGCGCCGGGACCGATGCCGACCTTGACGGCGTCCACCCCCGCGTCGATCAGATCCCGCGCCCCCTCGGCCGTCGCCACGTTGCCGGCGATCACCTGGATATTCCAGTTCTTTTTGATCTCGCGAACGGTCTCGATCACGTTTCTGCTGTGCCCGTGGGCCGTATCGACGACGACGACGTCGACGTCCGCCTTGATGAGCGCTTCGACGCGGGCGAAATCCTTCACTCCGGTGGCGGCGCCGACGCGAAGGCGGCCGCGTTTGTCTTTGCATGACTGCGGAAACTGGTGAAGCTTATCCAAGTCGCGCATCGTGATCAGCCCCGCCAGCCGGCCTTCTTTATCGATGAGCAAAAGTTTTTCCACCTTGGCTTGATAGAGAATGCGCTCCGCTTCTTCCAGCGATGTGTTTTCCGGCGCCGTGACGAGATTCTCCCGCGTCATCACTTGTCCGACGGCGCGGTTGTCGTCTTCCTGAAATTTCAAATCGCGCCGGGTCATGATGCCGAGCAATCGCGGCGGCTTGCCGTTGTTCCGCATGCGATGCACCGGCGTGCCGCCATCGCTTCCTTCCTGCCCCGGCGGAAGCGTAGCGTCTTCGACGATTGGAATTCCGCTGACGTTATATTCCCGCATCACCCGCTTGGCCGCGCCGACGCTGGCGGTTGGCGGAAGCGTGATGGGATCGAGAATAACGCCGTTCTCGCTCCGCTTCACCTTCTCGACCTCGCGCGCCTGATTGGCGATCGAAAGGTTTTTATGAACGATGCCGATGCCGCCTTCCTGCGCCAGCGCGATGGCAAGGGCCGATTCGGTAACCGTATCCATGGGCGCGGAGATCAGCGGAATATTCAGTTCGATATTGCGAGTGAGCCGGGTATGCGTGTCGGCGTCGGCCGGGACGAAATCGCTGCGGGCGGGGATAAGCAGAACATCGTCGAACGTAATTCCGTCGAGGAGGATTTTGGGGTGTTCCATGGGAAAGGAATACAAGATCGGGGGTGGGCGTGTCAATAGCCGCACGCGGCCGCACGCGACACCTGCGACAAATACAAATCGCCCATTCGCCGCAATTCGTCGTTAAGTCCAGCGTTGCCCGATGCTTTGCCGATAGTAACGGATGGGACACCTCTTGCGGTTTTAACTCCGCTCGATATTCCGTCGCCCATTCCGCCACCATCGCCAGCGTGGACTTTTCCTTTTTTGGGGCCGTCATCAGGCGCCGTTGACGGCTTAATCGGAATGTTCTCGCCAACAATTCGCTGCTATACTCGATCCTTGGAGCATACCAATAAAGCCGGCGCTTCAGAAAGTCATCGACGAGAGAGTGAAGAATAGACGTTGCGATTCACTGCACATCCCGTTCAACTTGAGAAAAGGGGACAACAACGAAGAACAATGCGTTACGGTGAATTTGGAGCCGGAGAAACTTGAGCGTCTTTTTACAGAAGGTGAGGCCGATATCGATCATGAACTTGGTCGATTCAAGAAGGGACTCGCGCCATCTCCCATGCCACTTTCGATGAATCGTAAACCTTGCCAGTTTCCTCTCGCCGCCGTGACGAGCGATGCCGCTACCGAGTGTCTCACGGCGCCTTCTGCTCCCGCCCTTCGACCAGATAGATCGAATTCTTCCCCGCCTTCTTCGCCTTGAACATCAGATAATCGTCGGCGGCCTTTATCAGTCCCGGCACATCCTGGGCATCGTACGGATAAACGGCCAATCCGCCGCTGACACTGAGCCGGCCGCGGCCGCTGGCGCCGAGGCCGCTGAAATCGCTGCTGGCGGCAAGTCGCCGGAAACGCTCGAAAATCTGCACCGGCGTTTGCGGAGGACGAGAGGGACCGATCGGCTTCTTGCTCGGGTCCAGCGGATGCCGGGGGCCTTCCTTGTCCCAAAAAACGACCGCGAACTCGTCCCCGCCGATGCGGGCGACCAGGTCGTGCTCGCGGCAGCATCGGCGGATCAGCTGCGCCGTCTGCTTGAGGATGTCATCGCCGACGCCATGACCAAATTGATCGTTGTATTTCTTGAAGTCGTCGATATCGAACAGCAGCAGCGTGACGGGAAATCGCATCGCCTTGGCGCGCTCGACGATGCGGGTCAGGAAATGGCGGAAATAGCGGGCGTTGTACAAGCCGGTGAGATCGTCGGCGATCGCGAGCTTTTGCAGGCGGTTGTGCCGATCCTGAAGAGCGATCACGTTTCCGAACAGATGGGAAACGTGCGAGAGGATATGGCGCAGCGCGGGGTCTTCCTCGGGCACGCTGGTGAGAAGATGCAGGGCGCCGGCGTCTTCGCTGCCGGCGCGAACGCCTAACGAGAATGCAGTTCGCCCGGCGGGCACTTCCATCGGCGCGGCGCTTCGTGGCGTAAATCGCAACTCCAGCGACGGGGCGACACGCGAATTGATCGACTTCAACGCCGCCGTCGGCGCGTCGTTGGGGCTCTGCAGCATCGCTTCCAGAAAGATGTCGGCCAGCGGAAGATCGGCCAAGATGCTCAAAGAAGATGCCGGCGCCTCGACGATCCTGACCTCCTGTTGCGGCGCCGATTCGGCGCGATCGCCGGGAACGAGCCGCATCGGCGAATTGTCGAAAATATGAGCCAGCTCGGCGGGATTGGGCGGCGAGATGATGTAGTCGTCGCAGCCGAATTGCAGCATCTTGCGAGAAAGAATTTCCAGCGTGGGATGCCCGAAGAGAACCAGCCGGCTGTTGTGCGACAGTTCGCGCAGCGCGCGGACGGCTGGCTCGGGTCGGCGTTCGATCGGTTCGGCGGCGGCGAGGACCGCGGTGTAGGAGTTGGCGGACAATTCGCCGATGCCGTCGAAGACGGTGGCGACGCTGGTGACCTGGGCGCCGGGGATGGCTTGCGCGAGCGCGGACTGGAATTGCCGATTGGAGTCGCCGATGAGCAGCACGCGTTCGGGAGCCATGCGAACCATCAGGGGTATCCTCCCGTGGCCCGGCTCGCCGTCGCGGGTTGCTCTTGCAGGAGGGCCCGCAATTCCTCCGCCGTCAAAACAGGTTCACCGTCGGCGAGCTCGTCGCTGAAAATATCCGGCCCGCGCTCGGCGTCGGCGGAGGGACGCCCAAAGCCGTTGATGCGATCCGGTTCGTCGCCGTCGTCGCTCATGCGCGAGGTTGAATCCGCCGACGCGGCGGCGTCGGTGGCGGCGGGGGGCAAGGCGATCCGATGCATTCCGTCCTCGGAAAGCAGCCCGTCGGCCCCCAGACGGATCGCCTCGGCCATCGCCGAATGCCGGCCATCGGTCTGCGTCAGCCAGACATCCAGATGCGGGAACCGGCGGCGAATGGCGGGAATGATTAAAAGCTCTTCGCGATAGATGCTGGCCAGGCTGAGAATGACGGTATTGAACGCCGTCGGCCGCTGGCACAGTTCGAGGAACGCCGAATAGGGATCGTCGGCTTCGTCGCAGCCGTAGCCAAGATCGCTGAGAATGGCCAGAGGCTCGTTCCGGCTCGCCGGATTTCCGACAAGCAAGGCAAAGCCCGAAGGCCGTGTAACTGGTAGGCTTACCGCGGACATCCCGCTCCGATCCATAAGATTTCCCCTCAGAGATAATGTATCATAACTGAACGGATCGGAAATTCGAAATCCCGAGAAAATCCGAAAACATCGTGATGAGTGCCGACGGAAAGGGCGACAGGCGAGCATACGTCCGCGCTCCCCCGTCGCGTTTCGGTTGTCGCACGTTCGCCGCATCCGACCTTTTGGTTTGCGCGGCCTTGGCCGCTTTCTTGACAGTTGAGATGAGCGGCCATATTGTCCCGAATCTTCGCTGGAGCCGGAAAATGAACTTTCTGGCTCGGCAATGGGAAGCCGCAAATTGAAGCAATGTCCGCGGTGACCGCAATAATTCGGTCACCGGTCATTCGGATTTTTTTCGGATTTCGAATTTTCGCACGGAGTGCCGGCGGTTTCCCGTTCATTTTTTCTTTTACTCACGGAGTAGTGGCAATGGCCCTCAAGGTAGCAATTAACGGTTTTGGGCGTATCGGCCGACTGGTCTTCCGCGCGGCGCTCGAAAATAGCAATATCGAATTTGTCGGCATCAACGATCTGGTGACGCCCGATTACCTGGCGTACCTGCTCAAGCACGATTCAACCCACGGCCTCTTCAAAGGCAAGGTCGAGGCGAAGGCCGACGCGATCGTCGTCAACGGCAAAACCGTGCCCTGCGTCTCGGTGAAGAATCCCGCTGACCTGCCCTGGGGCAAAAACGGCGCTGATTATGTCGTCGAATCGACCGGCTTATTCACAGACTACGCCGGCGCCGAGAACCACCTGAAAGCCGGCGCGAAGCGCGTGGTCATTTCCGCCCCGACCAAAGATCCCGAGCGCGTTCCGACCCTGCTGATGGGCGTGAACGAAAAGAAGTTTGACCCGGCAAAAGACAAGGTCGTTTCCAACGCCTCCTGTACGACCAACTGCCTGGCGCCGATTGCGAAGGTGATCAACGACAACTTCGGGCTTGCCGAGGGGCTGATGACGACGATTCACGCCGCCACGGCGACGCAGTTGACCGTCGATGGCCCCAGCAAAGGGGGCAAAGACTGGCGCGGCGGTCGCGGCGCGTATCAGAACATCATCCCCAGCGGCACCGGGGCGGCTAAAGCCGTGGCGCTTGTGCTGCCGGAACTCAAGGGCAAACTGACCGGCATGGCGTTCCGCGTTCCGGTGGCGGACGTGTCGGCTGTCGATCTGACTTTTAAGACCGCCAAGACGACCAGCTACAAGGAAATCTGCGCCGCGATGAAGGCCGCCAGCGAAGGGGAGTTGAAGGGCGTTCTGGGCTACACCGACGAGGAAGTGGTTTCGTCCGACTTCATCCACGACTCCCGCAGCAGCATCTTCGACGCGGCGGCGGGCATCGAACTCAACGCCAACTTTTTCAAGGTGGTGTCGTGGTATGACAATGAATGGGGCTATTCCTGCCGGGTCGTTGACCTGATGTTGACGATGGCCAAACGGGATGGGATCGCCTGAAGTCGCCATCGCTGCCCGAAGATGTCGTTTCCCGTCGAAGTTCTTCATCGGCGATTGGGCGGGTCGGCGCGTCTTGAGTTGCCGGCGAAAAATTCCTCGCATGACGCCCGGGCGCATTATATCATGCCTTCATGACCGACCAGAACACACAGAACGTCGCAGCGATCCTCGATGCCGCGCCGCAAACGTATGAAAGCGCGGTGCGCGTGCTGGCGATCGCTCACGCATCGAGCGAAATTTCAGTGCGGATTTACTATGTCTCGGATCCCGACAAACGCGTCGTTCGCCTGATCGAGGTCAGTGAAGCTTTTCCCGAGGGAGCCGTCGAGAGGCCCGCGCCGGCGGGCGGCATCGAACGCGTGATTCCGATATTTCCGCTGGGACCCGCGAAAGATTTCCCTTTTCGCTCAGAAGTTGCCCAAATCACCGGTGGCGAGTGGGAACAACTTCGCCAAGGGAAGCTGAAACTCAACCGGGATTGGGGTGATTTGAAGAACGCGAAAAGGGTCGACGATGGCGAGTAAGGCCCGCGCCTACGTCGAACAAGCCCGCGCCGATTACGATGCTTATGTTGCGTCCGGTGAAGCGGTCGAATCGTCGCTGGGTGAACACCATCGCCTGCAGCTTCTTCAGATGGCCTTGGAAAAGCTCGCCAAGGCATTGCTCTATCATGCGGAGCCTAATGCCCGTTACCCACATCACGTTGTTGCTTCCGCCCTTAACCGCATCCGCTCCCATGCCGTCGCGGAAGCGGTCGGCGTGAAGCTGTCGCAATTTATCCGCATGCTGGAAGCTGCAATGCCTATTCTCGTTGAGATTGAGGCATCGAGCCCGTCGGTCGGCCTCGATGGCAGGGGCCTTACCCGCGAGGAGTCGGAGCGAACAGCCAACGTCGAGTATCCTTGGCAACTCGACGTGAACAACGCCACATCGTGGGTGGCCCCAGTTTCCCACGCATTCGGGATTGTATCGCGGCTTCGGTATGATTCCCGATCCTACGCAGCGGTTCGTCTGATCGACCGACTGATCGGTACCGCTGACGCGGTGTTGCCGATTCCCTGACAATCTTCCGATTTTCCGGGTTACAACGATTCGGCTTTTCGCGGGTCCTGTAATACAATCCGGCGCCGCGCTTCCGAAAGAAACTCGCGTTGAGCGGATCGGCTGGCAAGCCGATCCATCGTGGATGTTTGCGCCGACCCGGCAAGTGTTGAAGCATGAGACGAAAAACTCTACACTCTTAACCTGCACGGGTCGATTCATGGAGCACTATCATGACGGTAGCCGACGAAATCAAAGAGCGAACTGTAGTAAAAAAACCGATGAACGGCGCCGCCCCCAGCGGAAATGGCCAGCAGAACGGAAACGGCCAGCAGATCATCGATCGGCAGGCCGCGTTGCAGCGCCTCCGCCTGATGATGCTCATTCGTCGCTTTGAAGAACGCACCTACATCGAGTATACCAAACCCGGCGTCGACGACGGTCACGGCGGTAAAGTGCTGAAAATCGGCGGCTTTTGCCATCTCTACAGCGGCCAGGAAGCCATCGCCGTCGGCACCTCCGCCCTCTTCGACAAAAATCGGGATTACCTCGTCACCGGCTACCGCTGCCATGGCGCCAGCCTCGCCCTGGGCATGTCGCCGCGCGCGGCAATGGCCGAGATGTTCGGCAAAGTTACCGGCTGCTCGAAGGGCAAAGGCGGGTCGATGCACCTGTTCGACGCCGAGGCCCACAACATGGGCGGCCACGGAATCGTCGGCGGCCAACTTCCCCTCGGCGTCGGGATGGCTTTTACCCAGGCCTACAAAAAGACCGGCGGCGCCACCTTCACCTTCATGGGCGACGGCGCCATCAATCAGGGCTCGCATAACGAATCGCTGAACCTTGCTTCGCTCTACAAACTCCCCTGCATCTTCGTGGTGGAAAACAACGGCGTGGCGATGGGCACGCAGGTCGAGCGCGCCAGCGCCGAACGGAATCTTGCCGAGCGCGGGTCCGGCTACAACATGCCCCACTACAATGTGGATGGTAACGACATTGACGTCGTCATCCGCGAATTCGGAAGGGCCGTCGAGCGCGCCCGCTCCGGCGAAGGGCCCAGCTACATCGTCGCCAATACCTATCGTTTCCGCGGCCATTCGATGTCCGACGCGATGAAATACCGCACCAAGACCGAGCTGGAAGAAGCCCGCCATCGCGATCCAATCACGTTATTCGAAGTCCGCCTGCGCGAAGCCGGGATATTGAGCGACGATCAGATCCAGGCATTGCAGGATGACGTGAACAATCAGATCGACGAAGACATCGCCCGGGCGGAAGCCGATCCGCATCCGCCGCTGGAAGACCGGTTCAATGACGCCCTGGCGGAGAAATATCCGTATTGGCCGAAGTGAGGTGGACGAAAATGTCAGAGACCACAAATATTGTCGCCGACATTAAAAAGCTGCTTGACCGCAAGCCGTTCATCCCATTTTCGATCATTCTAAATACGGGCGAGAGATATGAAGTCGTCGGCCCACATAGGCTTGCGATCGGAGCGCAACTCGGCTGCGGTGATAGATCCCAAGGCGGGCCTATACTTTTTTAAACGGGACCGTTTGATCGGCATTGACGCGCCCGAGGTGACGTAAATAGAGGTCGAATATCCGAATCCATCACGATTGTCGGCGAGATCAACAGGTTGATTGCGCGTAGGCCGTTTCAGTCCCTTACAATGATAATGAGCAGCGGCGACCTGTATGAAGTAGCTGACGAAAACCTGGCGGCTATTGGCCAACGCATACTGGTTCTGCTTCGGCCTTACTCAACGTCAGTAACGATGCGTCTGAATCAGATCATGGCACTTGAAGTTCTGGAGCCCGCCTGAGTGTTCGTAGGATGTGTATTTGTGAACGGATGGGCGTTTGGGTGTACGAGTTACCGTACGTTTTAGCGGAGGCGTTTCATGCCAACAATGAGCTTACGAGAATCTCTCCGTTCCGCGATGGTCGAGGAGATGGAGCGCGATGAGAATGTGTTCCTCATGGGCGAGGAAGTCGCCCAGTACAATGGCGCCTACAAAGTGTCCGAAGGCATGCTCGATCGCTTTGGCCCGCGCCGGGTGATCGACACGCCGATCAGCGAAACCGGCTTCGCGGGGCTGGGCGTCGGCGCCGCGATGACGGGGCTGCGGCCGATCATCGAATTTATGAGCTGGTCGTTCACGCTGGTCTGTCTCGATCAACTGGTGAACAACGCCGCCAACATCCGCTACATGTCCGGCGGGCAGTTCAAAATACCAATGGTATTCCGCGGCGGCAACGGCATCGCCCATCAACTTGGCGCCACGCACAGCCATCGCACTGAATCCATTTATGCCCGCATCCCCGGCTTAATCGTCGTCGCGCCCAGCACGCCGGCGGAGGCCAAGGGGCTGCTTAAGAGTTCAATCCGCTGCGACGATCCTGTCATCTTCCTCGAATCCGAGAAGATGCTGAACGATAAGGGAGACGTGCCGGACGGCGAATTCACGTTGCCGATCGGCGTGGCCAATGTCGAACGCGAGGGGTCGGCCGTCACCGTCGTCAGCTATGGCAGACCGTTGGCGCGCGTCGTACGGGCCGCCGTCGAAGCGCTCGTGAAAGATCACGGCATCGACGTCGAATTAATCGACCTGCGCACGCTGCGGCCGCTGGATACCCAGACGATCATCAACTCGGTGAAAAAGACCAATCGCTGCGTGATCGTCGATGAAGACTACGGCTATTGCGGGATGGGTTCGGGCATCCTTTATAAGATCCAGGAGCCGTGCTTTGATTATCTGGATGCGCCGATCAAATACGTTCACAGCGACGAAATCCCGGTGCCGTTCAACCATTTCCTTGAAGAAGCGATGATGCCGAGCGTGGATCGAATCGTGTCGGCGGTGAAGGAAGTTTGCTATAAGAAATAGTATGCACTCACCAGCGTTGCTCCTGAAGTCTCGCGCGACGCGCGGCGGAACACGAGACCGACGCGGACTTCGATAACTTACAGCACAGCCGTCTCGGCCGTGTTTTTCCAGATGGGGACACAGGCCAGAGGCCTGGGCTACAGATCACCTGGATTACCGGCTCCGCAGAAAACGCAAAGGACGAAAAAATGCCCGCCGCCATTACCATGCCCCAGCAGACCGATACGATGACCGAAGGAACGGTCGTGAAATGGCACAAGAATGAAGGGGACAAGGTCAAGGCGGGGGAGATCATCGTCGATATCGAAACGGACAAGGCCACGATGGAAGTCGAAGCCATGGACGCCGGCACGCTTGCGGCGATCGTCGTGGCGGCGGGGGAGAAGACGCCGGTCGGCTCGCCGATCGCATGGCTGGCGACGGGAAGCGAAAACCCCGCGGACATCAAGAAACAAAAAGCCGCCGGTTCTCGATCCGCGCCCGCCCCGGCCGCCCCGGCGTCGGCGCCCGCCGCCCCGGCAAAAGTCGAGGTGACGAATCTCGCCTCGGCCGGCGCGACCTCCGGCCCGCGCGGCACCGCGCTCACCTTCGCCGGCGCCAGCATGGGCGAAGGCCACCAATCAAGCGATGTCGGTCACGGCGCCACCCGCGAAAAACCAACCCCCGTCCCTCCCTTGCCCGGCGGCAATGGGAACGGTCATGGCGATGGTGGGCGAATTTTCGCGTCGCCCCTCGCCAAGCGAATCGCCGCCGACAAGGGCATCGACCTTTCCCAAATCCGCGGCACCGGTCCCGGCGGCCGGGTCGTCCAGAGCGACGTGGTCAACTTCAAACCCGCCGCCCCGCCCCAGGCGTCGCCGGAGAAAAAGCCAGCCGAGCGGGCCGAGCTTCCCGCCCGCGTCGCGTCCGGCGAAAATGAGTTGATCCCGCACAGCAAGATGCGAACGGTGATCGCCAGGAGCCTGCAAAAATCCAAGCAGACGATCCCGCACTTCTACGAAACGATCGACGTCGACGTCGAAGAATTGTCCGCCATCCGCGTTCGCATGAACGAGCTTCTCAAGAGCGAAAACATCAAGCTTTCGATCAGCGATTTCGTGGCCAAGGCGGTGGCCGTCGCGCTCGTAAAGCATCCCGCCCTCAACGCCCATTACAGCGACGACGGCATCACCCGATTCGGCGACGTGAACCTCGGAATCGCGGTCGCCATCCCCGATGGACTAATCGTTCCGGTCCTCCGCAACATCGATCAAATGGGCCTGAAAGAAATCCGCGTGCGCAGCGAGGCGATGATCCAGCGCGCCCGCGCCGCCAAACAAAAGAAGGAAGACCTCGGCCCCGGCACCTTCACCATCAGCAACCTCGGAACCTACGGCATCCGAGAATTCAGCGCCATCATCAACCCTCCGGAAGTCGCCATCCTCGCGGTAGCCAGCGCCGAAAAACGCCCCGTCATCCGCGGCGACGCCATCGTCGCCCGCACGATGTTGACGATGACCTTGTCGGCCGATCACCGCGCCGTCGACGGCGCGACGGCGGCGGAATTCCTGCGAACGCTCAAGGGATTGCTGCAAGAGCCGGCGATGATGCTGGCGTAGGGGTAATGCGAGACCGTGGTTGGACTTTCGTCATTTCGATTTCTGTTCGTATCGGTTTCCGCGACGGATGATTGCTGACGGCCCTCTTCGTAGTGGAGGCCCGGATGCCGTCCGCAAACGATTCCGCGCTATACGCGCGGGGTTGCGATACGGTCAGCGCGGATATTCAGCGTCCGCCCATAAGGAAAAAACGGCAAATTCGATTGTCGATGGCGCCTATAGTCGTGTCTGGTTCGCGTGGTTTTTGAAAACCACGCAATGCAATCCGGCAGACGTGGCCCGCCGCCCCGACGCAGCGAAGCCGAAAGGACAAATGAACTCACGAAACATCGCCTACTGGATCACGACCGGACTCTGTGCATTTGTATTTCTCTCCGGCGGCGCCGTCGATGTCGCTCGGCCGGCTTTCGCGGTGGAAGGCATTGCACATCTTGGATATCCATCTTATTTCTTGGTGATCCTTGGCGTGTGGAAGGTTCTTGGCGGCGTGGCGATCGTCGCGCCGCGGTTGCCGAGGCTCAAGGAGTGGGCCTATGCCGGAATGCTTTTCGATTTGACCGGCGCCGCCGCTTCACATGCTTCGGTGGGAGACCCGGCGGTCAAAATCGCCACCCCGCTCATCATCCTTCTCATCGTGATCGCTTCGTGGGCGCTTCGACCGAGAAGCCGAGTTCTACGTGAAGTTTCGTCGGATCTCGCAACGGCTTGAACGGACGCGGAAGGAAGCGAATCTTTCTGTATCTCTTTGTCGCCGAGGCCCATGTCGCGGCTTGTCGCGGTATCTTGAAGGATGCTTGCCGCCCTGAGATGATTTTCACCGAAGATGAGGAGGATTCCCATGCGTCGTCTCTTCTCAGCCATGGCAGCCACGATTGCGGTCGTCGTTCTCCTGATGATCGCGCCCGCATACTCACGGGGATCGGCGATCACGTTTTACATGATGCAAGCCTACGCCCCGGCATGTTATCCAACGCGCTTAATATCGAGGGAACCGGCTCCAATCCAAAAGCGATCGGAACCAACTGGTTTCAAGACACGCTGATTCTGAACTTTTCCCCCGCAATATCGGCGGTTGGCGAAAACGTCTTCGGAAATGTCTACCCAGGTCCCAGCTTTGCCGGCGGCGTCGCGGAATCCGTTTACAACGGGTCCACGCAAATCGGCTCGACCAACCTGAGCGAAGCTTCGCCATCGACCGGGAACAGTCCGCGCCCGGATTCATTGATCGATCCGGTCAACCTCTAAAAGAGCGGACATGCACTCCTGCAAGTGCATGTCCGTCCGTTGTGTCCGAATCGTCGCCACGCATCGGGACGATCGATCAATATTCCCGCGTCTTGCGTCCCGGCTCGGGCTGGGGATACATGCCCTTGGCGTCGGCCAGCACAAAAGCGGGCGAATCGGCCTTGAGCTTTTCGATGCCGGGGGCGAATTCGTGGTCGGAATTCAGCATGTCGTCGAAGGTGATTTCCTGGCCGGTATGTGCGGCCATGCGTCCCATGCTGGTGACGAGGCTGGCTTCCACGCCACGCTTGACTTCGTTGTAAGGCTTGTTGTTCACGACCGCGTCGAGCAGATCGTCCCATTCATTTTGGTAGGGAACGCTCTTGTCGGTCGATTGCCAGATCTTGTTGTCGGCGGTCGCCGACAGGCCTTTGTAGGTGCTGGAGGGAGCGCCGCAGTCGCCGCCCCGGGAACCGATGGCCACGCCCTTGGTGCCATGAATGAAGCTGTTATAGATGATCTTGGCGCCGTTGATGCAACGGCCGTCGAACAGGAGTTTGGTTCCGTCGCCGAAGGTATATTCGATCCCGTAGGAGTCGAAGTTCTGATCGACGTAGGGAACGCCTTTGTCATTGACCTTGTAATGACGGCCACCCACGCCCTGGGCACTCACCGGCCACGCATTTTTCATCCAGCAGAGATGGTCGATGATGTGGATGTTAAAATCGCTGAAACATCCGCCGCCGGCCCAGAGGAAGCTGTGAAAGCGGCGAATCTGGTATTCGAGTTCGTTGATTCCTTCGGGCTTGGGCGTCGAGGCAAAGGTTCCGACGGGGCCGGCCATGCGATAGCCGCGCATCAGGACGATGTCTCCGATTTCGCCGTCGGCGATACGCTTGCTCAATTCCTGGAGCGGCCGCGAATGGCGCGACATCAGACCCACGCCCACCTTCAGATTCTTGGCCGACGCCTCCTCGGCCAGCTTTAATAATTTCTTGCTGACCACGCCGTCGGAAGAGAGCGGCTTTTCCATGAAGACATTGAGGCCCTTTTCGATAGCATAGGTGAAATGCACCCAGCGGAACGCCAGCGGCGTGGCGAAAATCACGACGTCGCCCGGCTTGAGGCAGTCCATCGCATGTTTGTAGGCGTCAAAGCCGATGAACTTTCGCTCGGCGGGAACATCGACCTTGCTGACCAGGGCGCCGTCGGCGGTAAGACGCTTGTATGAGCTGGCCAGACGGTCCTCATATGCGTCGGCCATGGCGACGAGCCTGGCGTTGGCGACCTTGGAGCGAAGGGCGTCGCCGGCCGCGCCGGTGCCGCGTCCGCCGCAACCGATCAGGGCGATCTGGATGGTCGAGTCGCCGGCCGCGTGCACGTTTGGAACCGCAAAGGCGGCGAGCGCCGAGACGGCGGCGACGGCGCCGACGCATTTGCCAAGTTCTCGGCGGGAAACTCCGGTATTTTCAGTTGTGTTCATGAACGTGATCCTTTGCCAAGCAAATAAAACGGGCGAAACACGACGCGTTTTCAGCGGCCCAAAACCATGGGGCATGACGGTGCCGGCTCGCTGTATTTACCCGTGGACAGGGCCGGCGTTTTATCGTTTTGCGAAAATGCTCAAGGCGCCGCAACCCGCCGGCGCCGCTGCCGGCGCGGCAAAGCATGCGCCGCCTGCGCCTCCATCATTTCTGATTCGTCAGGCCCAGTTCCCTGGCCTTGGCGGCGATATCGTCGCCGGCCGTTTCGGTCTTCTTTTGCACGCCTTTGTCGATCGCCTTGATGACGCCATCCTTGTCGATATAAAACGTCCACCGCTCGGCAACCTTGCGATCGCCATGCACGACGCCATACGCTTCGGCGACTTTTTTGTCCGGGTCGCTCAGGATCGGGTAATCCAGCGCCAGCGATTCGGCGAACTTCTTGTTTTGTTCCGGCGTGTCGACGCTGGCGGTGAAATAGGCGATGCCCAACGGCTTGAGCTTCGCGCCGCTCGCGCCAATCGACTTGCACTCCTTGGTACACCCGCCGGTAAACGCCTTGGGAAACCAGGCCAGGACGACCGCCTGCTTTCCCTTGTAGTCGGCGAGTGTGTAGGTCTTGCCGTCGCTGCCGACAAGGGAGAACTCCGGCGCCTTGTCCCCCACCTTCAATTCATCGGCACGGGCGATTCCGCCCAACATCAGAACACAGACCGCCAACATCGCCGCTGGATTGCCGAATATGCGATTCATAGAGATTACTCCGCTAGATTCCAGCCAGCCGGCATCGGCGCCGCGCTCCTGCCGTCGGCTGGCGCTTTGGGAACTAAAATGACCTTGCGCGATTACGTGTTCTACTCCCTCGCCCGGTAATCCGGGAGGGTTGGGGAGAGGGGTTTTTGGAAAGACGCAAGTCACGATAAAATCCGGCCCTTTAAGAGACCCTCACCCTTCCCTCTCCCGGAGTACCAGGCGAGGGTATGAAAAAAACGCGCCTGATCGCGCAAGGTCATTTAGGAATGCTACCACGAGAACGCGCCGCGGTTGTGTCGGCCGACGCCATCGACGCGGCGCGTTTTATTTCCCTCGAACTTATTTCGCCCCGGCCGGCGCGGCGATTGTCGCGCCGTTGATCGGATAACCCTTCCATACATATTCCAGCGCCTCGGGCAGCAATTGCTTTTTCATGCTGCCGTCGCAATGGCCGGCGTTGCGGACGAAGGAGAACTGGTAGTGATATCCCTTGGCGGCCAACGCCTTGGCGGTGTTCTCGTTGGCGACCACCCAATCGTGGCTGTTGTCGCGCATGATGTTGGGGTTCAGAAGGTCCCTGTCGCCGACTTCCATCCAGATTCGCAACGGCTTGACGGGACTGTTGGGGATCAGGTGCTCATGAAGTTCCCAGGCGCCGCGGGGGGTTTCGGGGTTGTAGGGCCATTGCTGGTTGACGAAGGTGCCGGAAAAGGTGAGAACGCGGTGGTACAGGTCGGGATGATACCAGGCCATGATGATCGCGCACGATCCGCCGGAACTGCAGCCCATCGTCGCCCGGGCCTCGGGGTCGGCGGTCAGTTTCACGTTGCATTCTTTTTCCACGAGCGGCAACACCTCTTTTTCCACGAACTCGGCGTACAGGCCGGACATGGTGTCATATTCCAGGCCGCGCTGACTTCCCTGTGCGTCGCCGCCGCCGCTGGAAATGGCGATGCCGATCATCGCCGGGACCCGGCGTTCGGCGATGAGATTATCCAGAGCCGTGAAGAATAAGGTGTCGCCGTCGGCGCTGACCATGAACGGGGCGGCTGTTCCGGCGACGTATTGCTTGGGAACGTAAACCGAAACGCGGCGCGTATAAGGAGCGGCATGGCTTGTGGGCACGTCCAGTTTGTACGGATTGTTGGGATCGACCGTGCCGAAAACTTCTCGTTTGATGCCGGGATAAATCTTGCTGTCGGTCGATTTCATCGTGAGGTTGAACACCTGCCCCTGCGGCACGCCTTCCTTCACGGTCATCTCCGGCGCCTTTTTGTGGGTGGGGCCGATGATAAAGTTCCCGTCCATATCGGCGGGAGGAACGTCGCCGTCGGGCAAATCCTTGGCGGTGACATAGCCCGCCGTGCTGGGATCGCGGCCGGGCGGCGTGGGGCGCGCCGGGCGCGTGGTCGGCGTTTTGGGTTGGGACGAATCGGCGGCGATTGCCGGGCAAACGCCGGCCGTCAGTCCGATCAGGATCGCGGCATTTAAGAATCTTGCTTTCATGGGTTCCCGTCAGTGAAGTTGTCAGGCGATGGCGCCGGGGCGCGACGCCGCAGCGGCCCCAATCAATTTATCACCGCCGCCGCTCGCGGGAAAGGGGAAGGGCGAAAGGATCATTCGGGCATTTGGGTTTGATTCGGATTTCGGGCGCCGGGTCTTCGCGCCTCGATCGCGGTATCGCCGGCGGCGACTTGAGCCTCGCGATCGGCTCGACCGATCGCCAGCCGGCACAGCACATCCAGAAATTCATCCGGATCGAACGGCTTGGTCAGGTATACCGCCGCGCCGCAGCGCAGACTTTCCAGACGCGAGTCGTCGCTGTCCAGCGCGGTCAGAATGATGACGGGAATGCCGCAGGTGCTCCAGTCGGCTTTGAGCTGCCGGCAGATTTCCAGGCCGCTGAGGTCGGGCAGCATCAGATCGAGCACGACGGCCGACGGGAAACATTCGCGCGCCTGCGCGAGCGCTTCGATTCCATTGAGGGCGCTGACGTAATTAAAGCCCGCCAGCTCGACATACGCTCCGACGAGCTGGTTGATTTCCGGGTCATCTTCGACGACCAGGACATTGCGGTCGTCAATTTCCTTAAGATTCGATACGAACATCAATGGTCTCCGCGGGAATTCAGTATACTATTTTACGCTGGGCGAGGGCGAAAAGTCCGAGCGGAAATCAGAATGAGGCTAAAATGAATTGGCAGCCGCCGATCGTCTCTGAAACTTGGAAAGCCATCGATCTTTACCTTTCGTTGGCGTACGGGGGCGAGCCGCCGTTGGCGGTGCGGGCCCGGCTCGACGCGATGCGCGCGTCAAGCGAGGATGAATTTTATCGCATCGCCGCCTTCGAGCGAATGCCCGCCGAGCATCCGGCGAAATACAGCCTGCGGCTGGGGAACCGCTATTACCCGCACATGAAGCTCGTCATCGAATGCGCGCCCGACGGCACGCATGTGCTGTTCCGCGCGGACACCCACGATCGCCACGTTCAGCCCAAACCCAATTCGCCGGAGGCGGCGGCGTTTTCAGAACTCTCGCGCAACAACCAGGAACTCGCCCAGCAAATCGAGTCGGCCTGGGACGAGCAGGGATTGCCGACCTTTAAGCGCTATCTTCGCGACGATCTGGCGCGACGCAAGGCCGCCATATCGCTGGAGAAAGCTGACTGAAAAACATCGGCGCGAATCGCCCGCCGGGATGAGGCGCGATCCGCCTCGCCGGGAACATTTCTCATGTTGGCGGAGCGCACTTCGATCGCGAAACGCGCCCCGCAAGCGGGGCCGCTAAACGCGAAGACTCTCGATAAACCTCGAAAAATACGCTTCGGAATTTTTGCGTCGTCGTGGCGGGCGGCGGTCACGGAAAACGCGCAGGGCACGGCGGATCGCGAGGCCGTCACTTTCCGGCTTCCCAGGGCGCGGGCGCCTGCTTGGTGAGCAGGAATCCGACAAGGTCGATAAATTCCTGTTCGGTCATCGTCGCCTCCAGACCCTCGGGCATCATCGACAAGGTCGTCTCCTTCATCTTGTCGATGTCGGCCCGCGGGATCGTAATCCGTTGCGTGCCGTCTTTCAGGACGATCTGCTTATCGCTCTCTTCGGCCAAAAGTCCCGACGCGCTCGTGTTATTTTTCAGGCGCACCACCCACTGATAATAAGGCTTGCCGACGACGAGGTTGGGGTCGAGCACATTGCTTAAAATCAAGTCGAGATTATCGCGCCCGACGCCGGTGAGATCGGGGCCGACCTCGCCGCCTTTGCCGTAGATGGTATGGCATTGCATGCACTTGGCGGCGAAGACTTTCTGGCCCGCCGACGGGTTGCCGGGCGGATGGCTCAAGATGATTTTCTTGTACTTTTCCGCCACCTCCATGCGCTGGGGGTTGCGCTCGGTACGGATGGTTCCCCATGTGGCCGCCAGTTCGCCGGCAAGCGTCGGGTCATTGTATCCCGCGATTCGCCGAGCGTGATTTTCGGTGATCTGGCTGCGCGGAATCCGCTTTTGCCTGACCGCATCGAGGAGGGCGCCGGCGCCGGACTTGGATTGTGCGAGGGCGTCGATGATCATCGGCTTGAGATCGGCCGGCTCGGCCTTGTCGTAATCGTCGACCAGCACCGCGGCGGCGTTGGCGTCGCCCATCAGGCCCAGCGCGTTCACCGCTTCCTGCCGCAGGCGCACCGGGGCGGCATTGTCGATGATGAAGGCCGAGAACGCCGGCACGTTGCCGGGGCTTTGCTGCTCGGCCAGCGCCTTGAGCAGCATCGAGCGGATCGGCGCCGCGACCTTGCGGTCGGCAAGAACGGCGCGGGCGGATTCGGCGGCCTTTTCGTCATGCCACCAGAGCGCGATCACCGTCGCGGGAATGCGCGCGGGGCTCGTGGCCGACGCCGACACTTCGGCGATTTGATCGCGGGCGCCCTGGTCGAAATACTTCCCACGATCGGCCGATTTCACGCCCGAGTTGTCGAACCCGTCGATGACGTCCTGAAAAACCGACTCGATCTTGAATTTCGGATTCCGCTTTAATTTTTCGATTCCCTGCTTTGCGCTCTCGGCGATCTGCGCCGGCGTTCGAGCGAGGGTGTTTACCGCCGTCTCGATCCATCTCACGACCGTGTCGCCGAAATTCGCCTGGGCCGCCTTGTCTTTTTCCAGCGCGTCCACGATCTCGGCGCCGCGCCGATAAACCAGCGGCTTAATGTTGTTGTAGATGATCGTCGGGATCAGCGGATCCTTGGCGTTTTGCGGGTTGTGCAGCAGATCGATCAGGATCGGCAAACCGTCCGGCTTCAGCAGTCGCCCGGCCGCCACCGCCAGCTGGCATCGCACGTCCGGCGAAGCGTCGTCCACCATGGCCGACAGTTTCGCGAAGACCTCGGGAGAAACCTCGCGCATCTCTCCCGCCGCCCGCACGCCCCAGTTTCGCGTCGGCTCGTCGGGACTGTTCAACGCCTTCAGATGAAACTCGGCGCTTAGCGCATGCTGGCTCACCAGCACCCACAAGGCATGCATATTCGCGTTGTTTTTTCCGCTCGGATCGAGCGCCATCTTTTCCAGCGCCGGCACGAGCGACGGCGTAAACTGTTCGTTCAATACCCGCTGCGCCGTCCGGCGCCACCAGACGTTGGGACTGTCCAGCAGCTTGAACAAGTCGGCCGTCGAGGTTTGCTGAAGATCGAACGGGTTATAAAACGGCGCCCCGCCGTAAGAAATGCGGTAGATGCGGCCCCGTTCCCGATCGATCCCTTTCGGGTCGCGATTGGCGTCCTGATAACAATGATATCGATCGTACCAGTCCATCACGTACAAACATCCGTCGGGCCCGATCTTCTGCGAGACCGGCATGAACCACGAATCGTTCGCCTGCGCAAAATCCGGCGCGTTCTTCTGCACGTACGTCGATCCATTGCGCGTGATGGAATCGCAATTGATGGCGCTCCCGTGCAGGTTGCCCATGAGAAAGACGCCGCGATAATCCTGGGGAAAAACGTCGGCGTCGTAAATGCAAAGCCCCGCGTAGGCGGCGGCCTGATGCCGCCCGGTGGTGATCGAGGGCAACTCGTGCGTGGCCGGCGGATACGGTCCGCCCTGGCGATGGTAATAGCCGCTTTGGGTCATGTGAAAGAGATGATCGATCACGCAACACGAGACGAACCAGTCGCCCTGGCGATTGTAATCCAGGCCCCACGGATTACTGGTTCCCTCGGCGAAGAGCTCGAAATGTTTGGTCTTCGGATGCCAGCGCCAGATCGCGCAGGTGAACTTGTGTGTTTTGCCGTCGTTGACGACGCGGGCGCCGTTGAAAACGCCGTTCATTCCATAGAGCCAGCCGTCGGGACCCCAGGTGAGACTGTTGGGAAGTTCGTGGCGATCGGCGCGGCCGAAGCCGGTGACGATCACCTGCGGCGTCGTCGCTTTTCCGGTGACGGCCGAGTCGGGGAAAAAAAGAACGTCCGGCGAATTGGTGATATACACGCCGCCGTTGCCGATCGCGACGCCGCAGGGGATGTTCAGGCCGTCTTTGAAAACGGTGCACTTGTCGAAACGGCCGTCATGTTTGGTCGATTCGAATATCTTTACCCGGTCCTGCCCCGGCCCCGCGTCGGCTCGCGGATATTCGATCGATTCGGTCACCCACATCCGCCCCTGATCGTCAAACGTAAACGATGTCGGATTGATCAAGTCCGGCTCATGCGCGACGCACTCGATCTTGAAGCCGGCCGGAAGCTGCATCTTCGCGATCGCTTCGTCGGGGGAATAGGCGGCATTGGGCGGCTTGGAATAGCCGTGCGGAATTTCGTTGGTATCGCTCCTGGCCGCCAGGCTCATCGCCGGAGCGATGACGCAGCCGACAGCGGCAAGAAGGGTGATTCGGATGATGCGAAAGGGCATGTTGCGGTTCCTTAAACAGCGTGCGGAGATCACAAAGATGATTTGTTATCTTGCGCCGCGCGACATTTTTCAATCAAGCGCATGGAAGATCAAAGCCAATCGAGCCGAACAGGAGATTGACGTTTTGGCCGAGCGTTTCATGGTCGGCGACGGCGCGGAGGATCGAAAAATTTTATTTATGAATGACGATCGACCGCGGAATGCGCCGGTATTTGACGGCGACGAATCCGCGAGCATCGTCTACAATCGCATATCGTGAGACTTCCTGTCGTCGAAACCTCCGCTTCCGCCGGGCCCGTCCGTGTTGGGCTCGACAACGGTCCGCGATCGATCGGCGCCGTGCGGGTGCTGCGGATCAGCGTTACCGACCGCTGCAATTTTCGCTGCGTTTATTGCATGCCGTCCGATGGCGTACGCTGGCTGCCGCGCGAGGAGATTCTGGGATTTGAGGAAATCCGCGATATCGTGCGGGCCGCCATCGATATTCATGGCATCCGCCGATTTAAGCTCACCGGCGGCGAGCCGACCATCCGCCACGGCCTGGTCGATCTGGTCGCGATGCTCCGGCGAATTCCGGGCGTGGAAGATCTGTCCCTGACGACCAACGGCCAGCGCATGTTGGAATTAGCCGGTCCGCTCCGCCAAGCGGGCCTGGACCGCGTCACGATCAGCCTTGATTCGCTGCAACCCGATAAATTCCGGAGGATCACGCGGACCGGCGATCTAAAACAAGTTCTGGTCGGACTGGATCGCTGCGAAGACGTCGGCTTTCAAAGTTTGAAAATCAATTGCGTCACCATGCGCGGGACCAACGACGACGAACTAGCGAATTTCGCGCGAATGTCCCTGAATCAGCGGCTCACGGTGAGATTCATCGAATACATGCCATTGGGCGACGCGGCGATTATGCACGCGTCGCAGCCGATCGGCAGAATCGCCGACGACGAACACGGGCCCGCGGCCGGTTGCGGCGCGCAGGACCGGGGACAGGACGCGCTGATACCCGAAGCCGAAGTTCGGATGATCATCGAAAACGAGCTCGGCCCGCTGGCTCCGCTCGATCGAGCGACCGAAGCGGGCGTCGGCCCGGCCAATGTTTATCGACTGGCGCTGGGCCGACCGATCGGCCGCATTGGATTCATCAGCGCGATGTCGGCGCCGTTCTGCGCGACCTGCAACCGGTTGCGCTTGACGGCCAACGGCGTGCTCCGCTCGTGCTTGTTCGAAGGGGGAGAGGTGGACGTGCGCGGCATCGTTCGTTCGACGCCCGATGCCGTCTTGCGCAGAAAAGCCGTCGCCCAAGCCATGGAAGATTGCGTGCGACTGAAGCCTGACGTCCATGGCATGCACGGCAACCAGCAGATGAGCCGGATGGGGGGATAAGCGCCGCGCGAAGGGGAGTGGCGAATGCGTTGAAGCGCGTTGCGCTTCGTCGCGTTGTTCGCTATCATCCCCGCCATGCCCAAGAAGCCGCGCAACGATCTATTGGACCGGCTCGTGTATGTCGGCGTGCGACTTGCGTCGGCGGCGATGCACTGTTTTGCCGTCGATACCAATCTACAAACGGCGCAATTCATCGGCGGCGTGATGTATCGCGTCGATCGCAAACATCGCGAGCGGGCGTTGGCCAACCTTCGGCGCAGTTTTCCGGAGATGCCCGATCGCCAACGACAAAATCTCGCCCGCCAGTGCACGCAGCAGATGGTGATGCTGGCCGTCGAGGTGCTGTTCACCACTCGCCTGATCCGGCTCGACACCGTCGCGACCTACTGCCGACTCGAAAACTTCACGGAAGTTCTTTCGCTTCTTCTCAAACCGGGCAGGGGGATGATCATGCTCACCGGCCACTACGGAAACTGGGAAATTCTCGGCTACGCGCTTGCCACGCTCGGCTTTGAAACCACCAGCGTCGCGCGGCCGCTCGACAATCCCTATCTCAATGGATGGATCATGGGCGTCCGCGAAAGGCAGGGGCAGAAGATCGTCGGCAAAAACGGCGCGACCAGCGAAGTCACCGACGTGCTTGATCGGGCCGGCGCCGTCGGGTTTATCGCCGATCAAAACGCGGGGTCAAAAGGAATTTTCGTCGATTTTTTTGGCCGAAAAGCCAGCACGTACAAGTCCATAGGCCTTTTGGCGATGCACTACGGCGTGCCGGTGGTAATCGGATACGCGCGTCGGATCGACGGGCGTTTTCATTTTGCCCTTGGCGTTCAGGACATCATCCATCCCGACGATTGGAAGACGCAGGACGATCCGCTGCGATACATCACCCAGCGGTTCACCAAAGGCATCGAGGACGTGGTTCGGGCCGATCCGGGGCAATATCTTTGGCTGCATCGCCGATGGAAAACCCGCCCCCGCGGAGAAGCGGCCGAAGCCTACGATTAGCGGCGATTCGTCAACGGCGGAGGACAAAAAAGAAGCGCAAAGCGTAGCGCTTAGAAGCAACGGCGGGGCCCCGCCTAAAGTATGACGCACCTGCTTCTCCCCGGCTTGCGGCTCGGCCTCTTTCAAATCCCGAACCCGCCCCTACAATCTCGCGTGCAAATGGAGCAAGAACCGCCGCTCGCATTTCTCGATGTGCCGACGCTGCTGGAGAGCAGCGAGCCGCGTCCGCGCGTTCCCTGGCTGAGAATCCTGATCATCGGATGCCTGACGCTGATCGTCATCGCCGCCTTTTCCGCCGGCGCGGGGGGCGGATCGGTTTTGCAAGGATTCGCCTGGGGGCTGTCGGCATTCATCATTCTTGCGATTCCGTGGGTTCTACAATTCACCCTCCGTCAGGTGAAAATGGAACAGGCGGCGGTGCAGGGGATCGCCGAGCTGGTGCAGCTTCGCCGCTGGCCTGAATCGGCGATGGCCCTCCAGCAGTTTCTTTCTCGCCCGGCCCGCACCCAGCAGTTGCGGGCCGAGGCCATCGTCTATCTGGCGGCGGTTCTTTCCCGCTACCATCGGTTTGACGATGCGATCGCCGTCCACAACTATCTTCTCGAACATGACCTGCTCAACGCCGGCGCGGCGTATGGGGTGCGGATGGGCCGGGCGATGGCGATGCTTCGCGAGGATCATCTCTTCGACGCCGACCGCTCGATTTCCGAACTGCGGCGCATCGGCCCGCGCGACTCCGCCGGGTTTGCTTTGGTCGAAATCTACCGCGATGTCCTGACCGGCCATCCCGAGGACGCCATCGGAATCTTCGTCGAAAAACTCCCCGCTCTGCGCGACCAGCTGGGTCATCGGCTGGGAGACGTATATGCGTTGCTCGCGCGAGCCTACGATCTTCTGGACCGAAAGACCGAAGCCGCCGATGCATTTAAGCGGGCCACGCTGCTGTCGCCGATCGTCGAATTGTGCCGGCGGTATCCGGAAGTGCAAAAGCTGGTGGGGCGATATGAGCCGGCGGCGGCGCCGAGTGAAATGTCATGATGTCAGTAGACGTTGCCATTTACCGCGTTCGGCGCGACATCACGCTCAGCGTCCTGCTCAAGGCGCTGCTCATCGCGGCGGTGTTCGTGACGCTGGTGTTCGCCCCCCCGGCGGTTCGTGCCGCGGCCATCGCGGGCATCATCGTACTGTGGATCGCGCTGAGCGTTACCAGCGCCCGCAGTTCGCTCATCGCCAGAAACTCCCCCGCCCTGATCGCGTCCGGCCAATTTGACGAAGCCGAGCGGCAGATCGAATCGGCGATGCGCGCCTTCACTCTATTCGGTCCGGCTAAGCTTAAGGCGCTGCATCAGTTGGCGATTCTCCGCCATGCCCAGCGCCGCTGGCCTGAAAGCGCCGCGATCTGCCGGGCGCTGCTCGGACACCGGCTGGGCCGCAGCGCCAGTCTGACCAAACCCGTCAGCCTGATCCTGACCGAAGCCCTGCTCGAACTCAACGATCTGCCCAGCGCCTATGGCGCCATCATGCCGCTGTACGGCGAGCAGCTTTCGCTGGACGAAGCGCTGCGGCTGCTGAGCCTTCAACTTGACTACGAAGCGAAGATCGGCGCGTGGCCGAAGATGTTTGACGGCGCGGTCGCCAAGGTTCAACTTGCCGAATTGATGCCCAGCCCGCAGGCCGCCCGAGCGCAGTCCCTGTTGGCCCTGGCCGCGCTGAAATGCGGCCGCGGCGATTGGTCACTCTGGCTGCGCGGCCGGGCCGAGTTGTTGATCGACGTCTCCACGCTCACGACCGATCGCCCGGCACTGGCGGAAGTGTGGAGCGACGACCGATAATCCTGCGCGGATAAGTTGGCGGGCGTTGGTAGTCGATGAAGTAGGGCGGTTCAACCGGCCGAAATCGCCGCGGGTTTCCGACATTCGGTTCGCCTGGACGCCGAGCGGAGCGCCGGGCCTCGTTTGAGGACCCGCTCGCGGGCAAAACAAAAAAACGTTTCGCGTGGCGTCGCGACAGCCCGACGCCACGCGACGCGAGAGTGATTGCGACCCGATTTCCCGACACAGGCGGCTTCTCGGACATTCGACTTACCCTGACGACTGGCAACTAACGACTGGCGCCTTATGAGCATGTCTCGCTTTGTCGCGTTCACCTTGATCGGATCATGGGCCGCGTCGGCCGCCCTGGGCCAGCAGCCGCTGAGGCTTGATCCCGGCCCCGCGAATCAGCCGCCGTCCGGCGCCCCCACGGCCGAAGACGAAGCCAGCGCCCGCCAAGCCCTCTGCGAGCGGTTTTGCGATTTGGGACTTGCCCTTCAGCGTCAGCGCTATTCAAAAGCGTCGCTTCGCCAAAGCGAGGCGTTCCTTGCCGCCGCCGCGACCATCAATCCGACCGAGCCGCGCTATTTCCGTTATCTCGCCCAGGCCAGAGAGGCCGAGGGAGATCTTCCGGGCGCAATCGAAACCTGGCGGGCGTATTTGATTCTCGCTCCCGAGGATCAGGTCGCCCAGATGGATTTGATCGATCTGTACCTCGCCCGCCAGCAGAGCAACGAAGCCAAGATCGCCTACCTGCGCCAATTGGTGGCCAGTCCCAAGCTGGACGTTCATGTGAAGGCGCATGTGGCGATGCTGGCGGTACCTTTGTTGGATCAGCGTTCGCGATCGGCGGCGCTGGCGATGCTGGCGCAGGCGCGCCGGTTTTATCCACTGCCGGAAGTGACGCTTCTGGAATATCGGCTGCTTCCGCCGGACGCGACCGCCATTCAGCGGTTTGCGGCGCTGCTCGATATTCTTCGCGCCAATCCGGTCGATGCCGAGGCCATCGCCGAGGTGGCCGACATGCTCTCCGAGGCCGGGTTTGGTGAACAGGCGCTGGTGTGGTACGCCACCCTGATCGACGTCCATTTGGCGCAGGGAACGCTGCCGACCAAGGATTCGCTGGTCAATTATCTCGCCGAGCGATATCGCGCCGGCGAAACGACGGTGGCATCGGAACAACTCGAGCAGAACTTACAAATCGCGCCCGAGGATTCCGATTTTTGGTTCCTGCGCCTAACGATCCAGCGCGGCGACGAGAGCCCGCAGATTCTTAAAGAAGCGCAACAGGCCTTTTTGCGGCGCCTGAACCTGATCTGTGAGCGAATCGTTCCCGAGCGGGCCGGCGCCGCTCTCGTGCCGGCCACGCATCCGGCCACGCGCGTCGCCTCGACGCAACCGGCGACATCGCAGGCCGTTGCGACCCAACCCGCCGCCACGGCGCAGGCGACCACGCGAAAAGCGATCGGCCTCGCCGCCGCCACGCAATCGGCCGCGTCGCAGCCCGCCGCCACGCAGCCAACCGTCGTCGCGTCGGCGATTCCCGTCGATCAAGCGGTTCGGCGGGTCAAATCCGGCGACGACGCCGAGTACAAAGACGCCTTGGCGCGTTCGCTTTATGAAACGGCATGGTTTGAAATCTATTTCAACCATGACGTCAACACCGCATCCCCCTGGATCGCGGCCATGAAGCAATTGGTCCCGGCCGACAACGCGGTGCTTAAACGGCTCGAAGGCTGGTCCGACCTGGTCGCCGGCAAAAACGACGCCGCCCGCGCCATCTTCACGCCTTTGCAGAATTCCGATCCGCTGTCGGCGCTGGGCCTGTTTCACCTGGAAGAAGTGGAAAAACACGACAAGGCGGCCGAGGAGCTGGGTCAAAAAATACTGTCCAATCCGCACAGCGGCGTCCTCGGCGCCATTCTCTATCAGGCGACCCGCGGCCGCGGCTTCAAAGCGACCACGCAACCCGCCGACGCGGCGCCGATACAGGCGGAACTTCAGAAGTTTCCCCGCCAGTGGCTCGACGTCGTGCATGCTCCCGGTCGCACCTACGCCCTTCGCGCAGAGCCGATCAAGGTCGGCCACCGCCTCGGCGAACCTCTGCTGGCCAACGTCACCATTCAAAACGTCGGAAAAATGGACGTCACCATCGGCGACTTTGGATTGATCAAGCCGATCCTGACGTTCGACGGTCAAATCCGCGGGGTTAACGAGCGCAACTTTCCGGGCGTGGCCTTCGATCGAATCATGGGCCGCCAGGTGCTTGGCCCGGGCGAGTCGATCACGCAGACGGTTCGGCTGGATCAGGCCGAGCTCAGCGACGCGCTGCGTTTGCGCCCGACGGTTATGTTGCTCATTAACGCCGATGTCATCACCAACGCGGTACGGGCGCCGAACGGATTTCGCGCTCTCGCCGGCGGATACGCCCGCGTTTTCAGCCGAATGTTTACGCGGGTCGCCGAGCCGTTGTCGCTTGATATTTCTCGCCGGAATCTGATCAAGGACCTTCATGAGGGGGCGCCGGGCGACAAGATCCTCGACATCGATTTGCTCTCCGCGTACGTCGCGCAATATTCGGTCCCCGACGCGGCCCCCGATGAAAGGGCATTCGCCCAGCAGTTCGCGGCTCTGATCGACAATGCCCGCGCCGATCCGGCCCCCGGCGTAAAGCTATGGGCGAGTTACGCGTTCGCGCTGCTGGTGGCGACGCCGCAAGAGCAGACCAAGGCGGTCGATCAGATGCTCTCGAGTAACGCCTGGGAGAGCCGGCTGCTGGGCATTTACGCCTCGCGTCTTTTGAGCATGGAAGTTCAAAAACAGCTCGCGGCGAAGATGGCGGCCAGCGACCCCAACCCGCTGGTAAAATCCTACGCCGCCGCCACGGTCGAATATCTGCAAACGCCCACGACTCAGCCGACCACCGCTCCGGCAACGCCGCGTTAGGGACGATAATCCGCGTCTGGTTCTTTCGTACCCATTCGTCCGTCAGTCAACGATATTGGATTCAGTGGCCCCCGCTTGCGCCGCCTGCTCCGCGCTCGGCCAATGTGAGAGATGCTCCGGTCGTCACATCGCGCTCACTTGGTCATCCACAACACGTCGTGGATTCCCGCAATTTGGTTTGCCCGCCGGGCCTGAATGAAAAGCCAGTCGCTGAGCCGATTGAAATACGTCAGCAGCAGCGAAGCGACCGGCCGTTCCATGGCGAACGCCGCCAGGAGTCTTTCCGCCCGCCGGCAGACGGTCCGCGCCAGGTGCAGGCGCGCCGCCAGTTCCGTGCCGCCCGGCAGAATGAAATTTCGCAAGGGCGCCAGCAACGCCACGGCACTATCGATCTGCATTTCCAGCCGCGTCACGATCACTTCATCCAACGGCGGCAGAGAATGCCGATGCACGCTGTCTTCCGGCGTGGCCAGATAGGAGCCGGTGACGAACAAATCATTTTGGACTTCACACAACATCGTCGCAAGTTCGGGCGCCGATTGACAAGCGACGACGGCCGCCAGACCGACGACGGCATTGAGTTCATCGATGGCGCCGTAACATTCGATGCGCGGATCACTTTTGCGGACGCGGGATCCGCCGATTAACCCGGTGGTGCCGTCGTCGCCGGTCTTGGTGTAAATCTTCATTCACTGAATGATAGCATCACGGCACAAACGAAGCGGCGGCGCCCGCAGAACGTCTGCAGGCGCCGCCGCCCGTGGGAACCAACCGCGCTCCATGAACACAACAGGTGATTTTTGTCACCCGTTAGCCGCCACCTTGACGGCTACGAGATTCCCCTAAAGCGAAGCAGGCGCCAGAATAACACCGGCGTCCGGACGCGCCGAAAATTGCAATAATCGGCTCAAATAAAGCCATTTATGCCAATCTCGATTTGAACGGCTCCCATATCGATACTTGCCGCGGCCGCGCGCGATTTGTGCGACGGCCGTTTTGCTGCCGACGAAATATGCATTCCCTCAAGGCACGCGATTGATGGTGTAATCCAACTCCTGTTCGACCGGCGATCCGTCGGCCGCCGTCAACTTAAACGTGAGATTGAAATTGGTCACCGGCGCCAGCCCCGGAATCTCCAGCGCGACCGTTTTACCGTCCGCCAGCAGTTTTGCAGACTTGATCTCGACGACGTCGTGCCCGGCCTTCTTCGGGTTCTTCACGGAAAACTCCGGCGATCCATAGCGTTCAGTTCTCACGACATTGAATTGCTCGGCCGCGATGTTGTCAGAATCAATCGACTTGGCGTCCAGGTCGGCGTTAAAGGTCACTTCCATCGCATCGTGCAGCGTCCGCACCGCGACGGGAACAACAATCGTTTTGCCGGTGTATCGCACGCGCTGGAAACATTCGTCGTTGACCGCCCGGCTCGACCACCCGCGCAGGCCGGCAAGATAAAGTTGTCCGTCGGCGGGATTGAATCGGCCGCGCATGACGCCGGAGGGAAAATGCAGCTGAAATTTCGTCACGCCGCCCTGCACCTGATCGCCGACGAATTCTTCGATCACCGCGAAAATCGAGCAGTCGTAGCTGCACTCGATCATTCGTCCCTTGAACGGCCCCCATTGATCCGTCATATCCCATACAAGCGTTCCAGACGATTTATCGCGACCATACGGAATCCAACACAGCGGCTTCTCCCGCTCAGTCGGCGGAAGGGGTCTGCCGTCGTGATAGGCGTAGCCGTAGAAGGCGTCTTTTTTCACGAGATTGATCGGGCAGGAAGGCACCCAATTTCCCTGGTTATCGGTGCAATAGACTTTGTCGTCGGGACCGACCGACACGCCGTTGGGCGCGCGTAAGCCGGTGCAGAGTTTCTCCAGCGTGCTCCCGTCCTTGCTGACTTTCAAGACACATCCCGCGTCTTCGGCGAGCCGAATCGGCGGCGCCCAGATCGCCGAGCTTTTCGAGAAATAAAAGTTGCCTTGAGAGTCGGTCTGAAGATCAAACGCCATCTCGTGGAAGTTGGTCGTCAGCGTGCAATCGTTGTTGATGTTTTGATAAAAATCCGCTTCGCCGTCACCGTCAAGATCGATTAGTTTCGTGATCTGGCTTCGATCGATGGTGTGAACCACGCCGTCCACGATCTTCACGCCCATCGGGTTATTCAGCCCCGTGGCAAAGCGCTTCCAGGTGAGATATTTTAGATCGTGATCGATGCCGGAAACGATCCAGACATCGCCGCTCCACGTGCACAAGGCGGCGCGATGGCCGTCGGGGAAGAAGTCGATGCCGGTAAAGCGAATCCAGGAGTGGTACGGATTTTTGTCGGGAGCGGGAAGGGTATCGATGACGTAAGGCGCATTGTCGGCGGCTAGTTTGCCTTCGGTGGTGATGGTTTCTTTCCAGAGCGAAGGGCCGCCGTGAGTGAGCGTCTCGGGATCGCGCGGCTCGACCGTCGGTACGGCCTGCGAACCGGTCGCGTTCGCGGACGACACGCGCGCGATATCGACGCCAAATACCACCGAAACCGCGCTCGGCGGCAGCGTCACGTACGCCGGCCCGTAGTTCGTCGCCTGCTCGAAAGCGTAGCCCGCGCCCGCTGGCGCCTGAACCAGATTCGCGATCTGCCGGCTGCCGTCGGCGAGAGGTAAAATCCACGTTTTCGTTTTGCCGTCCGGCGCCTCGAACGTGCCCTTGGCTGCATCCGTCGGCTGATCGTTTTTCTCGTGGGCGCAGATCAACAGTTTCATCGGATTGGCGTGTGGGCCCACGCGAAGGCTTCGCGTGAAAATCGCCTGCGACCCTTGAAACGTCACGCCCGGCGATTCCAGCACCTCCGCCGTGCCGACCGTATACGAAACGACGATCTGATCCCCATGCCGATAAAGCCCCTTGTAATGCGCCCATTCATGCGGCAACGGCCCATCCTTCGGGTTCCGCGGGTCGTCGACTTTCTCCCCGTTCGCCCACCCCGGCGTCATGCCGGTCGCGAATTGAACGCCATTGTCGATCGTGCAATGAAAGTTGTTGTCATTGCTGAAAACCCGGCTCGCCAGATGCACGTTCGGCCCAACCCACGCGCACGCCAGTCGGCACAGCTCCGTGTCATACAGCACGCCGGCTTCGTGTTCCTTGTCGAGCTTGATCAGCACGCCTTTGACGGCGAGATTGCCGTTGGGCGCCTCGAATGTGTTGGCCATGACCGGCCCATAATCCATGGCCGCCGCCTCTTTATCCGGCGGTCGCTTCCCGTCATCCTTTCCGGCTTCGATTGTGACGGCCGAAAACAGTGCAAACGCCGATACGACCGCGAGGAACGAGGCGATTACCGAACGATTTTTCATCATCGACTCCGTGGCTTAAGGGTTGGAGTTGATACTGCGAAAGCGATGGGATGTTTGAGGATGCCGAACCCGAATGCGGCCGTGTGATGTGCTATAATTCATGGCAAGCCCGGCGCATTGAGGTTGGATTTCAGGAGGCGTTGCCTCGAAAATTCCCCACCCCATTTGAAACGCCGTTGGCGACGCGACAACGACGGCTTTCGTCCATCCCGCCGCGTTTACACAAATAATCCGACGTCCACCTTGAAATACTCCGCCAGGACGCGCGCCGCTTGCGCGCTGATGCCACGTTTACCGTGCAACATCAGGGACGCCATCGCGTGAGTCGTTCCAGCACTTTTCCTAGCGCCGTCGGTCCCATTTCGGCCTGTTCCGCCAGATACTTCAGTGCCTCGGCCGGAGTGAGACTGGCTGGAACGAACCGGCTGTTTTTGCGATCGTGATCTTCCACCAACACCACCAGCGCGTCGAGATAATCCCGCTCGCCGGCTGCAAGCTTGCCGTCGGGTCGACCCAGAAGTTTCAAGCGCGTTTCTGGCAAGCGGATACGGCTGCGGGGATAGGGCAGCGACACGCCGAGTGATCGTGGAAGAGATGATCGGGTTCCGAGCCGAACCTTCATATTTTCAATCATTCGAGGTGGACACCAGCCGCTTGCCTCCGGGGACTGAAGTTGAGCGAAAAGAGAGTAAAGACATATGCGGTAACCCGACTACGACGATCAAGATATTTTCACGGACTGCGGTGAAGCTGATGATTTCGCCTGTCACGCAACCGTGATCGGCCTGTCCGAACTGACTCTTTTTACGCGCTACTTTTTCCGACGTCTCGTGAGCGTCGGATCATGTGCACCCAGGGCATCCAAGTCAGCCAGGTCCTTCATCCGGCCGCTGGCGGCCTTATTTATTTTGAGGTCCTCGAAGGAAATCAAGGGGACCGGCAGACGATCCCAAATCACTGTTTGCCGGCGATCGTAACAGGCGGCGAAATCGACGCCGCTGGGGGATGTGAGAATATCGATGCGAACCGGCTCGCGGCCGATGATGAAGATTTTGCCTCGCTCCAAGAACATACTCGGTCTGACCTTATTTGCCGGAAAGCCGCCGAATTCTCGCAGGACTTTCGACACGCGACCGGCATTTACCGGATCGACGGCGATCCACACGTCCAAATCATCCGTCGCGCGACGATACCCGTAATGGATGACGGCGTAGCCGCCGAGCAATAGATACTTAACCCCCTCCGAGTTCAGCGATTCTAAGAAGTCTCTGAAGTCGGGGAAGAGGTTTACCTGGGCCATAGTTATAGTTGAATTGACGAAGGCGTTCGAGCTCCCTGAGCCGTGCCGCGGGCGTTCGCGCCCGCCAATAGGCTTGGTCCTTGGCGTCGGCGTCGGCCATGGTGGTGGTCTCGATTGTCAGGCGCCGTTTAGGTCGCGGCAGCTTCGATTGGGCGCCCGTCGGGAGCGATGGCTTGGACATACCGAACAATTGTACGGGCGGCAACGCGGGCATCAAAGCCAGTTTCGAGCGGCGAACGGTCAATCGTCAAACAAGCGGAAATTCCGCGTGATGTTACACAGCGGCCAACGCCGCTGGGCGTCGCGACGGCGGCGATTTCGTTCCCGCTTTCACCGGCCCACGAATACGATCGTCGACCCATCGCCGCTCACGGCGATCCGTTCAAACCAGCCGAGGTTCAACACGCACGCCAGATCGGCCTCGGTCAATCGGCGGGCCATCAGCGGTGTCGCCGGCGCGCCGAGCCGGCGCGCGGTGGCCAAGCTCGCGGCGCGTATCCCCACCGTCAGACGGCCCCCCTCGACCCTCTGGGCGACCTCGATCGTTTCCGTGGGCGTGCATACCCCTTGCAAGTTGGCCATCAGGGATTTGACGGTCATGGCGACCGTCGATCGGGTTTCGATCGATAAGCCTAATGCGTCCAGGTGCGCCTTGACGGCGCCCACGCATTTTTGAATTCCAGCGGCCGTCGCTGACGTACTGAATCGGCCATGGTCGACGCCGGCCATCGATCCCCGCGCGCCATTGTTGTTCGACAACTCCTGCGCATCGCGCGAAAAAAGAGCGGCGATCATCGCGTCGTCCTGCTCGACGCGAGGCTCGGGCGGCGCGGTCAGATTGGCGACGTGAACGGCGTGCGGGCCGCTCAACGGGCGAAGGAATCGCCGGGGGGCGGCGGCGGGGCGCTTGCTGTTTCCGTCGGCGAAGAAGATCGCCTTGCTCACGGCGTCCCGCACGGGCTTTTCCAGCAGTTTCGAGAGCGACGGCTCCAGGTTCAACAACTCAAACGCCTCGGGCGCCACTGTGTCGATCTCCATGCAGTCCACATGCGAGTAGCAATATTTTACAAGCTGATTGGCGATCTGCACGATATGCAGCGCCTTACGCAGGGGGAGCGGGTCGGCGGGCGAAAAAGCGCCGGCGGGGCGATGATGCCAGCGGATCGCCTGCACCAAATCGGCCGGCAATTTCCACTTCGCCGCCAGGTTGGCGCCGATCCCGGCGTGGTCCAGCCCAAGCACCTGCGCCTCGCGCGCCAGCCGGCTTGTTTCGCCGTCGGAGGTCACGTCGCGAAGCTTCGCCGCCTCCTGCGGAAGCTGCGCCAAAACGGCCAGCTTTCCCAGGTCATGCAGCAATCCGAGCGTCGCCACGAACCCCGCGTCCACGCCGCCGACCCGGCGAGCCAAAGCCTCGGCCACGTAAGAAACCGCCAGCGAGTGAATCCATAAATCCTCCGCGTCAAGCGCCGCCACCGGATCTTTCGGCGCGAGCACTTCATCAAGCCGAAGGCGGATGACCATCGCCTTGACGGTTCCAAATCCCAGGTAGCTGACGGCTTCGCTGACGGAGGTGATGGTGCGGGACAATCCCATCGACGCGGAGTTGGCCGTGCGAAGCAGCGACGCCGCCAGCGACGGATCGCTGGAGGCCACCTCGGCGACGCTGGCGGCGGTTGATTTGGGGTCCTGGATTTCTCGCAGTAATTCGACGACGACCATCGGCAACGGCGGCAGAAGCAGCAGCCCCTCCTTGACCGAAGGGAGCATGTCGCCCACCGAATGGCCCACGTCCGACGGGTGCGGTACCCGAATGCGATAGCCCCCGGCGGCTAGCACGAATTCGCCTTCGGATTCCCCTTCGTCACACGGATAGTTGATCGGGCGAGCGGTCTCGCTCGGCGGCGGACTGGACGTACCCAACAAGCGCGCGAAGAAAGCGGCCAGCCACCCCATGAAGCCCGAAGATTCCCCAGCCGCCGTGACTACATTGGTAGAATGAAGGGTTTGCATAGTCATCTCGTCCCGGTCCGATAATCGCAAACAGCCGGCGCTCGCGCATCGGCTCTGCCTGCGTAGGTACATCATCGGTTGAATCGGCGGTGTATCCGAGTCGCGGGGAGTGGGCAATCTGTTCTTAATGCGTTCGATGAGCGGGCTGTACCTTCGGAGGGCGAATCACCCGGACTTTGAAAGTCCCGAGCAATTGGGCCGGCGTCAGAAAACCGCCGGTATCGGCAATCTGGTCGGCGTTTAGGGCCGCCTTAAATTTGTATGACCTGCCTTGCCGGAATAACCCCGTCGGCGCCGACAGCGTATAAACGGCGGTGGTCGCGTTCCCGGAGGTGATTTGCGAAACATACTGGGCGGCGGCGCTGAATCGCGGCGCCGTCACGGTCAGATTGCCGGACGATAGACTCGTTAAGTCAATCGGCTGTTCGCCCAGATAGGTTACGGTGAAGGTCAGCGAAGTGGTCTTGGCGACCACCGTCGGCGGGACGCCGACGGCGGTAACGATCGGCGGGGTCGGCGCGGTCCAATCATGGCCGGTCGCGACGCCGTCAAAACCGGCCTGGAAATAGCCGACCACCGCCGCCGCCGAGCAGTCAGGCCGCCAGCTTTGCTGCGATTGCAGACGAGCGCCCGCCAGGAAATCCGCGTCGGACCCCGCTCCGCCAAGCGCGGCGTCGTAGACCGACAACGTCCGCGTCGCATCGACATACGAGACAGGCTGCTGCGAAACCGTCGGCTCATCGTGCCCCGTCCACTGCGCGAGCGAGGTCGCCTTGCCGGCGACCATTATCGAAGCCGCGTCGGCCGAATAGGTGTTATCGGCGAAATGAAGCTGGCTCATATCCATCGCGCCGTCGCTTTGCACGACGGCGCCGTCGATATCCTGAAAATCATTTTGCTGAATGTTGACGTCGTTGAGGGCGGTGAGTCCGGCGCCGCCGTAGTCAAGGCCCCCCTCGACGTAGACGCCGCGGTTCCAGTCATAGATGACATTTCCCAGAATGTTGACGTCGTTGAGGCCGACGGAATCCTGCGGGTTGATCTGATCGGATCCATACATGAGGTTGATCGCGGCCGGGGCGTTGGGAAGACTGTCGGCGAAGATGTTATTGCTGACGACGGTCGGATAACCGGGCGCGGTATTGCCGATTACGATGCCCTGGCCGTACGGCGCGCCATTGAGATTACCGCCGCCGATGAAGACATTGCCGTTGACGATTCCGCTGACGCCGCCGGGGGTGCTGGTGGCGCCGTTGACCAGGCCGAAGGACATGCCGATGGGATCGTCGATGAAGACGTTATTTTCGACGGTTCCGCCGGGGCGGTCTTGCAGTCCGTAACCGGCGGCGCGGGCGAAGATATTGTTGTCGATGGTGACGTTGGTGTTATTGCTTGAGAGATAGCAATCGTGATTGAAGTAGGTTGCCTGGGCGCCGGGGATTTGGTCGTTGTAGCCGTCGGCGTCGAAGGTATTTCCCTGGATTAGTAGATTGGCGACGCCATAACAGTAGAGACCCTGGGAATGGCCGGTAACGGAATAGGAATCATCGATGATATTTCGGCGAACCTGTGCGTCGGTGATCTGCCCGAGATAGCTTTGCAGATTGATATTGACCGAATAGTCCTCCATCCAGCAGTTTTCGATGGTGATGCCGTTTGTCTGGGTGAGAACGTCGATGCCGGTGGCGTCGGCGGAGCCAAAGAAGGTGCGTGAGTTGGGATCGCGTCCGTCGGCGTAAAAATGCAGGCCGATTATGTCGATGTGATCGACTTCGGGGCTGGAGCTGGCGCCGGCGAAGAAGCCGTCGCCGGTCCCCGTTTCCAGCAGCGGGCGAGCGCCCGAGCCGTAGGAACCGATGAGCATTGGCTGATCGTTGGACTTGCCGCTCAGGCGCCAGGCGCCCAGCCCGCTGTTCCAGGTATCGCCGCACTTGAGAAGCAGCCAGTCGGACGAATCGTTGCGGAGCAGACTGACGCCTTTCGCGATGGACGCGACGGGATTCGCCGGGGAAAGGCCGTTGTTGTTATCGCTGCCGGCGGAACTGCTGACGTAAATAACGCGCGTGGCGGCCGAGGGCGCAAGGGTGGTCCAGCCGTCCGAATCGATAGACACCGACAGCAACCTGCGATCTTCCAGCCGCTCGATCGACGGCCGCGCCGCGAGCAACAACTTCGCCACCAACACCTCCAAAATAACCGGAGATTAACGAATGAATCGCGCGATCGCGGCCGCCATCTTCGCTGGCCGCTTTCCCGACATGAAGGGTAGCCGTCGTTTATTTAGGCGTCTACAGTCATAGCCAAACGCAAGTGATTTCGACAAGATACGGAAAAGAAAGATCGCTATTTGCAATCGCGCGACGGCGACCGGTTCGCTTATAATCGGGAACCTATGAGCGTCACCTGGGAAACTTTCGAGCGGTATCGGCAAAAGGGACTTGACGCCCGCCGGGCCGGGCAATGGGATTCGGCTCGCGTTTATCTGCTCGAGGCGGCGCGGGCGATGGTGTCGCTTGGCAAAGGGGCGATGGGCGAGGAACTGCGCGAAGGCCGAAAGCAGATGGCGCAGCGCCTGCTCGAATTGGCGCGCGACTGCGATGCGGCGGCGAAGGAAGATCGCCGCGCCGGCAATCTTCGCCGAACCGGCCAATCGGCCGGCGCATCGGCCGCTCAGGCGAGCGAATCGGAGGGGGAGACGTCGGGGCAGCAATGGGTCATCAGGGAAAGGTCGTCCCTTCGGTTTGCCGACGTCGCCGGGCTGGAGGACGTCAAACAGGACATTCGCCTGAAGATGATCTACCCGTTCGAGCATCCGGAGCTGGCGGAAAAATTCGGCATTCGCCCGGGGGGCGGCGTGCTGATGTACGGGCCGCCCGGCACCGGCAAAACAATGCTCGCCAAAGCCACCGCCGGCGAAATCGACGCCACCTTCTTCCGTATTTCGCCCGCCGACGTGCTAAGCAAATGGGTGGGCGAAGCCGAGCAGAATATCAAGAAATTGTTCGACGCCGCCGCGGGAGAGAAGCGCAGCATCATTTTCATCGACGAGATCGAAGCGCTTGTTCCCGCCCGGCGGGACGACGGCTCCAGCGTCATGCAGCGCGTGGTGCCGCAGATTTTGCAGGAGGTGGAAGGTTTCGACAAAAAGGCCGGCCGGCCCATCCTTCTCATGGGCGCCACCAACGTCCCCTGGCAACTCGACCCGGCCATGCTCCGGCCCGGACGATTCGACGAAAAAGTGTATATCCCTCTTCCCGATCTCCCGGCCCGTCGGAAGATGCTGGACTTGTATCTGGCCCATCGCCCCGTCGCCGTCAACGTCGATCTCGACGCCATCGCGCTGCAAATGAACGGGTACAGCGGGGCTGACATTAGATATTTGTGCGACCGTGCGGCCACAATCCCTTTTTTACGCAGTGTCGCGTCGGGCGGCGAGGAAGAAATCACCCCCGACGTGCTCGGCGAAGCGTTTGCCGAGGTGCAACCGTCGGTGACGGCTCCGATGCTGCGGCGATTTGAGGATTGGACGAGATCCAGCGAGGTAAATGGGGCGGTTTGAACGATTGTCAGGCGGCCATCAAAATGGCTCGCGCTGCTTACCGGATACGGTAAACAGCGCGAGCCTCGGCTTAGACTGGTGCCAGGTTTGTTCGTTTAGCGGCCCCGCTTGCGGGGCGTTTTGAGAATTATTCTAAGCCTTCGTATTCATTCATTTTAGCCCAGTTGTCATATTGCATAGCGAGTTCGGTCGTGAAATTCTTCGTTGGCGCCGGCAAACGCCCCGCAAGCGGGCCGCTAAACGAAAGCTATAGTTTTCCGAGCAAAACGAGAATGATCAGGATGATCAAAATGGTGCCGAGGCCGCCGCTCGGCGCCCATCCCCACCCGTTGCTGTATCCCCAGGTGGGAAGTGAGCCGATGAGCATTAAAATGAGGACGACGATGATGATAGTCCGCGCTAATCCGTTCATATTGAGACTCCGGTGAAATGAGAGGTCGATGCGTTAGTCGTTGCGGCGCCAAATCAAGCCGATCACCAATCCCAGGCCAAGGGCGATGAGAATCGCCTTCAGGGGACTTTGCTTGATATACCCTGCCGTCGTCTCCTCGCAATCGCGAACGGCATCGCGCGTTCGCGCGTAGGTGTCACGGCCACGGCCGCTCAGATCGTCATACTGATGACGAACATAGTCGGCGGCCTGTCCGCCGACGGCTTGGGCGCGGTCGGCGGCGTTTTTGACGGCGTCCTTGGCTTCATCGACGAAGGATGACCCGGCTTCTCGTGCTTCTCCTACCGCTTCTTTCCCATCCTGAACCGCATTGTGCGCGTGTCGTGAACTGTGAGGCATGACTGATCTCCGTAAAAGCCGTCGCCGACGTCAGCGACTTCGCCGAAACGGCAACGGCCACTTATGCAAGAGACCGCAAAGGAAGGGCCAATCCCAAAAAGACGGGCAAGAATATGATTCGACGCGCAAACGAGCGCGACGGTACGTCAGACTGGCGTTGCGCTCGTGATGAGCAAATATTATAAGACTTTTTTTACTTGGCCGGCTTCAGCAACTCGCCGCCGGAACGGGTGGTGGCGCCCTCTCGTTTGGAGGGCATGGGAACCACTTCCACGTCGCCCAGCCGTTTCAGTTGGTCTTTCACCTGATCGGCGGGGGCGACGACGACGATCGTCATACGATTGTCGTCGACATATTTATTCATCACGGTTTTTACTTGGTCGGCGGTAATGGCGCCGATGGCGGCGGGGTAGTTGTCGTAGTAGTCA
Source organism: Tepidisphaeraceae bacterium (assembly GCA_035551995.1). Lineage (GTDB taxonomy): Bacteria > Planctomycetota > Phycisphaerae > Tepidisphaerales > Tepidisphaeraceae > RYN-428. Next base: position 42,020 of record DASZME010000085.1, read on the forward strand.
ATCGGGTAATCGTTGAGAATCCCATCAACCCGGTAAGCCGCCTGCTGGCCGATGGTCTGCATTCCCATCAGCAAGGCGCCGGCGACGCGCGTTTTGGCTTCGGCCAATTCGCCCGGCTCGACGTCGGCTTTGCGCATGTCGCCGAAGACTTTGAAGATCGCCTCGATGGCGTCGGCGGTCGATTCGACGGCGGTCTCGGTGCCGGCGACGAACGCGCCGCCATGACGCCCGGGCTGGAAGACCCCGTGCACGCCGTACGCCAATCCTTTTTCGGCGCGGACGTAACGCATCAGCCGCGAGTCGATCCCGCCGCCGCTGAGAATTTGGCCCGCGGTCGAGCCGGCGAATTTGTCTTCGCTGCGGATGTCGTACGCGGGAATGGCGATCCGCACCGACGACTGACGGCCGCTGGGACGGTCAACTAAAATGATCCGTCGTTTGGCCGGCGTGTTTCCTTCGACGTGAAAATTTTGCGCGGGCGTGGGGTGGCCGAACTTGTGATGCTCCAGCAACTCCGCGGCCAGTTTTTCTCCTTGTTCCACCGTCACGTCGCCGCTGAAAATCAGAATTCCGAAATCGACGGCGAAGTTGCGGCCATAGGCGCGTTTAATGTCGTCCAGTCCGATCGACGCGACGCTGGCGGGCGTGGCATGGCGCCCCATCGGCGTGTCGCCCCACAACGCCGAGTCCAGTTCCTCACCCGCCACAGTCGTCGGATTTTCCTGCGACAGTTCCAACTCGCTTTGCGTCTGCTCCTTGAGCTTGGCGAATTCCGCTTGCGGAAAGCTCGGCTGATCGAGCAACTGCCGGGTGCGGAGCATCGCGTGATCCAACTGCGGGGTCGTGCAAGAGCCGTTCAGGCGGGTGTAATCGCCGCCGTCGTTGATTTCGATCGTGATGGCGCGCGATTCCAGGTCCTGGGCCAACTGCGCGTAGGTCAGATCGGCGCAGCCGCGATGAAGCATCGAATCGGCGAGACTCGACAGACCCTCTTTTCCCTTGGGATCTTCGTAGGAACCTTGCCGGGTCGTGAGGCTCCAGCTGACCAGGGGCAATCGCGGATCGGGCATCACGATCACCTGCACGTTGCCGATCATCGTCTCTTTTCCCTTGGCGAAATGCGCCTTGGCCGAAACGCTCGGCGTGGGGGCGTGCGCCGGCCAATCCTTGGGAAATTCCACTTGCCGCGGCGTAACGGGTTTACTCGGGGGAATCACGGTCAGATCGATGCTGGCCTGCGTCGTCGCGGACCGCGCGTCTTTGCCGAGCGGGTCAGGCTTCACCCGCAGCGTGGTCGAGCGCGACGGCTGCAAATATTCCTTCGCCACGCGCTGAATGTCGGCCAGCGTGACGGCTTCCATCTTTTGCGGATCGGTATTGACGCGATTGGGATCGTCGGTCATCAGGGCTTCTTCGCCAAGCTGCTCGGCGATGTCGGTCGCCGTCTCGCGGGCCTGAACCAGCGCGATGCGCTCCTGGGTCTTGGCCTTGTCCAGTTCATCCTGGGTCACGCCATGCCCCACCACGTCCGCCACGGCGTCGGTCAAATCCGTTTCGACCGTCTTTGGATCCTTCCCCTGCATGACGATGGCGCCGACCATGAAAATGCCGGCGTCTTCAAGCTTCATGTCGCTGGCGAACGCCTGCACCGCAAGCGGGTGCTCGCTGCTGACCAGCATTTTCTGAAGCCGGCTCGATCGCCCGTCGCCCAGAATCACGCCAAGCATGTCCAGCGCCTGATGGTCTTCGTTCTTGTAGCCCGGCACATGATATCCGATCTGCACGCGCGGCAGCGGCGCCCCATAGCTGACGTCGACATGACGAGCCTGGGTCTGTTCCGGCTCGGCGGGAATCTCGCGGGGAACGGCCGGCCCTTTGGGAATCCACGCGAAATATTTCGCCACCAGCGCCTTGGCCGCGTCAATCTCGATGTCGCCGGAGACCACCAGGATCGCGTTGTTCGGCAGATAATACGTATTGAAAAAATCCTGAAGCTCGTTGGACCGCGAGGCTTTCAATTGATCCATGTTTCCGATCGGCGTCCAGCGGTAGCTGTGGGTCGTAAACGCCGCCCCCAGGAAATCCTGAAAGATGCGGCCGTACGGCTGGTTCATGTACCGCATCCGCCATTCCTCGGCCACCACCTTGCGCTCGGTGCCGAAGATCGTGTCCGACACGCGAAATCCGGCCATGCGATCCGCTTCCAGATACAACGCCGTCTCCAGCGCCGTGCTCGGCAGCGTCTCGTGATAAACCGTCTGATCGAACGACGTGAACGCATTGACCTGCGCCCCCACGGCGCCGAGTATCTTCATGTGTTCCTGGGCCTTCACGTGGGCCGACCCGCGAAACATCATGTGCTCGAACATATGCGCGAATCCCTGCCGATCGGCCCGCTCGTCGCGGCTGCCGACGTGGTAAAACACCCGCACCTCCACGACCGGCGCCTGGTGCAGCGGCGCATAGATCACGCGCAACCCGTTGGGGAGCGTTTCCTGCGTGAAGTCGATCTGCTTAGCCTCTTCGGCAAAGCTGGGAGCGGCGACGTTCAACGCTAAAAATAATGTGCAGACAATGACGGTGATTGGATTGATCCATCGATTCAGCATCGTTTAACGCTCCATATTGGAAAGCGGCCCGCCGGCTGGCGCCGGGAATGATCTCGCCCCATCCCATGCTACCGCAACTTATGGTTGGTGGCGAAACCTACCGACATAATTTGAAGACGCAACCGGGCCGACCACTCTAACGAGGTATGTCGGCGCGCCGATCACGGCGAACGAATCGCGTCTCGTCGGCGGCTTACGTTTGCGGTGCTCACAAGAAATGTGGAACTTATTTCCGAGGCGCCCTTAACTTCTTTTGCCCGCCATCTCCTGCTTGACTCGGCCGCGCGCCATGAGGTGATTGCGTTGGTCGGCGCTCTTTGGGTCGGTTACCTTGCGCGCCTCGGCCTCGGCATATTCGGCCCTGGCCGCCTCGACGTTAATCTCTTGCGGCAACGTCGCTTCGTTGGTGAGAATCGTCAAATTATTGCTCTTCATCTGGGCGATGCCGCCGTCGATGAAGTAAGTTCGGCTTTCGCCGCCGGCGACGTCGATGCGCAGGGGGCCGACGCCAAGCTTGACCAGCAGCGGCGCCCGGTCGGTGAGGATGCCGATCAAACCGTCGTGGGCGGGCACCACGGCCTGCGTGATGGTTTCATCAAGGGTCTGCTGTTCGGGCGTAACGACGACACATCGAAAAGACATAGTTGACTCCTGCGTTTGCGGCGGAAGTGTAGAGGATCGAAGGCGCGCGGTCAATTTGGCTTTACCCGCACGCCGACAAAAAAAATGGAGCGCCGATCGGCGTCAGCGGACTCGGCCGAGCGCCGTAAGAATATTTGTCGGCGCGGCTATTCCGCGTTGCCAAACATTAATGACGGGTTATGATAAATTCGGAACACACCAAGACCACCGCGCCACTTTGCGCGGTGGTTCCTGTTTCTAGTGGCATGACCTGATGTTGCACCGTCGTCGGCCATTGTACTAAGCACCTAACTGGACGCTGGCGCCTCCAGAGGAGTCCATTCATGCAGATGGTTAGCGCCGCCGAGAAGGCGGAACTCGAGAAAAAGCGCGAAGAACTGTTTAAGCTGCAGATCGACGTGCAGGAGCGGATTCGCAGGGCCGCGGCCCTGGGCGATCTGTCGGAGAACGCCGAGTACCACTTCGCCAAGGAAGAAAACCGCGCCATTCAGCGGCAATTAGCCGATCTGGAATCCAAGCTGAAGCACGTAGCGGTGGTCAGCACCGACAACTTGCCCGAAGGATTGGTCTTCCTGGGCCACACGGTCAAGTTACTGGACCTCAGCGACGATACCGAGCAGCTTGTCAAAATCGTCGGCGAAGCCGCGACGGCCTCGCCCGGCAGCGACGTGCTTCCCGTCTCGGCCAGCAGCCCAATGGGCGAAGCGCTGATGAAAGCGCGGGTCGGCGATACGGTTAAAGTAAAGGCGCCGCGGGGGACGATGGAGTTTAAGATTCTTGAAATAGTGGGTTAATGCTTTCGGCCCGGGCTTATTCATTCCGGCAAAAATCCAGGCTAGCGATCTCGCTCTCGTGGATCGGCGGCTATACCAACGTCGTCGCCTTTTTGATTTGCGGCGTCGTCGCATCCCATGTGACGGGAAACGTCACCCACCTGGGCCGATTGGTCGTGGAAGGAAACCGCTCCGAGGCGGCGTTCATGGCGTTCATGTGGGGGGCTTTCTTTTCCGGAGCGGTCGGCGCCGCCGTCTTGCTGGAAATCGCCCGCCGTCGCGGCGCGGCATCAAAGTACATCCTGCCGACGGCGGTTGAGGCGGTGCTGCTTTCGGCGTTGGCGCTGATCGTCTGGCGCCATCCGGTCGTCAATTCCCACCAGACATTGCTGATGTATTCCGTCGGCGCCCTTGCCGCGTTCGCGATGGGATTGCAAAACGCCACCATCACCAAAATATCCGGCGCCGTCGTCCGCACCACGCATCTCACCGGCGTTACCACCGACCTGGGGATCGAATCGATTCAATATTTGCTTTGGTATCGCGATCAGATGCGCGGCCGGGCGTGGTCGCGGGCGGGGCGGGTGTTGAAAGTCTCCAACCGCCATCCGAGCTTTCAGCGCGTCATGCTGCTGGCGAGCATCATCGGCTCGTTCCTTTTCGGCGCGGGGGCGGGCGCGGCGGTCTTCCTCTATCGGCCCGGCGTCGCGCTGCTGGCGCCGGTTTCGTTTTTGTGCTGGATCATCCTGGCGGACTGGCGCAAGCCGATCGCGGACGTTCGCGAGTTGGACCTGATGGCCGATTCGGAGCTTCGGCTCCTGGGGATCATGCATTCGCTGCTGCCGCCGGAGCTGGGAATCTGGCGCGTGTCGTGCCGCCGGAACGGCAAATGGCATCGCGCTCCGGATTTCACGCAATGGGCCGAGCGAATCCCAGCCCGTTGGCGCGTGATCATCCTTGCGCTAAGCCCGTTGACCCGCTTCGACAACAACGCGTTCCTCGACTTGGAACTCGCCCTGGAAAAACTCGAAGGCGAAGGGCGCAAACTCATTTTGTCCGGCATCACCCCCGGCCAATATCGCGGCCTGATGGACCACGGCATCGGCAAATCGATGGACACGGAAAATCTCTGCCCCGACCTGGAATTCGCCATCGCAAGGGGAATTGACCTCGTTCAGCGCAAGCATCCCACGGCGGACGCCACGGGCGAACCCATTACGCCGGCCGCTTAGAAAATTTCACGTCCTAAATTAGCGTCGCGCGATCACGCGCCGTTGGATTTCGGATCGAAGTCCGGGAACTTTTTCCGTAGCAAAGGCGTCCGACCTGCGTTCTCTGTCGAAAACACACAAGCGAGACGTCTGTGCTTACGAAGATTTTCCGAACTTATCGTCGACGACTTTACCGCCAGTTGCGATGAACGGCGCCGCGATGCGGACGCGACACGGATCGCGCACGTTTATTTTGGAGCATTTTTCAGGTCGATGAAGCGAACTTCGATCGTGGAACACGCCCCGCAAGCGGGGCCGCTAAACGTAGGAACGATCGCTTACCCGCCAAGATACGCCTTTTTAACCTCGTCATTTTTCAAAAGTGACAAGGCTCGATCCGCGAGGATCACCTTGCCGGTTTGCAGCACATAGCCGCGATGTGCGATCGTCAGAGCCATGTGCGCGTTCTGCTCGACGAGAAAAACGGTCGTTCCCTGACCGTTGATGGTTCTGATTATTTCAAAGATTTTGCGAACAATCAGTGGCGCCAGTCCAAGCGACGGCTCATCGAGCAAAAGCAGCGTGGGCCGGGCCATCAGCGCCCGGGCGATGGCGAGCATCTGCTGCTCGCCGCCGCTGAGGGTGCCGGCCTTCTGATGCCGCCGCTCGGCCAGCACCGGAAAAAGGCCGTAGCCGCGATCGACGCTTTCGTCGATTTCACGGCGGCGGGTGCGCTGATAGGCGCCGAGCAAAAGATTTTCACGAACGGTGAGGTCGGGGAAAATCTGTCGTCCTTCCGGCGCCTGGCTGATTCCCAGCCGCACGATTTCGTGCGGCGCCAGGCGATTCAGCGCGCGCTCTTTCCAATCGATCGATCCGGCGCCGGGCCTGAGCAGTCCGCTGATGGTTCGCAAGAGCGTCGTCTTTCCCGCACCGTTGGAACCGATGAGCGCGACGATCTCCCCGGCGTCGATGGAGAGGCTAACGCCGTGAAGCGCTTTGATGGCGCCGTACGAGACTTCGAGATTTTCGACGTTCAGCAACATCATGAGTGGCTACGCGAGCGCCGCCGTTTCGCCCGAGGCGTCCATCGGCTCGCCCAGATACGCCTCGATCACCTTTGGATTTTCCTGCACCGATTGCGGCGGCCCGACGGCGATCGTTTCGCCATGATCCAGCACGGTAACGCGTTGGCAAATGCTCATGACCAGTTTCATGTCGTGCTCGATCAGCCAGATGCCCACGCGAAAGCGGTCGCGCAGCACGGAGATCAATTGGGTCAGCTCGACCTTTTCCTGCGGATTCATTCCGGCGGCGGGTTCATCCAGCAGCAGCACTTTGGGCGCCGTCGCCAGCGCGCGGGCGATCTCCAGCCGCCGCTGATCGCCGTACGCGAGCGAAGCGGCAGGCTCCTCGAATCGATCCGCCAGCCCAAACGTATCGAGCAGTTCCATCGCCTGCGATTCGCAATGGCGCACGTCGCTTAGGTGGCGTGGCAGACGGAGCACGGTTTGGGTGAGGCCGTGGGTGAGCAGTTGAGTGAAGCCGACCATGACGTTGTCCAAAACCGACATGCCGCCAAAGAGGCGAATGTTTTGGAAGGTGCGGGCGAGGCCGAGCCGGTTGATCCGGTGCGGCGGAAGGCCGATGATCGCCCGGCCGGCGATGCGGATCGTGCCGGCGGTCGGGCGATAGACGCCGGTGGCGACGTTGAAGGCGGTGGTTTTTCCCGCGCCGTTGGGGCCGATGAGTCCGACCAGTTCGCCCGATTCGAGCGTGAAGTTAAAATCGCGCAGGGCGGTCAGGCCGCCGAATTGAAGCGTGACGTTTTGAAGTTGAAGAAGCGGCACGGGGGAGTTTTGGTCTTACGTTTTTGGAGCGATTCGCCGCCGCGTCCACCACAGTTCCCGGCGACCGAGCAGGCCTTCGGGCCGGATCAGCATCATGACGATCAACAGCAGGGAATAGATGACCATGCGCCACTGTTGAATCGCGCGCAGTTGTTCGGGAAGCCAGGTGAGCACGACGGCGGCGAGAATAACGCCGGTAATGCTTCCCGACCCGCCGAGAACGACCATGACGACATAGTCGATCGACTTCATGAAATTGAACCCGGCGGGGTCGAGATTTTGATTCCACATGGCGGACAACCCGCCGGCCACTCCGGCGAAAAATCCGCCGAGGATAAACGCCAGCACTTTTTGGCGGGTGGTGTCGATTCCGACGGCGCGGGCGGCGATTTCGTCTTCGCGCACGGCCAGGAAAGCCTTGCCGCGCGGCGAGTAGACCAATCTCCAGATCGTGACCACGGAGATGACGACCCAGCCGTACGTCCAGAAAAAGTAGTGAGCCGATTGCGGCTGAGGGATGCCGTGCAACCCGCTGGCGCCGCCGATGTCAAAGACGTTCCACGGCGGCGTGGCGGCGGTATCCGGCATCGGCTTGGTGAACGGGATGCGGATGTAATTGGTATTCTCGATGACCAGCACAATGATTTCGCCGAAGCCGAGGGTGGCGATCGCCAGATAATCGCCGCCGAGACGGAGCGTTGGAATGCCGACAAGCAGCCCCGACCCGGCGGCGAGAAGGCCGCCCAGCGTCAGCACGCCCAGAAACGCGCCGGCTTCGGTCCATCCGCTCCAGCCGGCGCTGAAATAATGTTTGAAAACAACGCCGGCGCCATACGCGCCGACCGCCATGAAACCGGCATGGCCAAGCGAGAACTGGCCGGTGATTCCATTGATCAGGTTGAGGCTGGTGGCCATGATCACGTTGATGCCGATGATGATGAGGATCTGGAAGTAGTAGGGGTTGAGGTTTTCATTGAGCGCGCCGGCCAGGGGCCAGAGCAGCACGAGCAGGGCAAGCAGGCCAAGATTCGACACCCACGCAGGAATTCGCGGAGGCGCCAGCGAAAGAGCCTGCGGCGAATGATCGGGCGGCGACGACGGCATTGCGGCATGATACAAAAATACAAGTGCGAAAACACGATCTGCCGTATAATGGGCGCCGATGGACCCCAAGCCCAAGCCAAATCGGCGACTCTACATCGAAACGCTGAGACGAATGACTCCAGCGCAGCGCCTGCGGAAGGCGATTGACCTGTCGGAACTTGGCAAGCGGCTTTTCCTCCACGGTTTGCGACGCCGGTATCCAGAGGCCGACGAAAGACAAATTCATGAGATTTACCTGAAGCGGATCGCCAAATGCCACAATCGGAATTACTAAAGAAAGTGGTGACGGTGCTCGAGTCGGCAGACGTGCCGTATATGCTCACGGGTTCTTACGCGTCGAGCCTGCAGGGAGAGCCGCGCTTGACGCACGATGTCGACCTCGTTGTCGCCATCACGCCGATCGGAGGCCAAGCCTTACTCAAGGCTTTCCGCGGCCCCGACTACTATCTTGATGAAGGAGCGATCGCGGAAGCCATCGCGCGGAAAAGTCAATTTAATCTCTTGGACGCGATCGGCGGAGATAAGGTCGATTTCTGGATTCTTACCGACGAAACATTTGATCAATCGCGATTCGCGCGCCGGTACGTCGAAGAATTTGAAGGCTTGCGCCTCTATGTCTCGCGACCCGAGGATACGATACTGATGAAATTGCGATGGGCCGAAATGTCCGGCGGAAGCGAGAGACAATTCAACGACGCGCGCGGCGTGTTCGAACTTCAGCGCGCTTCGATCGATCTGGACTATATGGAGCGCTGGACCCGCGAATTACGGATAACAGAGCTGTGGGAACGAATCAAACGCGAGGCTCAATCGAGCGAGACGCACTGATCGTCGCGGTCAGTGCTCAAGTTTGCGGCCAGTCATCGGCGTGGGATTATGACAGAATGCCGTTACGCTCGGTCCGTGGCATCGTGCATGGCGGTCGATCGCGTCCACCTCTGTTCATCTTGCAACTGGTTGAGGAAGAACCGCGCTAATTCGTCTTGCTGGACTTCAGGCACGGCGCGAAGTTGCGCGATCACTTGTTCCATGAGTCGCGTCATCCGAAGAATTGTAGCGCCGCATCAATCGGCGGCAATCCAATTCTACACCTTCTCCTGCGTCGCCCGCCCCAGCAATCCGCTCGGCTTGACCAAAAGTATCACAATCAAAATGACAAACGCCGCCGCGTCGGTGTAGGACGTATAGGCGGGCGGAAGGATGACGCCTCGAAGCAAGGTTTCGATGATCCCGATGAGCAGACCCCCGACCAGGGCGCCGGGGATGTTGCCGATGCCGCCCAAAACGGCGGCGATAAACGCCTTGAGGCCCGGCATCACCCCCATCAGCGGGCGCACGTCATATCGCATCGCGTCCAGCACGCCGGCCACCGCGGCAAGGCCCGAGCCGAACATAAACGTCAGGGAAATAATGCGGTTGGTGTTGATGCCCATCAATTGGGCCGCGTCAAACCGGAATGAAACGGCGCGGAGAGCCAGTCCGGTTTTTGTTTTCATCACCATCCATGTCAGCAGCGTCATGAGGACCAGGGACAGCCCAAGCGTAACCGGCGCAAAATAACGGCCGAACGCCTCGCGTACTTCCGGCGGGTACGAACGCGGCGTCGGGCCAAAGATGAACGGAAGCTGGCAGAGATTTTCCAGCAGCAGCGATACGCCGATCGCGGTGATCAGCAGCACCAGTCTTGGCCGGTTGCGGAGCGGGCGGTAGGCGAGCAGCTCGATCAAGTATCCCAGGATACAACACGCGACTACCGCCCCCAGAAACACCGCGACCAGCACCAGCCAGGGCGGCATGTGCCCGATCAACTGGCCGGCGATGTAATATCCAACCACCGCGCCGACCATATAGACGTCGCCGTGCGCGAAATTGATCAGGCGCAGAACGCCGTAGACCATGGTGTAGCCGAGGGCGATCAGCGCGTAGGTCGCGCCGATCGACAGGCCGATGAGCAGTTGTTCGATGAGGGCGTGCATTGGCGGCGCCGGTTATTTTTCCACCTCGTCCGGCGTGTATGTCTTTACCAAATGAGCGGCGTGGTCCTTGATCTCCAGCATCACCAGCGATTTGCGGGCGTTGTGATCGGCGTCGATGGTAATCGATCCGCTGACGCCGGGAAAATCCCTGGTCGTGGCCAGCGCGTCGCGGATGGAGGCGGGGTCGGCTTTGCCGCCCCGCTGAATGGCGTCGATAATCACCTTGCCCGCGTCATATCCGAGCACCGCCATCGCGCCGGGCTTTTCGCCGAAGCGGGCGTCGAACGTCTTGATGAAATCCTGCACGCGCGGCGAGGGATCATCGCCCGAATAATGGTCGCTGTAGAAATCGCCCTGCGTGGCGTCGGACGCCACGGTCTCGGGGCTGTCCCATCCGTCGCCGCCAAAGAGGGGAACCTTCAGCCCGATGGAAGCCGCCTGCGTGGCGATGAGCTTTAGTTCGGTATAGTAGCCGGGAATATAGATGGCGTCGGGATGTTTCTCGGCGATGCGGGTGAGTTGCGATTGAAAATCGCGATCGCTGTTGCGATAGCTCTCGTCGGCCACGATCTCGCCGTGCGACGCGAACGCCAACTTGAAAAATTTGCTCAGGCCCTTGCTGTAGTCTTCGTCGACGTCCGTCAGCACGGCGATCCGTTTCCATCCCTTGTCGGCGGCGAATTTCCCGTCGGCGCTGCCTTGAAAATCGTCGGTGAAGCAGATCCGGAAAACCCACGGCTTCACCTTCCCGTCTTCCACCGTCACCGCCGGATTCGTGCTGGCCGGAGAGAGCATCGGCACTTTATAGCGCTGGCAGATCGCCCCGCCCGCGAGACTGCGCTTGGAGGCGACTTCGCCGATGATCGCCACCGCGCCGTCGCTGTTGATCAGCTTTTGCACCGCCGTCACCGCTTCGTTCACGTCGGAGCGATCGTCGGCGGTGACCAGCTTGATCTTGCGCCCCAATACCCCGCCGGCATTGTTCGCCTGTTCGATCGCCAGCAGCAGCCCGTCGTGGGAACTTGTTCCGAAGGCGGCGGTTCCGCCGGTCATGGAGGCGAACTCGCCGATGACGATATCGCCGGTCGACGAAGCGGCCGTCGCGTTTTTTTTGCAACCCATTCCCGCGGCGCAAAGGATGAGGGTCAATGCCGCTGCATGAATCAATCGCATTCAAACTCCCGCTATGCGGCGGCGGCCGGTTGGGGGCTTCCTGGCCGCCGCTGGTCCCTGCGGCGCGGAATGTAACAGATACGGCGCCAGTTGCCAGTCCTTGACAGTCCTATCCGTGTGCCGGTATCAGGGTTCGTCATGCGCAGATGGCTTTGGGCATTTTGGGCGACGGCGGCCGGTCTTTCAGTCGGCTTGGATCACGCAAATGCCGCTTGCGATCTGCTGGACGCCACGCCCACTCCCACTTGTCGCGGCGCCGGACTCCCGTCGGATATCGACGGCGCGACGGCGCCGGAAATTCCTTTGGAACTGAAATCGCGATTGGCCGGCGCCGACGATCCGGCGGCGCTGGATCGCCCGAATACGCCACGGAATTTTCTGGATCTGAAATCGCCAACGGCACAACCGAAGGCGCGTGGCGACGCGCCCGCGGCCATTTCCGATTCATTGGTGCCGCCGGTCTGGTTGGCGCTGGTGGATGAGCCGCAGGACGTTTATCCCGAGATCATGCCGCAGCGCACGCAGGAGAATCTAAACGGCGGCGGCGTCAATTTCGGCCTCGACGTCGATTGGCTCAGCGACTACGTCTATCGCGGCGTCGACCAGAACACGCCCGGCCGCCGCCCCGAAAATTCCCTGCAATTCACCGCGCAGGCCAAGTTCGACCTCGGCAAACTTCCGCACCCGATCATCGGCCTGTTCGTCAACGTCTACAACAGCGATCCCGTTTCCCGCTTCGAAGAGGTCCGTCCCTTTTTCGGCGCTGAGTGGACGCTCAAGCCGATCACAATCACGGCCGGCTACATCAGCTACATCTATCCCAACCGTCGCAACGTCGATACGCAGGAAGTATTCGCCAACATCGCGCTGGACGATTCCCGTTTATTCCGCACCGCCGCGCCGATCTTCTCGCCCTACATTTACGGCGCCTACGACGTCGACTTATATAAAGGTTTCTATATCGAAACCGGGATCCGCCACGACTTTGTCTTCGAAGATTTCGGCTTCACCTTTTCGCCGGTCGGCGACATCGCCTATGTCGCCAACAATGCCCATTACGCGCTGGTTCCGACCGGCCGAAACTGGGGATTACAACACTACGACGCCGGCGCCATCGCGAATTTGTCGCTGAACCATCTTTTCAAAATGGACCACCGCCACGGCGAGTGGAGCGTCAACGGCTACCTGTACTACACCGGAAGATTCGACAACCACCTGCGGGCCGATAACTTGATCTGGGGCGGCGTGGGGCTTGAATTCCGATACTGAGTCGGCCAAATAAAAGGCGACTTCCGAACAGCCGACACGGTTTTCATACCGGCAAATATAGTCTTCACGATACCGACAATCCGCCAGGACTTAGAGCGTTTCTCAGGTTGCTGTCGCGCCTTTTGCCGCTTCTTGCTGTCGCGCTTTTGTCCGCGTCGTGCTATCGTAAACGCAACAAAGGAGCTACGGCATGGAAGCCTATTCGGACAAATTGCGAGAACTGGTCCTTG
>DASZME010000086.1:0-258583 GCA_035551995.1 Tepidisphaeraceae bacterium
GCTCAAAATTGTCGTTGTAAACGATCCCACAGGACACCGGCTTGTCTCGTAGCGTCGTCGTTTGGAATCTGACGATAGCGAGCACGATTTCGGACGACCAAGGGAGGATCACTGTGCATCCAGAATCGCAGCGCCACTCGAACCTGATGATCGGCAGGGCGATCTCCAAGCTTCTCCCCAACGGCCGACATGATCTCATCCAGAAGCAATGGCCGCTCGGCTTTGCTCAAAACCTCGGCAACGGCGTCATATACCGATTTCGGGCACCGGAACGCTTTTGACTTGCCGCTCAGCCTCTCCTCGGTCAAAACCTCTCCCTGTTGCGTGGTCTCCACCAGATAGGCGACCTTTCCCGTCCCACGCCGTGAGGGACGGGAAACCGTCTCCTCTGCCATTTCCTCGACCGCTTGCTTCAAAAGGGGCAGGAGTTCACGTGCGAGGCTTCCTGCATCTGTTGTAAGTCTGGATGCCGCCTCCAGCCTCGCTATCGCCGACATTAACGACGTTGACTCGCCCATATTGCCTCCATGCCGTTATAAACCATACAACCGCTACAAGTGGGGGAAAGGTGGCCGGGAGATTGCATCAACCAGCCAAAATCCATTGAAAGTTCGCTACACGCCGCTTTGACGGCACATCTTCTCCATTTTCGGCAAAAACATAAGAAAGCATTAGTAACATTCTGAAAACTTGTAGGCAAAGCGATTAGCGGTTCGTATTCTCTCGTGAAAAGGAGAACTTATGAACCGAGAATCGGACAGCGCCCAGATCGAAACCGCATTGGCTACGCCGCCGCTCACCAGTCCTCTCGATGCGGAAGTGGACATCGAAGTAATGAAACTCGTTCCGAAGCGTTTCGCCGTGGAGGATGAGAAGTCGGCCAATTGGCTGGTCCGACGGATCATCGCCGCCCGCCAGTACGGCCTACACGTCAAGGCATGGGCGCAACATGAACAACGCCGTGCCGAGCGAGAGGAGATGACGCTTCTCTTTTTATTTGGGCGGCAGATCGAGATGTGGACACGGGATGAAATCCAGAAGTTGGGCGGTCGCCGTAAGAGCATCGCCCTGCCATCAGGCACCGTGGGCTTCAGGACTGAAGGCGTCAAACTCGTTGTCGATGACGAGGATGCCGTTCTTGTGTGGGTCCGCACAAATCTCCCCGCCGCCATCCAGATAGAGGAGAAGTTGAAAAAGAGCGTTCTCAATCAGCACTTCGATGCTACTGGAGAAATTCCTGATGCCGGCGTCCACGTGGAGTCTCCACGAGAAAAGTTTTCCATCCGCTGATCTTCTGGAAGGAAAGAGCGTGGATATATGCGAAAGAAGAAAGAACTGACCATTCATGTTTCGTATCAGCAACTAACTCCTGAACATGAGCATGCGTTCATAGATGCCGTTCGATTGCTGACGGAAGGAATGGTACGGAAAGAAGTTCATGAAAGGATCAAACAAAATGAGCGAACTCAATGGCCGTCGTGTGATCATAGTGGCTCGGTGCAGCACTGATAGTCAAAAAGAAGCAAGCATTCCCAAACAATTAGAACTCGGCGAACTATTTGCCGCTCGGAATGGAATGATCAAAGTCGGTGAACTCCCCTTACCGGGCAAATCCGCCAGTCTGCGTGAACATGTTCCTTATCTTCTGGAACTTCTCGAAAGGAGACGAACGAAACGGGACTACGACGCCCTGTACTTCCTGACCATTTCCAGATTCGATAGACAACGAGCCGGAGGCGAAGAACTGTTCAATAAATTTGAGAAAGCAGGTGTTCTGATCGTCACAGAGAAGGAAGGCACATTCGGCGGAAAATATGGATGGATCAAACGTGGAATGGCTCTACAAGAGGCCCAAGGTCATGTGGAGGATCAGGCGCTGCACACGGCTACGGGAACGATGCGGTTAATCAAACAGGGAATTATCCCACACTGCCCCGGATTTATTTACGGAATCGACAAGCTTTATCTGGATGCGGCCGGTGTTCCGCAGTTCATCCTTAGAAAAGTCTCAAAGGGGAGAATCGAAAGGCGACAGCCGGAAACAAAGGAACTGCTTGGCGTCATCACGTTCGATCCAGAGTTGAAGCAACCTTCTACACGAATTCCGGGTGGCAAGATCAAACTGACACCCGGTGATCCAGAAAGAATCGAGGTCGTTCGGCGAATCTTTAGGCTCAGATATGTGGAGAAATGGGGAGCGGCACGAATTGCTCGTGCTTTGAATGACGACCGTATCCCGGCTCCACGACATGGAGAATGGGGATTTCCAAGTATTCGTCAACTGTTCCTAAATCCTCTATTCACTGGCCTCGCACGGGCAAACGCAAAAACCAAAGCTAGATTTGTCACCCGTGGAACGGACGGACCCTACATATGGGAGACCCCACGGGAAGCATCTCCTCGAAAGGACGATCCCACAACAATGTGCCTTGGGTTGACGCCAATCATACGGCCAAGGTCTGAGTGGTTTGAGGCGGATGTTTCCGAACTCAGGAATTTCCTGCCAGAACCTCTGCGGGAGATTGTCGTCGCCGCCCAACAAGCATATTTCAAAGCAACGGAAGTCAAACATGAGCAGAATACCGCCAATAGAAACGCAGGAGGTGACCGTCATCCCCGTGATAGATTTCCATTGACGGGGATTGTCAGAAGCATACAGGGTGGATTACCAATGACTGGAAACCGCAGTGGGAGTGGAAAACTTGTTGGTACATCCGACGTGAGGGAAGGTTACCGCTGCTACAAGTCTTCTCGTGCGAAACATTACCCAAAGACTGGTGCCCTTCGACAACGTGGTATTGGGGCCGAGCCGTTGGAAAAAGCTGTTCTGGAGGCCGTCAGTGCCGCTATTGCCACCAATGATGAATTGGAGGCAGTTGTGCGGCAACAGGTTTTGGATGCGTTTGAAGCAACGAAAGAAGGTCGTGAGCATCTTGAAGAGTTTCAGCAAGAGAAAGCTGATCTGGAAAAGGAGTACACCGTCATCACGAAGGATTTGGGCGTCAGGGGCCGTGAATTGACAAAGGCACGAGCCGACTGGATTGAGAAACGTTTGGATGCACTTGACCAGAACATCGCTGTAATCAGCAGCAATCAGATCGTGACGATGGAGCAGGTGGATATTACGGCGAGAGCGATTACGGAGAAGCTGAAGAACCTTGGATCATTGCTGAAATCAGGCGACATCGGCGGCGCTGATCTCCATCGTATTTATCGCACGGTCATTCAAAGGTTGGATGTCGATCTTGAGACGAAGGAGGTTTACCTCGACGTGGGTTTGCCATCTGCAATACTTTTCGATCCATCGAATACACGTCTGGTGGATGTTTCGGCTGCGAGAATTAACCACGAGACGGGTATCGGAAAGCCGCTAATTTGGGCCATTTCCACTGTCCCTTCATCAAAGGCAACAGAGGCAGTCCAGTTTGCATCACCTGCAAACGCCTCCATTCGCCCATCCGCACCGCCGATCCATCGCCGCCATCCATTGCGGCATGAGCATCATCATCACCATCATTTTCCGAGGACCACCATGAAATTACCCGAATACCTCCACGAGCGCCTCCAATCCATCGGATGTCCTAGATGCGGCAAAATCGCCACGGCACCGCCCAAGCTCACGAACATCGCCATCAACGTGCCGTTCCAGAACTTCGAGATGTCCGTGGATGCGAAGCTGCGTTGCCCCAACTGCGCCAAGGCCATTGCCTTGAGAATCTTCAGAACGGAGGTTCGCTGGGCCGAACAAATTAGGTGGCTGACTGGCCTCGCTGAATTTCACGCTTGGAATGATGGCAAAGCCCAAAGGACTGATGATGGACAGTCCCACAGGGCAGGGGAACGAACGAAGGTCGTTCATGTTCTGGATGTGACTCCCGGCCATGCCGATGCGCCCGGCATTGGCGAGCCAATCGCCCTCGTGACATTCGGGCATGATGAGCAAGTTGAGCCGCCGATCTTGTTGAAGCTCCGTGACATCCGAGCCTTGACGCAAGGGCTTCTGGCCGTGCTCAAATACCACAAAGAATCCCTTTGAAACACGTTCGCCGGCGTTCCTGAGCAAAATTCACCCTCGGCATCATGTGAGCCTGAGCGAAATTGTGTACATACTCGTCGTTGCGAAGCGACGAGACCATCCTCAGCCCTCCATCCACGCAATTGCCTGCCGGGTTGCCGGCGTGGATCACCATCAAAGATGTCGAGGACACTCTCCAGACTTTCCAGCCGTTCTATGCCGAAACACTGACCGTAGAGGATGCCATCGGCATGCTCATGGCCGTCGATCATTTATTTGATGCGTTGAAGGACCACATCCATGCGGAAGTCCAGAGCAAAGCCGTTGAGGGGGAGCCGAAGAATCGGGAGTCACCCCGTGGAAAAGCTGTTCGTGGCGCTGGCCCGAGTGAGCAGCCGTGAACAGGAGAAGGAAGGATGGTCCATTGGTCATCAGATCGACGAACTGAACGGCTACGCCGGCCGCAATGGGGGAAAGATCGTCAAACTCTTTCAGATCGCTGAAACCGCTACCCGTTCCGATGAACGAAAAACATTCAGGGAACTGATTGAATATACGCTCGGCCATAAGGCCGAGATTGACGGCATGCTCTTTTACAAGGTGGATCGTGCGGCGAGGAACCTGTTCGATTATGTTGAACTGGAGCGGTTGGAATTTGACCATGAAATTCCGTTCATCAGCACGTCGCAACCCACGGATAACCTCCCATCTGGCCGCTTGGCTCGTAGAATGCTGGCGGTCATTGCCGCCTTCTATACCGAGCAGCAGAGCATTGACGTTCGGGACGGCCATAAGCGCCGAGTGGAGGCAGGGCTTTTCTTGGGCCTTGCCCCCTACGGATACAGGAACGTGCGCATCAACATGCGGGGACTGATCGAGGTTGATCTGGAGGAGGCGAAATGGGTCATTCGCATCTTCTGCATGTACGCCTACGAAAACCTGACGCCGGATATGATGATCGAGAAGCTGGCCGCAGAAGGCAGCATCTTCACACCGAAATCACCTCGGTGGTTGCGCAACAAAATCTACGACATTCTGCGGGATCGCAGTTACATCGGCGAAGTCTTTTATCAGGGCATCTGGTATCCCGGCGTCCATGCTCCGCTCGTGGATAAGGTCACTTTCGACCGAGTGCAGGTGCTTCTTGGCGACAAGGTGTATCGGGCGCACGAACTGACCTACGGGAGTGAATTGATCCGGTGCGGCCACTGCGGTGCCCCCGTTACGGGAGAAGCCATTAAAAAGCCGCTGACCGGGAAGGTCTACACGTATTACCGCTGCTCCAAATACACGAAAGCTGGTCATCCTCGGGTCAGGGTCACGGAAGGGAAGTTGGACGAGCAGGTGATCTCCATGCTCAGTCGTCTGCGCCAGCCCGATCCAGTGTGCGAGTGGTTCAAGCGGCGGCTGCAAGTCTGGAATGAGAAAAGCCAGCAACAGAACATCGACAAGGCGGCGGAATGCCAGCGTGACCTCAACGTCCTTCGGAATCAGCAGGACAGACTGGTCAATGGCTACACGCTCGGCCACATCGACGGCGAGCAGTTCTCAAAGAAGAATACGGAGTTCAGGGATCGTATCGCAGCGACAACGTTACGGCTGGAGTCCGTTGATCGCCGCCGAGATGAGCAGGCCGAATTGGCGATAAAAGTGTTTGAACTCTCACAAAATGTGGCGGGACAGTGGGTTACTGCGAATTACGCTGCGAAGCGTAGGATTTTGGAGATCGTGTGTTTGAACTTTTCGTTGGTTGACGTAAGTCTCGTTCCGACATGGAGAAAGCCCTTCGACATGCTTGCCGAAGGGCTTGTTGTCTTCTCTAATCGGGGTGACAGGATTTGAACCTGCGACCTTCGGCTCCCAAAACCGACGCTCTAGCCAAACTGAGCTACACCCCGGGGGGAAACATAACCTTCTAATTCGCGACCAGAATCGCGCGAGCCTAGGCATACGTTTGCACTTTTCGCTCGAAATCGCCGACCGCTCGCGCAAATACCAAGAACGCTCCTATCACATCAGCTACAATAACGGAATCTCTGCCGATGTCCACCGTGGGTGCATGACCGGGTGCATGACCGTCTCTGCGCGCCTCGTAAAATCAGCTCGAAAGACGAGTGTCGCGGGCATGCCCATCCGAAGCCGACACCTGAGATCCGCCTAAAATCGAGGTTTTTGCGCGCAGACACGGTCATGCGCCCTGCATGACCGTCTTTGCGCGCTGCGTAAGATTCAGCTCGAAAAACGAGTGCCGCGGGCATGGCCATCCGAAGCCCATCCCTGGAATTCCGGCTGAAATCGAGGTTTTGCGCGCAGAGACGGTCATGCACCCGTCCACCGTTCTTGGTGGCGACTGTCGCGAAATGGGGCGCGTCTCTTTTTCGGGGAGCTGACAAGCTTGCCGCTGTGAGGGCGGTCATACGACACAGCCAACCCGGATAGTCCGATTGCTCCAAGTCCATTTTTGACTGCCCAGAAAAACATGCACGCCCGTCAAAATGAGTGTTGCGGAGTGGCGCCGCATTTTTTTAAAGCAGACTCTGATTCGTCTGCCCAAATTCAATTTGCAGTCGACGGTGAAAGGGCGCCAAGGACGATCGGCGCCTGTCGCGAACGGAGACGGCCGAGGCTGGACCGCGGGGGCGCAAATGTCCAACGCGCAGCGGCTTTGGGTGGCAATGTCAAAATCGACCGCCACTATCGATCGATCGCAGCAGCCATCGGGCGGCGGCGGATTACGGTACTTCGATCTTGATCATTTTGGCGGGGGAGCATTTAGCCGGACACGAGCGCCGATCGAAGAAACAATCTTAATCGAACCGCACTGCCGTGTGCGGCAGCATGGCCTTGATTTTGGCTTGTGTTTCGGCCGGATAAGGCTGTGGGCGATGCACGAGTCGCAAGGATTTGACGAACGAGAACGATTCCAGCAGCGGCAGGCGCTCATCGGGCAACGGAAGATTGCTCATCTCAAGACTCTCAAGATGGCTCATGCTCGCCACCGACTTCAGGTCGGCGTCCGTCAGCGCCTTGGCGTCGGTCAGCGTCAGGCGGCGAAGCGTGTGGATTTCCTTTACGATGGCGATGGCCGCCGGGCCTTCGAAGCCCTCGCCAACCTGGAGGTATTCCAGCGGAAGGCCGGTGATATGCCGGAGGGCGTCGGGCGTGGCCTGATGCGAGGCAATCTCCAGGCCCTTGAGTTTGGTTAGTTTTTCGAGACTGACGGCGCCGGCGTCGGTGAAGTGGGCATGGGCGAGGCTGATGCTTTGGAGGTTGGGAAAATGATCGCAAAGATCGCGCAGGCCTTCGTCGTCGATCTGGCTGCCGCGAAAGCTGCAGTTGGTGAGGTGGGTCCAGCCGTCAAATTTCGCGAACGCGTGGCCTTTCATCTGGGTCCCGACATAACCAAAGGATTCGATCTGTTTGAGGTCGGCCAGGTGTTCCAGGCCGGCATCGGTGAGTTTGCCGTTGTTGGTGAAATGGAGGCTTTTCAGGTTGGTCAGTTGCCCGATCGGCGCGATCCATTCATCGCTTAACTTGGTCTGGATAATGTTCAGCGATTCGAGGGTGGCGATGTGGCCGAGATGCTCGAAGAACGCAGCGTCGTATGGGTCCACCTTTC
Source organism: Tepidisphaeraceae bacterium (assembly GCA_035551995.1). GTDB lineage: Bacteria > Planctomycetota > Phycisphaerae > Tepidisphaerales > Tepidisphaeraceae > RYN-428. Next base: position 7,635 of record DASZME010000086.1, read on the forward strand.
GCGCGTCGTGCGGGCCGGCGTTGGGGATCGAAAGATCGACGACCCTGAGCGTGTCGAAGATGGCGATATCGCCGCCGACGGCTTTTTTCAGCGCCGGCGGCGTGGCGTTCACCTTCTCGACCTTGCCGGGCGACGCTTCGACGGTGTGCATGACCGCCTGCACATGAGGCGACCGCTCCGCCGCCGCTAAAATGGCGGCGGAATTGTCGCGCGCCGCCTGTTTGAGCGCCGCGTCGTCCGTCGAGGCAATCACCGCGTCGAGATCGGCCTGCGACTTCACATTGGCGAACAGATCGGCATGCGCCGCCACGGCGCCATGCGAATTAAAACAGGTGATGAGGGCAAAGACTGACGCCGCAATTCGGAAATGTGTGATCATAGTGAGTTAGTTGATACGGCGGAGAATTGGCGCCGTTGTCGGAAGGATCGAACGAGAATGTCGGCGGCAATGATTCGAAACAGTCGGGTTTCGGCGGGCAAAATCTCTCACGTTGGTTCGACGGCGATCGCCGCACGTGGGGCCGCTGAATGCAGTCGGATTCAATTAAGAGATTGAGTTGAACGCAGAGATGCAGAGACGCCGAGAGAAGAGGAAATCTTTCTGGTTTTTGATGACACCTGTTCCTGATTCCCTCGCTCTTGTGGCGAAATTCGCCCCGCAAGCGGTGCCGCTAAACGGAAAAACGCTGCGGCAATTCGAAAAATGCTTTACATTCGCGAGAATGGCGATTTCGCGTGCTTGCGGCTCGAGGTGACGCAACGTACCCGAGGATGATCCACGGTGATTTTCGGGCGCCGAATTCGGGTTTCACTCTCCCTCGTTATCGCATCGGTTTTCCCTCGATCGGCTTTCCGTTGGTGTCGATGATCTGGACTTCGTGTATGCCGTGCTTCTTGTCGTCGCGGTAGGTCCAGACGACTTTCTTTTCGGGAGTGACCTCGAAGAGTTTTACTTCGCCGGGCTTGCCCTGGCCGTAGCTGGCGATGACGGTGTCGCCGTTGGGAAGGCGCTGGCCGCCGCACGGATCGACGAGATACGGGTGCGGGAGGTCGGCATTCGTCAATTGCCAGACGATTCTGGCGTTTTTGTCGAATTCGACCACCATCAGGCCGTGCGTGCAGTTGACCAGGGTGTTGCCGTTTTCAAGGCGGATGGCGGTGAAGGGCCACGCCTCTTTTACGTCGGCGGGGGTCTTGGCTTCCCACACGATTTTGCCGTCGGGAGCGTATTCACGGACCACTTTGTCCAAAAGTTGCGGGACGAGATAATTCCCGTTGGGCAGCTTGCGGGTCATGCGGGTTTGCAGGTGGTGATTCTTCGTCTGCGCCTGAATCGGCACCTCGACGACGATCTTTCCGTCTTTATCCACTTCAAGGATTCGCGGCTTATCCCCGGCTTCGGTGAGCATATATCGGCCATCGCCGACGGCTTGAACCGTGTTCACTTCCGATTGAGTTCCTTTGTACTCCCAAATAACCTTGTTATCCGGCGTGACTTCAACGGCGCCGCCGCCGGGAAATTCCTTGCCGCCTTTGCTGACGGCGATCAGCAGGTTGCCGTTTGGAAGCAGCCACCCGTCGCGCGATCCCGCGGGATACGTCCGTTCAACTTTTCCGTCGGCGCCCATGATGTAGGTTTCGCCGAAGGAGACGAAGGAATGGGTGATGCCGGTTTCGGATTCCTGTTTGGGGCCAGAGGCGGAAGGTTCGGCGGCGAATGCCAAAGCGGGAACAAGAACGCAGAAGAAAAGAATTCGATAGCTCAAAATTGCTCCTTAACGGGGGAATGGGTTCGGTATCTTCTTTGATAGCCGTGGGCGGAAGACCATGGATTCCCTCGGAAAATCCGTGGGCTTCCGCCCTCGGCTATTAAAGAGGGTCTTTCACGCGAGAATGGGCGTCATCACCTCGCCATACACGTCGGTCAATCGCATATCGCGACCGGAGAAACGGAAGGTCAATTTCGTATGATCGATACCCAAAAGATGGAGCATCGTCGCATGCAGGTCGTGAATGTCGCATTTGTTCTCGGCGACTTTGTAGCCCCAGTCGTCGGTGGCGCCGTAGCTGGCGCCTCCTTTTACGCCGCCGCCGGCCATCCAGACGGTGAAGCCATAGGGGTTGTGGTCGCGGCCATCGCCGCCTTGGGCGAAGGGCGTGCGGCCGAATTCGCCGGCCCACACCACCAGCGTCTCATCGAGCAACCCTCTGCTCTTGAGATCCATGATAAGCCCGGCGATGGGTTGATCGACGGCTTTGCAGTTTTTGCCATGCCCGTCGCGAAGGCCGCCGTGCTGGTCCCAGCGGTCACCGGTGCTTGCCGGGCAGGTCAGCTCGACGAAGCGGACGCCCCGCTCGATCATCCGGCGGGCGAGCAAGCATTCGGTCGCGAAAATTCGCGTTTGCGGGAATGTGGCGTCGAGACCATAGAGCTTTCTCGTCGCTACTGATTCGCCGGCCACGTCCATCAGATCGGGGACGGCGCTTTGCATGCGATAGGCCAGCTCGTAATTGGAGATCGCGCTTTCAATGGCATCGACGCGGCCGGTTCGCTCGATCATGCCGGCGTCGAGCTTGCGAATCAGGTCGAGCTTGTGCTGCTGAAGTTCCGGCGTCGCTTCCAGACGCTCTGCGTTGGCGACGCCGGGCATGCCGGGCTTGAAGATCGACCCTTGGTAGGTCGCGGGGAGAAAGCCGCTGTTGAAGCAATCCATTCCGCCGGGCGGAATCAAGCCGCCGTTGAGAACGATGAAGCCGGGGAGATTTTGGCAGGCGCTGCCCAGGCCGTACGTGGCCCAGGCGCCCATGCTCGGCCGGCCTTGCAGGCCCGAGCCGGTATGCAGAAAATAGTTGGCGTTCGTGTGCTCGGAAAAGTCGCTGGTCATCGACTTGATCATCGCCAATTCATCCACCACCTTGGAAACGTGCGGGAACAGGTCGCTCACCCAGGTTCCGCTCTGGCCGTATTGGCGGAAATTCCAGGGCGACGCCATCACCTTGCCGATGTTGGCGAACTGGGTCGGCTCAAGCTTTCCCATCGCCTTGTGCGGATCCTGCCCGTCATATTTCTCGAGCATCGGCTTATAGTCGAACGTATCGACCTGGGAGGGTCCGCCGTCCATGTAAAGGAAAATCACGTTTTTCGCCTTGGCGCGGAAGTTCGGCTTGAAGCCGTTCGACGCGCCTTGGGAAAAGGCCTTTGCATTATCGTTCATCATCGCCGCCAACGCGACGGCGCCAAACCCCGACGCGCAATTGGAAAGCATCTGTCGGCGGCTAAGAGGCTGGGCGATAAAGCGCTGGCAATGATGCATAACATCTCGTTTCATTTACGTCGGACATACACGATCGACATATCTTCGTTCGCGGCTATCCGCGAAGCCGAGCGCTTCGCATTCACGGAACAATCTTGTACAGAGCGACTCTACGCGCTCCGCCGCGCTCCGCGGCTCACCCGGAGCGAGCCGCTACTCGATGAAGATAAACTCCTTCAAGTTGAACATCACATGACACAAATCGGTCCACACGCGCGGATCGCGCGAACGTTCCTCCGCTTTTAATCCGTACGAGTCGCCCTGTTGGTCGAGGAAGCGCAACGCATCCGCCGTTTCGCCCGGGCGCGGCTCTCGTCCAAGCGATCTCAAATAAATTCGCTTAACGCGATCTTGCGGCGTCAACCCCGGTTCGGCCAGCACGTTTTTCGCCCAGAGTTCCGCCTGCTGAATAACCATCGGATCGTTCATGGGAATCAGCGCCTGGGCCGGCACATTGGAAACATTCCGCCGTCCGACGCAGGCGAAGGGAATGGGCGCGTCGAACGCGAGCATCATCGGGGAGAGGAAATTTCTGCGCACGCGGATATAGATGCTCCGCCGGCCGGCGCCGTCGAGCGGCCCGCTGGACGGACGGCCGCGGCCGTCCATGAAATTAGTCAGGCTCACTTCGATTGGATGTCCGCCGAGCGTGGGGTCGAGCCGGCCGGAAACGCTCAGAATTTCGTCGCGGATCGCCTCGGCTTCGAGCCGTCGCATCGGCATGTGATTGAAAGTCAGATCGAGGGGATCGATTTTCTCGGCGATTTCGGACGGCTTGCTCGACATTTGATAGGCGCTGGAAAGCATGATCGAGCGGATCAGGCGTTTGATCGACCAGCCTTGTTCGGCGCGGAAATTGTCCGAGAGGAAATCGAGCAGTTCACGATGCGTGGGGGGTTGGCCGAGCACGCCGAAGTTATCGACGGTCGGGACGATGCCGCGGCCGAACAGGTGTTGCCAGACGCGGTTGACCATCACGCGGGAGGTGAACGGGTTGTCCTTGTCGAGCATCGCGGCGACGAGTTGCAGACGGCCGCTTCCAGAGGTCGGATAGGGGGGTTGATTGTCGCCGGCAATCGCCTGGAGGAATCGGCGGGGCACGACGTCGCCGGTGTTTTTCGCCACGCCGCGAATCAGCACATTCTCATCGACGCCGTTGCCTTCGAGCATCGTTGGGGCAGTGGGAGACGTCATCGCCATTTCGGCGGCGAGCGTGGCCTGCGCGGAGACAAAAGTTTTCGCCGGATCGGGCGTCGGCGACGGAAGCGCGTCGGCAGCGTCGGCCACTTTTGAAACGGCCGGAGTCGCGTCGCCGACAAAGAGCGTAGACCGCGATATCAGAAAATTCGCGAGGCTCGCCTGATCGCGGGCATCGTTGGCGCCGGCGATGGCGTCGGCTTGCAGCCGATCGGCGGCCGAAGCGAACAGGCGTTGATAAACATGAGCCAGCGCCTCTACCGAGTTGACCGACGGATCGCCCAGCGACGACGTGAGGAGGACATTTATCGTTTCGATCGGCGGCGGTTGATCGGCCTCGATCACCCTGGCGATTTCAAAAACGCCGTCGCCGGCGGGGCTGAACTCGATTTCGCATCGCTGCCCCGCGTATGCGGTCAGATCGTGGCGAATCCATCTCCAGTCGTCGTTTTTTTCCGCCTTCCACTGCGTCAGCAGGGCGCCGTGAAGCGGCCCGGCGATGATCAAGTGCGAATCGACGCACGCATAAGCATGACCGGCGCCGCGAACCAGATAATACAAGCGGCCGGTTTTCAACGTGACCTTCGACGTGCGTAACGTCTGGCCGGCCCGATGCCATCCGCCCAGCTTTCCGGTATCGACTTCCGTGCCGGGCGCGGGTCTGAAATCTTTAACGAACGGGTCGCGCCGCGCCATCCCCCATCGGGCAACGCCCAGCAGCGGATGCTCGGCGGTCGTGCCCGGCAACGCCTCGCCCGCGTGAATCTGTCCCAAACCAAATGCGATGCCGTCGGTGTACCACGGCGCCGGGGGATCATGGGCATCGAAATCGAGGATGATCTGATCGGGCGCCGGGATCGCCGCGGCTTGCTGTTGGCGTGCTTGAACGTCGGCCAGAAGTTTTGAACGAAACGCGGCGAACGCCTCCGGCCGATCGACGGCCGAGTCGTAAGCCGCCAGCGCGAACCAATGGAGCGGGTGAAATGGATCAGCCTTGGCTTTGGCCAACTCCTGCGTCCAGTTTCCCGGCGCGTTGGATTCGTCCGATGTCGTGAAGACGATCTTTGAAACTTTCGCGCTTCGCGAGCCGGCCAGGATCTCTCGCCTCGCGGCGAGCAAATGTTCCGCCAGCCCCTGAATGCCGCGGCGCTCGCCGGACAACACGGACCGAAGCAGCCCGGGGCCGGACTTGGCTCGCAGCGCCGCCAGCCGTTCGGCGACCTTGCGGTTTTGCTCCATCGACTTGAACGGAACCTGCCGATATCCGGCGCTCAGCAGAAATCCGTTCAGCGCGTAAAAATCCTTCTGGCTGATCGCGTCGAACTTGTGGTCATGACAACGCGCGCACCCGACGGTCAGGCCGAGGAAGGCCTTGGTCATCGTGTCGACGCGATTGTTCAGCCGATCCGCTTCGTCCTGGCGAATATCGACCGGCGAATGGAGTTCCTCGCCCAGAAACCAGAAGCCGGCGCCGAGGATCGATTCATTAAAATGTTCCTGGGGATTGAGGCGTGGTTTTTCCAGCAGATCGCCCGCCAGATGTTCGGCGACGAACTGATCGTACGGCACGTCCGCGTTGAACGCGCGAATCAAATAATCGCGGTATTGCCAGGCATTGGGAATCAGCGAATCATACTCATGACCGCGGGTTTCGCCGTAGCGGACAAGATCCATCCAGTGCCGGGCCCAGCGCTCGCCGAAATGATCACTGGCCACCAATTGGTCGACCACCTTCGCAAAAGCGTCCGGCGATCGATCGTCGACGAACGCCTGCACTTGTTCAGGCGTCGGCGGCAGTCCGATCAGATCAAAATAGGCCCGGCGGATCAATATATGTCGATCGGCCGGTGGCGAAGGCGTCAGGCCTTGTGCCTCGATCTTGGCCAGAATGAAACGATCGATGGGACTTTGAATCCAGCCGGCGTCCTTCACCGCCGGCAACTGGGGCCGGCGGATTTTTTCCCAGCACCACTGCGACGCTTTGCGTTTTTGCAGGTCGAACACGCGAACGGCCGTCGAGGCGGACGGGGCATCGGTCGAAGGCCACGGCGAGCCCATTCTGATCCACGCCGACAGGTCGGCGATGTGTTGGTCGCTCAGCTTTTTCTTCGGCGGCATCTGGAGATCGACATTGCTCCAGGATATCGCCTCGATCATCTTACTTTTCGCCGGATCGGCGCCGACGATCGCCGGGCCACCGTCGCCGCCCTTAAAGATGCCCGCCCGGCTGTCGAGATACAGGCCGCCCTTGAGCTTCCTAGCCGTCGCCGAATGACACGCGTAGCAGTTTGCGACCAGCACCGGCCGAATCCGATTTTCGAAAAACTGCGCGCCGGCGTCGTCGCGCGCGCCGGCGGCGCGAACGTGTTCCGCCGTTGCGGCGATCAGAATGAGCAGGACGATCCAGCGCATACGAAAAAGCTCCGTTCCCCAACTACATACGCGTACCGCCGATTAGCGCTGTCGCAAAATGGGACCCGGATTTATTCCGATCCGTCTTTCAGCCGCAGGTCGCTTTCGCCGATCAGCGTGAACCCCTTTCGAATCAGGATCTGGGCGGAAAGCGTCGGGTCGTCTACATATAAGACGACGGCCGGCCCGTTCGGGCGAACCAGCAGGGGGTAGATGTAATGGATGTTAATTTCGGCGCCGAGAAGAGCCGCGCAGACGGCGATTAAGGGTTGGCGCGTTCGAAGGGAAGGAGGAAGTTCGACAGCCAGCACTTCCGATTCCCCGAAACAGAACCCGGCCTGACGCAGGGCGTCGCGTCCCATGTCGGCGTCGCCGGTAATCACCCGCACCAGCGCCGCTTCGGCCGATTCTTCGATGGAGAGCGCGACGATTCGGTCGCCCTCCTCCAGCGCGCGCATCAGCATGGTCAGCCGGCCCACCCGGTTTTCCAGGAAAACCGTGAACTGACGTACCCGCGTCAACTCAAAGCCGGCCCCGTGTTGCGTTTGCGGGGGGAGGATTTCTTCCATCCCTCCATGTTATCTCAGCTTTGCATGGATTCCCACACAAATCGTGTCACGGCTTAAAGGTGAGCTCGCCCCAGTTTTTCGGCTGCATCATCAGTTCGGCCACGTTGTCGTCGACGATGCCGGTCTTCTGATCGCTCCAGTAGCTTCGCAGTCGAGTTCGCTGGCCCGCGGGATCGCCGTAGGTTACGCCAAAATCGCCACGCAGGACCGGATAGGCGTCCGGGTGAACGTCCAGCGCAGAAAGCGGTATAGCCGCCTCGACCGTATACCCTTTTTCGTGCCGGACGGCCGTAATTTTCACTTCGTCCAGCACGGAAACGTAATCCATCTTGTAATCGTGAAAGACGCCGGAGCTGAACGATTGCGGCTTTTTGTTTTTAGCGACGCGACGATAGAGGACGGCGATGTTCTTCCCGTCGAAGGCGCCGATGGAAAGCCGAAGATCGCCCATGCCCGCGTCGGTTCGGGATTTGTCGGCGGCGGGATCAGCGCCGAGCTGAAAATCGACCGTGTCGCCGCCGACGTACATTTCCTCGGCCGCTCGCGCGCCGTTTGTCCACGGCGTCGCGTCTTTCACGTCCCAGCCGATGTAGAGGTTTTGATTGTCCCACGCGCACGCGGAGCGTGCCGAGGCTTCTTCTCCCTTTTGGTACTTGACGATCTCATCCCCCTTGAAGTCGGTGTCGAACTTCCCCGTGAAGACCGGGGTGCGTTTCCTGACGGCCAGCGATTTGGCGCCTTGCGATTGCTGAAGCTGCGCTTCGTGGATCGCCAGCGCCTTGGGCAGGTCGGACGGGTCGAGCGTAATCGTTCCGCCGGGGATCGCGCGGACAGTATCAAGTCCGGTCACTTCCAGGTTCCAAAACGCGGTTTTTCCCGCCTGGACATAGAGGTTGCCGTCGCGGCCGAGGGTCATGGCGCCGCCAAAATCTTCCCCGCCCATGCCCGGCGGCGTTTCGGTCATGTCGGCGCCGGGAACGGCCTGCGAGGGCCAGCGAACTTTCAGCGGATCGGGCTGAAACAGGCGAGTCAGATAGAAACCGTCTTCGGTGAGCAGATGCCATTCCCCGACGTTGGTTCCGATCGCCCAGAGATTTCCGATCGGCTTGGGGAACTTGGCCGTCCCGACGATTCCGAAGGCGCCGCGGATCATGCCGACTTCCGGGCCGGTGGCGTTGTGGGAGCCATGGACGCCGACAAAGTTGTTCGGGTAGCTCCAGAGCATCGTTCCCGAAGCAATGTCGAAACAGCGGAAGGTGGTGCGGTCGGCCATGTAGTTTCCATTATACAAAACGAGCCTTCCGTCGGCCGACCCGAGCCCTTCGTCCGTACGCTGGCTGTTGGTCATTGACGGATCGGTGGCGGGAAGAACCGTCGGCGCGGCAAGATCGTAGAGCGGGGCGCCGGCGGGCGTAAAGCCTGTCACCTTCCACTGCGACCGGCCGATGTAGATCGACATGTCCGGCGCCACGCCAAGATACCACGCGTTGAAGTTAAGGTGTCCGTCGGCGGTGGTGATCTCATCGGGCTGTTGCTGTTCGTCGCCATTGGCGTCGGCCCAGTATTTTGTAGTGGCCTGCTTGCCTTTGCCTTCGAAGATAAATCTGCCGCGAAGTTTATAGTCAGCGTCGCCTACGCGCTCGAAAACGCTGATGAACGCCGAGCCGCCGAATACATTCCACCCGGGCGCGACGAATAGATAGAGCCGTCCATTGGCGCCGGTAGCGAAACGAGCAGCGCCCATTCCTTCGCGGGTGATGACGCCGACGCAACTTGCCCGCCCGGTTTTCGGATCAAGGCGCCATTCGCAGCCGTTGCCGACCATGAGATTGGGATCGACGGGATTGATCGCGCCGCCAAGGGCGCCGTAGGTCGTGGGGCCGAAGAACTCCTTCCAAAGCGATCCGCTCTCGGCGTTCCACACGCTAACCCGCTTGGGAAAATCGGTCGCCTCGGCCGCCCACAATTTTCCCTCGCCGTCCAGCGCTAGACCATTGACGTCAAGTAGAGAGTTCGCATCCCATGCTCCGCGCTTCACGCGGCCTCCGGGACGCCCGATCGAGCGCAGCGTTTTCCCGGCGGAATCATGGACTCGGATTTGCTGATCGGGATCACCCATGCCGACATAGATTCTACCATGCCCGTCGGTCACCAGACCGGCCGCCTTGCTTAAGCCATTCACCACTACTTTCGACGAACCATTTTTTAGATCGATGACTATGACGGACGCTCCGCCGGAAATTACATCGAGTTCCGCGTCGCTCGGCGCCCAGAGACTGCCCGGCGCCTTCACGTCGATCGTCTTTTCAAGCTTCCCGGTCTTCCCATCGACGACCGCGATCTTGTTGGCCGATGCGAATGAGAGATAGATCTTTCCGCCGTGCGTCGCGATCGCGTTCGCTCTGTCGGGAGCGTCGGCGGAATCTTCCCAGATCGCCTTTATGGAGAGATCGGCGTCCGGCGTGGCGCCCCACGGAAGATAGGAACCATTGACGGGAGAAAGCTTATATATCGAACCGCCGGCGCTGGCCGGCCCGGCGACCCCGCCTAAGACATAGACGACAGCATCGTCCGCCGCCAGTCCCGTAACGCCGCCGATGCCGCCGCGTTTGTTGTTCCAGCGAACGTGGCCCTGGAGGTCCGTCGCCACGATGGCTTTTCCGGCTTCGGCGCCGCTCCATCCCAGATAGACTCCGCTTTTATTTGACGCGACGGTGACCGGCGGTCCGAAATCGCCGCCCCAATTCGAAGCCGGCCCGTTGTCCCATGGAATCTCGCCGCCGTTGTGCGCCCAGCCGCGAAGCTTGAGGCCGATGCTATCATGGTAGATCGCGCTCCATGTGTAGCTACCCGCGGCCAAGGGCAAACCCGACACATGAAGGTTGGGCGTGGGCAGTCCGTCCCACTTTACTTCGTGGCGCCCTTTCGTGAAAAACGCCGCGTTCAGCAGTTGCCGCACGACGTGGCCCTGGGCGTCTTTGATATTCAGCGAAATATAACCATCCCGCGGCATCTCAAAAGCGATCGCCTTAAAACCCGGCGTCTCCTTCACCTGGATCAGACCCGTCCAGTCAATGACGGGAAAACCCTTTTCCATGCGCACGTTAAATTCGCGCGCGTCGGCCAATCGCACCGGTTGCGGCTTGACGTCGTTCTTCGCCTCCAGCGTCGCCGGTCCCCACTCCTTAAAGTTTTGAAACGTGAATACGCGATCCAGCGGCATGTTCGCCTTGAAGAGATCCTTGATCGACATGCGCCCATTGATTCCGACGGTGAAGTTCGGCTCGGCCGTCATGGTAAAAGTCGCCCCGGCGGTCAGCGCGCTCCCGTCCCGCGTCAAAATTTTCCAGGGCAGAGCGATCTCCTGTACATATCCCTTTCCGTCGGCATCGACGGAAAAGCCCTGCTGGGCGCCGAGCGTTTTCACGTCATGAACGGTCGGCTCCTTGAACGTTTTGCCGCCCTGCATGGTGATGACGTCGGACCCGCCGACGCCGCGCCAAGCGGTGAAGTGATTGCCGCGCTCGTCGGGCTCGCCGGGATGAGTGACGATACGAACCTGAAGGCTGTCGCCGGCGAATCCGAAATCCGCCAGCGTCTGGCCCGGATTATTCAGCGGCGTTTGGTCCTTGAAATGGGCGAGCAGATACAGATTGTCCTTGTCGTACATCGCGTGCAGCCAGACGGCGATCGTATCGCGCTGGGTCTGCACGTCGTCGCAGATGAAGATGCCGCCGGACAGGTCCCAGTCGTCGGTCTTTCCATCGACGACGACTTTTCCGGGCGCGGGCAAGACACGGATGGAATTATTTTCCGTCGGCGTCGCCGCCGCCGGCGCCGATAGAATGAACATCATCAAAATGAGCCGCACGATTGGATTGGTTGGTTTCCTCATGACCCGCTACGGATATTGCCGGCCGAGTTGGAAGTCAATAGAGTCAAGCCCCGCTTGGCCCGTTTAGCGGTGTGGAACGAATGGCGGCGTACGAGCGTCACGGCTCTTTCTTCTCGTCGCTCCCGCGTTTAGCGGCCCCGCTTGCGGGGCGTTGTCCATTGTCCCACCGCGCGTTCGACCATACGAGAACCGCTCTACTCTCACCGTAACGTCGATTTGTGCGGGCGCAAAAAAAGCGCCGCTGACTCACGATCCGCAAGCCAGCCGGCGCCATCGATGAAACGCTCTGCCCTTTACGCCCCGGCGGAGACGCCATGCGTATGTCCGCTTTCGCCGGGGATATAGAGCGTACCTTCCGGATTGCGCGGCGATTCATCCTTTGTTTGTTTATCGACGTATGTCGCCGCCATTCGGTCCGCGATTCCCGGGATATTATTCGCGGCGAACGTATTTACTTTCGCCTGGAGACCGACCTTGGTGGCGCGCGTCGGGGAGGTGGCCGCGTCGAGAATCGCATCGGCCACCTTCTCCGGGTCGATCATCGGGTCGGGAAGTTTGGGTTCCTGTTGGAGGTAGTTCTTCGCATGCTGCGGGAAAGGCGTATTCACCGCCGTTGGCTGGATCAAGGTCACCGAGATCGGCGATTGGTCCACGTGTTCTACTTCAATTCGCAGCGCATCGGTAAAGCCTTTTACGGCGTGTTTGCTCGCGGAATACATTCCCTGCAGCGGCACCACCGCTTCGGAAACTTCGCTGCCGACGTTTATCAGCGCGCCCCCTTGCCGCAGCAGGTACGGCAGCGCGACCAGCGAGCCGTTCACGATGCCCCAGAAATTCGTGTCGAACAACCGCCGACTGTCTTCGTCGCTCACCTTGTCCAGCCTTCCATAGATCGACAAGCCGGCGTTATTGACCCAAGTGTCAATGCGTCCAAAGCGACCAACGGCGGCCTCGGCGACTTGCTGAACCTGCGCTCGATCCGACACGTCCGCCGTCACGGCCATTGTCTCACCGCCCGCCGCGTTCAATCGTGTGACGATCTGATCCAGCGTATGACCGCTGCGAGCGGTCAAGACAACTTTCGCTCCCCGCTTGGCGGCCGCCTCGGCGGTCGCCAGGCCGATGCCGCTTGAGGCGCCGGTGATTACAATGACCTGCTCGTCAAGCTTCTTCAATTTCGTCGCCATCGTTTACTCCTGTTAATACTGATTCAGTCCGCATTTCCGGGGGCAGGCCGGGCACAGACTGCGCAAACGTTCATCAAACCTGTCGCCATGTGGTCGTCCCACTACGCGGACAGCGGCGGGGGAGCAAAATGTATTCCTATGTCCGAGTAAAATCTTTTGTTTGCCATGGCGTTGAGAATGGCGAACGCTTCGCCGAAAAGAATCGGTGCAGTCCGTCGAGCCGGGCAGTGGAGCGGGCGAGGCGAAAAGCGGCCTCATTGTTGAGCGAAGAAAAACACGATGGCGACATTGTTCCCAAGGAGAAGCCGGCCTCTATCGATCTTCCCGCTATGACGACTTCGCGGTCTCCTTCGCCCGCAGCAGCAGCACCGGCACATCAATCCGGTGCTGCACTCGACTGGCGGTCACGCCGAAAAACAAATCGCCCAGAAATCGATGGCCGTGGGTGCTCATGGCGACCAGGTCGCATCCCTTTTCCTGAACCCACCGCACAATCTGCGTGGCGGGATCGCCAAAGGCAAGCTCGGTTTGCACCGCGATATTCTCGCGCTCGAATTCTTCGCGGATCTTTTGAAGATATGCCTTGTCCTCGTCCACTTCCCGGCTCACCGCGTCGGGGCCGAAGGTTCGTGCCGCCCACCCGTCGGCGACGTGCAAAAACACCACCCGGCTGTGCAGCAATTTGGCCAGCGGCTTGACGTGCTCGAGAATGGCGCGATCCGTCGGCGTGGCGTCCAGTGGGATCAGGATCGAATGATACATGGGTTATCCTCGCGCATCGATTTATCCGTCCGCCTCGCGCCGGCAGCGACAATAGACACCGTATCACGTCACAACCGCCACGGCCCCGTTCAAACTTTTCTCAATGGCCGCGAATCACGCGCACCGCGTCACGAAGGGAATCGGGCACGGCATACAAGTCCATGGCCGTGATGATAATCGCGCTGGTCCAGCCGGCGATCAGCAGGAACCACCCCAGCCGCCATTTTCCCATGCGACGCTTGGAACTGGTAAATTGCAGCAGCGGAAACATCGCGAACGGTAGTTGCAGCGCCAGCACGACCTGGCTTAACACCAGCAGATCATTCACGCTTCCTTCGCCGCGAAGGCCGATGATGATGACGGCGGGGAGGATGGCCAGCGTGCGGGTAATCACACGCCGAACCCATGGCGAGATGCGCCAGTGCATGAATCCTTCCATCACCACCTGCCCGGCCAAGGTGCCGGTGATGGTGCTGCTTTGCCCGCTGGCCAGAAGGGCGATCGCGAAAATCGTGCTGGCGACGGCGGTTCCCAGCAGCGGGGCGAGCGTAAGATAAGCGTCGCGGATCCAGTCCGTATCGTCGTTGAACTGCACCACCCGCCCGCCGGGAACGGTCACGCCGGTCTTCTGATAAAACACCAGGCCGGCCAGCACGAGAATGGCCGCGTTGACCAGGAAGGCGATCGACAGGGCGACGGTCGAGTCAATGGTATTGAACTTGATCGCCTGGCGGACCGACGCCTCGTCCTTCTGCAACTTCCGGCTCTGAACGAGGGCCGAATGCAGATATAGATTGTGGGGCATCACCGTGGCGCCGATGATCCCGATCGCCAGGGCATATTGCCCGAAAAAATGGGGATGGATCATCGCGTGGCCCATCTCCAAAAAACTGGGCCGCGTTTGCGGGAGCACGAATATCTCGATGCAATAGCAAACGCTGATCGTAAGTACCAGCAGCAGCACGACCGCCTCGATCGTCCGCATGCCAAACCGCTGCAGCGCCAGCAGCAGCAGCACGTCGGAGGCGGTAATGATCACCGACCAGAGCATCGGGACATGAAACAGCAGGTTGATGGCGACGGCGCTGCCGAGCACCTCGGCCAGATCGCACGCGGCGATCGCCAATTCGCTCATCAGCCAATTGGGCCACCGCGTCCAGCGCGGATACCAATCGCGGCAACATTGCGCTAAGTCGCTTCCTGTCACGACGCCAAGGCGCGCCGAGATGATCTGGAGAAAGACGGCCATCATGCTGGCGAGGGCGACGATCCAGAGCAGGCCGTATTTAGTCTGGGCGCCGGCCTGGAGATCGGTTCCCCAGTTTCCGGGATCCATGTAGCCGACGCTGACCAGCAGGGCGGGCCCGACGAACGCCCGCCATTGTTTCCAAAAGCCAGCGTCGGAATGCGGCAGGAAGACGGTGCCGTGCATTCCCTCCAGCGACACTGAACGACGGTCGTCGCCGACTAAAGCCGGGACGACGGCGTCAAGCGATTCTCCGGGCGGATTCATCTTATTCATAAGGCGCAAAACCGGCTGAGATTAAAAGCTCGCTGACATATTAGGGCATTTCTCAGTTTGCCGCAGCGTTGTGGCCGTTAGCGGTCTCGCTTGCGGGAGTTTTTTCGCGACCGACACTCGCACCGCCGACATAAAAAGCGAAAGTCTAACGTCATCCGTCGAGGAGGATGAGCTGCGCGTGTGAAGAAATGAAAGACGCACACGATCCGGGGCACGGGCAGTGGCGCCAGAGACGTGACGCGATGACGTGGCGCCGCACGCCACCTGCCAATAATCGCCGACCCGGTACACTTTGACCGCACGCCCTTGGAAACCCAACAGTAAGTCCAAGCCAACGCCTAAGACATTGTTCGTCTGCATCGGAAGACGTGGCGCTGCACAATGCGCGGCCATTCCGATTAGCTATTGCACGCGAAGATGGAAGGGTCGTTGGGCAGTCCCAACTTATGAGCCCGCGGCGCCTTTGCAAAAACCTGTTATTGGAAGCAAGCCACCCGCGGAACAATCAGCCACCCGCGTCGTTGCGCCCCGAGGCTTCGTCGGTACTTA
Organism: Tepidisphaeraceae bacterium; assembly: GCA_035551995.1. Classification (GTDB taxonomy): domain Bacteria; phylum Planctomycetota; class Phycisphaerae; order Tepidisphaerales; family Tepidisphaeraceae; genus RYN-428. Next base: position 23,042 of record DASZME010000086.1, read on the forward strand.
CTTCCCCGGCGAATGCGTCGTCGCCAGTGTCGGAATTGGATGCCATGTCGGCCCCTCCGGGCGCGACCGTGCGATCATCGGGGGTTTGTACAGTCGAACCGCTTTTGCCTCGCGCAGGCGGCGCCATGCCCTTGGCCGGCGGGCCGGAAGCGAAATCGCGGCTGGTTCCGGTGGCGTCGTCGGGACCCGGCGGTTCATGAATCTTTCCGCTGGCGGCAACGCCGCCGCCAAAACCCACGCCGGTGATATCGGTATCCAGATCGCCGCCGCTGGACGAACCCGCGCCGGAATTGTTCCCGCCGGCGCCGCTTTCGCGCGAGCCTCCGGAGGCCGACCGCGACGGCGCCCCTCCCGGGTCCGATCGCTTGGTATTCGTGGACGTATAGGTCCTCTCTCTCACATCGCTCTCGGGAACTCCAAAATCCCCTTTGCCGCCCACGCGCTTTGCGTCTTCGGCGGAAGATCCGGGATGTGTAGCCGCCGGCGTGTTTTCCGATTTGTGTTTTCGCTTAGACATAAACATTTCCTCGTGTCCATGATTTTCTGAATCGTGCGGGTCGCATCATCGTCAGACCACGATGAAGCAAACCGCGAACCGTTGAAATCGCATGGCGGATCCTTCATTGGACGAGCGGATAACCACGCTCATCATCGCTCTTCGACAATCTCCGGCCGGGTGGATTCGACAATCGACAGCAATTCCTTTTGTTCTTTATTCGGGATTTTCAACTTGTCGAGGGTCGCCTTTAGATCACCCACGACGGCGTCAAATTCCGGGTTGCTGATGTGCATGCTTGCGTGCGCGCCTTGTATCTCCCTGCCGTCGTAAATCGAGGGCCCTCCCGTCGCCAGGCCGATGAACTGGATAAAATGCTTTTTGAGCCGCTGAATATTTTCCGGACTGTCTTTCCATGTCATCGAACGCGAGCGATGGAACGAAAATCCGCCTTGCGTAACGCCTTTGCGTTGGAAGTTGACGCGCGGGTCGGCCAGGGCGCGCGGCGTGAAATCATCGACGATTAAGGCGATCCCTTCCTCCCCGCCAAGGCGGTCGTACAGCGCCTTGACGTCCTGCGCCTGCGCGGCCTTTCCGTCCGATGCGTCTTTGCTTTGCGCGCCGGTGGCGCCGCCGGCGAGCTGTTCGGACTTGGCCATCCGCTGATCGGCCCGCTGATCCGCTTCATGATTGCCTGAGGTAAAGAAGTCTTTATCTTTCTTCTGTCCCTGGCTTCCGCATCCCATCAGGAAAACGATGGAAAGCATTACCGGGCCGATGCGAGGCGCGTCGCTTCTTGTGCTCATGGATTATCTCCTGCGGAACTGGGATCGGTAAGGGTTGGGGGGGCGAAATCAAGGCCGTCAATCGCCTGCGTGCGGTTCTGCAGCGTCGGCAAATAGGCGCGAATAAAAGCATTGCGCAACACGTTTCCGATCGTGGAAAGAATGTCGGGCCGCGCGTTATTCATGTTCCCTTCGAACGGAATCAGCGTTCCGAACTGATTGCGAGGTTGGTTTCTGAATACCTGCGTGACGCCGCCGACGATCGCCTGCCAGAAAAACTGCAGAACATTGTCTTCTTTAATGTCCGGCACGAGGCTGAACACGCGCAAGTCGCGAAATAACGGTTTGACATATCCGGTGAGCAAGCCTTCATTGCTGTCCACTTCGAGCACCAGGTCAAAAAATCCGCGCTTGAAATCGAATTTGCCGTACGCCAGCGCCAAGCCGTTTATTTTCGTGACATCCAGCCCCGTCAGTTTCAACCCCATATGAAACGTGGGGCGATAGGAAAACGGATCGAGCTTCGCAAGGAACTGAAATTTTGCCTGATCCATGGCCAGTGCGTGAACTTCGATCGACGCAAGCAGCGGCGTCGTTTCGCTTTGAACGTTGGTCAGGTCGTTTATCGATGCCTCGATATGGTCCAGGTAGACATCCACCGGCTGGGGCGTCTGATAGGTCCGAAAATGGACAGACCCGTCGGTAATGACGGCACTGTTAATATCGAAGGGAAACAGTTCGCGGATGATCTCAAGCCACGGCCCGCCGGCGCCGGTTTGGGTTTGTCCTTCGTTTGGGGCGTCGACAAAATTGATTTCAGGCCGCTCAAGGAGAAATTGGCCAACGATCTTTCCGTGCCTCAGCGCGCCCCACTGAATTGCCAAATCCACGCGTGGCGATGAAAAGAGCGGAACGGGCACGTTGCCGGTGAGTTTGACGAGGCGTATATCGTGGATCGAGTAGCCGCCGCGCCACAGGTGAATGTCAACGTCCCCGATTTTTCCCTGGTAAATCGAACTCTTATCGAGCGTGCGATTCACGTAGCTTCTTACCGCCCACGGCATCGCAAGCCTGGCGGCGACTAATCCCACCCCAACGAGCATCGCCAGCCCCCATATAATTCGCCGGCGCCATGAGCGCTTTGCGACCGGTGGCCTCGGCGTCCGCCCTTTCGCATTTTCCACGGGTTCGGACTTGCTTATATCCGGCATGCCCTTATCCCAAACCGCGACTCGATTGAATTCAAATTCCGTCTGGCCGGTATCCCACGCTCGCCGCCGGACCATCTCCGGCGGTGAAACCAAAACGCGCGGGCCGAAAGTAGATTACTTCCACGAATCACGCAGATTGCGAACGCGATCGTGGGCTTTTTTCACCTCGATGAACTGCCGTTGAACGATGGACGCCACGCCGGGCGGCAACGTCTGGCTCATCGCTTTCTCAAAACTCTTCACCGTTGCGTCTTCGCCCCGCTCCGCTTCGGCAAGAATGGATTTCTCGCCCGCGCCCAACGCGCCCTTGATAGACATCCAGCCGCGATGGACGGCGCCTGTCGCACTGCCGTTTTGGTCAGGGTCGCCGCCGAGTTGTTTCACCTCCGCTTCCAGTTCGCCCGCGAAGCGGGACCGCTGTTGGGCGAATTGCTCGAACTCGGATTTCACCGCTGCGTCATTTACCTCAGCGGCAGCGGTCTCAAACCCCTGTTTCCCATCCTGAAGCGTTTCGATGAGTTCGTTCAAACTTGAAACGGTATCGCTTGTCATCGCCATTTAACACCTCGTTTTTTCGGCTGCGGCGCTTGCGCGACGCGCCATTGAGTTATTACCCCCTTCCGTCGCCACGACCTCAGCAAGGTTCCGCGACCACCGGCGGGTGGCAAAGCGTGAACCATTCAGAGAAAAGATCGTTTTTCCTGATCCCGTCCCTTTTAACGGAAGCGTAAAAGACGTGACGGCGTCATCATCCCAACACCCATTTTGGCATTCTCAGCCGTTTTCCCAAGGTGTTTTCGATGTGCTCGGACAACATCGCGTTAAGCGGATCGGTTTGATGTCGGGTGAGCTGCGGCAGACGAACCACCGCCCCATTTTGTCGTGGCAGCCGCAAAATCGTCTGGAGCAATCTCAGCAATCGTCCGTCCAGCGCCCGGCAATCGTGAACGGTTCCCTGGCAGTTACGGCAGACGATGCCCCCTCGCCTTGGAGAAAAGAAAACTGTTTCGCGCCCGTCGATCGCAAACGTGCATGAGGCACAAACGAATAATTCCGGGAGGTATCCGCTTTCGCGAAGCAGGTCTATTTCGAACGCCAGAAAATTTTCTTCCCGTCGGGCCGTCGCAAGATCGGTCAGCGCCATCGCAACTCGATCAAACAACTCCGGATGCGGATCGTGCTCTTCAATGAGCCGGCCGACCAATTCAGCCGCATAGAGGCCCAGATAGATTCCGCGCAATGTTTTTCGCAGGCCGAGTTGTCCTTCCGTGAGGCGCCACTCCGTCAACGGCGGCAGGTCGCGAGCCGGATCATGCCCGAAAACGGCTTGTCCGATGTCGAGAAAATCGATGCCGCCGTCAAATTGGCTGGCGCCGGCCTTGGTTCGTCGGTGGGCGCCTTTGGCGATGACGCGGACGATTCCGTACTCGCGCGAAAACAGCGTGAGAATTTGCGACGTCTCGCTGTATTCGGTTTTTCGAAGGCAAATACAGCGGTCATGCACCAGCGCCATAAGAATCGACCCTCACGCGTCCCGGCGGCCGTTTCATTGGCCTGCTCGGTCAAATTGTAGCAGTTCCACGAGAGGTCGCGGGCGATTTGCGGCGAAAGTTGGAAAGTGATGATCTTGCCCGTTGAGCCGGCGAAAGAAATGTCTATAGTGCTTCATCCCATTCGACTGTGATCGCCGAGATCGCGGGCGGATTGGATTCGCTTTCGGCGAGCCGGTAGCTCAGTTGGTAGAGCATCGCACTTTTAATGCGAGGGTCGTGGATTCGAGTTCCACCCGGCTCATTTCGATTCCGTTCAAAAAACGCTTGTTTCAAGGGGTTTTCGAGTATTTTGGCGTTGCTCGAATAGTTCCAGTGTGTGCCACTAAGTACGCAAAAGTTCCAATCTTGCACTCGGTTTGCTCCCCGTTTTGCTCCCTGGCGTCCACCGATTTCGTTATTCCCAATTTCGGGAGTCCCGCTAACGCTTTGGCATAATCGGTCTGATCGAGCCCGCCATACTTGGCCGTCAGGATCGGCGTCGAATGGTGGGCAAGCTGCTGAGCGACCGCCAAGCCACTCGCCCGAATAATCGCCGTTATAAATGCCCTGTGATGTGCATGCCAGGGAGCAGACGTGAATTCAACTTCATCGAAAAACATCTGACGGAGTTCCCGACGGCGACGGTATGCCAAGTGCTCGAGGTGAGTCGCTCGGGCTATTACGACTGGCAGGTCCGCGAGCCCAGCGCCCGGGAAACGCGCCGGGAGGAACTGGCCGCCAAGATCCACGCCATCCACCAGGACACCCGCGAGGTCTACGACAGCCCGCGCATCTTCCAGGCGCTCAAGGCCAAGGGTTGCGATCGCAACTGCGTGCGTGGCTGGGTCCAGCGAACTGGGTGCATGACCGTCTCTGCGCGCAAAACCTCGATTCGGCCGGAATTCCAGGGATCGGCTTCGGATGGCCATGCCCGCGACACTCGCTTTTCGAGCTGGATCTTACGGGGCGCGCAGAGACCGTCATGCACCCGACTTGCACATGCGAGATGAAATTTCGTAAGCTGTCCGGCGTGCAATTGAATGCGCGGAAAATGGGCTGACGTTCAAAATAGCGTTTCCGACGCGAACGGCGAGGCGGGTGCGGGGTATGGCAATTTGCGACGAACGCTCGTCGTAGACGGAACGCATGCAACCAAGAGTCAAACCGCATCGGCGGCGACTTTGCGCAACGGCGACGTTCAAAGCGGGGCGCGGGAGAGCACTGGATATGGGGCGCGCATCATTTTTTGCGGAAAATGGGGCGCAATGGGGCGCGGACTCGGCAGGTAGGCCGTTGTTTTGATCTGATGTCCCTGCGGGGAACGGCTGTGGGATCGGGTTATCAATTCAAGCTTCGGGATACATTTATGAACAAATCCGCCATCGCGATAGTCTGTGCATGTCTCGCCTTGACGATGGCGTTCGCCGCCGACGCGCCGCCGTCGAATCTGAATTCTCTTGGCGACGCGGAAAAGCAAGCCGGGTGGAAATTGCTGTTTGACGGTCATTCCACGGAGGGCTGGCGCGGTTTGGGGATGGACCGATTTCCTAATAACTTCTGGGAAATAAAAGATGGATGTCTCCACTGCGCCGGCGGAGCCAAGGGCAACGATATTATTACCGCCGATAAGTACGACAACTTTGATCTGACTTTCGAGTGGATGATTCCCAAGCTCAGCGGCAACAGCGGCGTCAAATATCGTGTTCAGGAAACCAAAGGCAACGGCGCCGCCTTCGGGTGCGAATTTCAATGTATGTATGATCCCGGCGTGGAGGGCAAAGACGCCACCGGATCGCTTTATGATGTCTTTCCGCCAAAAGGAAAGAAGCTTGTGCCGCGGGGGGAATTTAATCAGTCGAGAATCCTGGTGCAGGGCAATCACGTCGAGCATTGGCTCAATGGCGTGAAGGTGGTGGAGTATGAGTTCGGCAGCGACGCGTTTAACTCCGCCGTCGCCAAAAGCAAGTTCAAGAACAGCAAGACGTGGGCGAAGGAGCCGTTGGGTTACATCGCGCTTCAGTATCACCACGACGAAGTTTTCTTCCGCAACCTCAAGATCCGCCAAATGCCGGCGGCGTCGAAATAATCGACTTGCGTTAGCTGAGTTCGTTTGGGCCGCTTGATGAGACCGATTGGCCGTCGCGGAAAACGTCATTGTAAATACTTTTTGTGTAGTAATTTAGATCGATTCAATTCCATTTCGCGTGTAACGTCGCCAGTCGAACCGTCGATGTTAACCGGCGTAGTAGGGGTGTTACGCCTTCCCGGATGCTGCTCTTGACATGCCGGTTAAAAGTCGTTCAAACTGCCGCCCCCTTGGATAGGGCGCAGAGGCGTTTGGGCCGGTGCATCGTTACCGGACGCTAAAAAACGCACTTCCCAACCGTCATAAACGGCAGAAACGTCAAGCGCCTTCCTCTGGCGGCCGATACGACCGCCAATGGGCTTTCCGGGGGCCGACTGGTAAACATGGCAAAAATTGGAAAAAATCTCGTGATCGTCGAGTCGCCCGCAAAGGCCAAGACGATCAATAAGTATCTCGGCGACGATTACATCGTTAAAGCGTCGATGGGCCATATTCGCGACCTGCCGTCCAGCGGCATGGGCGTGGACCTCAAGACCTTCGAGCCGGCCTACGTCATCATCGAAGAGCGCGGCAAGGGAAAAGTCGTCACCGAGCTACGCAAACTGGCCAAGGACGCCCCTTTCATCTACCTCGCCACCGACTTGGACCGCGAGGGTGAAGCCATCGCGTGGCACTTAAAGGAAGCGCTGGGCGTTCCCGACGCCAAGGCTCGGCGCGTCATCTTCAATGCCATCACAAAATCGGAGATTCAAAAAGCGTTTAAGAATCACACGCATATCGATATCGACCGGGTGAACGCGCAGCAGGCCCGCCGAATTTTGGACCGGATCGTCGGCTATGAAATTTCGCCCTTGCTGTGGCGTAAAGTGGCCCGCGGCCTTAGCGCCGGGCGGGTGCAGAGCGTGACGGTTCGCCTGATCGTCGAACGCGAACGTGAAATCGAAGCTTTTCTCCCGGAGGAATACTGGAAGATCGGCGCCATCTTCTCCGCCAAGGGGGGCGCCGACGGTTGCACCAAGCTGGCCGGCGAGTGGCGCGATTACGTCGCCCATACCGGCAACGGCGAACGAACCAAGCAGGAGCGCGAGCGCTGGCTAAGCGACCACGCGGCTTTCGTCGCCGAGCTGGTCGAGCTGTCGGGCAAGAAGTTTGAGATCAACAACAAGGAAGACGCCCGCAAAGCCGCCACGCTGCTCGGGTTCCTGGTCGACAAAGTAGAGACGGTGGAAGATCCTGACGCCAAGGGACTTGCGAAAAACATCACGACCTTTGTCGGCCGCATCGACACATGCCCCGACTTTGTCGTCCGCTCGATCGAAAAGCGGCGCAGCACGAGCCGACCTCCCGCTCCGTTTATCACCAGCACCATCCAGCAGGCGGCGTCGAGTCGGCTCGGCTATGGCGCGCAGCGTACGATGAAAGTGGCCCAGGGCTTGTACGAAGCCGGCCATATCACCTATATGCGTACCGATTCGACCAACATCTCGGCCGAGGCGCTGAGCATGGTGCGGTCTTACGTCGGCAAGGAGTTCGGCGCCAAATATCTTCCCGAAAAAGCCAACGTCTATTCGTCAAACAAGACCGCGCAAGAAGCCCACGAAGCCATCCGCCCGACGGACGTGAGCCTCACGCCCGAACTGGCTCGCGCCAAGCTCGGCAACGACGACGCCCGCCTTTACGATCTGGTTTGGCGGCGATTCGTCGCCTCGCAGATGTCGCCGGCGGAGTTTGATCAAACCGCGGTCACGATCGTCACCAGGACAAAGGAAGGCGACGCCGTCTTCCGCGCCACCGGCCGCAAGCTGGTATTTGACGGTTTCATGAAAGTGGCCGGCGTGAGCAGCGAAGATCAGCTTCTGCCGGAACTGGCGGAAAAGCAGCCGGTCTGGCCGATCGAGATCGATCCCACGCAGCATTTCACCCAGCCCCCGCCGCGCTTTACCGAGGCGAGCCTGGTGAAGTTGCTCGAACAGCTTGGCATTGGCCGCCCGAGCACGTACGCGAGCATTATTCAGACGATCCAGGATCGTAAATACGTCGAGCAGCTTGAGCGCCGATTTTATGCGACGTTGCTTGGATCGGTCGTTACCGACAAACTGATCCAGGCGTTTCCCGAGATCATGAACGTGCAGTTCACGGCCGGAATGGAAACTCGGCTAGACGCCGTCGAGGAAAAGACGCAGGATTGGATCAAGCTTCTCCAGGACTTTTACGGGCCGTTTCACGAGTCGGTGGAAGGCGCGCTGGACAAGATCGAACACGCCGGCGGCGCCGCCAGTCCATATAAATGTCCCAAGTGCGGGAAGCCGATGCTCTATCGCATCAGCAAGACCGGCTTTTTCCTGGCGTGCAGTGACGCCGAGTGCAAGACGACGCAGCCGGTCGATGCACAGGGTAAGCCCACGCTGCGCGAAGTGAGCGAATTCAAGTGCCCGGTCTGCGGGCGCGACATGATCAAGCGCAAAGGCCGATTCGGCGAATTTCTCGGCTGCTCGGGCTACTCGGTGAAGAACGAAAAAGGAGAGCCGTCGTGCAGCACGATCATCAATCTCGATAAGGAAGGCAAGCCGATGCCTCCCAAGCCGGCGCCCGTCAAGACCGGCATCAAATGCGAAAAGTGCGGCAGCCCGATGCTTTTGCGCGACACCAAGCGCGGCCCATTCCTCGGCTGCTCGACCTTCCCCAAGTGCCGTTCGACGAAGATGGTCAAGAAACTGACCGGCGACGATCTCAAGCAGGTCGAAGCCCTTCTTCCGTTGCTCAAGGAGAGCGCGGAGAAGGCAAAAGAGCTGGCGGTGAAAATCGTCGGCGAAACCCCGGCGGCCAACGCCAATGCCCCGGTGAACATCGCGACTGACATCGACTGCGAAGATTGCGGCAAGCCGATGACCATTCGCTCCGGCCGGCGCGGCAAGTTCCTCGGTTGCAGCGGATATCCCAAGTGCAAGAACACCGCCGAGATTCCCGCCAAGCTGCTCGAAGAACTCGGCCTGAACGGAAAGGAAGGGGCGAACGGCGCCCCCGCCTCAGCCCCGGCGGAAAAAGAAGCCGATGAGCCGGAGGAAATCGAGACGGACCTTCTGGTCGAGTGAGCGTGCTTTGGAGAAAACCTCCGCGGGCGGGGTAGGCCGCGGGGAATTGATTTTGCCGCGCCTCGCGCGGCGGGATGTGGCAATCCGCTCTGACATTTCCGCGTCCGATCGCGATACCGCCGCAGAGGGCGCCTGAGCGCGGTTAATTCCGACGTTCATTTCAAAATGGTTATTTCCAGCCGTTTTTTTCCCCATTCTACGGCTTGTTCGTGGGTCGGCATAAAAATGTCGATATGAGCGCCTTTGATCGCGCCGCCACGGTCGATCACTTCGACCGGATTGTCGTCATTGTAACCGGGAACGATGACTCGCGAGCCATAGGGGAGAATCGACGTGTCGGCGGCGATGAAATGGCCGCCGTTGTAGGAGATGGGACGGCCGCTGGCGGTGACGCCTTTGGCGTGTGAGCCGCAACATTTTTTGCAGGCGCAATAAGCGGTGACGTAAACCTCCATGACGCGCGGCTTGGGCGCCGGCGCCGGTAAATCGACAGGCGCGGACGACGGTTTCACGAACGTCGGCCAGACATCGTACATCAATTCGTTCGAGGATCGCGGCGGACGGGCGGCGATCATCGCGAGAGCGGATGGACGCGTCGCCGGCTGAGGCAAAACGGCTTTATTCGTAATCGATCGGCCGCGATAAACCTGGGGGGAAGATGACAGTGGAGCAATGTCTTCACTGAGCCCGCCGCCGCCGGGAAGCGTCAGCGAGAGGACGGCGCCAAGCAGGGCGACGGGCCATCGACGGCCGCCGAGACGAGTTGACCTGGAGCCTCCATGCACCATGGCACATCCGTAGTCGCCGGCCTTACGAAACCTTGATCCATCGGGCGTGAAAAAGCCGGGCGGTTGAGTTGCGTAATATTAGTTGCATGTGGAGGTTGCGTCAATTGAATCCGCGGACGAACGCAGCGCCACAAATGCAGGCCGGCAATCGCCGCCAGGAGCGGCGCGGTCAGGTTGAAGCGGGAATCGCCGGCAAGGCCCGGATTGAAATGACTTTCAAGACCGTAGGCGATCCATGCGTACAACAGCCAGTGATCGGATCGGGTGATGCCGTCCGGCTCGCGCACCCATTCGGCGGCGAAGAGCACCGCGGGAACCGCCAAAAGGAGCAGGTCATAATCCATGTAATACGGCATCAGCAGCGGCATCGACACCACCGCGGCGGCGATCAGGCGGTCGCGGGCCGTTTGGCTTTGTGGGCCGCGGAGAGAGCGCCGGACGGCCGATATCATCGCCATCCCGATCGCCCCCGACGTCAGCCACCAGAGCGCCTCGACCGGCGCCGACGTCTCTCCGCGAACGTGGCCTTGTATCAATATCCGCCAGAAGCTTTGCGGCGTCACCTGGCGGGCCCAGTTGTAGGGCGATTCCATCTGAAGCCAATGGAGGATCGGCGGAAGCTGGTGAAAAAAATCGCCAAGAGAGCCCGGCATCGTGACGAGCGTCACGCACAGCAGCGCCGCGCCCGTCACGCACAATCCCGCGATCGCCCGCCATCCCAGCGCCACCGCCATCACCCCGGCGAACAGCGCGGCAAGCTGCGGCTTAAAGAACAAAAGCCCCGCCACCGCCCCGGCGGAAAACGCCTTGCCTTGCCGCCAGCACGTCACCGCGACGATCAGAAGAAACAAGGAGATAAACGTGTTTTGCTGGTGGCCCATCGCCTGCAGGACCGGCAGCGGCAGCAGCGTCAGGAAAGGGACCAGGGCCAGCGTGCGCCAGTCTTTCCGCGAAGCCGCCCCCGCGAACGATTCGCCCGGCGACCGCGCCACCACCATTTGCGTCAGCAGCTTTAGCGAGATGATGAGCAGTGCCGTGTTGAGGACGAGAAAGATCAAAGCTGCCTGGCGGTAGGGAAGCGCCGCCAATGGAACGAAGAACCACGCGAAGAATGGCGGATTAAGCCATGGGCCGTAACGGGGATCCATGTCCAGATTGGCGTCGGCGATGACTTGTGTTTCGACGGCGGAAATGGCGGCGCGATCATACATCAGGCGTGAATGGCCATTGCGCACGAGAACCGCCGCCGCGTAGGAGGGAAGCAGATCGTGGCCGCGCGAAAGTTTGGGATTATGCAGATTCGCGTGGACGGCGAAAATGATCACGATCGCCAGCACGCTGCCAAAGGCGATTCCGATTTTCCACAGGCGCTTGCGGATCGGATGGGCGCTGGGTTGTGAGCGCGACAGGTTGGTCGGCGGGTATTGATGCATCCGTATCCATATCGGCCAAATGCAATGCGGGGCTGATGGCGGCCGTGAAATGGGATGAAATCGACGCCGAATCGGCCTTGCCCGCGCCGCCGGCCCGCGCGATCAACAGCCCGGCGACTGCCGTCAGCAGCGGCACCCCCAGGTTAAGGTGCGTTACGGATGCGACGTCCGAATTAAGCAGGAGCCATGCGTATTGCGCCGGCCAGATTCGCAGCAGCCAGCGATCGGTCCACGGCAGCGGAGCGGCACGATCGCGGCGAACCCGTTCCGCCGCGAAGAGCACGGCGGGAATGGCCAGCAGCAATTGGTCATAATCGAAGTAAAACGGCATGAGCAGCGGCGTCGCCGCGATCGTCGCCGCGATCAGCCGATCGCGCGAGAAAGCGGGAACGGCTGGAGTGTTTTTCATGTGGGCGTGCCGCGCATCGGTCGCGAAACAGTCCCCGCGAGCGGGGCCGCTCAACGCAGAAACGCTACAGCACCCTGCGAGGCGCCCTAAGGCGCGGATGCCCGAATCAGATTGGCCTGACGAGCGATGCGGTGGGCGTATCATCTCGTCATGCGCCCGATTCCCGCGCGGCGCCGCGCTCGATCGGCCCGCGATCGTGCCGCGCCGGACGGCCCATATCAGGCCGATCCCCACGCCGGCCTGGCAAATTCCCGCCAGCAGCGTGACGCTCAACCAGGGTTCCCCGGCGGCCGATCCTTGAATCAGCAGCCGCCAAAAGGCCTTGAACGTGACATGGCGATCCCACAGATAGGGAACTTCACATTGCACGAAATGCAAATTCCACGGCATTCGATGCAGAAAATGATCGATCGACCCAGGTAAAGCCAAAGACGCCAGCAAAAGCCCGGCGCCCGTGATCGACAACCCCAGAAGCGCGCGACGCCCCTGGCTCAACACAAGAACCGCCGACAGCGCCGCCCCAAGCTGCGGCTTGTAAAACATCAGCCCCGTCGTCATTCCCGCGGCGATCGCCCATCCGCGTCGCCAAAATGCGACGGCGATCGTGACCACCAGGAGCGACGTGCAGGTATTTTGTCCATGACTGATCGCATGGATGAACGGGGTCGAAAGCACAAGCAGCACGGGAACCAGCGCCCATGATCTCCATTCGCGGAATTTTGCGACAAACGAGCACAGCACCGCCGTCGCGATGGCCGCGCATCCGAGGTTAATCAGCGTCCAGACCTTGATGGCTTCGCGATAACCGAGCTTCGCGAGCGGGACGAACGTCCAGGCGTAAAAAGGCGGGTTCCACCACGGTCCAACGGCGCTTCCAAGATCAACGCCGTTCCGGCGAGCCAGTTCGTGCTGGAAGACCTGGACCTGATGAATGTCGTAAAGTTCGGCGGACCTGCCTTCGCGGACGAATCGGCCGGCGGTGTAGAACGCGATAAAATCCAAGCCGACCTTTCCGCGATCGTCCGGATCGGGCGGCGTCAGCGCCATCGCCGCGGCGAGCGTTCCAATAAAAATCGCGATCGCCGCCGCGCCAAGCCAGAGGCGTTTTTGGATCGAGGCGCGTTTGAAGGTTTCTTGCAGAGGAATGCGCACTATATCGGTTGTATCGGATGGGAGGAGAGAGGACTGAAACCCCATCTCCGCCGGGAGAGCCGTTGAATTCAGAAATCAGAAATACCCCGATTGCAGTCGATAAAAATCGGCTTCGGTGCAAACGGCGGGGTGTTAATTTTGGAATCGGCTCGCCGAATGGTTTGCGGTTTCGTGTCAGCTGATATTCGCCGATCGGCGATCGGCTTTTCAAGATTTTTCACTCTGCGGGCAACCGTCCATTTCCCGATCGTGGAAATCAATGAAGCCCAACGGTTGGATTTTTTCCGGGGCTCACGGCTTTTTTCGCTTGAACTTTTCCTCCAGGTCACGCAATAAACCCCGGTGCGCGATTTTCGCGACGGCGCCCATGCGGTCGGAGATGAGGATGCCGTTCAAATGATCGGTCTCGTGCTGCCAGATCCGGGCGACATATCCCTCCTCGATCTGATCGATCGGCTGGCCGGTCAGGTCCTGCGCCTGGATGCGCATGCGTTTTGATCGAAAGACGTTGACGCGCAACTCCGGAATGCTCAGGCATCCCTCCTCGGCCTCTTCATCCCCCTCGGCTTCGGTCAGCAGCGGATTGACGTAAATGCGATCGTCCTGCGGCTGGCCGGTGGCGTTCATGACGAACAAGCGGATGTTTTTCCCCACCTGCGGAGCGGCCAGGCCCACGCCGGCGTGTTCGCGCATCAGCTTGAACATCTCGGCGGTCAGTTCCTGCAGCGCCGGCCCGAAGTCGCTGACGCGGACACTGGGCTTCTTGAGGCGGGGATCGGGGTAATGTACAATCTTGAGTGGTTCGGCCATCGTGGTGAAATCCGTCGGGGTTCGCATGCCTAATATTCAACATAAAGTGTATGCAACCGGGTGAATTATTGACAGGCCTGATGTGCAAGATGAAGTTTTACATGTAGAATGAGGAATGGATGACCGTGACCAATAACAACCCAACCGTCGGCGCCGTACCTGTCGTTCCCGAGGGGTATCGCGATATACCGGAAGAAGACCGCAAAAAGGCAAAGCGGTTTTTCGATCACGCCAAATCAGTGGCCGCCACCGGCCAGTATGATTACGCCGTCGAGATGTTCATCAATGGACTTGCCCTCGATCCCGAAGACCTCGACCAGCACAAACTTCTTCGCGAGCTGTCGCTCAAGCGAAAAGTCTCCGGCGGCAAGGCGATGGGCATGTTCGAAGCCCGCAAGTATTCGACCAGCACCAAGGACGACAAACAAAACATGCTCAACGCCGAGCGCCTGCTCGCGTTTGATCCGGGCAATACCGGGCATATGTTGACCTTCGCGCAAAGCGCGTTTCGCGGCGGGTTTTATGATACCGCCATGTGGATCGCGGACATGCTTCTTCGGGCCAACGCCGAGTCTCCCAAGCCGGATTTCAATAAGTTCCTGGTCCTTAAGGATATCTACAAAGGCCTCAACGATTTCTCCCAGGCCAGCCAGGCATGCGTGGCGGCGTTGCAGCTGAAGCCGACCGACATGGACCTGATGGGAGAGATGAAAAATCTCGCGGCCCAGCACGCCATGAACGTCGGAAAATATGGCCGAGCCAAGAGCTTCCGCGACAGCATCCGCAGCATGGGCGACCAGCAGAAACTGCTTGAAGACGAAAAAGACGTCAAGAGCGAAGACATCCTGCTCCGTAAAGTTCGCGACGCCGAAAAAGAGTGGCGGAGCACGCCGGACGATGTGGCCCGCTTCGGAAAATACATCGACGCGCTGAAAAGCACCGAGTCGATGGAGTACGAAAATCGCGCGATCGAAGAGCTGGAGGTGATGTTCAAGCAGACCCGCCAATTCAAGTATCGAGCCCGGGCCGGCGAGATCAAAATATCGCAGCTCGGGCGGATGGAACGCTCGCTCCGCCAGGAGCTGGCCAAAGACCCGACCAACATTCCCAGGAAAAAGGAACTGGCTCAATTTCAAAAGAGCAAGGCCGAGGAGGAGCTGGCCGAGTATCAGTTGATCATCGAAAACTATCCGACGGATACCAACGCGCGGTTCAAGGTCGCCGAGCGGATGTTTTATCTGCGGCAATACACCGACGTCATCCCCGTTTTGCAACAGTGCCGGCACGATCCGAAATATCGGGCGCCGGCGGGCACCTTGCTGGGCCGGGCGTTTTTGGAAGCCGGATTCGGCGACGAAGCCGTCGATACCATTCGCGGCGTTATCGACGACTATCCCACGCGCGGCGACGACCGCTACAAAGACATGATCTATTGGTATGGCCGGGCGTTGGAAGTGAAGGGCGATACGGAAACCGCCCTCAAGCAATACAGCCTCGTCGCCCAGATGGAGTTTAAGTATAAGGACGTGCAGGACCGGATTAAGCGGCTGCGGGCGAAAGGATAATTTCAAATCCGAAACCCGGCTTGTGGATTTGACCAGCTTTCAAACGTGCTCACTCAAGGAGTTCCCCGTGCCATCCACGCCGTCCATTGAAGAGCTTCTTGGCGCCGAATCCGACGCATTGCTGAATTATAAGGCGACCGGATTCAGCAAAGACCTCCTTCATCTTCCCGGCCCCGACTTTGTCGACCGCGTTTTTTCGGCGTCGGATCGCACGCCGGCCGTCCTGCGCAATTTTCAGCAACTGCTTGGGCATGGCCGGCTGGCGCACACCGGCTATGTGTCGATCCTTCCGGTCGATCAGGGAATCGAGCACACCGCCAGTTCGAGCTTCGCGCCCAATCCGATTTATTTCGATCCGGAGAACATCGTCAAGCTTGCCGTCGAAGGCGGGTGCAACGCCGTCGCCTCGACGCTTGGCGTGCTTGGCTCCGTCGCCCGCAAGTATGCCCACAAAATTCCGTTTCTGGTCAAGCTCAATCACAATGAGCTGCTCACCTATCCAAACCATTACGATCAAATTCAGTTTGCCCGGGTGAAGCAGGCGATCGACATGGGCGCCGCCGCGATCGGCGCCACGATTTATTTCGGCTCGTCCGAATCGGATCGGCAGATCACCGAGGTAAGCCGCTGGTTCGCCGAGGCGCATGAGCATGGGCTGGTGACGGTGCTCTGGTGTTACCTTCGCAACGACGCTTTCAAGGTCGGCGACAAGGACTACAGCCTCGCGGCCGATCTCACCAGCCAGGCGAACCATCTTGGCGTCACCATCCAGGCCGACATCATCAAACAAAAGCTTCCGGAGAATAACGGCGGCTTCAACGCCATCAAGTTCGGCAAGACCGACAAGCGCGTCTATTCACAACTCACCCCCGGCGACAATCCAATCGAGATGACCCGATATCAAGTCGCCAACTGCTATCTGGGCCGATCCCCGCTCATTAACTCCGGCGGCGCCAGCGGCCAGCACGATTTCGCCGAAGCGGCCAAGACCGCCGTCATCAACAAGCGCGCCGGCGGCATGGGCCTGATCAGCGGCCGCAAGGCCTTCCAACGGCCGATGAGCGAAGGGATCAAGCTTCTGAATCTGGTTCAGGATATCTATTTGAACGCGAAGATTACGATCGCTTGAAAAATGAAGAACAAAGCCCACCGGCGGAATTGCCCGCGCTCCCGCATACTTTAGGACTTTTTCATCAGCGATGGCGACAGTGTCTCCCCGCGCTTGCGAGGCATCATGGGTTCCAATGGATCATCGAATCGTTCCATGCTCCCCGCAAGGATTCGACGTATTTCTTGAATCGAAACGCCGCGAGGATCGTCATCTGCGTCGGCGATCATGATATCAACTCGCTCCCCTTCCCGAAACGGAAGATTCGACTAGACGAGGTTGCCGTCATGAACGATCGCGCCGTTCATGGGATGCATTGGCGGAATAGACGATATACGAAATCGCCGGCAAACAAGGCGACAAAATTGACCTGCTATCCGCCGCGTAAAACAAACCACATTGCGGAGATGATCAACGTCTGAATCAGCACCACGACAAAAACGGTCACCAGCGACGCCCCTTTGCGGGCGGGTTGCGGTCTGGCGGATGGCATCGCCGTTTCACCCGCCTGATGCTGGGCGACGGCGATAATCAGGTTGGCGTGAAACCGACCGATGCCCAATCTTTCGGCTGTCTTTAATAACGCCTGACGCTTTGAAAAATGAAGCAGCCGTTCGTCGAGCTGACTGGCGACATGGTCGGCAAACCAGTCCACCACCGCGCGCGAAAATCGTGAATGTGCCGGCGAAAGGGGGGCGCAGCGAATGCCGCGCGCCGAATCAGACTCGACCGTGCGACGCTCAGTTCGCGACTCAGCCGTCCGCATGACCAAAGCGCGCGGATGCGATCGATCTCGCTTGAGCGATAGTTCGCCAAGCCGTTGCTGAAGCTGCGCGGGATCGGCGGCGTATAGTTGGCGGAGCCTGCGGGCTTGCCGCAGATAGGCCTGCGGGTTTGCCTGCGATGGATCGGCGTGCGATTTGCGAGCCTCCAGCGACGCCTTCCCGCAATGATCCCGCGCGGCGCGGCGGGAAGCGGCAAACGCCTGAATAGGATCGCTCGACGGCATACGCTCATCCTACCCGCCGGGGTGTGAGCAATGCACTAAAAAATTCGTTCGCGTCACATAAGATTGTGTGGAGAAAATGAAACGATTATTCCGCCGGGCTTTATTCGCTTTGTTCCTGGTGATCGCTGGCTTGGCGGTGGCGGGATGGTTTGTCCGGGGAAGGCTGCGCGCAAGGCCGTCGTGGTATGTTCGGCCGACGTTGGATGTCGAAACCCGCGCCGCCGCCGCCAACAGCATGGATCAGAAACTGATCGGCACATGGAACGCCGCCGTTCGCGCGCACGCCGACGAGATTCGTGCGCGCCGCGCCGTTCCCGCCACGCTGCCCGCCACGGCCACCGCCGCCCCGGCTGATCCGATCGTGCTGCAGGCGACGGAGGATGAGATCAACGCCTCGTTCAACAAATGGAAAGCCACGGCCGGCTGGAACGGAGGAATGGGGAAATATCTGAGCGATCCGATTTTGATCCTGGAAGACCACACGATCATCCTTGCCGCGACGGTTGTGCTAAAGCAGATGGAGCCGGTCGTGAGTCTGCATTTCACCCCCCGATTAGAAAACGATAAGCTGCTCATGGGACTCTCGCGCGTGACGGTCGGGACTTTGCCCGTTCCCAAGTCGTACTTTGGCGGCGAGGTCAAGGCGATGACTTCCGCGATGGAAGAGAAACTGCCCGAGTGGCGCGAGGGCGCCCACATCAGTCCGCGCGGTTGGGCCGACACCGCGGCAATGCAGGCGGCGATGGCCGAGCTGCTGATCAACGCCCTCAGCGATCTCCCGGCCGACCCGGTTCTCTTCCTGCCTGAACCGCGCGGCGGCCGAGATCTTCGATACCTGCCGGTCCAGATCATCGGCATCGAAATCGCCGATAAGACGCTGACGCTCACGGTCGTGCCGATGGACGCCGACCGGCGAGAAACGCTGTTGCAGCACATCCGCGGGCCGTTATCGGAATGATCGCCACCGCGTGGCGCTTTCCCATGGAAACATAGGCAATTTCTGCGCTCATCCGCATCAGCGTGCGCTTCTCTGGCTCGTAATCACAACCAGACGCATCGCGGCGGCGGGCGATCTCCAGTCGAACGACATCTTTTTAAGCTTATGTAAAATATAAGCTTATGACCAAACGTGCAGTGCAGTAGTTGCCGTCCGGCCACGATACGATCGTTTGGTATGACAGTTGCCATACCGCTTGGGTATCTAGGCGAACTCATTTTCGTTCCAACGACGTTACCATGATTTACGGTCTTTACCTGTCAGCTTCCGGCGTAATGACCAACTCTCATCGTTTGGACGTTATCGCAAACAATCTCGCCAACTCCGAAACAGTCGGATTCAAACGCGATCTTTCCACGTTCAAGGAACGGCGCACCGCGCTTCACGAGCGCGCCAACGCCGGCGACTGGAGCGACCCCACGCTTGAAAATATCGGCGGCGGAATCCTCACCTCGCCGACGATGATGGATAGCGAGCAAGGCGACCTGGAATCGACAGGCAATCCGCTCGACATCGGCATTCAAGGAAACGGATTTTTCACCGTCGGCAACGGGACAAAAAAATTCCTCACCCGTGACGGCGCCTTCATGCAAAACAGCAAGGGGGACCTGGTCCTCTCCATGGAGCCAAGCCAACATCTGCTCGACGACAAAGGCGCCCCGATCCGCATCACCACCGGCGCGCAGGCTTCTATCGGAAACGACGGTCAGGTTTTGGAGAACGGCTCAGCCATCGCGAAAATCACGTTGACCGACGTGGCGGACGAATCAAAATTCACCAAGCAAGGCGCCACGCTCCTTTCCTTTCCCGACGCGGGGCAGATTCGCCCGGCGACGGGCGTCATGCGCAGTCAGTTTCAGGAACGCTCCAACGTCGATCCCACAACGGAGTTGGCGGGATTGATGGATGCCCAACGCCAACTCGAAGCCAACGCCAACATGATCAAATATCAGGATTCCACCCTGCAACGGCTGGTCACGGAAGTGGGGAAAATAGCTTAGGCAGGTTCGATCAAGTTCCGCTTTGGGGCGGTCCGATAAATCAACTATCAAAGCATCGGCGTCATCCGGAAGAAAAAGGCATCTCGAATGGCTATTACCGCTCTCTATGCCGCCGCCAGCGGGCTCAAGGCATTATCGACCCGGATCGACGTGATCGCCAACAACCTGGCGAACGCGGAGACCACGGCGTTCAAGGGACAGCGCTGTAATTTCGAGGATCTTTACTACCAGGAAATGCGACAGCCGGGCACGACCGACTCGGCCAATTCCATCAGCCCCTCGGGAATCTTCGTGGGGCTGGGCGCCCGGCTCTCCAACACCGAACTCGATCTTACCCAGGGAAGCATGGAAGCCACCGGCAACCCCCTGGACCTGGCGATTCAGGGCAACGGTTTTTTCGCGGTGAAAATTCTCGATTCGCTCGGCAGCACCGGATATAGCCGGGCCGGCAACTTTATCGTGAATAGCACCGGCCAACTCGTGCTGGGATTGGGCGACGGCTACACCCTCGTTCCCCCCATTACGATTCCAACCAACGCCACCAACGTGAGCATCGGCACCGACGGCACCGTGCAATACATCAAGTCGGGCGCCACGGTCAAATCCACCGCGGGCCAGATTAAACTCGCGATGTTTCCCAATCCGCAAGGTTTGAACCTGCTCGGCGGAAGTCTCTACGCCGCGACCGAGGCTTCGGGATTAGCCACCATCGCCGCCCCCGGAATCGACGGCACGGGAATTCTTCTTTCCGGCAATCTCGAATCGAGCAACGTCGATCCGGTCAAGGAACTTGTCACGCTCATCAAGACCCAGCGCTCTTTCGACCTCAACAGCCAATCCATCCAGGCGGCCGATCAAGCGCTTCAAGTCATCGGAAACCTGAGAAAGGGGTAACGACATGGAGGTCAACTCATGACTGGCAGACCCATTGGCACTCGGAAAAAAGCGAACATCCTTATCGCGCTCACGCTGCTTGCATGGGCGACGCAAACGCTGCTGCGGCAATGGGCGCACGGCGCCGAGCCCGGCCTCGCCGACCAATTCGTTCCCCGCTCCGCGCAGGTGACCGGCGGCGCGACCCTCGAACTGAAAGCCGAGGCCGCCGTCGCCGGCGAGGACGTGCGGCTTCGGCAGGTCTGCCGATGGTCCGACGCCGACGCCAACGCCATGGCGCCGCTGAGTGATTTGACGATCGCCCACCTAAAAGGGACGGCGCCGTTTCAGTCGGTCTCGCTGGATGAGATCCGCCAGACGTTGCGCGACGCCGGCGTAAATCTGGGCGTGATCCGTTTTGCCGGCGCGACGGGATGCATCGTGTCGCGCACGGACTTGAAACAAGACGCCGGGTCCACGATGCTGCAATGGATCGACGCCCGCGAAGGCAAAGCCCCGGCGACGTCGCCGCTGCAAACCCCGGTCAATGCCATGACGGCAGGCGCCGCCCTGGCGATTAAGCCGCTGAGCGGCGAGCCGGTGAGATCCGTCGAAACCCAAACGGGCATTCGCTCCCTCCGCGACTTGATCATCGCCGACGCCGCGGTTCGGCTCAACATCCCCATCGACCAGCTTCAGATCACCTTCAACCCCGCCGACGATAAAATCCTGAACCTTTCCGAACCCCAGTTCAAATTCAACCTGACGGCCCGCCGGGTGTACGGGCTTGGCGACGTGGCGTGGGATGTCCTTGTCGTGACCGACGCGATGAACAAAAAAATTCCGATCGGCGCGACCGCTCGAGCCTGGCAGAAGCAAGTCATCCTCGCGCGCCCGGTGGCGTATAAGGCGATCGTTCAGAGTGACGACCTGGTCGAAAAACGGATATTGACCGACCATCTGCCGGACGCCACCTTGCTCACGATGGCGCAGTGCGTCGGGCAGGAAGCGAGTCGCGATCTTAAGCCCGGCACGGTGATGGTGGCCACGATGGTGGACGCGGTTGACCTGGCCAAGCCCGGCCAGTTCATCACCGTGACGCTTAATTCCGGCGGAATTCGCATCACGACGGTCGGCCGGGCGATGGAGAGCGGAACGTACGGGCAATCGGTGAAGGTGAAGAATGAAGCGACCCGCGAAATCTACCAGGTGATTCTCACCGGCGCCCAGGAGGGAACCATCAGTCCACCGTCACTGGAGAAAAAAGTCGCGGGAAGAAAAGGCGGATGACGCGGCCGACGCAACACGCGCCGCCTCAACTAGCGACGATCAAAATGTCGTTCGGATCGCATACGTTCATAGCGAGAGCCTTCTATTGTTCGTGAAGCGACGTGGCGTCGCGAAAAACGCCACGCAAGCGGGGCCGCTAAACGCAGTAATGCGCGAGCAACCTGACAACTGCTCTAGCTCGGAAGCCCGTGAATTGGAAACGACGTCTCCGTTGCGTCGTCGAACCTCGGTCTACAAAAATGGATCATATGAAACAATCGAATCGACTTATTTATTGCGCCGCATTGGCCGCGGCGCTTTGCGCCCGACATCAATCGGCACGCGCGCAGGCGGCGCCGGCCGAAAGGCCGACGCAGGCTTCGGCCGCCGGGGATCGAGTGGCGCCGCCCAACCCGGATTCGGCCGCGAAGATGATGAACGTCAACCTTGCCGCTCGCACCGCCCAGATGATCGGGCGCACCGGCGGGTCGCTCATGAAAGCATCCCTGGCCGTCCAAACCGATCCCGCAAAGGCCAAACTGGTACAACTCGGATATTTTGCCGTCCCGGAAAAGGAACCGAAAATTCTCAAGAAGCACGATCTCGTCCAGGTCATCATCAGGGAAGAAAGCGCCGCCACCTCAAAAGCCCAGAACGATCTACAGAAGAACGTCGAATTACAGGCTCAAGTCGCGCAGATGTTCAAACTTAAACTGGGGAGCGGGTCGCTCTACGGCTTACCGACGCCAACCAATCCGGCGGGGCTCGACGTGACCGGCGCGCGCACCTTCCACGGGCAGGGGGAAATGGATCGAAGCGATACCCTCAACGCTCGAATCACCGCCGAGATTCTCGACGTCAAGCCCAACGGCGTTCTGGTGCTCCAAGCTCGAAAGCGGATCAAGACCGACGACGAAGACCAGTTGTTCATCCTGACCGGCTCCTGCCGGGCCGAAGATATCGGCAGCGATAACACGCTCTTAAGCACTCAGCTATACGACCTGACCATCCAGAAAAACAGCAAGGGCGACGTTCGCCAATCGACCGAGCGAGGGTATTTGCCGAAATTATTGGACTTCGTGAACCCGTTCTGACCGATACGGGAAAAGCGAGATCCTGTTGGCGATGCGAGAACCGGGTCTTGTGCGCTCCGATAACGAATGAAAAAGCTACTGACCATTTTCGCCCTGGCTACCCTGACGCTGTGCGTGCGGGTGCAGGCGGTCAAGATCGCCGACGTTACCCGACTGAGCGGACAGCGCACCAACGTTCTGACCGGCCTGGGATTGGTTTACGGCCTGAAAGGGACCGGCGACGGCGGAGACTACCTTCCGGCCATCCGCGCCCTTTCGTCGATGCTCGGCAAATTCAACGATGCCGCCACCGTGCAGGAATTGTCCAAGTCGCAAAACGTGGCGATCGTTAATCTCGCGGCCATCATCCCCAGCGCCGGCGCCCGCAGCGGCGACCATATCGACGTGCGGGTGATGAGCATCGGATCGGCCGCGACGCTTAAAGGAGGACGACTGTTCATCTGCCCGATGCAAGGGCCGGTCCCCATGCCTGGCGCCGACCCGTTCGCGCTGGCCGACGGGCCGATCGATCTGGAAGATCCCAGTTCGCCCAACGTCGGAATCGTGCACGGCGGGGCGGTGATGGAAGAAGATTTCCGAATGACCTACGTCGAAAACGGGCATTTCAGCCTGATTCTCGAAGCCCCCAATGCCAACTCGACCACCGCCAATCTGATCGCCAAGACGATCAACGGCGCCGAAAGCGTCAATGGAGAAGACGTCGCTGCCGCGGTGGACGCCAAGGAGGTGCTCGTGGTGATCCCGCCGGCCGAGCGCGATCATCCCGACAGTTTCATCAGCCGGGTGCAGCAGTTGCCGGTCATCATGCTGGCCAGCGAGGCCCGCGTAACGATTAACCGCCGTGGCGGAAGCCTGATCGTGACGGGGGACGTCGAAATCGGACCGGCGGTGATTAATCAGCAGGGGATGACCATCATCACGACCTCCCCTCCGCCGCCTCCCGGAACGCCCATCGTGACAAGACGCGACAGCGTCGCGCTAGACACCGCCAACCAGGGTGGAGCGCGGCTTCAGGATCTGATGGCCGCCATGGACCAGCTGCGCGTGCCGGTGGATGACAAGATATCTATATTAGAACAATTGTATCGAAGCGGGAAACTGCCGGCCAAATTGGTCTACGAGTCGAATTAGCTTTTTTTCCCATACCCTCGATAAAGGATTATCATGGCCGCCATTCCCCATATTTCGGCGAAAAACCATCACGGCAGCCTCTTTCATCACGGCGCCGCCGCTTCTCAACACGAGAAGCTGGTGAAGCAATCGCAGAAGCTTG
The DNA here is from genome assembly GCA_035551995.1 of Tepidisphaeraceae bacterium. Classification (GTDB taxonomy): domain Bacteria; phylum Planctomycetota; class Phycisphaerae; order Tepidisphaerales; family Tepidisphaeraceae; genus RYN-428. The sequence continues at coordinate 47,025 of DASZME010000086.1, forward strand.
TCTCTCAAACGTTCTTCGGCACGATTCTAAAACAAATTCACAACAGCCCCTTCAAGAGCGAGCTCCTCGACGGCGGCCATGGAAGCCAGGGCTTTACGACGATGCTCGATCAACATCTGGCTGATCGAATGGCCGGGCACACGGGCATGTCGCTGGTGAATTCGATGGTCAGAAAGATCGAGAAGGGCGCCGCGAAAAACCACCGGCAATCCCCGGAGAAAAAGCCATCCTTACAGCGGCGCTTTCAGCAAAGCGGCTACCTGAAACCGGCCGGCGCCAACCGCGGAGGGAGACAAAATGTCCCGACAAGTCTCCGAGCTTGAGACGATTCTTCAGCAGCTGATCGCGGAACATCGCAAGCTGCTGGTCTTTCTCCAGACGCAGCAGGTATCGATGAAACTGTGCGACCTGAAAAAAATGGACGATACGGCAATCGGGGCCGAAGCCTGCCGACTCCGAATCGTCTCCGCCGACCAGCGCCGTCGGCTGATATGCGGCCAGATCGCCGCCCAGATGAAGTTTCAAGGCGCGTTGACGATCGCCCACATCGCGGCGGCTTTCCCGGCGCGGGCCGAGACGCTGATGAAGCTGCGGGCGGAATTAAAATCCGTGGCCGAGCAGGTGAAAACGAAATCCTACATCGCCGGCCGGGTAGCCGGCGCCGTGCTGGGACATCTCAACACGGTGGTCAGGCTTGTTTCCGGCGCCGTGGGCAAGGCGGGCGTTTATACCAAACGCGGCGTGCCTCGCATGACCAACCGAATCGGCGTGATGGAAGCCGTCGGATGACGCTCGCCCGGCGCCAGAACCTACTACCGAATACCTGATTCTTAGTCTCCAGTATCGAGCCCCATGTCCCTTTTTGGCGCACTCAACATCGGCGGGTCGGCCCTCTCCGCTCAGCAGGCGGCGCTGCAGGTAACGGGCAACAACATCGCCAACTCGGGCAACGCGAATTATACACGCGAAGTCGCCGACCTGACTCCCGCGCCGTCTCAACAAATCCAGCCAGGAATATTCCAGGGAACCGGCGTTACCCTGGTAGACATTCAACGACAGGTGGACGAGTCTCTGAATTCGCGCCTGCGCGGAAGCGACAGCGATAGCCAGGCCGCCACCACGACACAGACGTGGATGTCGCAGGTCGAGTCAAGCTTTAACGCCCTGGGAACGAACAACATCTCGACCCAGATGAGCACGTTCTTCAGCGGCTGGTCTAGCCTCGCCAATACGCCACAAGACCCTGGACTTCGGCAGGTAGTCCTATCCGACGGCTCAAGCGTCGCCGAATCGCTGACGAACGAGCAGACACAATTGACCAATATACAGAGCAGCGTTCAGCAACAGATCGGATCCGACGCCCAGGCAGCCGATGGATATGCCCAGCAGATCGCGGACCTGAACCGCCAGATCGTAGTCTCTTCAAATGGAACGGCCGGCGCCGACAACTCTTTGATGGATCAGCGCGATACTATTCTAACCAAACTATCGGGCCTGATGAATATTCAAACGGTCCAGCAGAACGACGGCGCCGTGAACGTCTACGTAGGCTCGGAGCCTCTGGTCGATAATACAGTGTCGAATGGCGTGAAGGTCGAACAGCAAACCGTGAATGGCGAACCTGTGTCTACCGTCGTCTTCAAGGCAAATGGAGGCCCGCTGCCTTTGTCCTCGGGCGAACTCGGGGCGTTGCAAACGACACAGACGCAAGTGAGCAATGTAGCAGGCCAGGTCAATGCTTTGGCTCACAACCTGATCGCCGCTGTCAATCAAATTCACGCCAGCGGACAAGGGACGGCGGGGTTCACGAGCGTCACCGGGGCAGACGCCGTAAAAGACCCCACCGCCGCCTTGAACTCGACGGCGGCGGGGCTGACATTCCCTCCGACAAACGGCAGTTTCGTTATCCATGTAACCAATACCGCCAGCGGCATCGGCGCCAGCACGCTCGTGCCGGTGAATTTGACGGGTTCGCCGACCGATACCACGCTCAATTCTCTCGCAGCCAGTCTAAACGCGATCAAAGGAGTGACGGCCTCGGTCGCCAACGGAAAACTTACGGTCGCGTCGAGCGATCCGGGCAGCACGATCAGTTTCAGCCAGGACAGCAGCGGCGCGCTAGCCGGACTTGGCATCAACACGTTTTTCACGGGTTCGGACGCTTCGGATATCGCCGTCAACCAAACGGTGCAAAACGATCCCAGCCTGATTAACGCCGCCCAAAATGGAGACGCCGGCGATAACCAGACCGCCACGGCCATCGCCGCGCTCAATACGCAATCGCTGGCTTCGTTGAATGGGGTGAGCCTTCAGGATTCGTATCAAGCGGTGGTTGACGGAGTTTCCGGCCAGGTGGCGACGGCGAATACCGACGCACAGGCCGCACAAGCTGTCAAAGATACGTTGACCACACAGCAGCAGTCGCTTAGTGGCGTCAGTATCGACGAGGAATCGGTGAATATGCTGGTTCAGCAGCGGGCGTATCAAGGCGCTGCGATATTTATCACCACCGTTAATAACATGATGACCTCGTTGCTTGCGATGATTCCTTAGTAGTGACCGTTCATTGATCAACCATGACGATCTCGCCTCTCCAACTTGCCCGCATTCCCGACCTGCTGTCGTCGCAGACTACCACGTCGGCGCTCAATACCGTTCAAAAGCAACTGGCCGACGTCGAGGAGCAACTGTCGAGCGGGAATCAGTTCAGCCAGCCCAGCGAGAATCTGGTCAACGCGACCGTGACGCTTCAACTTCAGAGAACGGTTACTCAGAAGCAAACTTACCTCACGAATATTTCCAGCGCCCAGAGTCAGCTCGGCGAAGTGGACAACTCGCTGAGTAGCCTCACGAGTCTCGTCCAGCAGGCACAGACGATCGCCTCTTCGGACGTCAACTCCGACGTGACCCCATCGCAGCGCCAGGCCGACGCGCAGGTGATCGATTCGATCTACAGCCAGGTTCTCAACGTCGGTAACACGCAATATAACAGCCTCTATCTTTTCGGCGGCGACAAGAATACCAGTCCCCCCTTCGTAACCAACGGCGGCGGAATCCAGTTCAACGGCTCGACGACGCTATTACAAAATTCCGTGGACGTGAACACCGACGTCCCTTTCATGGTCAGCAGCGCCGACGTATTTGGCGCGGCGTCGAGCCAGGTGCAGGGAACGGCGGATTTAACGCCGGACCTGACCCCGCAAACTCGATTGAGCGATCTTCGCGGCTCCTTGGGAAACGGCGTGCAACTCGGCGCCATCCAGATCGGTAACGGAACGACGTCAAAGATCGTGGATCTCACGCATGCCGACGATGTCTCTGACGTGGTTAACGCGATCAACGCCGCGGGCATGGGGGGAATCACGGCGTCGATCGCCGGCGGGGGGATTTCGCTCGTCGGCGCCGCCGGCGACAATATCACGGTGAACGACGTCGCCGGCGATACCACCGCCGGCGATCTGGGAATTCTCAGAACCGCCGGGAACGGCGCCGGTGTGGCCCTGGTCGGGTCGAACACCGAGCCCAACGTCACGGTCTTCACGCCGTTGTCGTCGCTGAAAGGCGGGGCGGGAATTGATCTCAGCGGATTGAAAATCACCAACGGCGCTCATTCGGCCAACGTGAGCTTCAGTGGAGACACGACGGTCGGAGACCTGCTGAACTCGATCAATTCCGCCGGCGTCGGCGTGACCGCGGAGCTCAATACCGCCGGCGACGGAATCAACATCGTCAACCCGATCCAGGGGACGCAGATGACGATCGCCGAAAACGGCGGTACGTCGGCGGCCGATTTGGGCGTCAACAGCTTTTCGCCGCAGACATTGCTCAGCCAATTAAACGGCGGCCAGGGCGTGGGCCTGGCCAGCGGCGGTGCGCCCGATTTTCAAATTACCCGCAGCGATGGCACAAGTTTCAGCGTATCGGTCGCCGGCGCTTCGACCGTGCAGGACGTGATCGACAAGATTAACGCCGCGTCGGGGGGCGTCGGCGTGACCGCCGGTTTCTCGGCGACCACCAACGGAATTACCCTCGCCGACACCGCCGGCGGCGCCGGTACGCTTTCCATCGAGAGCTTAAACGCATCGACCGCCGCCACCGACCTGGGGCTTACGTCCAGTCCCGCCACCGGCGGCGTGATCACGGGGTCGGACGTCAATCCGATCGCTTCCAGCGGCGTCTTCACCGACCTGGCCAATCTTCGCGACGCGCTGAACAGCGGAGACCAGGCAAAAATAACCCTGGCCGCGCAAGGTTTGCAGAACGACTACAACAAGATCGTGCAGGCCCGCGGCGCCGCCGGCGCGCAGGTTCAGGAATTGCAAAGCCGCCAGGACCAGATCACGACCGAAAATACCGCCACGCAGTCCCTGATGTCCCAGCTTTCGGATACGGATTTCACGGCGGCGATCACGCAGTTTCAAACGCTTCAGACGGCCCTTCAAGCCACGCTGGAAACCTCGGCGAGAACTTTGAACGAATCACTGCTGAATTTTCTCGGTTAACGGAACGGACTTTGCTATGGAGATGATATCTATATCGCAAGGCTATTGAATACAGTTAAAACGACGGCACGCGCGGTAAATGATGCCGGTTGACGCAGAATCGGCGCGGAAAAGGGAAATGGTCATAAGCTTGGCGCCTTCCGCGCGGCGGGGCGAGCAAGAAAATAGAATCCGGAATCTCCGCGGAACGGGGATCGGACCATCGAGACAGATACACGGCCCGCGGCGGATGCCCCGGGCCCTCCCGGGACGAGGGTTCGGAACGGGAGACGCGGCAGGGAGCTGCCGCGCAGGCCGCGCTCATGGTGGGCGCGGCGGAAATGGAGTTCGCATGGACATTCATACCTCACGATTCGGGACGCTCGCGGTGGAAGACGAGCGCGTGATGACCTTCCCCAACGGACTTCTCGGATTCCCGAATCACACGCGTTTCGCGCTGATTCAGGCGGGTAGCGAGAATTACTTTTTTTGGCTGCAATCGGTCGACGAGCCGAACCTCGCATTCGTCGTCACCGATCCGGTCATTTTCTTCAAGGACTACCATGTGCCGGTCCGGGAAGAATTGCAGCAGGAGTTGCGCCTGGGCGATCCGTCCTTCGTGCAGGTGTTCGCCATCTGCAACAAGGTCGGGGAGTGGCTCACCGGGAACCTTCTGGGTCCGATCGTGGTGAACGCCGAGAATCGCCTGGCGCAGCAGGTTGTCCTGACGGACAAGAAATGGACGACGCGCCAGCCGCTGCTGAAGCTCCAGACGACGGAAATGCCGCTGGCCAGGTCGGCCTGAAGTCCGACTGGCGGCGAATATAATCGGATCGGGCCGGGCGGTCGTTATGCCCGGGCCGTTCGATCGCGCGACAAGGATGTCGCGCGGAGATGGGGTTATCCAGGAAGGAGCCAGTGATGCTGGTGCTGTCAAGACAGCGCGACGAGACGATCATGATCGGGGACAACATCGAAGTTACCGTGGTCGATATCCGCGGCGACAAGGTGCGTCTGGGGATCAACGCCCCCAAGGAGATCAGCGTCCATCGCAAGGAAGTTTACGACGCCATCCGCCGCGAGAACCGCGCGGCGGCGCAGGTGAAACCCGAGGATCTTTCGGGACTTGGAAAGATCGTGCCTAAACCGCAGCCGCCGGGCGAAGAGAAGAAGTAACCGGGCCGTGTGGCCGGTGGAGAAGATCTGATATCCACCGTAACCGGCTCCTGTTCGGCGCGAGGGCGCGTCGAAGCTCTCGCGTCGGCGATTTCAGAAACCTCTTGGACCCGAGGAAAGGGTCCGACGCGGCCCGGGCGTTGACAAGGCCCGGGCTGCCTTCCGCAATCACGGAGGATTGCAATGTCGCGAATTAACACAAACGTCGCATCGCTTACCGCCCAGCTTGGTCTTTCGAAGAACCAGCAGACGCTCAACACCACGTTGCAGCGCCTGAGCAGCGGCCTTCGAATCAACTCCGGCGCCGACGACCCGGCGGGGCTGATCGCCAGCGAATCGCTCAAAAGCGAAATCTCCGGCATCAATCAAGCCGTCACCAACTCGACACGCGCCGGCAATGTGCTGGCGACCGCCGAGGGCGCGCTCAACGAAGTCTCTTCGCTGCTGCTGAGCATCAAGGGCCTGGTCGTCGCGTCGGCCAACAGCGGCGCGCTCTCCCCGGCCGAAATCGCCGCCAACCAGCTCGAAGTCGATTCGGCCGTCCAGAGCATCACCCGCATCGCCAACACGACCACCTTCGACGGCTTAAATCTCATCAACGGCAGTCTCGACTACATCACCAGCGGCGTCAGCGCCAGCGCCATCGCGTCGGTGAGCATCGCCCAGGCGAGTTTCGGAACCGGCACGACGATTCCCGTACAGGTCAACGTGCTGACCAGCGCGCAGACCGCCGGCCTTCAGTTTCAAGCCAGCGCGATCGGCAGCTCGGTCACTCTGCAAATCGCCGGCGACGCGGGCGTGCAAACGCTCACCTTCACCAGCGGCACCAAAGCGTCGGCGATCGCGTTCGCCGTCAACAGCATCAGCGATTCCACCGGCGTCACCGCGGGCCTCATCACCTCCGGCGTTCCGACCAGCGGAATCGTGTTCCATTCGACCGGTTATGGGTCCAAAAGCTTTGTCTCCGTGACGGCGCAGTCCGGCGCAGCCTTCGCGACCGTCGATGGAACCGGCGGCGCCACCACGCGCACCGTCGGGCGCGACGCGGTCGCCACCGTCAACGGCGCCGTCGTCACCGGCGACGGCCTGAATCTGGACGTCAATACCGGCTCGCTGGACATGAATCTCACCCTGTCCAAAAAGTTCGGCACTGGACTGACGACCTTCGCCATCACCGGCGGCGGCGCCTTGTTTCAGCTTGGCGCCATCGTCAATTCCAACCAACAGGTCAACCTGGGCATCGGCAGCGTCGCGGCCAGCCAACTCGGCGATTCCGATTCGGGATATCTCAATCAGATCGTCACCGGCGGCAATTCGTCGCTGGTCGGCGGGCAAGCAAGCGGCGCCGAGGCGATCGTCGAGGCGGCGATCAGCCAAGTGTCGGTGCTGCGCGGCCGCATCGGCGCCTTTGAAGAAAACACGTTGAACACGAACGTGGATTCGTTAAACGTCGCACTGGAAAACGTGACGGCCAGCGAAAGCTCGATCGCCGACGCGAATTTCGCCCAGGAGACCGCGAACCTGACGCGCGCCCAGATCTTGGTACAGGCGGGAACGAGCGTGTTATCGACCGCCAACTCAACGCCGCAATCCGTCCTCACGCTGCTGCAAGGCCATTAACCCTTAGAATCGTTAAGGTCGCCATCGTCGTTACAATCCGTCAAAGGCGAAAACCGAAAGAACCGGTTTTCGCCTTTTTCATTTCCGCGCGCCGCCACAAAAATCGTCACGGGCTTTCCCGCGTTGAATGTTCGGCGTAATATCGGAAGTCGCCGCACGCAATTGACGTGTGGACGGCTACCCAACCGATCGCACCGCCGCGCAAAGTGAGGACGGCATGGATGTTTCAGTAGCCCGTCACCAATCCAATTCGAATCGCGCCGACGCGGCGCGCCCCACCAATGCCTCCGCGAGTTCCTCGGGCGCGCCCTCGCAGACGCCATTGGCTTCCGCCCGGCGATTGTCTCCGCTACCCTACGGCATCCTCACTGGAATCGCGGCCGCGGCGTCCATCGCGTTTACCGCCTGCTGCATGGCGTCAGTGGCGGGCCGATTGGGTCCGGGGAGACGTTACCTGAACGGGGCGATCCTCCTGGTTTCACTTGGCGTGGGCATCTATGTCGGCGTTCGCGCCTGGCAGAAGCGAAAGGCCCCGCTTCCGCTTTTCGTGGGCCGATGTCCCGACTGCGGACGCGAATCGACGGCCGGGGAAGAGCGATGTTCGCTTTGCGGTCGACCCGCACAAGGAGTTTGAGTAAACGCGAATACAGACTTGTTGTGTATGTCGGGTACGACGTCAGTATCGCTTTTGTTTTCACGCTTGGGGGGGTAAATTCAGCCCAATTATCTCAAGGGAACTAATTGATCGCGGCCCGTTCGTGATGGGCGGGATACATTGTTCGCGGGAGGTGGCGATGCACGGTGCGGGACGGAAGAAACTCGGATTCGCATATTGGGTTCTGGTAGGCGTCGTTATCGGTTTCTGTTCGACGCCATTGAGGGCCGGCAACAGTATCTTCGATGACGACTGGAGGCCACCTAAACCTTCGCCTGCTTCATCCCCCGCCGACAACAGCGCCGAAGACTCCTCTCGATTCTGGGCCTGCGATACATTCCGAACAATCCCAAGTCGAGGCGCCGGCGAAAGGGTCCTCTCTCCCATCAGTTCCCTCACTCCCAGGTAGCCGAATAAATCCGGCCCCCCAACCGCCGGGGGTCGCGCGATCAGTCCCCTCAGATGCTGACCTCGCGAAATCGCGAGCATTACTTAAGGAGGCATTTGCAGCCCAATTGGCCGACGCAAGCATCCCGGGGCGGCGTAAGCTCGCCAGGACATTGTTGGATGCGGTACCCAGGAACAGCGACAACCCAGTGGATCAATATGCATTGATCGTCGGCGGCATTAAGGCCGCAAAGGAAGGCGCCAGCCTGCCCCTGTGCTTTGAGGCAGTGGATTTGCTGGCAACGATGTACGACGTCGGCGCGCTCCGCGCAAAGACAGACGTGGCGCTCGCGATTGCCCTCAAAGGCGACTCCCGTTCCAGTGCCGCCGACAATGCAGCGGCAGCGATCAAGTTCGTTGACGAGCTTGTTCGTCACGAGGATTTCGCCTCTGCGGAAAAATTAACTGGCCTGTTGAGACCGGTCGTCGCGATGTACCCAGATCTTGGCGCACAACTCGGCGGGCGTTCTAAGCAAATCGACGACGTCACGACAGCGATTGCTCAACTCCGGGTAACGCCAAAAGATCCTGCCGCCAATCTTACCGTAGGTCTATACTACATTCTGGTGTTGGACCGGTGGGAGAAGGCGACGACATTTTTAGCGAGTGGATCGGATCCGGAGATTTCAAAGGCCGCGTCTGATGAGATTGGGGTGGCGAGGCTTTCCGGGGGCGTAGCCGAAGTCGGCAACGAATGGTGGACCGCGGCGGAAAAGCAACAGGAGCCAATGCGAGGGAAGTTCCGCGCGCACGCTGTGGAACTCTTTAAGGGCGCGATCGGGGGCGCGAGCGGCTTGGGCCGCAACTTGATGGAAAAACGGATCGCTGAATTCTCAGCGCTTTTGGCCGACGAGCACTCATTCAGCGAGCGCGCGACCGTTGCGGCGGGCGGCCGAGCCGTAGAATTCTTTCTCCCGCCGACAACCGGATCCCTGCGGCATGTGGCGCGTCTCGCAAATGTAGGAAGTATCCGAGTTCAGTGGTTTGGTTATCTAGCGCCCCAGACTGTCACGTCCGCATTAAAAAACGCCGGTATCAAGTGCAAGGCGACAGTCATTAAACCTTCCAACCCCAAGGCGATCGACTCATGGCTGATAGAATTATCGCGTCCGGATACTGCTTTCGCTCTTCATTGGCTTTCAATCACTGGCCCTGATGTGACTGACGCGGCCATTCAGGCTCTTTCTCGACCCGATACCGGGCTTCGGTCACTCAATCAACTTCAGATAAGTAGCACGACCCACCTTACTGATGCTGGCATGGCAGCGCTCTCTCAACCAAATGGGGGGCTAAAGTCGCTTAAATCCCTCGCCATTTATTCTGACGCGTTGATGGACGGGGCGGTGATCGCTTTCGCCCGCCCCGACACCAGTCTGAAAGAACTCCAATCGCTGGCTCTCATTGGCACGAAGGTGACGGACGCGGCTTTACGGGAACTGACCCGTCCAGATACAGGGCTCGCGCTTCTTTCGAACTTGGAGCTACTCCGAACCGCAGTGACCGATGCGGGGTTAAAGGAACTCGCACGCCCTGATAGCGGGCTAAAGCGTATCGAGATCCTCAACGTGTCTGGATCGCGTCAACTAAGCGACGTTGGATTGGGGGAACTTGCGCGATCCGACACGAGTCTTAAGTTACTCCGTGATTTAAACATCGAAAACACAAATTTGGGCGACGCCGGTTTCAAGATGCTCGCGCGTAAGGACAGCGGCTTGCAAAGTCTGATCGCACTAAATATCAGTGGCACTGCTGTGACGCGAGATGGTTTGATGGCCTTGGCAGCCCCCGATTCCGGGCTTCATTCTCTCTCCTCGTTGATTATTCGAGACACGAAGACGCAAATGGCCAATGCCAGCGCCGCTGCAATAAGGAAGAATCGGCCTAATCTCCGAGTCTACAAGTAAGGTCGGTATTCGGGAGCAAATGTAGAATCTCGAATTTTAGAGTTCATCGCCGTCTCATCACGTGCGGAAATCGATTCGCGCGTTGAACTCAAAACGATCTCGTCCTCCCGGCCGCCCATCGCGACTCACCACGCGTCTGCCCATGCCTGAACCGACTTTCGCGCACGCCGTTGCACCCGGTGAAATGTTTCAGAAGAAAGCGTCGGCATCATTTCGCCGCAGCCGCCTCTTTCTTGGCCGGCTCTTTTTTCGTGGCGTCGGGCTTGGCCGCTTCGGCCGGTTTTTTGTCGACGTTTTTCGGGGCCGCCTGAATCTCGCGGAGCAGCGTGTTACCGCCGTCGTCGTGCGTGCGGAACTCGACCATCGAATTGGCGTGCATCGAACGCAACTCGCCGCTGACGACGGTGTCGAACACCGTCGCGGTTCCGACCGTTTTGGACGGAACCTTGACGGTGATGGTCTTGCCGCCGTCCATTTCGATATCGGCTTCGAGGGTTCTGTGGCCTTCGGGGTCCTTCTCCTTCAACTTCAAAAGCTTGCCGATCTGCGGGTCGGTGTATGGCTCGATCGCCACAAGCTTCTTTCCAGGCCCCGTCTGAACCCAATACGAGCTGCCTTCGGTCAGCTTATCGACGGCGGCGGCAATATCCGGGTCCAGTTCCATGACCCCTTTTTCGCCCCTGCGGGTTGGAACGGCAAACGGATATTCGACGCCGAACTTCGTGAAAATAACGGTCTTGCCGGCGCCTTTTTCGAAGGTTTTGGAAAACACATAGCCGTTTTTGGTATCCTCGCCCGGCTTCAAATCATAGGGCTCGATCGAATACAACGTTGGGCCAAGGGTGCTTTCTCCATAGCCGGCCTTTACATATTCGCCCTCTTTCAGTTTCTTGACGGCGTCGTCAACCTCCTTCTTGGGTTTGGCGGTTTCTCCCTTTTTCGGCTCGTCGTTGGGAATCGCGACTCCTTTGATTTCGGAAGTGGTCGCGCTATGAATAATTTTTAGGCCGACGACGGTTATTCCTGAATGACCCTTGACGGTTTGATTGGGTCTGGAGCCGACATACTGAGCGACCACGTCGGCGCCGCGTTCGGGCGGCGGCGGCGCCGCCATTAACGAAACGCACGTCATAGACGAAAGTGCCGCAACGGCAAGCCACCGAAACTTCATTATTGTCTCCAGAAGAGGGGTCCGCTAAATACCGACTGGATAGAATATCGACTCCGGCCCGGCGCCTCAAGTAAAATCGCCGATTGATAATCCAATGCAATCCTGCACAAGGCGACAGGAGGCGACGTCTTGACGGCGACCCCTTCCTCAACAACAATTCCACCCTCCGGTTAGAAGGTCAGAAAGGAAGACATGCACCGTTCGATTGAACATCCCGCCCTTAAGCCGCTGAAGGCAAAGTTTCCCGAAGTCAAATTTCGCGTCGGCGAATTCCGCGACATGGTGACGGTTGTCGTGCCGCGGACCAATCTATTCGAGGTCTGCACATTTTTGCGGGACGATGCCGGGCTCCGCTATAACATGCTGGCCGAGTGCAACGGAGTGGACTACCTGAATTATCCCGGCGCCGAGCATCGGTTCGCCGTGAACTACGGCCTGACTTCCATCTCCAACAACAATCGCCTGTGGCTAAAGGTCTTTTTAGATCCGACGGAAGACACCTCGCCCGGCCACGACTGGCGCGACGAAGAGGTGATCGAAAAAGGAGATCCCGGCCTTAAAGTCAGCAGCGTGACCGGGGTCTGGCCCGGCGCGGAATGGATGGAACGGGAAGTGTACGATATGTTCGGCATTATCTTTCTCAATCACCCCGACCTTCGCCGCATCCTCACCTGGAATGGCTTTGGCAGTTATCCCCTGCGAAAAGATTACCCCCTTCGCGGCATCGGCGAACGCGAACGCTATAAAATCATCACGCGCGAAGGCGCGTGAACGAAATGAATCCGGGACTTTCGTCGCTCCGGTATTCCGGGGCTTTTGCTCCCGGCTGTCACGGAACGCGATCGACTGCGTTGGGCGTCTCAGAGGCCGGGGTAGCCGCGACGGAATGCGGATAAGACCCTGAAGCGTTCCGACGTGTATTTCCGCGATCGCTGGTGGATGGCCGAGAGTGGAAAACTTCGGTTTCATCGTGTGATTGACACATCATGTTCGATGCCATTACGCAGCGCCGTTACTTGATTCCGTTTAAGGCCGCCAGGCTTCCGCAGCAGTTCGCCGACGTGCTGGTGATCGGCGGCGGGGTGGCTGGATTGCGCGCGGCCATCGCCGCCGCGGACGAGGGCGCCGATGTTTTGATGCTCACCAAGGACACGATCGACCAGTCCAATACATGGTATGCGCAGGGGGGAATCGCGGCGGTGCTTCAGCCGGCCGACAGCTATCAATCGCACGTCGACGACACCGAAAAAGGGGGCGCCGGGCTGTGCGATCACCGGGCGGTGGAAGTGGTCGTGAAGGAAGGGCCCGAGCGGGTTTTGGAGCTTCTGGAATGGGGAGCGAATTTCGATAAAAAAGAAGGGAATCCACATGGTCTGGCCTTCACGCGCGAAGGGGGCCATTCCTTCGCGCGCATCCTGCATGCCTTCGGCGACGCCACCGGCAAAGAGCTCGCCCAAACGCTCATCCGCACCGTTCGGAGCAAAGATCAGATTCGCGTTTCGGAAAAGAGTTTCGCCGTCGATCTGGTGACGGACAACGGCCGTTGCCTGGGCGCGCTGGCGCTGATCGACAACCAGATCCAACTGATCTGGGCCAAGCAGACGATCATCGCCAGCGGCGGGGCGGGACAGCTTTATCGCGAAAGCACCAACCCAAGAATCGCGACCGCCGACGGTTTGGCGATGGCCTATCGCGCCGGCGCGACGCTTGAAGACATGGAGATGGTGCAGTTTCATCCGACCACGCTCTACATCGCCGGATCAAGCCGGGCGCTGATAACCGAAGCGGTGCGCGGCGAAGGAGCGTTCCTGCTCGATCGCGACGGCAAGCGATTTATGCCTGACTATCACGAGATGGCGGAACTGGCGCCGCGCGACGTGGTGAGCCGGGCGATCGTCGAGCAGATTCGCAAGACGCAATACACGCACGTTTACCTGGACGTGCGTCATCTGCCGACGCCGCAGTTTCGCGAGCGATTTCCGCAGCTGGCTCATCTCACCGATGAATTCGGCATCGACGTGAGCAAGGACTTGATACCGATTCATCCCGCCGCCCACTACATGATCGGCGGGATCGACGCCGATTTGAACGGCCGTTCGAGCCTGAGCGGGCTCTACGCGATCGGGGAAGCGGGTTGCTCGGGGCTGCACGGCGCCAATCGTCTCGGGAGCAATTCACTGCTGGAAGGGCTGGCCTTCGGCGCCCGCGCCGGCCACGACGCCGCCCGAGCCGCCAGGGACGATTCACCGGTCTTCCCAAAGACGCTCGAATATAAAGTGCCCGCTTCCACGCGGACCGAATTGGACATCGTCGACGTCAAGAGCAGTCTGCGCAGCGTCATGTGGCGCAACGTCGGCATCGAGCGTACCGGCGAACGTCTGGATGAAACCCGCGAGATCATCGCGTTTTGGGGCCGGTACGTCATGGATAAAACATTCGATCCGTCGGTCTCGCGGGAGTTGGCGGTGGCCGGGTGGGAATTGCAAAACATGCTGACGGTCTGCTCGCTGATCACCGCCGCGGCGTACGCCCGCACCGAATCGCGCGGCGCCCACTTCCGGCTCGATTTCCCCAACCGCGACGATCAGCATTGGCGTATGCACCTGCTCTGGCGCCGGCCGATGGAAACGCCGACCCCGAAGCCGGTGGATTAGACAAAGGGCCTCTATCCGCGATGGACGCAAACGGCGTCGCGAATGACGGCGCCGTTTGCCGATAACGTCGCTACCGTTGTAGGAATGGATCACCATGCGCATCTGTATTCTTTTCGGCTTGGTCGTCTTAATTATTTCGATCACCGCCGCGCGTGCCCAGAACACTGATCCGCCGCCGCGGATCGACGTGCCGCAATCGCCAACGCCGCCGCGGATCGACGCCTCCGAGCAAGATCCCGCATGGACATCAGCGGCGCTCATCTCATCGCTCACGGTTTCGTTGCGAACCGGCGGAGAGAAACTCAGCCCGCTGCCGACTCAGGTTCGCCTGCTTTGGGACGCCGACTGGCTCTATATCCGCTTCACGTGCACGGCCGGCGAAATTTATTCCCCGTTCACCCATCACGGCGACAAGCTCTATCAGGGCGACGTCGTTGAAGTTTTTATCGATCCCAAAGGGGACGGCCGTCATTGGCTTGAGGTCGAGGTCAGCCCCAACAACGTCACCATGGAGGTGCAAACAATGCTGACGGCCGAACCCAAATGGGACGCCAATCGAATTCTCACCAGGGAAATTATCTCGCGGGATTTGTGGGCGAATTTAGATTACACGCTGGCGGGCATGCGCACCGCCGCTTCGATTCGGCGCGATCAGGATAAGGTGATTGGATGGACCGTGGATTTGGCGTTGCCGGCCAGGGTACTGATGCGCCGTCTCGGCGCCGATCGATTTTCGCCCGGGGCGCTTCGCGCCAATTTCATGCGATATGCGTATCCGGCGCCGGCCAAGGAGGGTGACAAACGATCGCTGATCGCGATGAACTGGGCGCCGGTCATGTATGGCCAGCCGCACATCTCGCCGGCGGCGATGGGATATGTCACGCTGGTTCGGCGCCCGCCGGACCATGACGCAAAAACGCCACCGGACACAAAGGAGACGAGCAGGTGAAATCGCCGGCGCTTGCGCGTGGCCCGTTCAACGCGGCAGTATATTTAGGCGACAATTGCGCTTCGTTGCATTCCCACTATTATCGCTGACGTTTTTCCCGGACATGACGAGTTTTTCGGTGATGCCGGTGGGAGTGGTCCGGTAACCGTGAAACATGGAGAATATACGTCAAATAAGTAAATCGTGAAACCAAGATAGCGCAATCTCCGCCCGATCCCAGCAGCATGAGACATCATGCGCAACGATCGGCTGTTGGTTCTAAAGAACAGAGGCGCCCGCCATTCACGTCGCCGAAGCATTCGCAAGCGGCGCGGACCCACGACTCGGGCGCGATCTCGTCGTTTTCCAAACATCCCAGGAACGGCGCCAATGTCGGCATCCCGCTGTCCAAGCTCCAGGCCGCCAGGCGTCGCAACAACGGAATCGGTTCTCTTCGCCTCTCTCAGCACATCGTCAATGCCGCGTTCATCCCGTCATTGAACGATGCGGGCAAATTCCTCAGCGACGACCTGCAACAGATACTGAATATGACGGCGATGGAGGCGCTGGAGGGGCGCGAAATGATGTCCGCGACAATTCAACTGACAGGCGGCGCCCTGGTGGCACGTGCCGACAGCGCAACCGCATCGCACATGCACGTCGGGCTGACGCATCAGGGCAAGGACGTTGTCGTGCAGGTCACCGGCGCCAAAAGTCAATCGTTTCCGGTCAATGACGTCACGAGCATCGCCCTGATCGGCGGGTCGGGCAATGACCGGATCATCATCGATACCCCGGCCGCAATTCCGACCGTCGCGAACGCCGGCGAAGGCAACAACGTTATCATTGGCGGCGCCGGCAACGACTCCCTGACCGCCGGTGACGGAAACAATCGGATTATCGGACGCGATGGAACCGACACGATCTCAGTTGGCAACGGAACAAACGTCGTTCATGGCGGCGTCGGCAACGATAATATCACCGCCGGCAACGGTAAGAACGTGCTGGTTGGGTCCAAAGGCAACGACACGATCGTGGTCGGTTCCGGTAATGACATGATATACGGCGGCGGCGGCAACGACTCGCTTGTCGGCGGCTCAGGGAATGACGTCATCGTCGGCGGGGCCGGGAGCAGCATGATCGACGCCAGCGCGGGGCACACCCGCGTGCGTGATCAACGCGGCCAAGGCACCGTCATCAAAGGCGCCAACACGCGGGTGAAGTCCAATCGCCGCGTTAACATCGTTTCCAAGAGTTCCACGCCGGCCGCAAACCCCGCCCCGACCACGACTACGCCGACGACGGCGCCTGGCGCAGACACAACGCCGCCGCCGGTGCCTTCCACACCGGCCCCGGTTGTCGCGACCGGTTCGACCGCCGGCACAAGCGCCGGTGGCGCTACGACTTCCACCGGTGGCACAACCTCAACCGGCGGAACTTCAGCCACCACTTCCACCGGCGGCACAACGTCAACCGGCGGAACTTCAGCCACCACTTCCACCGGCGGCACAACGTCAACCGGCGGAACCTCAGCCACCGCTTCCACCGGCGGCACAACGTCAACCGGCGGAACCTCAGCCACCACTTCCACCGGCGTCACAACGTCAACCGGCGGAACCACGGCCACCACTTCCACCGGCGGCACAACGTCAACCGGCGGTACGACAGCCACTACCTCCACCGGCGGCGCCATTTCAAGTGGCGGCTCCGTCGCGATGACTTCCGGCGCTTGGACCGTCGTCACCCCCAGCGCCAGCGACCATGTCATCTATTGCAGCAATTCCACCGGCGACGACACGAATAGCGGCCTCTCGATCAATAGTCCGGTCAAGACCCTGGCCAGGGCCGAATCGCTCTTGCGAAATAACACCGGCGACGAACTGTTGCTTAAGGCGGGCGACGTTTGGCAAGGCAGCTTCGGCAGCTGGTCCCTCAGCGGGGCGTCGGCGAAAGACCCGATGGTTCTCGGCTCCTATGGATCGGGCGCGCGGCCGCTGGTCCTGACTGGCAGCACCTCGGCGTTGAACACCGGCGCCACCGCTTCGTCCGCGGCCGTGAATTACCTGTACATCATGGGAATTGAATTTGACGCCAGCTCGCGCGATCCGGCGCTTACCTCCGCCCCCGTTCATACAGATCCGGTCGGCATCAACGTCCTCTCCAAAAGCACCGACCTGCTCATCGAAAACTGCAAATTGGAGAATTACGACGTCAACATCAACCTTCAGGATTACCGAGGACCGATCTCCAACGTGACGCTTCGCGGAAACGTCATCACCAATGCCTGGTCGAGCGACGCCCATTCGCAGGGGCTTTATGTCACCGGCGTCGACGGCATACTGCTCCAAGGCAATGATTTCGACCACAATGGCTGGAGCTCGCTCGTTTCCGGCGCCAGTCCAACCTGGTTCAACCATGATGTTTACATGTCCGGCATGAACCAGAACGTCGTGGTCAAAGACAACATCTTCGCGAATGCCGCCGCCTATGGGCTGCAGGCGCGGTCCGGCGGAATCGTGCAGGGAAATATTTTTATCAACAACCCGGTGGGAATGTCATTTGGGATCGTGAACGGAGCCACCTCCACCAAGGGCGGAGTGACCGGGTCCGTCACCGGCAACGTCTTCATCGGCGGCGGCAGCGTCGCCGGCGCCGTGCAAGGCAACGGAATCATCGTCGGCAACATCAAAGCCGGGGCCGGCGCCGTCATCAGCAATAACATCTTCACGCAAAGCGCCACCGGCGCCGCCGCCGCCATCTCCCTCACCTCCGGAGTCAGACAACCCAATCCCCAGGATTCGGTCGGCATCAACGACCTGCAAATCTCCAACAACACCATCTACGACTGGACCATCGGCATCGACGTGGAAGACGGCCAAACTCCCGGCGGAACCGGCATCAACGCGCTCAACCGGGTCACCATCGACGGCAACCAGTTCGAGAATCTCACCACTGCCGCCATCGAGAATCACAGCGCTTCGTACGACGCGCAGGAAAAAGTCACCAACAATAAGTTCTCCAATGCCAGCACCTCTCTGGAGGCCGGCGCGAAGGTGAAGTCGGTCGGGGCTGTCTCGAGTTCGCCGCTGGATTTCACCGACCCGTCGCGTTCAATTGCGTCTTACACGGCCTCCACCGGCCTGGGCAGCGCCGCGTCTTTTCTGGCCAAAGCCGCGACGCAGTCAAAGCAGAACTGGAACCCTCAGCTCGAAGCGGCCGCGATTATCTCGTATTTTAATCAGGGATTCTCCGGAACGGTTCACAAAGCGGCGTGAGCGAGGATCAATCGGCGAAGCGTCGGAGAGGTTTCATTTCCGAGTTCTTGTTCGCTGATCTACAATCGAAGTATGACATCTGATTTGCTGCAAGGGGAATGCGAGCGCGGGCAAGCCGAGTTGATGGGCATGAATTACCGCGAGGCCGAGGCGATCCTTGCCGAGGCCGAACGGCTGGCCTTTGGCGCCGGCGACTGGGACAGCCTGTCGCGCCTCTACATGCCGTTGCAGGAAGCCCGGCGGCAGCGCCGCCAGCGCTGTGGCGAAGGGGTGGTCCGCCTCGACGTGATCGCCGACGGTCCGGACGACGACATCGATCCAGATCATATTCTCAATGACTATCCGCAAGGGCAAATGCTCGTCGCCGGCTGGGGGTCGATCGAGCCGGCGCTGCGAGTTCGGCGATTGGCTTTGGAGCGGGGCCTTTATCTCGACACATTTCTCGCCGCCGCGTATCCGGCGGAAACGGGGCGGTGGGTCGCCATCGTTCCGCTTCCCGACAGTGTCCTGCCCGATCCATCGGCTCGGCCGCTGGAGGCCCTCCGCGAACTGCTTCCGGAGCACACGCTGATCGTTCATGAAAACGATCTGCCGCGTGGCGTAAAGCAAGGAACGTATCAAACCTATGGTCATGTGATGGCGATCTGGGAGCGTCTGCACGCGCCATTTCTGGCTGGCGCCGACGCGCGCCACAATTCCATGGAAAGGGTCATCGGATATCGCCAGGCGATCATCGTCGATTATGCCTGTGAGTTGGCGCATCAGAAGTTGTCCGACGAAGCGAAGAAACTTTCCCTTCACGGACGATGAAATCACCGGGCGGTGGACGGGAGCAAGGTCATGACCCAATACTACGGCAACAGTTATTCCCGCGCCGGACTTCCCTGGCACTACATCATCGCGGCCGTCATCGCCCTGGTCGGCTTTGTCATTTACTCAAACCGCACCAGCGTGAATCCCGTCACCGGCGAGAAACAACACGTCGCGCTTTCGGCCGCGCAGGAGGTTCAGCTCGGGCTGCAATCGGCGCCGCGAATGGCCGCGGAAATGGGAGGCGAAGTTTCCCCCGACGATCCGCAGGCCCTGGAAGTAAGTCGCATCGGCCGCCGGGTCGTGCAAAACAGTTCGGCGGCGCAGAGTCCTTACCGATTTCAATTTCATCTCCTGCGCGATCCGCGGACGGTCAACGCTTTCGCCCTTCCCGGCGGCCAGGTCTTCATCACGCGAGGATTGCTCGATCGCCTGAGCAATGAAGCCGAGTTGGCCGGGGTTCTCGGTCACGAATGCGGGCATGTGGTGGGCCGCCATGCATCGGAGCAAATGGCGAAGACGCAACTCATGCAGGAACTGCTCGCCGCCGTCGCGGTCGCCGCGAGCGATTCGAATCACCCGAATCGCGGGTTCAGCGTCGCGATGATCGGGAATGTCGTGGCGCAGATGAAAGGTCTGCAATTTACCCGCCACGACGAAACGGAAGCCGACCGGTTCGGGCTGCAATTCATGTCGCAGGCCGGCTATACGCCGTTGGGGATGGAAGGGGTGATGCAGGTTTTGGAACAGGTAACGCCGGCGACCGGTCGTCAGCCGGAATTCATGGTGACGCACCCCTACCCGGAGCATCGCCTGAAGGACATCGAAACGTGGATCGAGCGAAATTTTCCGAACGGCATTCCGGCGGGTCTCACCGACGGGGCGCCGCTGCGGCACGGAATTCCGCAGTGATTCCGCCGGCGGCGCATCAGAGCGGCTGAACCTTTCCCGTCTCCACGCTCTTTTTTTCCGCCTCGATGATCGTGAGGCCGGCGACGGCGTCGTCTGCCGTCACGCGCGTCGGTTTTTTGCCGGTCTTCACGCAATCGAGGAAATAGCTCAATTCCCCGCTGAAACCGTCGCCCTCTGAAACGGCGATTTGCTCGGCCTTCCCGTCGGCGTAAAAGATCAGCGGATTTTCGGTTCGGCCGCTGTCGTAATCAGCCGTGCCGCGTTCAAAGTTCACGGTGTACTTGGCCGCGAAAGGATACCCGTCCGCCATGCACCAGCCCCCCTCGGCGATCACCAACGGGTAATCGTCGAACAAATACTGCGTGACGATGTGATCGATTTCCCCGCTGGTCTTGGAATATCCCCGGCTGAAAACGCCGGCCGGTTTCCCAAAGAGATGATAGATGAAATCCACGTCGTGGACGTGCAGGTCAAAAAGAGCGCCCCCGGACAGTTTTCCCTCCTTGAACCACCCGCTCGGCATGCTTCCGAGCCGCCGGAAAACCGCTGATTTTACCTTGCCGTATCGTTGCTCGACGACGGCGGACTTGAGCCATTCCCATTGCGGCCAAAACCGCACGCACATGCACGGCATAAAGAATCCCCCGGCCCCCGCCGCCGCCGCGCCGATCCGCCGGGCGTCCGCCGACGATAACGCCAGCGGCTTTTCGCACAACACATGTTTCCCCGACGCCAGCGCGCGCAGCGCCAGTTCGACATGTCCGGGCGTGGGCACGCAGATGTCGATGACGTCGACGTGCGGGTCGTCGATCAATTCGTGGAAATCGGTGACGCCGCGGATGCGGTCCATGGGGAGTTGCGTGATGCCGCCGGTGCCGAGATTTCCCCACCCGCCGGAAAGATCGCCGGCGGCCCGTCGAGGGTTCTGGTCGGCCACCATGATGACCTGCGCATCGCCCAGTTTCTGCCACGCCTCGTAATGGGTTCTCCCCATGAATCCAAGTCCGATGATGCCGATGTTGGTCATGGCGGCAGTTTACATCGGCCCGACGAGCACGGCAAAGCGGATCGTCCACCCAGCGCATTTCCGGCCGCGGATCGCGAGACGACGATAAACTTCGCCGCCTCGCCCTCCGCCGGTCAACGCCGAGGGCTGCCGGTCGTGGCGCGTCAGACGCGCTTGGCCGCCAGTTTCCCCTTCACGTAATCCAGCCACGGCTGATCCGGAATCGCATAAGGCCGGAACTTCTCCAACATGCCTTGTTCTTCGCTGTAGACCAACGCGCGATTCTGGCCCAGCTTGTTGCCGGCCGGCGAATCGATCAAGTTGCTCGAGTCGTTCTGGCTCATCTGGAACAGGATTCGGTTGTCGAACTCGCGCAGCGACGCGCGGTCGAGCGTGCGATCCATCGTGGCCGGCGTGTCCGCCCACATGATGACGTGGATGCCGAAGCTGGGCCCTTCCTTGAGCATCGTGATGAACTGCTTATCCGGCTCGGGAACTTTTTCCGTGTCGCTGGCGGCGAAGCTGAAAGCTTCCTCGGTCTTGCGAAGCATCCGATAACGCTGCAACCCGTACAGGAATACATAGATGGACGGCGTATCGGTGTCGCCGGTGGTCTGGCGGCGTTGGATCTCGGCGACGATCTCGTTGAGCGCCTCGGCGACGAGGCGATAATCGACCAGCTTCACCTCGTGCGGAAGCGCGGCCTTTACCTTCTCGAAGTTTCCGACCAGCGACGAATCGGGCGGCGTGCCGTCGAGGATGTAGAAGATCGCCTTGCCCGGCGGCTGCTGGGTGGCCAACGAAACGATACTGACGCACATGAGGGCCATCGAGGCTTCATCGGCCTGCCCGACCAATAGCACGTTGGAGCCGGCCTGGCGACGGAAGATGTTGGCGCTGGGTTCTTTAATAGCGACCGGATCGCCGAGAAACGCGTACGTCGCGTTCGGCGCCAGCGGATAGGTCTTGGATTCGATCAATTCCGTCAACGGAACGTTCTTCATCACGTCGGCGGGCATGTTGCCTTCGAAGACGATCATCGGATCGCGGCCTTCGATGCCGCGCTTGATGGCCAGTTGATGAATGCGATCGAGGTATTCTTCCCGCTTGGGATCGGGAAGCCAGGCGACCTGGAAGGGACTGTTGTTTTCGGTGAGGCCGCCGCCGTCGTTGTAGATCGCTTCGCCGGGGCGGGACAAAAGCCGGGCGGCGGAATTGTTGTCGCCGAGAATGAGCTGGGAATCGGCTTCGCTGGTCATGAGGGCGATGCGGATGGCCATCTGCCCGATGGTGCTGCGGGCGAGGCCGGAGCTTCCGCCGATGGTCTGCGATCCGAGCAGAACGTGCATCCCGAAGGCTCGGCCCTGGCGAACGAGACGGTCGATCAGAATGCCCGCGTCCTGCGCCACGCGGTCGTCTTCGCTGAAGAACTCCTGGAATTCGTCGATCATCAGCAAGGTCCGCGGCATGCGGACCGCGTTGGCCGACGCGCGATAGGCGGTAAGATCTTGCGTGCCGGCGGCGCGAAACAGATTACCGCGGCGACTCAATTCCGCGTCAAGACGCTGCAACACGCTCAGCCCGAATTCACGATCCGATTCGACGGCGATTGCCCGCGCGTGCGGAAGCTTATGCACGGCATACGTCTTAAATTCGACGCCCTTCTTGAAGTCCACCAGATAAAACTCCACCTCGTCCGGCGAATACCATAGCGCCATGTTGGTGACCATGGCGTGGAGCAAAGTGGATTTACCCGAGCCGGTTTTACCGGCGATGAGGGTGTGCTGGGCGACGCCTTTTCCGATGCGAAGGTCCTGCAATTTCGTGGCGCCGCTTCGGCCCACGGGGACGACCAGTTCGCTGGCGCTGGACCGCGTCCAGGTTTGCGCGAGCGTGGGCGCGATGGTATCGAAACTGAGCTCGACGCGCTTGGCCAGCTTGGCGCCGGCCCCGACTTTGTCGAGCACTTTCATGAACATCGCCTCGGGGGGCGGCGGATCGAGCTTGAGCGGGAAGAGGCTGAAGATGTCGTCCTTGACGACGAATTGCTCGCCGTCGCTGATGATGCTGACGCTGTTGCGTTCGACTTCGTCCAGATGCGACCCGACGGGCAGCGTCTGGCGAAGATCGTGCATGATGAGGGTGTATACGCCGCACCGCGCGCCGCTGGTGCAGATGCTGGCCAGGCGCTTGGCGGCTTCGCCCTCGAAGCCGGTCGGGAAATCGGCGATGACAAGAATCCGATACGGCTCGGCCAACTCGCCCGCCTGTGCGTTGTAGGCGTCGATCGTTTCGTATTCGTTGCGGAGATATTTCTGGATGACCGTCTCCATGTGTTCGGTCATGTCGGCCAGGCGTTGCTCGATCTGTTCCTGCTCGGTCCAGATACGGCCGCCGATCAGGGCGTCGTCATGGTCGGCCAGCCGCATGAACCCGGCGAAATTTTCGCCGCGGCCGATCGGATCGATGATCGTGAACCGCACGCGCCCGGCGGGTAAGGTCGTGAGAAGCCGGGCCATCACCATCTGCATCGCCCGAAGGGCATGAGGGCGGGCGTCGCGATCGGTTTGGATGAGCAACGATCCCAGCCTCGGGAACGAGAGCGAGGTGGGCACGGCAAAGGGCGCCGGCATCTGAAGGTGATGCATGGTCGGGGCCTGATCGTCGGGCTTGGGCTCTTCCTCGAAATCAAATTCGTCCGGATCGTCCATCGATCGCGCCTTGGGCACGACGCGCTTGGCCAATCCCGCCTCGGCCATCAGGCGGAGATCGACGGTCAGTTCGCCGAATCGGACGGCGTCGGGGAATTTTTTCGGCGGAACAAACGAATTCCACGCCGGGTCATCCCAGCTGATGGGCATGCTTTCGTCGCCGTTTTTGTCGGGAACGCGAAGTTTGGCCAGGCCGTCGTTGAGACGACTGCTCAAGGCGGCGAGGGCCTCGTCATAGCGGCGGCGATTGAGTTGAACGCGCTGGGCGTGCTGTTCGGCGGCTTTTTTCGCTTCGCGCGCTTCCTGTTCCTTGACGTCGGCGATCTTCGCCGTCTCGGCGACCGACGATTCGGCGGCGAGCTTATCCCGCTTGGCCTTCACGTCGGTGACTTGTTTGGTGTAGTCCGCCTGCAGCGCTTCGATGGCCGTGTCGCGTTTCTTGACCGCCTGGGCCAGATAGGGGGCATATTTTTCTTTTGTCGCCTGAACCTCGTCTTTGCGTTTTTTCGACGCGTCTTCCAGACGCTTATCGCGGGTGTTGGTGGCGAAGGTCAGTTCGCCGACGGTGGCCTGCCGGGCGTTTTCGACCGATTGATGAAAGGGAATATATGCCGTCCGAACGCTTTTCTTCGCGACGCTGTTGAGGATGAATCCGAGCACGAGCGTGCCCACGAACGTGGCGCCGACCGCGATACCCAGCATCTTCCAGTTTGGAATCTGCGTTTTCAGCAGGACCTGGGTGAGGACGGCCGCGATGGCGCAGAAGACGACGATCGCCAGCAACGGCGTCGATCCGACAAACATTTTCGGCAGGGCCAGGCTGCCGATGCGGTGCAGCAAATCATCGGCGGCGGCGCGATTTTCCTCGTAGACCGTCGTGGCTTCTTCGGGAGTCGGGGCGGCGGGCATTTGCAGCTCGGCGTCGGGACCGGTCAGCGGAAGATGCACGCCATACGTCGCCAGAAGCTTGGCCGCGTCGCTTTCCATCAGATCGAGCGTCATCAGATGCTCGTCGATCATTTTGCGGGCTTGGCGGTAATCCGCGGCGGCGCCGTTCTGCTCATTTTCGAGGATACTGTCGGCAAGCCAGGTGGCTTGCTCCTGCTTCTTCATGACCTCCTGCGCGGTGGCGGCATGCTTGGCGGCGACTTTCTTTCGCAGGTCGGCGTCGGTCGCCTTGAGTTGATTGAAGGCGGATCTGAACTTCGCCTCGACGTGGGCGACGGCCTGCTGGCGCGCCTGCAACGCCTGTTCCCGCAGGTTGCTGTATCTGCGCGCGATTTCTTTGACAAGTCGATCGTTGCGAACTGTTTCCTGTTCGACTTCGAGCTGATATTTTCGCTCGATTTCGTTTTCCGTCGCCGCGCAATCGGTCGCCAGCGCGACCAGATCGCGCAAGGTGGCGCGTTGGATGTCCCGATCCGAGGTCGGAGCGGGCAGGGCCGTCGGTTCCGGAGTTTCCGTGGGTTGGGGAAGAGTAGCTTGTTCCATGCGTGTCTAAATAATAGCCAAAAAAGTAGCGTCGGCACATATCCCAGTGCAAAATTCCTGACGGAAAAGCGGCGCAAACCACCGATTTTTACTGGCAATCCTGCTTGACCTGGGCCAGCACCTGGGCGATATGCTCCATGGCGCCGACCGCGCTGCGGAGGTCCATCTCAAGGGGAACAAGGTGATCGGTTTCGATCGACTTGCTCATCGCGTCGTCCCATTTGGACTTGGCATCATACCACCGATTCATGAGATCTTTCATCGCCTTGGAAAGCTGGCCGCGGCCTTCGTACACGCCCATGGGATTACTCCTTCAAATAATGCTGCGGATCAGATACTTACTACGCCGGAATCGGTCGCGGCGTTCCGCGTTCCCTTAGAAGTTGAGCTAAACGCGACGGCGCATCGCCGCCGCCTTCTCCTGAACGCCGGGCGAGGGAGAAACAGTTATTTCGTCCACGTTTCCTCATCGCCGGCGTTTAAAACCGCTCCGATGCCGGCGGTATCGATCACCGCCAACGTCCCGACGGGAAGCGCCAGCAGGCCGGCAAAATGAGGTCGAACCTGCAAAAGCTGCTCGACGCGGACCGATTCATACCCGTCCGGCTTACTCATGTCGGCAGGTCCGATGTACCACCCGCTGTCGCCGGGATAGGATCCAGCCGATCGTTCGAGATAAATTTTACTGGCCGATCCGACACCGATCGCGAGGATGACGGTCGAGGCAAGATCGGCGGGCTGGAGTTCCAGATCGAGCTTGTCCAGCGCCTCGGAGTCGCCGGCGGCGAAGTCTCCGCCGCGCCACGGCGCCAGCCCGGTAACGACGGCCGGCGCGGAGTCTTTTGTCGGGCCGTCGGGCGTGGTCTGACGCAGGCGCTTATAACCCCCGACCTGCGGGCCGGTTCCCTGCGACATGCTCGCGCCGGACCCTTCGCCCCCTTCGACGGCTGGGCCGAGATTCGGAGCGGCTAGCGACAGATACGCCTCGAGCTGTATCAACATGCGCTGGATTTTGGCGGCGGCGTTGGGAATGTCCACCGCGACGGTGCTCGCCAGACGCTGCACCGAGCCCTTGTACATGTGCGCTTCTTTGTGAAGCAGGCGGATCGACTTTTTGACGTTGAGGATCTTCTGATCGGCTTCGGCCAACCGCCGATTTGCGGTCGCCAGCGTCTTTTCTTCGTCGACGGTCGATTGCTTGCCGCCCGACGGGCTCTTGAAAAGCTGCTTGAAACGGAGGTCTTCCTTGGCCTTGACGACGGCGGCCTGGCGCTTGCGCTGCTCGTTGGACCAGTGCGTGGTCTGCTCGTTCTCGACCCACGACGTAACGCGCTGCACCTCGGAATCGGCTTCGCCGACGGCATTGGTCGCCTTCTCGGCGAAAGTCAGCAAAGCGAGGCGGAATTCCTTGAGCGCTTCGACGTCTTGTACTTTGGCGGCGTTGGACATCGTGGAATAAGTGGTTAGTTGTCATCTGCCGGGCGTTGGTGAGATACGGATTCCCACCTACGGGCGGCGCCATCGGCGACACGACATGGCGATCATCGCTGTTTTAGATATTCCTCGATCAGCGCCGCCTTTTTCCCGAGGAACGACGCGTGCA
Source organism: Tepidisphaeraceae bacterium (assembly GCA_035551995.1). Lineage (GTDB taxonomy): Bacteria > Planctomycetota > Phycisphaerae > Tepidisphaerales > Tepidisphaeraceae > RYN-428. The sequence continues at coordinate 73,869 of DASZME010000086.1, forward strand.
CCGTCGAGGCTTCGAGAAAATTGCCGAGCACTTTGGAAGTCTGCGCGAAGGCTTCCATGAACTTGCGCTGCTCCTGGTCGCGCCACGTCGCTTCGAGGGCCGACAGGCGGCCATGAAGGCCGGAGATCAGCGTTTGCAGTTCGACGTTGAAACGGTTGAGGTCATGCGCAAACCGGCGCATCTCAGCGGGATCTACATTTGCTTTACCCATGGGATCGAACCTCCAGGAGCGTCATTCTACCCAACTGGCCGGCGGAAAAGAATGCGCTGGCGCGCAACTCCCACGCATATTTACGTCGGAGAACCGGCCAGGGTCGTATCCTCGACCAATTCGGCGATCTGTTTGCGAAGCGTTCGCACATCGTACGCCGGCGCCGCCGGCACGCGAAGCATCGGGATGCCGGCAGTGGCGAACGCCCGATCGACGAATTCATCCCGCTCGATCCGGTCCGGCCTCCGATGCGAGCGATCGTCGAGCTCGATCGCCAGCGCGATCGCGGTGGTATCGGCGTCGGCCAGCGTGAAATCGATATGTTTCTGCGATATTTTGGCGCCATACCCGGCTTTCCATCCTTCGCCGGAACAGCCGATCAGATCGCACATGCGAACCTTGGGGCAGATGATCAAATGATCGGGGACGGCTCGGCGGAGAGCCGAGTAGAAAACATGTTCGCCGCGCGTGACAAGAAATTCCTGCGAAAAATAAGGTAGCGGCCCGCGCCCGCCGAACAGTTTGACCAGCAGCGCGACGAGCAGCGCCACAAAGAATATCGCGGCCGCCGTTGCGATCATCTGCCCGAAGGACATGCGGCAAAGCATACCCCGAAGGCGATCAACTCGACAAGATGCAGGCATTCAAAACCGAGCGGGCGGTCGGCGCGGACGCATGCGGGGGTTGTCGTTCATTGCACGGTCGAGATTAAACTTACCATCGCGTCGCCGGTATGAAGTGTCACAGCCGGCTTATTAGCCTATGGAGTGGGCGTCGTGGCCGCGGGCATTTGGGAGCGTTCCGATGAAAAGTGGTTTGTCCTCGCGTCGATCGCGTTGCCGATGGTTTTTCGCGTCGGCGTTGGCCGGCGCGGCGATTCTCGGCGGACTTCCGGGCGGCATCGCGCCGGTTGTATCGGTGCGCGCCGACGGAGACGAGCCGGTGCCGCCCAAGGTTCGCGACGCGGTCGATCGGGCGCTGGCCTGGCTTGCGAAAAATCAGAAGCCCGACGGCACCTTTCCCCAGGGCGACTCCGCCGGCACGACCGCCGTTCCCGCGCTTTCGGTCATGGCGTTTCTTGCCCGCGGGCATGTGCCGGGCCAGGGGCCATACGGCGAAACCCTCTACAAAAGCATCGACTATATCGTTCAGAGCCAGCAGCAGGATACCGGCCTCCTCTCCAAACATCAGGCGGGCAACAGCGTGATGTACGAGCACGGCATCGCCACGGTGATGCTTGCCGAGTGTTATGGAATGGTGGACGACGCTCGCCGGGACAAGATCGGCAAGGCGCTGGCCAAGAGCACGAAGATGATACTGGAGGCCCAAAAAGCCAAAAAGAGCGGCGACCAATACAAAGGGGGCTGGCGATATCAGGTCAACAGCCCCGACTCGGACATCTCCGTCACCGGCTGGCAGATGATGGCGCTTCGCGGCGCCGCCAACTGCGGCGCCGACATCCCCAGGGAAGATCTCGAAGCCGCCCGCGAATATGTTCAGCGCAGCGCCTTCCCCGGCGGCGGCTTCGGATATCAGCCCGGCCAAGCCCCCAACCAGGCCCGCACCGGCACCGGCACCCTCATGATGGAACTGTTCAAGAGCCTCGACGACAAACTCGCCGCCGGCGAACACCCCAAGGAAGCCCTCGCCGGCGGAGATTATCTGGTCTCCAATCCGCCGGACAATCCCGGCATGGAGTTCTACTATTACGGCGTCTATTACTGCTCCCAGGCCCTTAACCAGCTTGGCGGCAAATATTACGACACCGTCTATCCAAAACTCCGCGATACCCTCCTCGCCCAGCAACAACCCGACGGTTCGTTCGGCGGTAGCAACGGCCAGGAACAACAAGCCGGCCCCGCCTATCGGTCAGCCATGGCATGCCTGGCGCTGTGCGTGCCGTACCGATACCTGCCGATCTATCAGAACGATAAATAAGGCGCCACAAATTCGAGTCGAAGGGTTTGTACCTGTCGTAACTCCGCGCTGCGGCGCGCTTTATCGAATGGGCTGGCGCAAAGCGCGCGGCCTCCTCGACCGAATGGGTCTTCTGACACTCATGGAAGCGTTTGCAATGAAATTGGGGACTTCTGAATGAAAGCGGGCGAAGGGACTCGAACCCTCAACGTCAAGCTTCTTGATTGCCGTCGCTTGCTAAAATCGCGTTCATTGAACTTCGGCAACGATCATCAGGAAAGCTTGCACTCTACCAATTGAGTTACGCCCGCGACTGACGAAAACAAGCTTACGATCGACGGAAAAAACTGTCAACATGAGCATGCCGACGACGCGTCTCGCTCCATCGCCGACCGGCGCCCTGCATTTGGGCAACGCCCGCACATTCCTGGTGAATTGGCTGATCGCCCGCCAGCAAGGATGGACGATCATTCTTCGCGTCGAAGACCTCGACGGGCCGCGGATCAAACAGGGGGCGGCGGCACAGGCGATGGACGATCTAAAATGGCTGGGGATCGACTGGGACCAAGGGCCGATTCATCAATCGGCACGAACCGCGCGATACTCGGCGGCCGTTCAATCGCTGGTCGAGAGAAGACTGGCGTATGGATGCGTGTGCAGCCGCAAGGAGGTCGAGGCGGCTTCGAGCGCGCCGCATGCCGAGGATGGATCGGCGGTTTATCCCGGCGTGTGCCGGGGGCGATTCTCTTCGCCGGCGGAGGCGGCGATCGGCGCCGGAAAACCGGTGGCGATACGGTTCGAGACGCCGGCGGGGCGGGTGGCGTTCGAGGATCTATTCGCGGGGAAGCAGGAATTTGACGTCGCGCGCGATCTCGGTGATTTCGTCGTCGCCAAAGCCGATGGAACGGCGGCGTATCAACTGGCCGTCGTCGTTGATGACGCGGAAATGGGAATCACTCACGTCGTTCGGGGCGACGACCTGCTCGACTCCACGCCCCGTCAAATTCTGCTCTATCAGGCGCTGGGCATGGGCGATCGCGTTCCGCGATATTGCCATCTGCCTTTGGTCGTCGGCACTGACGGGCGGCGATTGGCCAAGCGGCATGGCGATACGCGGCTGGCGTTCTATCGCGAGCGGGGCGTCGAGGTATGGCGCGTGCTTCATTTGCTGGCGCGGTGGTGTGGTATAGAATCCGGCGCTCGAGGTATGTCAGCCGGCGATTTGTTGGACTCGTTTTCGCTCGATCGGATTCCGCGCGAGCCGATTGTTTTTAGTCAGGACGATGATTCATGGCTGCGATCGCCATGATGCGTGCAGATGAACGCCACCGCCGATCATTCGATTCAGGAACTTATGAGCGGCGCCCGGCGCGGTCCGCGCGCGGCGGCGACGCGCATGGCGCTGCGCGCGGCCGAGCCTTTCTACGCTTGCGCCATGTCCGTTCGAAATAGGTTGTATGACAAGGCCATGTTGAAGACCGTTCAACTGGCCAAGCCGGTGATCAGCGTCGGAAATTTGACGACGGGCGGCACCGGCAAGACGCCGATGATTCGCTGGCTGGCTGGATGGCTTCGCGACGAGGGGCGTCGCGTGGCGATATTATCGCGGGGGTATAAGGCGGCCCAAGGCCAAATGGGCGACGAGCAGGTCATGCTCGATCGTCAATTGAACGGGCCGGGCCAATCGATGGTGGTCGTGCGATCCAATCCTGACCGTGCCGCGTCGGCCGGCGCCATTCTCGCAAAGTATCCCGGCATCAATCTCTTTTTGCTCGATGATGGATTCCAGCATCGCAAAATCAGGCGCGAGTTCGACATTGTGCTGCTCAGCGCGCTGGATCCCTTCGGCTACGGCCACGTTCTCCCGCGCGGGTTGATGCGGGAGCCGGCCTGGGGGCTCCGGCGCGCAACCGCGATCGTCATTACGCATTGCGATTGCGTCAAAGAGGCCGCTTTGACCGAGATCGAGCGCCGCGCTCGGCTTAGCAATCCGAAGGCGCCGATCTATCGCGCCATCCATGCGAACGGCGGCCTGCGGACCTCGGGCGTGGCGGCGTCTTCGCCGCCGGATCGATCCATGCGCGATCTTCTCGCCCACCAATATTTTGCGTTCAGCGGCATCGGAAATCCGCGAATTCTACACGGCGCCCTCAAAGCCCTCGGGGGTAATTACGTCGGCCACCGCTGGCTCGACGATCACCACATCTATAAAGGCCGGGAGCTTGCCGATCTGCAAGCCGACGCGCTTGCACACGGCGCCGATCTTATGATTACGACCGAAAAGGATTGGGTGAAGGTCGGGCAGTTGCCCCAGGCGACGATCGGCAATCCACCGATCTGGCGCATCGACGTCGAATTGAAATTCCTTGACGGCGGCGAGATGCGGCTGTGCGAACAGATTCGCCAGGCGTTAGCGACATGAGGAAATTGTGATCGAGGGTTAAAGAATGCGATTTGTGCCAATTTTGATTCTGGCGGCGCTGATTTCCTGCGGCGGATGCAATAGAAAGCGCAACCTCTCGGATATTCCGATTCTGCCGAACCTGACCATGGACGAATACGAAGACCAGGTTGGCGCCCCGTCGCGGATCGGCAACTCCAATCACTGGATCGCCTATCGCCTCAAGGGGGGCGGCGAATTGCGGCTGTTCTTCCTCAGCGGCCGCCCCGGTACGCCGCGTACGCTGACGAATGCGATCGTATTCAACGACGCGGGCAACGTCGTCAAACATGTTTATGATCTGCCGACGGCGACGCACCCGGCGTCAACCGCGCCGGCCGAGGCGCCAACGACCGAGGACAGCGCGAAATCGAAACCTTCAGCGGATGAACCGAAAACGAACCTCAAATAAGCGACAACCGGAGAGCGCAAAAAAAGGCTGCACGGTGGAGGGTTAGGTCCGTGCAGCCTGGCGGAGGAGGAAACGAGGATTGTCGCGAAGGGGCGGCCGCCGGGTGATCCGCGGCGGCGTTAGTGCATCAGTGCATCACGCAACCTTCTTCGCTAATGACCGTTGAATCCGTCCCGAAACGTCCGGGACCCGCAAAATGCTATGGCAACCGGTTTTTGTCAACTCGACGCCGAAGGCGGCATAGTCGGGAAACCAGTTGCCGTCGGCGAGATATCGAAAACGATAGTCGCCGGCTTCGAATCGAACGTCCGCTGTCCACCATCCGTCGCCGCGCGAATTCATGGCCAGGCCTTCCCCGCCCCAGCCATCAAAATCACCGACAAGGCGAACGGAATCCACGTTCGGCCGAAAAAATCGGAACTGTACCTGTCCATCGTGTGTGATGCTTGTCATAACGAATCCGTCCGATAGAATTACTAGAACAAAGCTTGTGCCATCGAAACTTGGATCGCCTGAAACCTAGCGCGGGCCGACGCCGAGCGCCGGTAAAACCCGCAAAATTGAGCTATCCAGCCATAGTTTCCGCCGAGGCCCTTATTCTTCGGCAAAAATTCCGAAGAGGCCAAACGATTCATGCGACCCGTGCGATCAGCGGAAACAAGCGGCAATCGTCCAACGCATGCCCATAGAGTACGCAGACCGGCGCCGGTCTTTGATTTCCTCCAGGTTAAGACTATGCAAAAGCCATTGGGGCGGCTGATCGCCTGTAGTTTGCTCATTGCCGCCACGGTACTGGCCGGAGGATGCCCCGCGAACAATCCGGCTTTGACGACGACGGCGCCTCAGTTGGGGCCGGCGACGTTTTCCGCCGTCGATTTCAGCGACGGGATTCAATTGGCGCCGTGGGTGCAATCGACGGACGCTCCGATGGACCAGACGCCGGCCCGGCCGACGGATCAGACGGGAAACCCGGCGGTGGTTCTAAACGCCGCACGAAACGAGTGGACGAGTTTTACCGTCCAGATTACCCTGCCGGCGCCGTCGGGATTCAAATTACAACTCCACCCGCCGACTTTGGGGGCGACGACGTTCGGTCTATCCAGTTTCAGGATTTACCAGGCGCTTCCGATGCCGGTGGAAATGAACCGCGCCAGTTATGTTCGCCATACCGGCCAGATGGCGGCGCCGCGGAATCCGCCCCGGGCGTTGTTGGCGCAGACGATAAACGCCGGCGGCGAGGTTGATCTGGCCCTTCTCCGCAATCCCGCGCGCGCGGCTGATCCGAGATCGCACGCGGGCGGCCTGGGATCCAAACCGGTCCTTCTGTGGTTCGACCTCCGCGTTCCCAAGGGAATCGCGCCGGGGCAATATGCCGGCGTCGTCGATCTGATCGGCCCCGGCAACGCGCCGACGGCGTCGCATGCGCTGCCGTTCAACGTGAACGTCGCCGATTTCGATCTTCCCGATCAGCGGCATTTACAGTTGGTCGGAAAGCTGGATTGGGATCGGCTGGAAAAGCTGTACAGCGACCAATTCGAAACCTTCACGCCCAGTTGGATCAATCGCCGCGAAGGCCGCTATCAGCAGACCGTTCGCACGCTGGATCATCTGGTCGCCCTGGCCCAGGAGAACAGGGCGAACTTGACGGCGCCGGACCTTAAGCCGGTCGTCAAGTGGCCCGCGGGCGAAGGGCCGCAGATCGATTGGGCCGATTTCGATTCGATGGTCAGGCCGTGGATTACCGGCGATGCGTTTGCCGATCATGTCGGGCTTGGTTTCTTGCCGATGCCCGAGGCGGAATTGCTCGATCGCTACGACCGCCCGTCCCAGCTCCAGTATTGGGCCGCCGCCGCGACGCATTTTGACGCCAACGAATGGCTGGATTTGACCGCCATCGTGATGAAAAACGCGCCGCCTGATTCCTTTTCCCGCCACCACGCCACGGTAGCCGAGGCGGCAAATCTCAGCGCGGCTGCCGCGGAGATTTTCAAGTGCTATCCGCGCGTAAAAACGATCATCCCGCTGGCGGACAAGGAACTGCGTCTGGCGACCGCCGCCGATCCGTCGGGAATCGACCCGGCGACCGTGTCGCGCCTGATTACCGCCGCCGCGCCGCTGGTTTCGACCGCCGGGCGGCCGCAGTGGGGCGAGGAGCGGCCGCGCCACTGGCTCACCACCGACATGCCGGGGCTTGTCCCCTTTTTCGGCGCCGGCGCCACCGAACGCGACGCCCGCGTGTGGGCATGGCTGGCTTATCTCCGCCACCTCGACAGCTACGGCGCCTCCCATGTCTTTGAGCCCAATTCCATCTTCTGGAATTCCACGCTCCCCATCGCCAACACCCCCGAGCAATCCGCCGACCCCGGCGAACTGGTCTGGTTCTATCCGGGTGAATGGTTCGGCGTCGATCTTCCGCTCCCGACCGTACAACTCAAATGGCTTCGGCAAGCCGAGCAGGATTACGAATATTTGCTCCTGGCGCAGGATCGGGGAGAGCAGATCACGGCGCTGCAACTGGCCCGGCTCATCACAAAGCCCGTCGAGCTGAACACCGGCCAAACGCCCGAGCCGATCTACTCCCTGATGGCCGGCGCCACCGATCCGCAGGCCTGGATCAACGCCCGGCAGTTGTTGTCCGACGCGATCGTGCTTCACAAGCCGGGCCAGAAGATCGACGAAGCCGCTGAGCACGAATTGGAGATTCGCACGCTTCAGCTTTCGGCGCCGCTGGAACGCCCGATCCTGATGGGGCGAAGCGCGGCATGGTCTTCCATCGAGGCTCCGCCCAGCCGGCGCGACCCCGGCACGTGGGTCAGTCTCGATCTGGGGCTGGACATTTACAACGCATCGGAAACCACGCCGGATCAGAACCATCTTCACTGGTCAAGGTTGCCCGAAGGGTGGGAAGTGAAGCCGCAGGAGACGCCGGTGCCGATGTTGGAGACATACCACGTTTTGCCGACCATGCTCGGCCAGAAGTTCAATCTTGATCGCCTGTCGCCGGCGGCGCGCGAGCCGATGGAACTTTATTTCGTGGACGGTTTCACCAAGCGAATCAGCCCGCTGCGGATCGTGCTGCCCGTAGCCGCGAGCGGCCGCCGGGAAACCGCGCTGAAAATGGACGGCACTCTCGGCGACTGGAGCGGCACCGACGCGATATGGGATGGGCCGATGATCCGCATGTTAAATCGTCCCGCCGTTCAGCGCCAGGAGTTGCAATGGTCGTCGACGCGCTCGAACTTGTTCTCGTCGTGGGGGCCGGAAAATTTTTACCTGGCCTTCGCGCTGGAAGGCCTGGCGCCGCGACCCGAGCAGACGAAAAATTTCGTCGAGTATGAGGATCGCCGGGCGTGGGGGGAGGATTTATGTGAAATTCTGATGCAGCCGATCCTGCCGGGGAATAAGCCCGGCGCGATTCTGCACATCATCGCCAAACCGACCGGCGGCGTATGGGTCGAGCGAAAATCCGCGGGCGGCGCCGGAACCTGGCAGCCGGTCGAATCGCCCGGCATCCGCTATGTGGCGGCGACGCCGGCGTCATCGTGGCGCGGCGAAATGGCCATCCCCTGGACGGCGATCCTCGGCGGCGCGAACGATGTTCCCAAATTAATGCGCTTCAACTTCACGCAGCACAAAGCCGCCACCGGCGAATCAGCCACGTGGGCCGGACCGGTGGACTTCGGCCGTGATGAGGCGTTTATGGGTTTGATTTACCTCAAATCGGCGGGGCAATAATTAAAGCCGCCCTGGCTCCATCGCGTTTGAAGCGAGAGGGGGCCGTTTTTCGGGTCTGGATTTTTTAGCATTTTTCGTGTGGGTGGAGCGAGCTTTGGGTCGGGAAACACGCCCGGCAAGCGGGGCCGCTAAACGAAGAAACGATATAGCGGCCTGAGAATTCTGGCGCTATCGCCATCGTCGTTGCCGTCGCTATTGACTACGGAAGCCGGATCGGACCGCTCGGCTGAGGCGCGATTTCGCCGGGTAACGTCGTCGGATGAGTGAATTCGATGATCGTGTCCGATGGCCGGCTCGTGGGGCGCGTTTCGGGGATGTCGCCGCGCTTCATTCCCTTCATGTGGTCCTGAAACATTCCCGGCTCAACGGCGTTGGGCGTCAGCTTCGTGCCGTTCATCTCGTCGTGCGTCATCGGATCGAGCGTTTCCGGCTGCTGGGCCACGTGCGGCGTCAGGAAGATGAGCAATTCCGTCTTGCTCTTGGCGATCTGCGTCCGCCGAAATAGTTCGCCGAGAATGGGGATATCGCCGACCAGCGGCACCTTGGAAATCGTGACGGTCTTGCTGTCCTGCATCAATCCGCCGATCACGATCGTCTGGCCATTTTTGATGCCGACCCGGCTCATCGCCGATCGCTTGGCGATGATCGGAGCGGCCACGCCGGCGCTGATCGGAACGGTTGTCCCGGTTAACTGGCTAATCTCCGGCGCCACGTCGAGGATCACCAATCCCTCGGGATTGATGTGCGGCGTGACGTTCAAAATAATGCCGATATCCTGATATTGAATCGTGTTGATCTGCTGGCCGGTATCGGTGATCTGCGTGTTGGTGATGAACGGCACTTCCTGCCCGACGGTAATGCTGGCGAGCTGATTGTCGCTGGCGAGGATGTAAGGCCGCGACAAGACGTCGAGCTTCCCCTCGGTGGCCAGCGCGTGCAGCGTGGCATTGACCTGGGATTCCAGCATGCTGACGACCAATCCGCCGTTGGCCATGCCGGCGGCGGCGTTCCCCAGATTTTGCGCGGTGATCGTTCCCTTTCCGCTGGCCCGGCTGTTCAGGACGGAAAAATCCAAACCCCAGTCCGCGGAACTGTCGTGCGTCACTTCGGCCACCAGCACCTTGATCAACACCTGCGGCACCGACCGATCGAGCTCGGCGATGATGTCGCGAACCTCGCGCTGATATCGCACGGCGGTCGTGACCAGCAAGGAATTGGTATCCGGGTCGGCCACCACGAAAACCTGCCCCGTCAGCTCGGTGGCGACGCGCTGCATGCCGGCGGAAAGCTGGCCCGTCGCCGGGGCGCCGGTCCCGGTCGTAACGGTGCCGCGCCGCGCGCCGATGCCGGTGCCGCCCGCGCCGCTGGTCGTACTGGAGCCGGTAAAGCTCGATCCTCCAAAACTTGAACTTCCGAGCCCCGAGCGACCTGGATTTGCGCCGGCTTGCTGGTTTGAAGGTTGTTGCTGAGTACTGTTTCGTTGTTGCTGATTGCCGTTGGCGCCGCCGAGCTGGGTATTGCCGAACAGTTCGTTCAAGACCGTTTCCATGTCCTGAGACTGGCCGTTGCGCAAGCGATAGATAAAGAAGGTTTCCTGCGAGATGGGATTGGAATCAAGTTGGCGGACAATTCCCCCGACCATCTTCATCGTCTGCTCCGAAGCGGTAACGATCAGCGTATTGGTTCGATCGTCGGAGGCGGTGGTGATCCATCCGAGCTTGCGAACGGCGTCGATCGTGCCGGGCGGTTTGGGAGCGCCGGGGGCGCTGGAACTTCCCGACCCGCCGCCGCTCGTCGTCCCCGTCAGCGACGGCGGCTGAAAGATCGACTCCAGCAGCTTCCCCGCGCGCTCGGCATCGGCGTTTAAAAGCGTGAAGACCTGGATTTCGGCGCCGGCCAGCGGATTGGCGTCCAGCAGCTTGATCACGCCCTCGATCACCTTCAGCGTATCGGCCGGCGCCGTCACGATCACCGTATTGGTCCGGTCGTCGGAAGCGGCGACTACCTTGGCCTTCACCGCGAATTCCTTGCCCGTCTCCTTCACGCCGGAATTGCCCGACGGCGGATCGGGTTGAAACACGGTCGACAACAATTTGGCGGCATTGGACGCATCGGCGTTTTTCAGCGGGAACGATTCGATGTCAAAAGCCAGCGTCGGCGCGTTCTCCACTTCCAGAATAATCTTCTCGACCGTTTTCATCGCTTCCGGCGGGGCGGTAACGCCGACCGTATTGGTCCGCGGATCGGAGACCGCGTTGACCCCCACGTGCACCGCGTCGGTCAAATGTTTTTCGGTTCCGGGAATCGGCTGCGGATTGAAAAAATTGAGAATCAGCTTGGCTGTCGCGTCCGAATCGGCCTGCTTTAAGTGAAAAAATCTGACGTCGGCGCCGGCCGTCGGGTTGGCGTCGAGCTCTTTGACGGTCTTCTCGACCAGTTCAAAGTCCTCCTTCGGGGCCGTGACGAAGACCGTATTGGTGCGCGTGTCGGCGGTCACGCCCACCTTGTCGCGCGACCCGGTTTGCAGGCGCGATCCGCCGGTGTTGGGGTCGATGAAGACCGACAGCAACACCTTGGCGGAAGTCACGGCGTCGGCGAATTTGAGTTGGTAGGAGCGCACGGTGGTCTCGACCGCCGGCGCGCTATCCACGTCGCGGATCAGACTTTCCACGACCGCCATCGCCGCCGGCGGGGCGGTCACGATCAGTGTGTTGGTCCGCTCTTCGGCCACCACGGTCACCCGCGACTGAAGCGAATCCTCCGACGCCGTCTGATGCGACTGGCCCGGCTGGGGATCGTCGTAGGCGCGAAACGTGTTACGGATAGCGTGAGCGACGGCGGTGGCGTCGGCGATTTTCAAATGAAACGATTTGATGCTGGGGGTGGCGGCGGTGGTGGGGTCGGCGTCGATCTCCTTGATCATCGCCTCGATCGCCTTGAGCGCCTCGACCGGGGCGGCGATCACCACGCTGTTGGTCCGCTCATCGGCGCCCGCCGTCACCTTGCCCCCGTAAAGTGCCTGGTCGACCCCGGTCCCAAGCAATCGGCTCTCGCGCTGGATATTCGGTTCCGGCGGAGGCGCCTGTTGCCCCTTTTGCAGCTTTGGCTCCGGCGGCCGGAAGATCGACAACACAAGCCGGGCGACAGGTCCGGCGCTGGCGTTTTTCAGGTGAATGATTTTCACCTCCGACGTCGTCCCCTCGCGCTTGTCCAGAAGGCTGATGATCTGCACGATGCGCCGGACGTTGGACGCCGTGTCGGTCATCACCACCGCGTTGGCGCCGGAGTTTGACGCCACGTCGGCGTCCGGGCCGATCAGCGGCATCAGGTCCTGGCGCAGCTTGACGGCATCGACGTTATGAATCGGAATCACCTGCGTGACAAACCCGTCGCCGGGTTCGATGTCGGCCGGGTCGGCGCCGAATTGAACCGGGAGATTCCCTCGCTTGGCCTTCTCACGCGAGACGATCCGCAGCGTCCGCCCATCCTGCACGGCCGCCAGTCCGTCTCCCTTCAGCACGGCGTTCAAAAGCGTCACCGCCTGCGCGGGCGTCAAAGGCTGCATCGACATCACCGTCACGCGCGCGTCGGCCGACGCTTCCTTGATGACCGAAAAACCGGCGTCTTGCGATAAATGCTCGAGAATAACGTCGATCGGCGTATCGCGAAAATTCAGCCGGATGGTCGCGGGGGGATGATCGGCGTCAAAAGGCTGCGTCGAGGCTTCCTGCGTCGCGGCGGGATTTGTCGCGGCGAATTGCGTGGCGGCCGGTTGAGTGGCCGCCGCCTGCGTCGAAGCGGCTTGCGTGGATGCCGTCTGCGTGGAGGCGGCTTGCATGGATGCCGCCTGCGTGGAAGCGGCTTGCGTCGCGGCGGCGCCAACGGCGGCTTCGGTGGTCGCCGGCGCGGTTGATAGCGGCCGCGTCACGCCGACCGCCCGCGTCGTCGCAAGTGCGGGCGCGGACTCGGCGGTGGACGGCTGCGTCGTGGGAGCGCTAAGAATTCCTAGCGGGATCAGGCCAACCGCGGCGGCCAGCGACGCGGCAAGCACCGCGCGGGATCGACACTGCTTCATGCAATTCCTTAATACCCCGTTCGACTCGCTTCTCTCGCTCGCGCCGGGCCAAACGTTCGTCAACGAGATGAAACTTAACCCCATTCGCCCGGACCCGCGGCATTCACTCCCGCGCGCAATGCCCATTCACGATTGGCTTCTCTTTTTCTTCTTCTTGCTCGGGGCATTGCCCTGGCCCGATGCGCCATCGACGTCCGATCGCGGCATGTTTTGTACCGGGGCCGATACCGCAGGTCCGCTGCGCCCGGAGATGTTATCGATTTCCAGGCGCTGGCGGCTTCCGGAGACTTCGTATGTCAAATCATGCAAAGTGATGCCGCAGACGCGGCCGGGACCCAGTGCGTCGCCGAGGCGAACCTGAAAAATCCTGTTGGCGGCGGCATCTTCGACAAACGCCGTAAATTGCGCGTCTTCCTCGGTGATGCCCTTCAGAGACAACGTCGAAACCGGCGACGGCGGGGTGGCGGCGCCCACCGCGAACGCCGATCGTTTTGACGCCACCCCGTTGACGGCAAAAATACTGCGGGTCAGCAGGACCAGAAAACCGCGCGGATAAGGCCGGGCGGCGTCGGCGCGCGGCGCCAGCCCGTCCAACCCCGCCTGGGCCACACGCGCCGGCGGCCTTGAAGCGGCCCGGAGCGAAAAAGCCGGTGAATCGATCGGAGCGGCATTGCCCCGCTGGCGAAAACCGTAAACCGCGATCGTCAGCGACAACGCCGCCAGCACGCCGAGCAACGCGATTTTTCTCCCGGCCGGCGCGTTTATCTGCAAATGAAAAGCCTTTGCGCGGCTCATCGCGACGCCCAAAGCCCCGCGCATTTGCGGCCAGCGAATCGGCGTGCCCATCGGCCACAGGCCGCTTGCTTGTCTCAAAATTGCTTCATCTCCACGAGGCATGAATTTCTTCGATCGCTTTCGACTTCGCCGTTTCACGCGCACACAATATTTCGAGAAATCAGCTTCATCATTCTCTACTGCGACGAAAAAAAACCGTTGAACTTGTTTGTCATATAGACACGGTGTGGTCGCCGTCGAACAAGGAATCGATAGCGGCGCCTCTCTCGCGTTTTCGCCCGCGAGGCGGTATCTTCCCGCTCGTGTTCCTTCCGCTGTTGCTCATCGTCGTGGCGGGTTTGTCGGCGGCTTCAGTTGCGTACGGAACCTCTCCGGGCTGGATCCAATATCCCCACGGGCTTGACATCATCATCTGGTCACGGCGACTCCAGTGGCCGCTGGTCGCGCTCTCGCTGATCGCCTGCATTGGACTGGTCGCCGTGGTCATCTCCGGCCGGCGGCGCGCCTGGTGGCTGGTGGCGCTGGCGCCGATGCTGGCGTTATTCGCCCATCGATTTTCCACCGGCCCGGCCGCCGCCAGATTATTGGTTTCGGAAAACCCGTCCTTCGTCTCCGCCGACCAATCGACGGTCGCCGACGACGATTGGATCGTCGGCCTCGCTTTCGGCGATTGGGTCTACGCCTATCCTTACTCGGCGCTCTTCCACAACCCCGTCGTCTTCCAGGCCGATCACGATAAACGATTCGTGCTGATCTGGTCGGCCTACGCCAACCGCGTACTGGCGGCGCCGATATCGCAGGAGCTGAAGGCGCCGGACGTGGAAATCGTTTCCACGCCCGCCAATGCGCTGCTGCTTTACAATTCCCGCCGCGGTGAATTTATCAACGGGCTGACCGGTCAGACGATCCAGCGTCAGCTTCCGCACGGTTTCAGTAAATCGCTGCCGATCCCCACGTCAAAGATGCCTTTTGGTCAATGGCGTGATCTGCATCCGGACACGAAGGTATGGGCGCGGGCGAATTCGCCGGGCGAACCCGCCCCCGCGCAGCCGATCATGCCCGCGTGGCCCATGCCGCCGCAAGGATTGGAACGGCCGACGCAAACGCGCGTCGCGCTGATTGGCGACGCCAATCCGTTGGCTTTCGATTCGGACCAGCTGACGTCGGCTCCGGCGAACGTCGTCGCGGACGATATCCCGATTCTGCTTTTTCGCTCCGCCGACACCGGCGCCGTCTGCGCCTTCGATCGCCGGCTTCTGGATCATCAGGGGAAGCTTGACCTGATTCTTCATTTCGCCGCCAATCGGCGCCATAAAAAATTCCCGCTCGCGTATGTCATCGACGAGGGCAGCAACACCGGATGGAGTGCCGACGGCGTCTGCGTCGAGGCCACCGGCGACGTGAAGGCGATGAAAGGCCGGCGATTGAACCGGGTCGCCGTGGACGATGCCCTGCCGTGGGGCGTGATGAAGTTCTGGTATCCGGATCTGAAACTGGAGGCATTGCCGCCCGCGATCGCCGGTGAGGCTGACGTAGACGACGTGCCCGCGACTCGGCCTGTGCGGCGCCGGAAGCGAAAGAAAAGCGAAGTCGAAAACCCGAAAGCCCAAATCCGAAACTAAACCGCATCACCGGCGAGCGACAAAGCTGATTCTCGATGAAGCGGCAAGTCAGCCGCCATTTTGACATCATGACGATCACATTGAGGTTTTGAATCCCATCGCGCGCATCACGCACCACCCGGACCACCCTTCAAAGATCGCAAAGGCGCCGCTGCCCACCACGCCCGCCGCGACAACCCAGCGCAGGATCGATCCGCTGCCCCACGCCAGAAAATAAATCAGCGCCAGTCCTATAATCAACGCTATAAGCCCGTAAACGAGGCGGGCGACTTTACCGCGGGCGTCGATGTTGCAACTGAGCGGCATGTTGGCATTATACTCAATCCTTGACGATCGTGCTCAGTTTGCCGATGAACAACTCTGAGCATAGCGCGTTGGCGTAACAACGGTCGATCGCCTGCTAGAGAAAATACATATGCAATACGGCGTGATCATGGCGGGTGGAGCGGGGACGCGTCTTTGGCCGCTGTCGCGTGGAAATCGGCCCAAGCAACTCCTCCCCGTCATTCAAGGCAAAAGCCTGCTGCGCCTCAGCTATGATCGCCTGCGCGGCGTTCTTGCTCCCGAGCAGATTTTCGTGTGTACCAACGCCGCCTTTGGCGCGCAGGTGCTGCAAAATCTCCCGGAGCTTCCAAAGGAAAATCTTCTTGGCGAACCGCTCGGACGCGATACCGCCAACGCCGTCGGGTTCAGCGCCGCCGTTTTGCATCACCGCGATAAGGACGCCGTCTGCGCCATCGTCACCGCCGATCACGTGATCGAACCGGTCGATGCGTTTCAAACCGCCCTCCGCACCGGGTTTGAAGTGGCCACGCAGGAGCCCAGTTCGCTGGTCACCTTCGGCATCATTCCCACGCACGGCCATACCGGCCTCGGTTACGTTCATCGCGGCGAGCCGTTAAAGCTTAAATCGGGGGCGGCCAGCGCATACCGCGTTCAAGCGTTTCGCGAAAAGCCGGATAAGCCGACCGCCGACCGCTATGTCGAATCCGGCCGCTTTTATTGGAACAGCGGCATGTTTGTCTGGCGTTGCGATACGGTGTTAAACGAACTGGCCACGCACCTTCCGTTGTCGTATCGGGGGCTGACGCGCATCGCCGACGCGTGGGATACGCCGCGCCGCGACGCGGTGCTGCAGGAGGTTTATCCGACGCTGCCGCGGATCAGCATCGACTATGCCGTCATGGAACCGGCCAGCCAGCAGAAGGGCAAGGCGACCGTCGCGGTCGTCGAGATGCCGGTGCAATGGCTTGACGTCGGCTCCTGGCCCGCCCTGGCCGAGACGCTCCGCACCGACGAGCACAATAATTCCGTCGAGTGCGGCGCCTGCGCCTTCATCGATTCCGACGACAATGTCGTCGTCAGCGAAGACCCCGAACACCTGATCTCCACCATCGGCATCAACGATCTCATCATCGTTCACACCAAGGACGCCACGCTGGTCTGCCCCAAACACGAGGCTCAGCGCGTGAAGGAACTGGTCGGGAAGGTAAAGGAGCGGTTCGGAAACAAGTATCAGTGAGAACCCTGGCCATCGATCTTGGAACCCGCCGGGTCGGACTCGCGCTCAGCGATGAAGGGGGGCGATTCGCCACGCCGCTGGACGTGCTGACGATCGGTTCCCCGCAACAAGCGCACAACGAAGTTCTCGCTGTCGTGCGGAAAGAAGCGGTGGAGCGTCTTGTCGTCGGCGTTCCCATCAACATGGACGAAACGCTTGGACCCGCCGCCCGAGGGGCGATCGCTTGGGCCAGGGCGCTTTCGGCGGCGGCGGGTAAACCGCTGGTCTTAATCGACGAACGGCTCAGCAGCTTTGAAGCCGACCAATCCCTCAGCGATCGCAAGCGGGGCGGCGAAAGAATGACCCGTAAGGATCGCAAGAACCGGCTGGACGCGATCGCCGCGGCGAATTTTCTCCAGGCATTTCTCGACGGTCGATTGCCCGCACTGGAACTGGACGCGCGTTGAATTGGATCGCGATTCCTAAACGGAAGCGCCGCGCCTAAGATTCAACGCGGCTCGCTCCGTTTGACGATAATTTCAGGCCGGCTGATATGCGGCCCATTGAGAGATCGTATGACCACCACCGTTCCCGCAACGTCTTCCCCTTCCTCCGCGTCGGCGGTTTTTGCGCCGGCGGTCGCGTCGGATTACAACCGCATCAACGTCGATTTCCGCAAGCCCTGGCCAAGGCCCAAGGTTCGCGGAGCGGTAATCGATTTTCATTGCCATCTTCTGGGCGCGCGGCACGCCGAACAATGGTTTGAGGCCGCCGATCATTTTGGCATCGATCAGTTCGTCACCATGAGCCCCTTGGACGAGGCCCTGGCGCTGGTTCGCGATTGGCCGGGGCGATTGCAGTTTATTGCGGTGCCAAGTTTTCCCAAGACGCCGCCGAATTTCATTGACGATTACCTGAGGCGGGTCGAATCGTTTTACAATA
Source organism: Tepidisphaeraceae bacterium (assembly GCA_035551995.1). Lineage (GTDB taxonomy): Bacteria > Planctomycetota > Phycisphaerae > Tepidisphaerales > Tepidisphaeraceae > RYN-428. The sequence continues at coordinate 91,519 of DASZME010000086.1, forward strand.
TCGGCAGCCGAATCGTGAAGTTTCACACGGCGCCGGGCACGATGATCATGCGCGGCATCCGCCTGGACTCGCCGAAGTACAAACCGGTTTTCGACGAGATCGTCGCACGCAAGATGGCGATCATGACCCACGTGGGCGATCCCGACACGTGGTATCACGGCAAGTATGCCGACACGGCCAAGTACGGAACGCGCGAAGAACACTATAAAATGTGGGAATCGGTCATGGCCGAATATCCCGGCGTTCCGTGGATCGGCGCCCACCTCGGCGGCAACCCCGAAGACCTGGGACGACTGCAAAGCCTGCTCGACCGGTTTCCCAATCTCAATCTCGATTGCAGCGCCACCCGGTGGATGGCCCGGGAAGTCAGCGCCCGTCGCGACGCCGCCCGCGAATTCTTTATCCGCAATCAGGACCGCATACTCTTTGGCTCCGATCAAGTCAGCACCGACGATCGCGGATTCGATTTTTTGGCCAGCCGATTTTGGGTTCATCGCAAGTTGTGGGAGACGGCTTATATCGGCCCAAATCCCATTTTCGATCCGGATCTTCCGCCGGACCAGCAACCCACGCTGCGCGGCCTGGCGCTGCCGGACGAAGTTCTGCAAAAGCTGTATCACGATAATGCGTCTAAGTTTCTGGGCCGATTGGGCGCGAGCTTTCCCGCGCCCGACCCGGCCGTGCGGGCGGCTTGACGCCGACGCTATTTCACAAACCGCGCGCGGGAACAAAAGAACGCTTCGCAATCACGTCGCCGCGAACCGGTCGTCATGATCGATTTTCCGCGACGCGACATCGGAGCGTTTTTGTTTTACCCGCGCGATCGTTTATCTCATCCCGCCTTGTTGCGAATTTTGGCGCTTCCTTTCGGGCGCGCGCCGGAGATGACGTTTGGGATTGGCGCGGCCGCGAACTCTTCTTTTGCGGTATCCAAAAGCTCCTGCGCCTGGGCGCGCGTCACGTCCGTGATGCGTTGGCCGCCGATCATCTCGGCGATCTCCTGTAAGCGGTCGGCGCCTTCCATCGTCCGCACTTTCGTTTCGGTGGCGTTGCCGATGGTTTCCTTGCGGACGGTTAAGTGCCGGTCGGCATAACAAGCGATCTGCGGCAAATGGGTGATGCACAACACCTGGTGATGCGACGCCAATTTACGAAGTTTGTTGCCCAGGATGCCCCCGAGACGTCCGCCGATATTCGCGTCGATCTCGTCAAAAACCAAGACGCTGATCCGATCGTTGTCCGCGAGAATCCCCTTGAGCGCAAGCATGACGCGCCCCAGTTCCCCGCCCGACGCGATTTTCCGCAACGGCTGCGGTGAAAGACCGGGATTGGTCTGCACGATGAACTCGATCTGATCGAATCCCGACGCCGTCGCCGGCATGGTCGCATTCGGCGCCATTCCCGCCGCCGGCGAAATCGCGACGCTGAATTTCGCCTTTTCCATTCCAAGCTGGGCCAGTTCCTTCTCCACCAGCGGCCCCAGTTTTTTCCCCACCGCGACACGGGCGGCCGACAATTCACGCCCCTTCACGTTCAGATCTTTCAGCAGCGGTGACAGTTGTTGATTCAAAGCGGAAAAGTCGTCGGTGGCTTTTTCCAACTCGGAAATCTTCGCCCCGATTTCATCGCGATACGCCAGCGTGACGTCAACCGGGTCGCCGTATTTGTTGAGCACGCGCTGGATCGCGTTGAGCCGTTCGTCCACCTCGGCTAATTCGCTCGGATCGAGGTCGAGTTTGTCGAGATAGCGCGACAGATCGAACGCCACTTCTTCCAAGGCGATCGTCGCGTCGCGAAGGCTGGCGGTCGTCGGCGATAGATTTTGGTCGAGCATGCTGAGCTCGGCCAGTATGCCTCCCATCATTTTCAGCCGTTCCAGCACCGATCCGTCGGCCTCGTATAAGGCGCCATGCACGCTGTTTGCGTCCTTCTTTAATTTCTCCAGGTTCTGCAAAAGCGAAGCGCGCCCCTGAAGCTCATGATATTCCGCGGCGTTAAGTTCGACGGCATCGATCTCCTCGGCCTGGAAGCGATACAATTCCAATTGCTGCTCGCGTAACGCCCGATTGGCCGACAGCTCGTCGATCCGCCGACGCGCCTCGGCCGCCTTCTCGAATACCGAGCGGTAGGCCTCGCGTAGGGGCTCGAGTCCGCCGAACTGATCGAGCACCTCGATCTGGTTCGACGGCTTCAGCAGATATTGATGATCGTGCTGCCCATGTACGTCGACCAATTGCTCGGCCACTTGTTTGAGCATGCCGAGCGTAATTGGATTTCCATTCAGGCTGACCGAGCTTCTCCCGCTGGCGTAGAGCCGGCGGTTGATGAGCAATTCCCCCCCGTCGGCGGTGACGGGAATGTCGGTCAGCTTTTCGATTTGCCTGAGCAGCGCCGAACTCTTGACGTCAAATACGCCGCTGACTCGGCCTTCGTCGGCGCCCGAACGCAACATTTCGGCGGGGCTGCGAAGCCCGAGCAAAACCTCGACCGCTCCGATCACCAGGCTCTTTCCGGCGCCGGTCGCGCCGGTGAAGCAGTTCAGCCCCGACCCGAGGTCGATCCGGGCGTCCGAAATCACGGCGAGATTTGAAATATGAAGTTCGCGAAGCATCTTGTGTTCGAGGAGTCTACCCGTTTGAATGTCGTTTACCGCAAGCCGGTCGACCACAGATTACCATATTACGCACGCTTATTTAACAGACGGCGGAAAACGGTTGAGCCGCTTTGCCCAGGCGTGGTCTTTGGGCTCGCGCCCCGATGGAAATCGCGAACCGATGCCCTAAATAACCTTGCGCGATCACGCGCGTTTTTTCATGCCCTCGCCCGGTACTCCGGGAGAGGGAAGGGTTAGGGTTTCTTGGAAAAGTCGGATTTTATCGTGCCTTGCGTCTTTCCAAAAAACCCTCTCCCCAACCCTCCCCCGGATTACCGGGCGAGGGAGAAGAACGCGTAGTCTCGCAATGCTATTAAGAATCCGGCGTCTGTTCGATCTTCACGTCGGCGCGAATGCCCATCGCCATTACGCCCGACAGGAGAAAGGCGCCGGCCAGGAATATCAAAGATGCGTGCCAGTTGTGATTGGGATCGAAATGATTGTTGATCCACACGAGCATCGTGGCGTTGGTGGCCGCGCCCAGATTTCCCCACATATTCGGCCACGCGAACGTGGCGGCGACGTTGCGGCCGCCGACGTCCTGAATATAGCCCCAGACTGGGGGAATGCTCAAATCCGTCATCGCGGCCACGACGCCAAACGCCGCCACGCACGCCCAGGGAGAATTAAACCGCAGCACAAGCAAATACGCCGCCGCCCCGATCAGCCGGCTCCACACCATGGGGATCATCCGGCCGCGACGAACGCCAAACCGGCGCGTGAGCATGTCGGTCAGCCAGCCCCCGATCAGCATTCCGATAATGCCGCAGAGCAGCGCGATCGTCGTCATTCTCCCCGCCTTGACCTCGGACATTTTTGTGACGGTGATGAGGTAAGTCGGCAGCAGCGTGACCAGGAAAGCCCATCCCACGTTGGTGAGCCATTGATAGCAACACATCAGCCACATGTCGCGGCTGGTCAGTAAACCGACCCACGGTATGGCGGCGCGACGGTTCAAATTTCGCGGCTCGGGGTCGGCGTTGGATTCTCCTTCGATCAGATCGACCTCGGCCTGATTGCACCACGGATGATCGGCCGGCTTATCGCGGAACACCGCCCAGAATATTCCCGCGAACGCCACTCCGACGCCGCCGAAAATCCACCCCGGCGTGCGCCACGTTCCCAGGTAGACGATCGCCAGGGCGGTGAGAAGCGGCGCGGCGGCGCCGCCGAACCTTCCGCCGGCGGAAACAATCGCGTTCGCCCGCCCCCAGCTCAGCGTCGGAAACCACCGCGGCACCATTTTGCCGCTGAGCGGATACGCCCCCGCCTCGGCGATTCCGCATCCGACGCGGGCGACGATCAGCGTCCAGAATCCCGTGGCGAATCCGGTCGATAACGTAAAAAGCGACCAGACCGAAATCAGGCACGTCATGAGCCGCCGCGTGCTGAATCGGTCCGCGAGCCATCCGGCCGGCATCTGCGCCAAAGCATAAGCCAAAAAGAAAACGCCCAGCACGCGGGCCTTGCTTTCATCGCTCAATCCCAGATCAAGCTGAAACGTGTGAGAACTGACCATCTGCGAAAGGCACATGCGATCGAGGTACATCAGAAACGCGGCGAACGCCGTCACGCCCACGACGGCATGGCGGATCGAGGTCGGGCGGGACGGATGATTCACAACGGACCGATCGATTACGAGCGGGGTGGCGGCTGAATCAACGTCGGCATTCGTCGAATCGATCATAAAGTTCCGCCTATCCGATGACCCCAAAACAGCGGCGCCCTCCCGCCCCGCACGGCGAGCGATCCGCTATCGCGAGCTACTTTTAGGAATCAAGTCGCGTTGACCACCGATTTATTTAACTGCGACGCGCCGGGTACAATCACCACCATGGCGAACTCGACCGAGACTCCCAAACCATATCTGCCTTCATCTCCCGCCGGCGATTCCGTAAAAATCACGATGATCGAAACCGCCATTCCCGGCGACATCATGCAGGGTTTGATGCTCCTGCGCATCCACACCGACGCCGGCATCATCGGACACGGCGAAACGTATTACATCCCCCACGGCGTCGCGTCGATTATCCACGATTGGATGGCTCGGCGCCTGCTCGGCGCCGATGCGCTGGCGATCGAATCCCACTGGCGGTTCCTCTACGAACGAGCCGCCAACTTTGGCGTTCGCGGCGCCGAGCTGCGGGCGATTTCCGCCATCGACCTGGCGTTGTGGGATATTCTCGGGCACGTGTGCAAACAACCCGTCTATCGATTGCTCGGCGGGCCGGTGCGCGATCAGGTCGCGGTTTACAATAGTTGCGGCAATCCGTCCTATGGCCGCAACCCCGGCGGCGATCCGGGCTGGCCCGGCTACGGCACAATCGGGAAAGCCGGGCCGTTGCAGGATTCCTATTCGCTGTTTCATTCCCCCGCCGAGCTGGCCGAGGAGCTTTTGGCCGACGGGTACGGGGCCATAAAAGTCTGGCCCTTCGACGGCGCCGCCCATCGTAACGGCGGAATGCGAATTTCCTTGGCCGATCTTGAAGAAGCCGTCCGGCCCCTGCGGGAAATCCGCAAGCGCGTCGGCTCGAAAATCGAACTGCTCGTCGATGGTCATGGCTTTTTTATGCTGCCCGCCGCCCTTCGGATCGCCGACGCGTTGCGCGAAATTCAACCGCTGTGGCTGGAGGACATCATCAAGATGGACAACATCGAAACCCTGGCCGATTTCCGCAGGCAGAGCCGAATGCCGATCTCGGCCAGCGAGATGTTGTTGTCGCGGGCGGATTACGCGCAGGCGCTTTCGAGAAAGGCCGCGGATTTTATCATGATCGATCCGACGTGGGCGGGCGGGATATCCGAATCCGTACGCTTGGCGCATATGGCGCAGGCCTACAATATTCCCTCGACGCTGCACGATTGCACCGGACCGCTGACGCTCATCGCCGGCTTGCATATCAACGCGGCCGTTGCCGGATGTTGCTTTCAGGAAACGGTGCGGGCGCACGTTCGGTCTTTTTATTCGCAGCTGATTGAGCCGAACGTTCGGATCGAAAAAGGCTTTGCTCATCTTCCGCAAGGGCCGGGGCTGGGGGCGCGATTGAATCCTGACCTCTTCGCGGCGGGAACCGCGGGCCATCGAGTGAGCCGGCTCTAAAAATTTAGAATGACGCCACTCACGCGGCGCCCGCGACTCATTCGCGCGAAGCCGGCCTTGGTAGACACCCGCCCGCGCCGCCGCCTTTACCTTTGATCGCCCGGCGCCTATTCTTGCGACATGCCACGCCCGATTATCGGCATCACCATCGACACCCACGACAAGCCCAATCAATACGAATCCCCCATGGCGTATTCCACCGCGGTGGAAAAAGCGGGCGGAATGCCGTTGCTTTTGCCTTATCGCACCGACCTGTCGCTGATTCCGGAAATGGCGGACATTCTCGACGGCATGCTCTTCAGCGGCGGAAACGACCTGGACCCCGCGCTCTATGGCGAATCGTATCATCCCAAAGCCGAACCGATCGATCCCGCTCGCCAGCGATTCGAATTGGCCCTGCTGGCGGAACTTGAAGGCAGGCGCATGCCAATGCTTGGCGTCTGTCTGGGATCGCAATTGATGAACGTCTATCGCGGCGGAAGTCTTTATCAATTTATCCCCGATCTTGGTCTCGATCCCGCGCTCGAGCACCGGAAGCTGGGACAAGTGGCGCCGCGACATGAAATCGACCTGCGCCCCGAATCGGTTGCCGCCCAGGTCATCGGGAAAACGGGCATCGACGCGAATAGCAGCCATAAGCAGGCGGTACGAAACGTCGGCCGCGGATTGCGCATCATCGGCAAGGCTCCCGACGGCGTCGTCGAAGGAATTGAAGATCCGAGTTTTCCCCTGTTTCTCGGCGTGCAATGGCATCCCGAACGCCTGCATGACGAAGCGGATCATCTGGCGCTGTTTAAGCTTTTGGTCGAAAAAGCGGCCGCGGGCAACTAGCGGCACTTGTCTTTCTTTGCGGATGATCTCTTCCCGGCGTTGGCGTGCAACTTAGGCTTCATGCGGCGGATTCTCCTGCTCATCACCGATCTGCAAATCGGCGGCACGCCGACCGTCGTGCGCGAATTGGCGTTTCGTTTGACCTCGGCAGGCGCCGCGCATATTGAAGTCGCCTGCCTCGCGCCATGGGGACCGGTGGCCGATCAAATCTCACGCGGCGGAATCAACGTCACCGCGCTTAGCGCCAAAGGAACGCTCGGTTTCCCGCGTGTCGCCTGGCGACTGCGCCGGCTGATCCGCGCCAAACGGATCGACACCGTCCTTAGTTTTTTGATTCACGCGAACGCGGTCGCGGCGGCGGTGTCTTTCCTCGGCGGCCGGTTTCGTTTTTTCCAATCGATTCAGACGACGCAGCCTTCTCCACGATGGCATTGGATCGTGCAACGCATTATCTGGCGCGCGGCCGAGCGAATGATTGTGCCGTCCGCTTCGGTGGCGGAGACGGCGCGCCATTGGGCGCATGTGCCGAACGAAAGGATCGTCGTCATCCCTAATGCAATCGACGTGAATGATTTCAATGACGTCGGCCCGTTAGCAAAAATCGCCCTGCCTGCCGGGCGCTCGGCGATCGGGTTTATCGGAAGGCTTGATCCGATCAAGCGGATTCCCGATCTTCTTGAAGCGCTGACGGCGATTGACTCGTCCATTGATCTTCACGTTTTTGGCGACGGCGCGGAGCGGCCGCGGATCGAACAAACGATCGCTCGGCTCGGTCTGAGCGATCGCGTCGTGCTGCACGGCGCCGTGAGCGATCCGACGGAGGCGCTGGCGCAAATTAGCCTGCTCGTTTTGCCGTCGCAGGCCGAGGGATTCGGACTGGTCCTCATTGAAGCGATGGCGGCGGGCGTGCCGGTGGTCGCGACGAATGTCCCCGGCATCCGCGACGTAGTGCGGCATGAAATCACGGGACTGCTCGTTCCCGTCGCCTCGCCGGAAAAACTCGCGGCGGCGATACGCCTGATCCTCCACGATTCTTCTCTGAGAGAGAAATTGATCTCCAACGCCAGGAAAGACGTTCAACGCCGATTTTCCTGGAGCATCGTGCTGCCGATGTATCAGGACGCGATCGGCCTCAGTGACTGAGGAGGTGATAGTTCTTGGCGAAGTAGATCGCCGTCAGGCAAATGCCGATCAGCAGAATTACCGCCCGCAAATTATCCGGCTTCACCTTCCGCGCGACCGCCATTCCGAAAAAGCCGCCGAGTATCGACGCCACCGCCATGACGCCGGCGATTTCCCAGTTCACCAAATGGCTGAACAGAAACACGACGGCGGCGACGCCATTGATCAGCGTCGAAAGGAGCACCTTCAGCGCGTTCATCTGATGGATGTCGTCCAGCCCGGCGAAGGAGAGACCGGCCAGCATCAGCACGCCGATTCCCGCTCCGAAATATCCTCCATAGACGGCGATGAAGATTTGCACGAAGCCGACGAACAGCGTCCAGCCGAGCGTGCGATGCCCATGCTGCCTGCCGGCCCATCGGGCGATCGGTTTGCTGAAGGCGAAGATGACGGTGGCGAACCCCAGCAGCCAGGGGATAACGTGCTCGAAAGAACTGTTGGAGGTGTTGATGAGGATGACCGCGCCGGCGGCGCCGCCGAGCAGGCTGATAATCGAGTAGGTAACGAGTTGTCCGCGCGGAATTCGCGCAAAGTCCCTTGACGCCGCCGCGACCGAAGCGACCGACCCCGGCCACAAGCCGAGCGTGCTGGTGACGTTGGCCACCTGCTGGGTCAATTTGATGTAAGTCAGCGCGGGAAAGGTCAAGAACGTACCGCCGCCGGCGACGGCGTTGACCACGCCGGCGACGAATGAAGTGACCGCGACCAGGAGAAGTACGAGCATCGGTTATTTTTCCGTTGGTTTCATCGCGAACTTTGCAAATCCGAAAACCGAATCGCTGACCAAAGACCTCCGTCCATTTCCAACTGGCCGTAGCGTCGCGCGCTTATTTGGCGGCGACGCACGTACGAAGCGCGGTCCGCGGGCGCGGCGCCACGCGATTTTGGGAAACGATCCAAGTCCGAAAGAAAGGTATGGGAACCGGCAAGCCTCGTCCAACATCGGCGCGTTGATTTGCAACGGACTCACGGCTCTACTCTACACATCATTCATGCGCTCACGTTTCATCTACCTAGCCGCTGCGATCCTGACCGCGACAGCCATCTACGCATGTTGGTGCCGGGCGCCGATGATCTGGGACGGCGCCTACCAGTTCAATGCGACGCTGATTATGCAGCGTCCGTATTTTTACCTGACCCGCTTCCACACGTTCTTCCTGTGGTGGCCGACCGTGTGGGCGAGCCGGATCACCAGCGACGTCGATCTTCTTCAAACGATTTATGGCCTTCCGTTTTTGCTGGCGCCGGTGGTGGGATTGCTGCTGTCGTGGTGGATGGTTCATAAACATTCGCCGCAATTGATCCTCTGGGCGATCTTCGGAATCGCGGCGGGGGCGCTGCCGGGACAGATCTTCGTCATCAACGACAGCATCTTTCAACAACACCTCTTCTGGCCGATTTTCATGTCGGTTTTCGTTCCGCTGTCGATCCCCAGGAAAATCACGGTCGGCGTTCTCGCCGTCTTTCAGATGGTGCACCCAATCGGAATTCTCCTGCTTTTCGCGGCGGCGGGGGCCGCGCTGCTGGTCGGCGTCGTCGATCCATTAAACCGCCGCCGGATGTTCATTCGCGCGGGCGTGATGAGCGGGCTGTGCATCCTCGCCGCCGGCAAGGTGTTTCTCACGTCGCACATTCAGGCGCTGCAGTCCCTTAACGACACCTATGCGCAACAGGAAGCCAGTTGGCATACCGCGCTGGATCGCTGGTACGCGGGTGTCATGGGCTGGCCGCTCCGCGGGTTGTGGTGCATGTGGACGGCGGGCGCCGTCGCGTTGCTTTATCGGCGTCCGCGCGGGCAGTTTCGCCCGCTCACGGTGGCCGCACTGTCGGCGATGGTCCTGCTGGCCGGTGCGATCTGCGTTCATTTTTATCGAGTTCATCCGAGCGAAGCATGGTATCCCATGAGCGCGTGCGTCGTGATTTACCTCAGCGCGCTTCTGATGGGCGACAGGGCGGATATCGCAGCCATCGCGGCGGCGGTTATTCTGCTCGGCGCCGGGTATTATCAATCAACCCGTTATGTGCTTCATCCGCTTTTTCTCAGCCCGATCTGGATCGCCCGGGCGATCTGCGCGGTGCTTGTTTTGTTCCTTCTGGCGCTTCGCCGAACGACCGATCCGGCAAAGCTCGCCGGCGGATTAATGCTGCTGTGCGTCGCGGTTGGCGCCGGCCTTTGGACGCATTGGGCCGCGGACGGCCGGCTCTGGTGGAAGGCACTGGATTACCGTCGGTGGCTGGCGCCGTTGACCGCTCCGTTTTTTCTCCTGGCGGCGATCGAAGCCTCCCTCATGATCCGATCCAAACCCGACACTGAACTCGCGTCGCCCGAAGAAACTCGCCCCTTGCGCGGCGTCTTGGCGATCATGCTGGCGGCGACTTTCGCCGTCGTGCTCGGATTGCAGAGTACGATCTGGCGTCACGAGACCAGCACGCTGATGGCCGCGGTGGAAAGAGCCCCGTCGATCGTTGTCTCCGCGAACGATCTGCGCTTCATACCTGGAACGCCGCTCGATCACTGGGGCAGCGGCGACTATGTGATGGCGATGCAGGGCAAACGGCCGTCGAAGCTGTTGCTATTCGATCGGGAGGCCGAGGAAAAGCTCTATGAGCATCCGCCCAAGCCGCCGCATTGGGATATGTATCCTTATGCGAAGGCCAATCAACCCAGCGCGACGCCGGGGCCGCAAGGATGGTTTGATCTGCGGCCGCTGCTGGAGAAATTAATGAAAACGTCCGGTCCGACGATGCAAGAAGGCCCGCAGCGGATGGACGCGAAGACAACGCCGAATTGATGGCCTCGCGAGCATGCAGGTTTTGGACGGGATTTCCAAGCAGCTCAAGCTATAATTCGGATCATGGCTAATCATCCCGCTTATGTGGTTCTGGATCGGCTTTTGGACCCGATTCCCCAATGTCTGACACTTGAAGCGGAAACTAGTTGATTTGCGCGCCCACGCGGTCGTCCAAGAACGGGTCGATGAATTGGCGGATAAATCGACGGCGGGCGCTCTCACCTCCGAGGAAAGGGCTGAATACGAGGCTTATGTGGCGGCAAGCACACTGATTGGAATTCTCCAATCCAAAGCCCAGAAGATTCTGACGACACAAACCGTCGCGTGACACAACGCGCCGCTTCTTGATTGATGAATGCGCTCGTCGCCAACCTCGTTAGAGATCGGGCTGGGAATCGTTGCGAATATGGCCGTCTACGACAGGAGCACGAACCGTTTCTTCGCTTTCACATCGAGCATATTATTGCCCAGGCAACATGGAGGCGGCGACGAAGTTGCCAATCTGGCGTTGGCGTGCAGCCATTGCAATCTTCACAAAGGTCCGAATTGGGCGGGCATTGATCCCGGCGCCGGCGCCTTGATTTCGCTCTTTCACCCCCGTCGCCAGCAATGGAGCGAACACTTTCATTTGCCGGGAATTTGGATAAACGGATCGACCGATGTCGGCCGGGCGACGGTGCGAGTTCTTGAGATGAACGAATCAAGCCGACTGGAATTGCGCGAAAACCTGCGCGCGCGAGGAGTCCTTGATTGATTTTTATCATAAACCTCCCCGGACAAGGTTGCGAGCGGCCGAGCGCCCGCCGACGCCCGAGTGTTTTCAGCTGATTATTTCTCCGGTTGGTGTGCCCACCCTAACTCTACCCGTCAACGGCCCCGATTTCCGTCCGGCGACGCGATCGCAGCGACGCGGCTTATTCATTCATCACCTTCGCCGGCTGATCGAACGCCTTGCGAACTTGTGCGCGTTCGTCATCCGTCAGCGTGAACGCCAGCGCCTTGGCGTTGTGCTCGGCCTGGGCGGCGTTTCGGGCGCCGACGAGGGCGGCGGTGATGCCGGGCTCGTGAACCGTCCAGTTGATTGCCACCTGCGTAAAACTCGCCCTGTGCCTCTCGGCGATCGGACGGATTTTATCCAGCGCCGCCAGAACGCGCTCCCGATTTTCAACCGTGAAATATTTGTGACTGGCCCGATGATCGCCCGGCGGAAATTTCCGGTCGGGCTCGACCTTGCCGGTCAACAATCCCCGCTCCAGCGGCGAATAGACGATCACGCCAATGTTGTTCTCACGGCAAAACGGCAGAATATCCTCCTCGATCTTCCGCTGGATCAAACTGTACGGCGGCTGCAAACTCGCCACCGGCGCCACTTTCTTTGCGCCCTTGAGCCATTTCACGTCGTAGTTGCTCACGCCGATCGCGCGAATCTTGCCCTGTTTTTGCAGCTTGACCATCGCATTCATCGTATCTTCCACCGGCGTGGACGAGTCGGGCCAATGGATCTGGTAAAGATCGATTTCCTCGATGTCCAGCCGCTTGAGGCTCTTTTCGCATTCGTAGGCGACGCTGGCGGGCTTTGCGTTTTTGTAGATGACGATATCGCGCCCCTGTCGATCTTTTTGCGGCCACGGCTCGGAGCCTTCCTTCGCGTCCCAGCGCATGCCGCACTTGGTGGCGATGACCACTTTGTTGCGTCGGCCGGCGATCGCTTTGCCGACCAGTTCTTCGCTATAACCCATCCCATAGATGGCGGCGGTATCGATGGTGGTGACGCCATGATCGATGCTGGCGCGGATGGCGTCGAGCGACTCCTGTTCTTCGTTGCCGCCCCACATCCACCCGCCGATGGCCCAGGCGCCGAAGATGACGGGGGTGACGTGGACGCCGGACGTTCCGAGCTGACGGGTTTGCATGATGACGCTCCTTGTTCGTTTCGGTGCAAGGGTAGGGGAGGAGCAGGCGCGAATCAATGCCGTCGGGTCTCGCATAACCCGTCGCGGCTCTTTAAAATCGAGCCATGTCCGAGTTCGTTTCACGTGCGGGTCTCAAGCTCGAACACGCCTTGATCGCCTTCGGAATCGACGCGGCCGGCCTGACGTGCGCGGACCTTGGCTCCAACGCCGGCGGGTTTGTCGATTGCCTTCTCCAACGTGGCGCCGCGAAGGTTTATGCGATCGAAAAAGGATACGGCGTTCTGGAATGGAAACTCCGCAAAGATCCTCGCGTGATCGTCATGGAGCGCACCAACGCCATGCATGTCGCGCTTCCCGAGAGGGTCGCGCTGGTAACGATCGACGTCGCATGGACCCGGCAGCGGAATATTCTTCCCGCCGCTCGAAAAATCGTGACCGACGGCGGGCGAGTGGTCGCGCTGATCAAGCCGCATTACGAAGCCGATAAGTCGCTGCTCCGCGGCGGAATCCTGTTGCCCGATGCCGTCGAAGGCGTCGTCGACGACGTAAAAGAGGATATTCGATCCGCGGGATTTGAGGTCGTCGCCACCGTGCAAAGCCCGATCAGGGGAGGCGAAGGAAACATCGAAGTCTTGGCCGAACTGAAGCCCAGATGATCGGGCCGAAGGTAATGGAATGAACCGAACGCCGAGCGTAGGTCATCTCGTGTTGAGATGGCCGGCGGTGTCGCGAAACAGGCCCCGCAAGCGGGGCCGCTAAACGTAGTACGATTCGCCTCTTGCATTTTCCCGGTCGCTGTAGCGTTGCAGCGTTTAGCGGCCCCGCAAGCGGGGCGTGTTTCGCGACTCGACACTCGCGCTCCATCAACGCGCCGCCGCGCTAGATCCTCTTCTTGAAAGCCACGCAACAACACTTGCCGCCAGCCTATACTATATTGAACGACAGTGAATGACTCGCCTTTGGATGGAACTGATCTACGCTATGTCCAAAATTCGACTCGCGATCGCCGGTGTGGGAAATTGTGCCAGTTCGCTGGTTCAAGGCATCTATTATTACGCGCAACAGCCCGACGCCGTCGGCTTAATGCACGAAACCATCGGCGGATGGCGAATCGACGATGTCGAGGTGGTCGCCGCCTTTGACATCGATGTTCGCAAGGTCGGCCGCCCGCTTGAAGAAGCGCTATTTGCCCCGCCGAATAACACCAAACAATTCTTCCGCAACATCCCCCGCACCGGCGTTACCGTGCAGATGGGCCAGATTCTCGATGGGGTGGCGCCGCACATGGCCAGCTATCCGCCGGCATTGCGATTCGAGCCCTCGGGCGCGACGCCGGTCGATGTCGCCCGCACGCTCCGAGAAACCGGCGCCGAAATTCTCGTCAACTATCTTCCCGTCGGCTCTGAACTCGCCACCCAGTTTTACGCCGAGGCGTGCCTGAAAGCCGGCGTGTCGCTGATCAACTGCATCCCCGTCTTCATTGTTTCCGATCCGACGTGGGCCGACCGTTTTACGCGGGCCGGCATCCCCTGCATCGGCGACGACGTCAAGGCCCAGGTCGGCGCCACCATCACCCATCGCACCCTCGCCCGTCTCTTTGACGATCGCGGCGTGAAGATCGATTGCACCTATCAGCTCAACACCGGCGGCAACACCGATTTTCTAAACATGCTCAGCCGGGACCGATTGGCGAGCAAAAAAATCAGCAAGACCGAGGCCGTGCAATGCCAGCTTGACGTCCCGCTCGATCCCGATCGCATCCACGTCGGCCCCAGCGATTTCGTTCAGTTTCAAAAAGACAACAAGGTTTGTTTTCTGCGAATCCAGGGGATCGGATTCGGTGGCGTGCCGATGGATCTCGAACTTCGCCTGAGCGTTGAAGACTCGCCGAATTCCGCCGGGGTGGTCGCTGACGCCATTCGCTGTTGCAAACTCGCCCGCGACGCCGGCATGTCCGGTCCGATCGAATCCGTCGCGGCATGGTGCATGAAGCATCCACCGACACAGATGTTCGACCATGACGCGCGTCTGGCTTTCGAGGAATTTGTGACCGATGCGGTATCGCGGGCGCGACCGCGGGAAGTGGCGCGAAGCGGATCGTAGACGAGAAAACACAGCTGGGACGATTCGAAAAAGTTGTCAATGATGATTAACGTCATCACCGATCATCTTCACGACAAACCCTCATTTCCTTCCTTTCGCGGGGATATCGTCGCCGACCCGTCTATTCAGCCTCGAACGCCCGAACTTTCTGAAGGCATTCGTCTAGCGGATTGCTTTTTGGAAGGTTCTTTGAGGCATGGCGTCACTACCGTTCGCTCATGAAAACGTGCCAATATCTCCGCGGATCCCGCGGGTTTGATCTGGCCTCCTTCGGCATTTCGAGATTGTCCTCGGCGATCTTCGGCACGTCCACCTCGATCCATCCCGCTGTACGAATTTCATCTAATTCCACCGCAAGTTCGGTGCACGCGTTTTTGCTGCCGAAGATTGGGTCCCAGATCAAAATCGTGTCGGCGGGGCGCGCACGGACGGATTGCTTGCCCCAGGCTTGAACATTTGGAGAGCCGTACGGATTGACGCCGAGGAAGTAGTAAACGCCGGGATGGCTCGACATAATTCTTGGATGATCGCCGCGAAGGGGGCTTGCGCGATACCAGGCGACCATGGAGCGGGCGGTTCGCCAGTCATGCCAGAAGGAGACGGGAACCGCGGGCGTCGCGATGTTTGCGGCGATCGGCGGAAGCAGCACCGCCGCCCCGGCCCAGCCGATGCAATGGCGCCAATTCAGACGACGGAAAATCCATTCCCATCCCCGAGCCGAGAGAACGCCCCAGAAAGGCGCGACGACAAGAAGATAGCGCGCTTCGCCGGAACTGGCCATTTTGCCGAGCCAAAACAACAGGCTATGGACGACCAGAACAAACAGCGGAACGGCGCCGGTGAGGAATTGACATATCAGCGGATGCGACGCGACAGGCCCGGCCGGCGCTTCCCCGTCACTATCCGTTCCCCGCATCAACAGGCGAATCGCAAAAAGACTTCTCCCCCATCCCACCAGCATGGCGGGCAACACAAACGGCGAAATAACCACCGGCAACAATACGACAAACGTGATCAGATACCCGCTGGCGTACATGCTGGTCCCCGCGTAGGGCCAGCTCGCCTTCAACCAGCCCCACCACGGAAGCGCCCGATCCGACATCAACCATCCCGCCACGTCCCACAGAATCACCGGAATCGGCAAAATAAGCACCCACAGCCATTTTCGATAGATCAGCAGCGCGGCCAGCATCAGCGCAACAATTCCGAAGCCCTCCGGCCGAGCCAGCGGCGACCATGACACCAGCAGCGCGGCTAGGGCAAATCGTTCCTTCTGCCACGCGAGAAACGCCGACCCAATCAGCAGCGCAAACGGCAACTCCGTCATCTCCGCGAATGAATGCAGAAACAACATCGGCTGACCCAGCGTAAAAATCAGTGCCAGCGCCGGCGTCGCCAGGCCCTGTCCCCGCGCGATCCAGTAGCTCACGCAACCGCATCCGATGGCCACCAGCATCGAGACGACACGAATGGCCTCTCGATCGCCGAGCCATGCGGGGCCGGCGTATAACGCCGTCACCAGTGGGCGGTTCCAAACATCAACGAGGTTTTTGGGGTTCGAGAAAGCGTGTCGTGCCGAAAAATAATGAATGCACGCATCCCCCGCGATAAAACCCTCGGATCGAATTGCGCAATAACTCGACAAGGCGGCGAACAAAAGAATGGCGCCGACGACAGGCAACGCCGCGCGAGGTACCACGGCCGGATCATTCAGGACAATCGAGGGCGCTTCGGCAAGTTGCATTTTTCCATTATGGAAAAACGCCGGCCAAAGTCATGCCTTCGCGGATTTTTTGACCGCCATGGAGAAGAAGAAAATCGGGCCATGCGCCCTCGTCTATCACCTGGTCTTCCACGGCCGCTACTCGATAGCCGAGGGAGGAAGCCCTGATTTCATTCATATTTACCAGAAGGTTTCGAGCGAAAAGCTCCTCGATTCGGCACAGCCCCAACCCTCCCGCTAGTCTCGTTTCATTTCCGCCGACGGCGGCATCTTCTCGATCCACTCCCGCAGCATTTTAACCGCTCGTTCGTCCACGGCCGACGAAGCCAATGGCGGCATCTGACCTGTCCCGCGAACGCTCACGCGATGTAACAGCACAGACGAATCAGGACGACCCGGCGCGATAATCCGGGCCGCGGATTTACCGAAAACTTCGTGTTGCGGAATGGCGTCGAATGCCTTGCACTTGATTGGAACCACTCCGTATTCGAGATTCAGCAGCGAGTTGCCGCCGCCGGCGTCCACGTGGCAGATCGCGCAGTTGGCGTGAAGGTACGATCGAGCCCGTAGATTGAGGTCGGCGGTCGTGTCGTAAGGATCAGTCAGGCGTTCCATGTGATCGGGGTCAAACGCCAGCATCGTATTGGCGCCCGCTTTAATTTCGCGCTGGTCTCGGGTGGCGGTCATGTACCAGGCCTGATTGCCGGCATCCTGCTCGCTCTTGCCTTGATCGAGCAGCTCTTGCCGCAGATGATCGCGGACGGATCCCATGTAATCGACCCGCAGCATTCCAAGATGCTCAAGCGTTCGAAGCTGGTTGTCTTTGACGCCATTGGGATAGACGTAATCCCGGTTCATCTGAAGCGTCGTCGGCCCGAGGACGAAACCCATCGCCCGGCTATGGCAGGTCATGCACTCGGCGCGGCTGGGAAAATGCCAAACCTGATCGCGCGTTCCATTGGGAGCGGCGGGATCTTTGACCGTGTAGGTCTTGTCCAGGCCCGCCGCCTCGATCAGCGTGGCGTCAGTCTGCTCCTCGTTCCAGAGATAGGTGTAACCGGCCCACTGGTTTTGCTGCCGGGTCATCAGGCGCGTTTCCAGTCTCTTGCGGCTGGCCGGATTGCCGCGCTCCACCTCCAGTTCGAACGTCTTCACCAGCACCGTGCCTTCCGGCAAATTCCAGGCGCGCGAGCCTGTCACGTCGATATGGCCGTCGCCGGGGATGGCGATATAGCGTTGTTTGAAGGCGCCGTCCGACCAGAGCGGAGCGTTAACGTCGTAGGGGATGAGCGACGGGTCGGGCTTGTTGTTTTCGGTCGAGATAAACAAACCCGTTTCGCTGAGTAGTCGCGGAAAGTTGGCGGCCGACGATTTCTCCGCGTTGGGAACGATTTTATAGATGGCGGCGCCGCCCTGATCCATCACGAGGATATCGCCGTCTTTCGTTTCGCGGAAGCCGGCGATTTGCAGCGTCGTCCGGGCAAGCTCCTTATGCCAGGTGGCATGCAGATGGTCGGCGCTTTTGACGCCCCAGATACGCCCGGTGGACCAGTCGCCGTAGATGAAGGCGCCGTCCAGATCGGGAAATTTATCGCCCCGGTAGACGATGCCGCCGGTCAGCGAACGCATCTCCGAATGCGGATGCTCGGCGATCGGAAACGTGATCGGCGTCGGCGCGGGCTTTCGCAACGGCTGAAACGGATGGCTCCCTTCTACCCGGCTCCATCCATAGTTTTCGCCTTTATGCACGAGATACACCGCTTCCCACAAATCCTGCCCGTTCTGACCGACCCACAGATCGCCGGTCTTGCGGTCGAAAGCCAGCCGCCACGGATTGCGAAAGCCATAGGCCCATGCGGTCGGTTCGAAGCCGGGCGTGTCGATCCAGGGATTATCTTTGGGGATCGAATACGGCTTACCGCCGTCCGGATGATCGACGTCGATGCGGATCATCTTTGACGTCAGTTCGCCGGTCTTTTGACCGCGATCGTTGGCGTCGGAATCGGATGAGCCATCACCGGAGGCGTGATAGAGATAGCCGTCGGGACCAAAGCCAAGATCACCGCCGTTGTGGCCGTTGGAATCCCACTCGAGATAGATTAGTTCGGAATTCGGGATGATTCGATACGGCGGCTTGCGATCCACCGTAAATCGCGAAATCCGATTCTGCTTATTCTTGGCCTCCACGGGCCCGTTGCTGATGATGTAGAGATAGCCGTTGTGGACGTAGTCAGGGTGGAGCGTCATGCCATAGGCAAGCCGATCCATTTTCAACAGCTCTTGCGTTTCGGAGACGTCGGGCGAATTTTTGAAGCGTGAAAGTCTGGCCGGCCCATTCCAATTTCCCAGGTGCTGAAGAAGCAGATCGGTATCGGCGCCCGGCTCTTCAATCACCGCCAGAGGCTGGCGAACATGCAGATCGGGAAATGCCTTGGCCACCGTAAAGGGCAACGGTGCGTCGGGCGAGCCGATCACTTTGGACGTTGTCCATGGGACGCGCGTCGAGACGCCGTACGCCCGGCCATCTTCGGCCGACGGCGCCGTGGTTGGGCCGCCGGCGTCGGGGCGGACGAATTTCAGCCGCGCGTAATCTTCGTAGTGATGAAAATTCGGAATGCTCAGCGGAGCGCACGTCGATAATTCGGGGCTTTCGACGCCGACCGAAATATTTACCCGGCAAGCCGCAAATTTCCACGTTTCCCCGACGATCGGCCGGCCCCCGGAATAGGCGAAATCGCGCCAGGGGATTCGGCCTTCGACCGCCCAGCCCTGATCCTTGTCCTGCCAGTGATTGAGTGTGCCGTGCAAGGTGACGGCGGTTTTCATGTCGATCTTGGTTTCCTTGCCGAAGCGCGGATATCCGCCGCCGTTGCGGGCGGGAAGAAACATCTCCATCGCCGCGTTGTTGGCGTTGACCTCAAACTCGTAATACCCGCCCTTGCTGTCGTCCGGCTTAAAAAACAGTTCAAAAGCGTCGTCATTCCAGATCGTTCCGTCGTGGTCGGTCACAAGCGAGAACAGATCGCTGTCTTCCATCTCGGCGCGGTAGTACAGATATTCACGATCCCACAGCAGCCGAGCCTTGGTGGCTTCGACCGGTTTGCGATCTTTTCCCTTTTTCCACGGCATTAAAAAATGATCGATGACCTGCGCATGTCTCCACGCCGGCGCGTCGCCGCGGCCATTGATCGCGATCGGCTGATCGGTCCAGCGGCATTCAAATTCGACAGGCGCCGCCGCCGGGGCCCGCGCAGTTGAATCCGGATCGACAACGGCGGCCATCGGCGCCCGCTGAGCGCCCGGCCGCGTGGCCGAAGTCGAAACGGTCGCGTGCGACTGCTGATGATTGCACGACGACAACACTCCCATGGCCGCGATCAGCATACACGCGGCGGCCGCCGACGCCTTTGACCAATTCAAACCAATGTTCATTGTTGTCACCCTCGACTGGCTCTTGACCCCGTTTCTCCGCGGCGATCTTTGGGCGCCGGCGCCGGATGTAATTTCGCCCGCGCGAAATCGAAACGCTTTGGTGTAGCGTGTCTTATGTTGGCGTCGCGAACTTGGATTGCCGAACGCGCCCCGCGAGCGGGGCCGCTAAACGGAAAACGCGTTAGCAAATTCCCCGGGGAGCTTTAATATTTCAGTTTGACGATCGCCTCGACCTCCACGCTGGCGCCCAGCGGGAGCGCCGCCATTCCGACGGCGCTTCGGGCGTGCCAGCCGTTGTCGCCGAAGACATCCACGAGGAGTTGAGAGGCGCCATTGATGACAAGATGTTGCTGGGTAAAATCCGGATCGCTGTTGACGAATCCGGTCAGCTTCAAGATTCGATCGACCCTTTCCAGCGATCCAAGTTCCTGACGGAGGAGCCGTAATATGTTCGCCGCGCACAAAGCGGCCGCCTTTTGCGCCTCGGCCAGGGGCGTCACGGAAGGAACCTTGCCCTTATAAGCAAGATTTTTGTCGCCGTCGAACGGTACGCAGCCCGAGACGTAGGCGGTCGTGCCGTCGATCACGACGGGCTTGTAAATGGCGCCGCGCGAAAGCGTTTTGGCCAGCGAATATCCGAGCGATTCCAGTTTCTCATCGGGGGTCATGTCGGCTCCTGCAACAATGGAATGGATAATGGATAACGGGGAGCATTCATTGTCGAATATCCATTGTCAATTATCCATTACCCAAGCGCTTCTCGAAAAAACCGCAGCCAGTTGCCGTGGAAAATCAAATCGATGTCGGCGTCGGCGTAATCGCGGGCGGACAGAATGTCGGCAAGCTTCTGCAAGTCGGAAATCTTGTTCAGGTCTCGTGGGGTTTGCTCGAAACCAAAACCGCCGTCAAGATCGCTGCCGATGGCGGAATGATTCACGCTCCCGGCCAGTTGACAGACGTGGTCGATATGATCGGCCACGTCGCTCAGACCGACGACGTCCGGCTTGGTTTGGCCGCGAATCCAATTGGGGTAGAGCATCCATGCGTCAAGCGCCGCGCCGATGACGGCGCCGCGCTGGATCAGGCGCTTGATTTGATCGTCGGCCAGTTGGCGATCGCTGGGAACCAGCGCGCGGCAGTTGTGATGGCTCGCGAGCACGCGGCCGCCGAAGAGGGTAAGCGCTTCGTCCATGCTCTGATCGCACAGGTGCGTGACGTCGAGAATCATGCCGACGCGCTCGAATTCCTTGAGGAGCGCGGGGGCGTCGGGGCTGAGGGGGCCGACGACGTGGGTGCCGTATCCGTAGTGGCCCCGGCCATAATGGACCGGGCCGACCGCGCGGAGCCCCAGGTCCCACCACGCCTGCACCTGCGCCGGAGAGACGATGGGATCGGCGCCCTCCATGCTGAGAATGACGCCGAGCGGAGTCGAAGAATCCCGCGACCCTTTTTGCCAGTGGGCGTCGAGATCGCGCGCGGTTCGGATAAATCGAAGAACGCCCTGTTGTTCAAGCTCCTGATAATACGCAAGCTGTCCGCGCGCGATGGCGTGTGCGTGAGTCTGATTGACGTAATCGAGATCGGTTCGTTTGTAGCCGTCTTTCTTGGGTTGATCGGGTCCGCCGCGCGCGAGGAGGGTGGCCACCGCGACTCGAACCCCGGCGCGACGAAGTTCGGGAAAGGTCAGCGTGTTGCGGGATCGGCCGCGCTCGTCGGTCATCCGTTCCTCGCGAGCGCGGACGGCATCCACCTCAAGCGTCAGATCCCGATTGAAATAAAGAGCGCTCCATGCGAGATCGAGATGGGCATCGATAATAGGTCGCAACATGAAATATAATCCGAATCGCCATCGCCGGCGGCAAGATCGTTCCTTCGGCGCCCGCTCCCTTCCAGGGAGAGGGCTGGGGTGAGAGTGAAACGTTCACCGCCGGCAATCGTCACTTTCCGAAAATTTCCACGCCGGTCATTGCGAATTGAGCCGCTCGCTCTCAGCGCCCTCTCCCTCAATGGGAGAGGGGCTGGAAAACGCCGCTCTCATGCTCCGTGATGGTGCATGTGGTCCATCGCCGCGTGACCGGTCGGCGCCGGGGAGGCGGTGGGATGGGCTTCGAGATACGCGTCCACGTCATTGGTCACGATCAGCGTGCCCCACATGATTTCCCAGTGGCCGGGGTAGGTGCAGAAGTATTCGTATGTGCCTTCCTTCGTCGGCGCCGTCAGTTTCACCGTATCGCGCTGGCCGGGTTCGATCAGCTTGGTCGCGGCGAGGATATCGCGGCTGCGCGGCATGAACGCGCGACCCTGCGAATCCAGATCTTCCGGCTTCATCAGCGCCGACTCCGCCGCCAACTTGGCGCGCGTGCCGGGATTCACCACCGCCAGGTTGTGCGGCATCATGTCTCCGTTTTCGAGAATGATCTCGAAGGGCTTGCCGGCTTCTACGACCAGCCGGGCGGTGTCGTAACGCATCTGCTCGCGAACGGTGCGAAGAACGAAAACCGCGACGCGAAGCGCCTTGAGTTCCTTGCGCATCGCCGATCCGTCGGCGGGGGGAAGCATGCCGGCAAGATCGCCGGCGAATTGCACGGTCTCGGCGTACTCCTGGCTTGTGCGGGCGTCAACCGGGAGCGCCTTCGCCCATGTCACCAGGGCCTTGGCCAGCGGCGCCACGTCAGGGGATTTTTCCCACGACTTGCGCTGGAGGGTGCGGATGCCGCGGGCGGCGGGGATTACATGGTCCTCCTTTTCGATCAGCGCGACCAATGACGCGAACGTGGCCGCCTGCTCGTGATTCATGCTGACGGCGGCCTTGATGGCGGCGGTGCGGAGATTGCCCACGACATCGTCGCCGACGGTAATCGCGACGCTTTGCACGGGGGCGGCGTTGCCGGCCGATTTGAACGCCTCGTGGCGGGCGCCGTCGAGAACTTCCAGCGTGAAACCGTCGAGACGATGGCCCAGGCTACCGTCGGTGCGATTCCAGATCACCACCGAATCGATCGGCTGCTCGGAGCCGAGATCGACTTCCCACCACGGGTTATTTTGATTCTCCTTGGTGTGCGTCGATGTCCCGGCGCCAAATGAGCCGTCGGTGCGGCCGTCGATGGCGTGCGACGCCTCGCCGTTGCTCAGCGTGGAGGATTGTTTGGCCTTGCCGTGAAGCGCAATGTTTCGCCCTTCGCTGAAGACCTGCACCTCGGCCAGCGTAAGCGTTCCCTTTTTCGGCAACGAGATGCGAACATAGCGTCCAGTCGTCGCGTGCGAATGACCGGCGCCGGTCAATTCCGCCGGCAGATCGGGGGCGAGCAACGGCTTCACCTTGTCGTACGCCTTGGCGCGGATGTCCTGATCGAAAATCATGGGCACCGACGACAGCACGTCGATCTCGCCCTTGGGCGTTTTCGCGCCGTCCGCCCAAACCTTATCGAGCGATTCATCCGCCGTCGCGATGGCCGCCCAGGCGGGTTGACGCACGTCGGCCGAGTCGCCCTTGGTCGCAAGTTTCAACAATTCTTCGCGAGCGGCTTTGAGATCGGGCGCCGGCTGCATCGGCAGCATCTTGGCCAGCGTCGCCTCGGAGCTTGATCCGGGTTTTTGAAGACCAAGCGTTTCCAGAAGAACGTGCAGCGTGCTTCCTTTTTTCAAACCCGCCAGCTCATTCAGGGTCGAAACCCGGACGGCGTCGGCGACGTCCGGACGCGTTAAGATCGCCTGCAATATCGCTTCGCTGTGCGGCATCTTCATCAGGTCTTCGGTCTTGATGGCCTGCCCGAGATATTCCAGGCCGGCGGGATTATCCAGCGCGATCAGCTTGCCGGCCTTGATCGCCGGCTGCCAATATTGCTCCAACTGCTTCATCGTTTCCTTGAGCGTGTACTCAAGATAATAATCGCTCGGATATTTGAGGCTGGCCAGCGCCACCTCGGCCGCCTCGGCGTCGGCGAAGAAACTCGCCGCCCGAACCGCTTCCAGGCGAACCTGCGGATTTTCGTCCGCAGCCTGCGCCTTCAGCAGCGCCAGCACGCCCGGAACCCGGTCGCGCCAATAACAGGCGACGCGCGTCGCCGCCGCCCGCGCATGCGCCTCCGGCGATCGCAGCATGCGCTTGAGCAGATCGACGTCAACGACATTCTGCCATTGATGAACCCACAGCGCTTCCATCATGTTGTGTTCGTAAGCCGGATCGGCCTTATCAAGAGCCGCGGCCCACTTGTCCAGGCCCGCGATCACTTCGGGGGTCGGATGCTTGTCGAGTTCGACTTTGGCCAGCGTGCGGATCTGATTCTCCGGCCGTTTCAGTAGTTCGAGCAGGGCGGGAATCGGTTGGCCGGCGATTGCCGGCGGCTTTTCCAGCGGGCGTCCTTCATAAATCATTCGATAGATGCGGCCATGGACATGGTCGCGATTTGGATCGCGCAGATGGTGCTGAAGGTGGCCGATGATGTCGTTGCTCCAGTCGGAGAAATAGAGCGCGCCGTCGGGACCGGTATTGACCTGCGACGGTCGAAAATTCGAATCGCTGGAGGAGACGATATTTTCCAGCGACGTGCCTTTGATTCCCGAGCCGTCGTCGTCCATTTTCACGCGATAGATGCCTTGGAAGCTGATGACGTTGCAGTTGAGGAAATTGCCCCAGAATTCCTCGGGGAATTGCTTGCTGGTCATGAGGCCGGTGCCGGGGCAGGGGCGCGAGGGGCGTGCCCAGAAGTCGTTCAGTTTCGCGTGCTTGTGCGGATAATCGATATGGCCGCTGAAGGCCGGGGCGAAGTAGGAGTTGTTGCCGGTGGCGTCGGTGACGAAGTCATTGCCCCAATAGTCGAAAACCTTGCCGTGCGGATTGGCGAAGCCGTACGCGATGTAGCGCTCGAATTCGCCGGTGCGGGGGACGAATCGCCAGATGCAGGCATCTTCGTTGCGCTCGGGGCCGCGCGCGGTTTCGACCTGCGTGCGATGGAAGACGCCGTCGCTGAGGTAAACCGCGCCGCCGGGGTCGTAGGCCATGGCGTTGGTGGTGTGATGCGAGTCGGCGGAGTCCATGCCCATGAGCACGCGCTCTTTGTAGTTGGCGTGATCGCCGCCGCTGGTGTCCTTGACGTACCAGAGGTCGGGGGCTTCCATGAGAAGGATGCCGTCTTTGTAGAATTGGAAGCCGGTGGGGGCGTTGAGATCATCGATGAAGTGGGTGCATTTGTCGGCTTTGCCTGTGCCCTTGGTGTCTTCGAAGATGAGGATGCTGTCGCCGACTTTGGAGGTTGGCGTGCGCTCGGGATAGTTTTTCCAGACCGAGACCCACAGGCGGCCCTTGGCGTCCCATGCCATTTGCAGCGGCGCCACCAGTTCGGGGAACTGCTCTTCGCTGGCGAAAAGATTTACCTTGGTATGCTCGGCGACGGTCATTTTGGAGATCGCATCGACGCCGCTCAGGAAAGGCCAGGAGGCATCCGGATTGGGCCCCGGATGATTGGTCTGCACCTTTTCCACCGGCGGAAGATTTGAATCGTCCGGCGTCAGCGTCTTGCCCTGCGCGACGGCCCAGACCACCTTATCGCGATTGGCGGTCATGACGTCGCGCTGCGACATTTCCTCTTGCATGACGACGTTGTTGACGTATTCCTTGCCGTCCTTGTACCCCTTGTATTTCATGTGCGAACGCCCGCCGTAGACGTTGTAGCCGTCGATGGTGCGGTAGCGGGTATGCCATTCCCAATTCTTGTCGTTGACGGCCTGGCGAAGTTTTTCAAAATCGCCGTTGGGGGCCGTCTCGTCGAAGATATCGCGGAACATCGTGGGGGCGAGCAGCTTATATGCTTCCTCGCCGAGGTAGTGGCCATTGATCGTGAGCGATTTTCCGCCGGCGGCGGCCTTGGCGTAAAGCTCCTGCGACGGGGCAAGCAGATCGACGAACTTCACCCCATTGGCCTTGGCGACTTCCGCCATCGCGGCGGCGTAAAGCGCGATATTGGCGTTATTGACCTTCGGATCGGGGAAGTTGGGATCGATCGTTTTTTCATCCGCCGCCGGGGAAAAGAGAACGATCCGCGGCGGCCCCTTGCCGCCATAGTTGGAGGCCAGCGCGTCCTTGAGGAACTTATCGAGCGCCGCCTTAAACGCCGGCAGGCCGTCGGGGCCTTTGAACGACTCGTTATATCCGTAAAACGCGAAGATCACGTCGGCCTGTGTTTTCTTCAGCCATTCGTCGCGCGTGCCGAAATCCTGCGAGCGCTGCCAGGTGTTCACTTCGTCGCCGGACGCGGAGAGATTGCGGAACACGAGGTTATGTTGAGGGAACCGGGCATTGATGAGCGTTTCGAGATATCCGTTGAATTGCATCCGATCGGGAAAGACATTTCCGAGAATGGCGATGTGATCGTCCTGCTTAAGCGTCAACGGCGCCGACGCGGGCGCGGCCGCCGGCGCCTCGGCGCAACCCGCCGGCCTTGGCGCGGCGACGGCGTGCAGTTGTCCCGCCCCCAGATAAGCGGCCGGCGCGGCGAGGGACAAAAAGAGGACAGATTTCGCGAGTTTGCGACGAGTGGTGGCGGATAGGGTCATAGTTATTGTTGCGCGTAAAAGGACCAAAGGTTGGTAAACGAAAAAACAAAAGGCTTCTGCTGATACAACGGAAGAGAGTCGGCGTTCATTGGAAGATTACATACCGCTCGAGGTAGTTTTTTCCGGTCGCCCTTCCCGGATCACCGGCAAAAAGATCGCGCGAGGGATTTTTTCGCCTCCGAAGAAGATGGTTGCTCGAGGGTAAGGCCGGCCGAAAAACAACCGGAAGCGACATTTCGATGATTACGCCGTTTTCTGTAAGTCGGAACGTTTGTTTAGGAGATCGACCATCAGCTTTGGTTTCAAATACTGTCCCGTATAACTCTCCGCCACTTCGCAGATGTCTTGCGGCGTTCCTTCCGCCACGACCCGGCCGCCGCCGTCGCCGCCTTCGGGGCCCATGTCGATCAGCCAATCGGCGCATTTAATCACGTCGAGGTTGTGCTCGATCACCAGAACCGTATTGCCTAAATCAGCCAGGCGATTCAAGACGTTCAAGAGATTGTTGATGTCGGCGAAATGCAAGCCGGTCGTCGGCTCGTCGAGAACGTAAAGCGTATGGCCGGTCGGATTTTTCCCAAGCTCGCCGGCCAGCTTGACGCGCTGGGCTTCCCCGCCGGAGAGTTGGGTGCTGGGTTGGCCGAGCTTGACGTAGGTGAGGCCCACGTCCTTGAGCGCCTTGAGCATGCGGTGGATTTGCGGAAAGTTCTCGAAAAAGCCGGAGGCTTCTTCGACGGTCATGCCCAACACGTCGGCGATGCTCTTCCCGCGATAGTGAATTTCCAGCGTCTGGGCGTTGTAGCGGGCGCCATGACAGACTTCGCAGTTGACGTAGACGTCGGGGAGAAAGTGCATCTCGATGCACTTGGTTCCCTGGCCCTGGCACGATTCACATCGGCCGCCTTTGACGTTGAAGGAAAATCGGCCCGCCTCGTAGCCGCGGATCTTGGCCTCGCGCGTCCTGGCGAAAACTTTTCTGATCTCGTCGAACACGCCGGTGTAGGTGGCCGAATTGCTTCGGGGCGTACGGCCGATGGGGCTTTGATCGATCTCGATCACTTTGTCGATCCGCGTGATTCCGTTCAGCGATTTATGGTCGCCGGCCTTCACCTTCGATGCGTACAGCTTTCGCTTGAGCGCAGGCAGGAGGGTCTGGTTGATCAGGGTGGATTTGCCGGAACCGGATACGCCCGTGATGCAGATCAAACCGCCGAGCGGAATTTTCACGTCTACATTTTTCAGGTTGTTCTCGCGACAGCCTTTGAGTTCCAGACATTTTTCCAGATCAATCGGCCGGCGCAGCGGCGGGGCGACGATGGCATACTCGCCGGTCATGTATTTGATCGTCGTGCTGGCGGACTGACTGAATACCTCCGGGACCGGACCGGCGGCGGTTACGTTGCCGCCGTGCGCCCCGGCGCCGGGGCCGATGTCGATCAGGTAGTCGGCGGCGCGGATGCAGTCTTCGTCGTGCTCCACCATGATGACGGTGTTGCCGATCGCTTGCAGCCGCTTGAGCGTGCGGATGAGCCGGGTGTTGTCGCGCTGATGCAGGCCGATGGTCGGCTCATCCAGAACATAGCAGACGCCGACCAGTCCCGAGCCGACCTGCGTGGCCAGGCGGATGCGCTGGGCTTCGCCGCCGGACAGAGTACCGGTCTTGCGGTCGAGGGTAAGATAGGCCAGGCCGACGTCGAACATGAAACCAAGGCGCGCGCCGATCTCTCGGATAATCGGCTCGGCGATCCGGGTCTTTTCCTCGCTCAGACGCAGACTTTGAAAAAATCGCCGCGCGTCGGTGACCGTCATGCGGGTCACATCGTCGATGCTGTAGCCGGGCAGTGGCGTGGAACCCGTGGGGACGGCGGCGAGCGATGAGTCGGGGGTGGAGAGTGGCGCGGTTTCGCCGGCGGAATTTTTTTTCGGTTTCTTGCCCTTGGTTTTCCGGACCGTCTTCGAACCATCGCCGTCGAGGGGATACGACGCCGGCTCGCAGGAATTGGTCGAATCGGGCGACCCTTCGCCGCCGGCCTTTGCCGCGATCGCGCCGGTGACCGTTTGAAACGCTGAACCGGCGGGCGGATCGTTTAACGTGTGCAGGCGAACCGCGAGCACCTCTTTCTTCAATCGCGTACCTTGGCATTCAGGGCAGGCTTGTTCGCTCATGTACTGATGCAGGCGGTGCTTGACGAATTCGCTTTCGGTGTTCTCGAATCGGCGTTGGAGGTTGGGAAGAATGCCCTCGAAGAAGGCGCCGGTCCCCATGTCTCCCTTGCATTCGGTGCCGAACATGAGGATCTGCTGAACTTTCTTGGGAATGTCCTTGTACGGCGCCGTATAGGAAACGCCGAAATCCTTGCAGAATTGCCGCAACGACCGGCTGTAATAGATGTTCATCCGCTTGCCGTTTTTTCGCCAGGCTTCGACCGCGCCCTTCTCCAGCGCGACGCTTTCGTCGGGAACGATCATCTCCGGATCAAACTCCGCCTTGGTCCCCAGCCCATGGCACGACGGACACGCCCCGTGCGGCGAATTGAACGAAAACAGCCGCGGCTCAAGCTCCGGCAACGAAACTTCCGGATGCTCCGGGCAGGCGAATTTTTCGGAGTAAACCGTGTCGGCCCACGAGTTGTCCGGTCGCCCGATCGAAACGATGACCAGCCCCTGCGATAACCGTAACGCCGTCTCCACCGAATCGGCCAGCCGCGAACGAATCTCCGGCTTCAGCACGATCCGATCCACGATCGCTTCGATATTGTGCGTAAAGGTCTTCTTGAGCGCCGGCGCGTTTTCCGGCTTTTGCAGTTCGTGGATCTCGCCGTCCACGCGGGCACGCACGAACCCTTGTTTATGAATGGCCGTGAAAATGTCTTTATGTTCTCCCTTTTGCCCGCGGATCAGCGGCGACAGAATCATCACCTTCGCCCCGGCCGGCTGCTTCATCACCGAATCGACGATCTGGCTGGCCGTCTGGCTTGCGATCACCCGTCCGCACACCCAGCAATGCGGCGTGCCCGCCCGCGCAAACAGCACCCGCAGATAATCGTAAATCTCCGTGGTCGTCGCCACCGTCGATCGCGGGTTGCTGCTGGCCGACCTTTGCTCGATGGCGATCGTCGGCGGCAACCCTTCGATTTCGTCGATGTCCGGCTTCTG
Source organism: Tepidisphaeraceae bacterium (assembly GCA_035551995.1). Lineage (GTDB taxonomy): Bacteria > Planctomycetota > Phycisphaerae > Tepidisphaerales > Tepidisphaeraceae > RYN-428. The sequence goes on from DASZME010000086.1 coordinate 120,956, forward strand.
CAACTGGTCGAGAAACTGGCGGGCATACGCCGACAGCGACTCCATGTATTTACGCTGCCCCTCGGCATAAACCGTATCGAACGCCAGCGTGGATTTACCCGAACCCGATAGGCCCGTTATCACCACGAGTTGATCTCGTGGAATTTCCACGTCGATGTTCTTGAGATTATGCTCGCGGGCGCCGCGAATTCGGATCGCTTTCGACAAACTCATGCGTTCTCACCGCTAGACCATGGAATTCTCTTCGGGACAGTCTGCATTATAGCCGCGACAAGTCCGATAAGTATTTGTTGTGTGGCATCGAAATTTCGTCGCAGATGTCACAGAATGGCGACCCATTCTAGACAGGCGAATTGAAATCGCCGTTCAAACCCGCGCTAAAATACCTGGCGAGCGTTGGCGCCATTTTTGATGGGTAGTTGGGATTCGTCAGGAGTTGAGTAGGACGAATCGTTTCTGTCGGAGGATCAAAACTGTGGCGCAGGAAAGTTTTTCACAGCAACCGTCTCGTTCGCCTTCAACTCGCGGAGGGGAAGAGCGTGGTGATACGGTGTATTCCGCCGCCGAATTAGAAAAGCTGCGCGCCGAGCGCGACGTGCTTCTCGACCGCCAGAGTTCCATCATGGAACTCGTTGGTTCCACGAAGCCCGAGCGCATTCTTCACGACATTCGCAACATCCTCAATGAGCGCATTCTTCTGCGAACCCTGGCCGGCATCGAGGATGACGAGCAGAAGCAAGGGTAAATCTCAACAACGCGCCCCGCTTGCATGCCGCCGATGAAACCATAAGCTAATCCATCCAACTGAAGGAGCGACGACGATGGGTTTATTGGACGGCAAAACGGGCTTGATTCTCAACATCGCCAATGATCGCAGCATAGCGGCTTACATCGGCCATCACGCGGTCAAAGACGGGGCGACGGTCGGCGTTGGCTTTTTGCCCATGGGCGGAAGCATCGAAAAATCCGAACGCCGGGCCCGCAAAGCCATGCAGGAACATGGCTACCCCGAGGCATGGCTTGCTCCCTGCGATGTGGGAAGCGATGAGTCGATCGAGGCGTTTTTCGCCGGCGCCAGGGAAAAATTCGGCAAGATCGACTTTCTCGTCCACAGCCTTGCGTTCGCCGATTACAACTATCTGAAAACCGTCGAAGGTGTTTTTACCTCAACGCCCAGGGACGTTTTCAAGCAGGCGCTTGACATCAGCGCTTATAGTCTGATCGCTCTCACGCGCGCCGCCGCCCCCCTCATGCCCGACGGCGGGTCAATCATCGCCATGACCTATCTGGGAAGCGAAAAAGTCGTGCCCGGCTACAACATTATGGGTGTGGCCAAGGCGGCGTTGGAATCCACTTCCCGCTATCTGGCTTACGATCTGGGCAATAAGAAAATCCGCGTGAACACGATTTCCGCCGGTCCGATCAAAACACTCGCGGCGTCCGTCGTCGGCAACCTGGACGAAATGCTCGCGCACACGGCCAGGAAAGCGCCGCTCAAACGAAATATCGACGCCGATGAAGTCGGCAAAACCGCCGTCTATCTGCTCAGCGATCTGTCCAGCGGCGTGACCGGGGAAAATATTTACGTCGATGCCGGTTTCAACACCGTGGGGCTGTGACGTCACTTTAAGCGTTTTTTTCTCCGGTCGTTGTTCGTCCCCACCCGCTTCGTTGTTTATGAGGCTGCGCCTCGCCCGAAGTTGATGAAAACGGCAGGCGGTTTTGTTCATTGTTTTCGGAACAGCGGCCGTGCGTGCGTCGCGGCCCAATCTCGCATCGACACGAGAAAGGCAGAATAAGCGGATTGCATTCAGGCCAAGATCAATTCACACGCACAAAAGCACGTTGTGTCCCATTCGCGTCGGTGAGCGTCAATGATTTGTCGTCGATCGAGTTCAAGGTGCTGGTGTCGGTAACGCCGGAGAATTTTTCGTTTTTGTAATCGGAGTGATCGATCGTATAAGTCAATTTGCCGTCGGCGAACTTCCATGTGCCGGTCATCTTGAAGTGGTCGGGGGCGCTTTCGGCCTTGAGCACGACGTCAGCGTTGAGCGAGCCGTCTTTGTTAAACGTCATCACCGAATCGAATTCTTTCTCGCTGTTATCCTTCCATGAGCCAACGATCTGATCCTGCTTGGACTTGCCGCACCCGGACATCGAACAAGCGATCACAACCGCGATAATAATGACAAATGCCCGCATGCAGCCTTTCGAGAAGTATCGCCCCCGAAACTCTTGTCTACGCATTCTACTTTCATTCGCCGTTGGAATCTAATCCAGGCGCGCCCGGAAAGACGGAAGTTGCGATGTCTTTTGTTTGTCATCGAACCATTCGCGCGGCACAATAGTCAAGCTAACGAACCCTGACCCCGTTTTCAGCGAATGGAATAGGCGGGATCGCGGTCTATTTGGCGTGGGCTGCTGTGAAAATCGGAAACTACGAAATCCTCGATGAATTGACGTTGACGGACCACGGGGCGGTTTCGCGCGCCCAGCGTGAAGACGATCCGGGCACTTTTTTTACCGTCAAGCGGTTCGGCGGGGCGGTCGAAGATCCCTCCGAGCCGCGATGGGAATTGCAGACGTTTCTTGATCGCGTTCGCGTGCAATCATCGCTGGCTTCGGGCGACGGCGGCGACGCTTCGCACTGGGCGCGGATTTATGAGCAGGGGATGGACGGAGATTGGGCGTACTACGTCACCGATTATCTGCCCTTGTCGGCGCAAAAGCTCATTGACGCGCGCGTCCCGATCAAGTCGGATGCGCTCTATACGATCGTCCTCGGCGTCGTCCTGGGGCTTGACGAACTGAAAGCCGCCAAGGATCGGGCGCATGGAAACCTTAAGCCGGCGAATGTGCTGATCGGCGGGCGCGACATCGCCCACGCGGCCATCTTGCTGACCGACCCGGCTTCCAACGGGCAAGCCGCCAAAAGCGGCGAAGCCGCCGATGTGCGGGCGCTGGGGGAGATGATTCACCAACTCGCGACGCACCGATTGCCCAGGGACGGCGAGTGGCCGTTCGAGGAATTCGAGGTTTGGGACAGGCTTGGCCGCCGCGGCGACCGTTGGCGGCGGCTTTGCTGCGAGTTGCTTGATCCGTCATGCCCCACGCCATCCCTTTCCGACGTCGAAAGACGGCTGAATTCCCTGCGGCCGGGTCGGCAACTTCCGTTTACGAAAATCCTGATGGCCGCGGCGATCCCCGCGATGGCGCTGGCGATCGCGGTGGGCACATTGTCGTTCCTCGATCATTCGGCCCGCGAGCAATATCGCGATGCCAAGCGGGACTGGTTCGGGAAGTTCTATGAATCCGCCGCCGATCCCGCCCGGCGCCTGCGCTGGGAGCATGACCCGGATCTGAATCGCCTGCTGGCGCAATTGCCGATCGAAAAGCTGCGCCAAATCGACTGCGGCGGCGACTCGGCGATCCGGTGGAGCTATTCCGATTATGTCGCCGTTTCCGACGGCGATCGGATCGTGCAGATGGTGGAGGATAACTTGCCGCAGAAGTTCGGCGCGGCCGCCCGCGCCGCCGAGCTTCGCGCACGCCTTCAGGACCGCGGCTGGGCACAGCCGGTTTGGTATTTGTCAAAGCTCATCGACGGCGTTACCCCCGGTCCCAATGTCGATGTGGCGGCGGGAATCGATCGGCTCCTGGCGGCGGCGCCGAACGTCGAATCAGGCATGGCCCTGGCCGATTCGGATTGGAAAAAGTTCACCGATCGCGTCAACGCGATCGACGCCGTTCACGATCCCGTACTATCGGCGTTGGCCAGCGGGCTCCAAAAATCGGCCACGTCCGAGGTGCGACTCACCGACGCCGGTTTTGGCGGACTAAACGAATTGAAAAATGACGGCCAGCTCGCGCAGAGAATTTTTGACGCCATCCAAAACGTCTGGCCCACCTACGTCGACCGCGAAAACTTCGACCGCGAAGTGGCCAAATCGATCGATCTGAAACATCCCCGGCGCCAGGACGCCGACACCTGGCTGACGCTTCTGGCCGCCCACGCGCTTCGCCGAGAAGAACGCGCCGTCGCCGCCGCTGATTTACGCAAGCGGTTAAGCGACACCCTCGACCTCATCAATCACTCCAAGATCAGTCCCGCCGAGAGCGACGCGTATGACACGGCGACGCAGGCCGCACGATCGGCCATCGCCGGCTTCGAGCAGTCGCCTTTCACCCGGCGCATGCTCGATGACGGAACCTTCGCGCGAAAACGTGACGAAGTTCGCAACCGCATCGAAGGGTTGCGCCGCTTCTTTCATCCCGAGTTGCCGGAAGATTGGCTCAACGCCCTGGCGGCGGTGGCGACGGCGTCCAATCGAATCAACGAATTCTGGGAGGCTTGGCGAAAGGTGTTGCGCGACAGCCTGCCCGACATGATCAAGGATCATAACCTCTTCGTCGAACGCCAGCAGGTTTCCGAGCAGATGCGGTCGTTGCTGGTGGCGCTGGATCAGGATTTTCCACCGGCCCCGCCGTTTCCCAATGATCCTTTTATGGCGGCCGCGAAGCTCCGACGCGAGCAGACGATCGGGCGGCTTTTGCCCTTGATCGATCTTCATACGGCGAAGCTGGACGCCGACGCGGTCAAATCCGCCAAAGCCGATTTCGGCCAGTGGACGGCCAACCTCATCGCCCTGAGCCGCGACTTTCCCATCACCCGCGAAATACTCGGTCCCGACGATCATCCGGAAAAAGTATGGCAAACCGACAAGCCGGAATTCTGGAATGATCCGGCCGTGCAGGCATTGATCAAAGACGATGTCGCGCGAATCAATCGGCTCACCGCCCTGGAGAGCGCCTCGCGAAGCGAATTGATCGCCGCCATGACCGGCGCCACCGAGGCGGAAGTCGGAATCAAGGCGTGGCGGCTGCTGGGGGTCGATTCGATTCGTCCGCCCTGGCCGACCGAGCCGGGCGAATTGATGATGGAGCTGAAATTTCGCCAGCTCCTGGCCAAGTCTTTCAACGCCCTCAAGGACCCGGCCGAGGCGGACGAAGCCTCCAAGGAACTGGCCGAGCAGGCGCCGATCCGTTGGCGGCGCGTCGTCGAATATGCGACGTCGGAAGAAACGCTCCAGAACGCCTGGAAATTTCGGGAATTTTTCGCCGGCGATCCCCGCCTGATCGCCAAGTTGTCGCCCGTTGCGCGCTACGATCTTTACCTGAGCTGCCTGCACACTGCTATTGTGCTCGGCGATGAAGGCGCCGCCCGCGCGGCCTTGTCCGGCATCGGCGACGCGGGCGGCGCGCTGACCGATCGCCCGGCGATCGCCGCCCTGGCGGCGCGGACCGGCCGCGTGGCCATGAAGGAGGCGTTCGCCGACAAAAACCCCGCCGATTTGTTCGACCTGCCCCTCCCCGGCGTCCCCAATGCGCTGCAGTTCAAGCGCGTGGAGCCGTCCAGGGGCCGGCCGTTTTACCTCTGCACTACCGCCATCTCGGCCGGTCAGTTCGCCGCCGTGCTTGAAGCCGCCGGCGCCTGGTCGCAGGCCAAGCTTCTGCCGTGGCCTTATGCCCCGGCAAAAGCCGACACGCGCCGCGGTCCGCGAACCTGGGAATGGGGCGCGCCGATCACGATGGCCACCCCGCTTCTGTGGCTGACGCCCGACGAATACAACGACTATCCGGCGCTGTTGCGCGCCGGCCGCTTCAATCGCACGTCGCTCAGCGACGCGGTGGGCGGAAATCCGTCGCCCGATCATCCGATGCAGTATGTCAGCGCGCAGGTCGCGCTTTATTTCGCCGGGATATGCGGATGCAGACTGCCGGCGCCGGTCGAATGGCTGGCCGCGTATGAAGGATTCGAGAAAAACGTGACGATCGACCGCTGGAATCTGCGCGATCAGACCTGGGAAATGCAGCGGCGTTACGCCGCCGAGACCGGCAGCAACCGCTGGCCCGACGAGGGAATTTTCCCCGCCGTCGTCGGGCCCTCCTTCACCGGCCGCAACGCGACCAGCCGCCCGGAAAAAGACGGCGCCCTCTTCTTTCAACCGGTCAACGGATCGGGCGCCGTCATCTTCCGCCATCTGGTCGGCAACGTCGCCCAATTCACCTGCGACGTGCCCGAAACCTTCGACGATTGGGCCGACAAAAAAACCGCGGCCGGCATCCGCAAATTTATCGAACAGTCGCCCCGATCGCTGTACGTGATCGGCGGCTCGGCGCTGTCCCCGCCTCAGGCGCCTTTCGACAAGCCGCTCGCCGTCGAGCATACTGACGAGGCGTACGCCGACGTGGGCCTGCGCTTGGCGTTCACGGCGCCGTCGAGAACCTTGGCCGAGAAAGTGAAATGGGCGATCGGCGATCCGCCGTTCATCTGGCGGCGGAACCTGGCGCCCGCCACTCAAAACGCGAAATCCGAATGATACAAGTCATGTATAAGTCGCGGAGAGAATCGAGGCGGATCGCCGCACATGCGAACGGGGAGAGTGAACGCTTGAGCATTGGTGCACTTTTTAGGATGACGCCGCAAGTTTCGGTCACGAAACACATCCCGCAAGCGGGACCGCTGAACGAAGAAACGCTGCGGCAACCTGAAAAACGCCGTGCGTCGCCAGGAAGAAATAAGCGAACGGGGCATCTTTTTTCAGTAGTGCCGCAGTGCGTCGCCGGTCGCTCCCGCGTCGCTCGCCGAGCATGGCGGTTTCAACCGGCTCTGGCCCTCGCGTGCATCACATTGATCGCGTTTCTCGCCGGCTGTCAGGCGCCGCCGCCGGCCGCGATTTTCGTCGAGCAATCGCAGCGCCTTCATCAAGATGCGTTGGCGCTCACCGTTATTACCGATCCCGATCTGACTGATTATCTTCAGGAAATCGGCAACCGCATCGCGGCCGTTGCCCCTTCGGTGGCGCCGGGGAAAGCGAACGGCGACTTTCTGAAAAGCGTACGATGCTTTCTGGTCAACTGCGATACCATCAACGCCTTCAACACCGGCGGTCCCGACGTCTACATCTACAACGGCTTATTTCAGCAGTGCCAGTCCGAAGAAGAATTGGCCGCGGTCGTCGCGCACGCTTACGCGCATCTGATCAATCGTGACCTTGAGGCGACGCGAATGCGGCCCGATCCCAAAGAGCCGCTTTCCATGACCGCGTGGCAATTCGTCATCAATCGATTCACCCTTCAGCAGGAAGAGCGGGCCGACGCGCTGGCGGTGGCGCTGTACGCCAAAGCCGGATGGGACCCCAATCATTTTCCGTTCCTGTTCGAGCACTTAGAATCCGTGAGCGGCGGAATTGTCGCCGTCGATCGCCAGGCATTGCCGTCGCGTGTCGGAACGCTCCAGTCGGTCGCGTCGGACGCGGCGCGTACCGGCCGAATTCTTCCGGTTGCGGATCCCAGGACCTACCTTTCGCTTCAGCGTCGAGCCGGGAATATTCATGAGCCGCCCGGCCCGCCGGTGCCGCAGATTTACCTGCGCGCGTTTCCAAACTGCATCCTGTCCGGCGATACCCCCGAGCAGCGCCAAGCCCAGGAACGCCTCCGCCCGGCGCCGCCAAAGCCCAATCAGACCATCGAGCCAAGTTAAACCCGTCGCCGCCGACGGGGCCGCGCCAAAGTATTCGAAAGATCCCGAATCGCGCCGGCTACTTTTTCTTGAGCTCCCACGCCTCGTCAAAGAATCCCGCATCGACCACTCCGGCCGCCTGTCGGGACGTGGCCGGCTGGGTGATATCCATGATCGCCCAATCGGGAAGCTTCGGGACTTGCCGGGCGTTGCTGAGATAGTCGTACTCGCGGAACGTGAAACCGCTGTTGATGACGACATATCGGCGATGATCCAACGGATTCGGATAAATCAGAACCGGAACGTGATCTTGCGGCCCATAAACGTTGTCGCCCACTTTCACGCCGGCGGCGGTCCACTGAATCGGAAGCTTGTCGGCGATTCTTTTGAGCACGGCGTTGCTCGACGGATCCCCCCATAGAATCAGGCTCTTCGTGTTCTTGATGTCGTCGTCGGTCACATCCACGTCTTTTTTATGCGGAGCGATCCCGCGAAATTGCAGCTTCCACTGCGTCTGGGCGTGCTCCATCTCGGCGGCGGTCCACTTGCCGACTTTTTCGTTCATCGGCGCGCCCGTCGGCTCAACCATCAAGAACCCGCTCATAAATGCGTCGTCGATCGGCCCATGCAAATATCGCCGCTTTCTCAGGACCGTGTTGTCCTTCCACCATGGAGCGGCGGTCCAACCCTTTTCACTCTTGATGTAATAACTCATCGCCTCCGCGTCCGGCTTCTTACCCGGAACCGACGTGAGTTCCTGACCGTCGATGTTCACCTTAAAACTCTCCCCCACCGGAAGCGGATTCTTTGCGAACGCCAGCGTCACCCGGCTGACGTTCTGCGTCTTGATCGCGATGTTCTTCCCGTCCATCTCCGCTTCCACCCGCGCCCTGGCCCAGTGTTCCTCCAGGCCATCCACGCGAATCCAGTACATCTGGTTGTAACGAAGCGTGTATGTCGTGAACCGAATTTTCTTCGGCATCGAATCGCGGCCCTTGGCCACCGCCGCGTCTATCAGACGATCGATTTCCACCTTGGATTCGGGCACATACCCGTGGCCCATCTTGGGGCCGATGATTTGAACGAGATTAAGTCCCTCGGCTTCCATGGCTTTGGCCATAATGGTGGCGGCCTGCCGTTGCCGATCGATTTCGCCGCTGTAGGCGACGGTCGGCAGGTTGTACAAGTCTTCCGCCCAGTCGGTGCAGTCATAAAGGTGAAGAAGCTTCTTTTCATACCACGTCGGCTCGATGGTCTCGTTCTGAAACACGCGCAGAAACTCCGGCGTTTCCGCAAACCCCGCCCCCGGCGCCGCCGCCGCCCACCTGGATGCGTAATGCACGGCATAGTTCCAACACGCCGCCCCGCCCATCGAAAAACCGCGGACGACAATCCGATCCGCATCGACCCGATAGCGTTGCTTCACGCTATCCAACGCCTCAAGGCCGTCGATTTCGCCGGCGAAATGATTCGCGTTGCAATATCTGCCGTACGGATGCAGCGTGATCGTGTCCGGCGGATGAAACGCGCCGGGCGATTTGCCGCGCTCGGTGACAAAACTCAATTCGGTCAGCGTCTCGCCCCGGCCGTGAAACCAAAAGTCCAGCCGATGCTTTTGGGACGCGTCAAAATCCTTGGGAATCTCCAGGCCGTACGGCTGCACCGAGCCGTCAATTTTCGATTCATACCCCCGCACCACCAAACCCGTCGCCTGAGCCCATGGCGCCTTGCCTTCGCGAATCGCGGCGGCCCGCTCATGCCCCTGTTTAAGCAACTCGAAAGCCGCCTTGACCTGACCGGGGGCGTAAATCTCGTCCCAGTCCAAGGCATAATGAACGGCGTTATAGTAGATCTGCACGTCCGGAAGCAGGGCGGACAACTTCGCATCCGACTTCAGCGCCGCCTTCAAGGATTGCAACTCTGACCCGAGTTCCGCCACGCCCGCCGACAGCGCGGCGCGATCGGCGTCGGCGATTTTAATTCCCGGCGGAGGGACCGCGCGAACGTGATCCACGTCGTTGTCCTTCGCCCCGTCGGCCAACGACACGGTTGCCGTCAAAAGCAAAACCAAAAGCGCGGACAGTCGGCTCGACATGAAAACCCTTTCCTCTGGACTCGCTGAATCTTCCCTCCCCGCATGATGGACCAAGGATATGGATTTATCAAATCACCGTAATCAACTCCGAGAGGATTGTGAACGCGACGTCGAGCCGATTCACGGCTTCTCGCACGCCGAAATCGCGTGGCTTAAATACAGCCGGCGGAATTCGTCGACATAACGTTCGCAACTGAATGCGGCCAATTTATTGTTTGATGCGGAAGTCCCCGCCGCCGGCGTCGCGCCACCGTTGGTTCTCATTTCCAAAACGCTCTGAGCGAATAATCGCGGCGCATGGCGGGCAACCAGCACGGCGTTTTGCCAGTCCTTCAGCAACTCCAGCGCGAGAGCCGCCGGGGTCGCGACGACAGGCAGGCCCGCCGCCATGCAAAGCGTCAGGGGAAGCGTCGGCGTGGCTCCGATGGGGGAAAATACCGCCCCGTCGGCCACCGACGGCAATTGCGAAAAATCCAACCGCCGCCCCAACTTCCACTCGGCGACGGTGAGCAGTGTCGGCTGGCGTAGTTTTTCGGCGAGCCGAACGCATGACAGCGTTTGATCGCCGCGGCCCCACAGCAATATCTTGTACGTTGGATCGAGGACATGCAGGACCGATGCCGCCCAAAGCGTATCGCGGTGGCCGGCGGAGCGGGTCGATTCCCCCGGCGCGAGAATGACATAATCGCCGTCGCAGAAGCCCAGCGCTCGCCGGAGGCCGGCATCGCGCGCGGGCGGGGCCGACGGCATCTCCACGGCGGGGCGGATCAGCGTCAGGCGATCTTCGGTAATACCTGCCGACAAGTAAGCCCGGCGCAAAGACTGCGAAGAACACGCTATTCGCACATCGCTGATGGTCAACGCGTGTTTCAGCCGCAGGATGTGTCTTGGCGTGGGAAATTCGCCGGGGCTGAAGACGATTTGCCGCGCCCCGGCCGCGACGGCGGCGATACGGGCGCCTTCTCCCCACGCATGCACGACATCGACATCGCGCCCGATCCTACGGCGTAAAAGAAACGCGGCGAGCAGCGAATGGCGATAATCGCCGCCGGGACCGATGGTGCGCCGGTCAATCGAATAATTGGCGCCGGCGTTTTTCGCCAATACGGCGGCGCCGCGCTCGGTCTCAAAGTCGGGCGTGTGCCCCAGCAGATGAAGAACCCGAATCATTCGGGCGGTACATTAGTCAAAACCAATCGCCCCGCAACTGCCGACCGCTCCCGCCGTCGCTTCGCCAGGACATCGACTTGCTTTGCGTTCGGCGCCAACTTATACCCCAATGACATTTATGCCCTCACGCGCCTTGTATCTCTGCGCAGGCACGCAAAGCAGCGGCTCGACGCTGATCTCGTGGTGCTTTCTGCAACGCCCGGACACCGATGGCATTCTCGACGCGCGCTTCGATAAGCTTCCTCAGATGCCGCCGTTGATTTCCGCTCCGCTGGCGTGGTGCAAGTTCACGATCGCCTGCTTCCGCATGTCCGAAGTGATGGATTACTTCACGGACGAGGGGTGGGACGTTAAGCCGATGCTGGTCGTCCGCGATGCTCGCAGTGTGTTTAATTCGCTGATTACCAAGACGTACGGCCGCAACGGAACGACCGCCGACGATCCTCCCTTGCGGCTGCGTCTTTCACGTTTCCTCGAGGATTGGGAACTATTCACCGAGCGTGGCTGGCCGATACTTCGTTACGAAGACTTGGCTGACGACCCGCTTGGAACGATCCGCAAAAGCTGCCAGCGACTCGGCATCGCCTACGACGACGCAATGAACACATGGCCCAAGCCGCGCGAGCAAATCGCCGACGCCACCTTCGGCAACGAAACCTTCATCCAAACCCGCGGCGGCACATTCGAGAAAACCGTCGATCCGTCATTGTTCAAGATTAAGACCGGCAATATTCCGCCGGACGATCTGCAATGGCTTGAGACCCGGTTCGCGGCGATGAATCGCGCGATGAATTATCCGGAGCACGTTCCGCCGCAGGCCCCGGCGACGCCATCGCGTGCGATTCCCACTTTTGAGAATACACGTCGCCACGATCGCTATCGGCGCAAACGCCGATTGTCGAACTCGATTCGGAAAATTACCGACGCCGTGCGGGGGATGTTGCCTACGCGCGATAAACCCGCGGCCACGTTTTCTCCGGAGACGAAAGGCGGCGAGGGAAGAAGATGATATCCACGAAGGACACGAAAAGAAGGAATTCCCTTCGTGCTCTTCGTGTCCTTCGTGGATTATTCTCTTTTGGGGTAGAAACTGTCGGCTACTGTGCGCTTGCCTGATCGGCGACTTTGATCATCTTGCTGATGCGGCCGGATTTGTTCCAGTCTTCGACGTAAAGGTTGCCGTCCTTGTCGTAGGAGACGCCGTGGGGGGCGTTGAAGATGCCGTCTTTCCAATCGGCGGGAGGTACGCCGAAGTTACCGCGCTGTTTGGGATTGGGATTTTCGCCGAGCACCGAAACCACGTTGTTGGCGCCATCGATGATCGCCACCCGGCCATCCAATTCCGCGATCGCCACGTTTTTGCCGTGAAACGAGACGGCGCAGGGAAGATGATTGGCGTCTTTGGTGATGACGGCCACGAAATTCCCGTCGAGATCGAAATGCTGAAGGCGATGATTGGCGCGGTCGCAGATCAGCAAGAGCGGCTTTTCGCCGCGCGTATCGAGGGCGATGCCGTGACAGGTGGCGAACTTGCCGTCCTCTTTTCCGGGACCGCCGAAGCTTTTGACGTACTTTTGATTTTCATCGAATTCGTGAACCCAGTTTTGGCCGTAGCCGTCGACGACGAAAACGTGCATGTTCGGGGCGACCGCGATGCCGGTCGGGTTATAGGCCCGGCGGGGCTTGGCTTTCTCGCCGGCCTTGGGCTTTTCGGCGGGGATTTTGGGGTCATCGTATTTGCCGGATTCCAGGGGAATCCCGATGGTCCAGACGACCGTGCCGTCAAGTTTCAGTTTCAAAACGTCGGCGTGGCCGTTGCGGGCGCCGTAGAGAAATTCCTCTCCTTTTTCTTCGTTGATCATCAGTCCGTGAATGCCGGTGTATTTGTCGGCGATTCCGCGGACCATTTTGCCGTCGGGCGCATAGACGAGGATTCCGTGGGGTCCGCCGTCCATGCTGAAGTAGATGTTCCCGGCTTTATCGACGGCGACGCCGCCGTGGGTGGGGGAGCCGAGGTCCACTTTTCCGCCGGGAATCTGGCACCAGTTGGCCACGCTCTGATAGGTGTTGGCGCCGGTTCCGGTGCGCACGTCGGCGGTAACGCACAGCGCGTCCTTCGGCGGCGCAAGGTGCTCTGAATCGGGTCCGTTGTGAGCAAAAAGCGCCGAGCCGGCAAAGCCGGCGGCAAGAAGGGCGGCGAGCAAGGTTTTGCGATGAGCGAAAGTCATGGTCGGTTTCTCCATTGATGTTCCAGAAGCGATTCGTCGCAACAATATACGGACGGAACGGCGGTCACGTTGAGACTGGTTGAATTCCGATTAGAATCGCGAGCGGCGAACCGAGGCCAGGAGAAAGCACATCGACATGATTGAAACTTTGAAATGCCCGGAATGCTCGGCCCCGCTGGAGTATCCCCTCGCGGGCGGGATGACGATGCGCTGCCCCTATTGCAACAATACCGTTCTCCTTCCCGGCAATTCTTCGGGGATTGGAAAGCGCAACCCGGCGTCGGGCGCGGACGCCGTGGAATTGGCGGCAGTGGTCAAACTGCTTCGAGCCGGGAACAAGCTCGGAGCGATCCGGCTCTATCGCCAAACCTTCAGCGTCGATCTCGCGACGGCCAAAACCGCGGTCGAGAGATACGATGGCCAGGCAAACGCCGATCCCATTGCCGCGCCCCTGACGACTTTCGCTTTGCCTGACGCCGCCAAATCCGCGGCCTATGCGGTGAAGGTCGGTTGCGGCGCCGCGTTGGGAATCCTGCTGCTTGTCGGATTGATCCTGGCTTTCGTTTTCTATTCAGTTCGCCGGCAACTAACGAGCGTGAATTCGCGTGTATTTACGCCGCCGCCAATGCTCATGACGCCCCCGGCGCCCCGAGTCATCACGCGACCCGCGCCGCCCGCGGCGCCGGGCTTTGCGCATATGGTTTTGGAATTCGGGACCGAGGGGATTGGCGCCGGGGGATTTAAGGATGCCCGCAGCATCGCCACCGACGGGCTCGGGCATTTTTACGTCGGCGAATACTCCGACGGCCGGGTCCAGGCGTTCGACGCCGAGGGAAAGTTTTTATCGGCGTGGTCGATCGGCGTCGGCACGAGCCTGTTGAATCTCGCTGCCGACCGGCATGGGACGGTGTATGCCGTCACGCCCTCGCACCTCTACCGTTTTGAAGGCGCCACCGGCAAGCCGCTCGGCGAATTCGAGTCGATCCGCGACGGCGAAGTCGAATCTTTTTCCGACGTCTTCGCCGCCCTCGACGGCGATCTTTACGCCATCGGCGGCGATCATCAAATCGTCGACATCGGTCCGGACGGCCACATCAAGCGAATGATTAACGCCCAGGAAAAAGTCGGCGAGAGCGTTTCGTTCAATCGCATCCTCGTGCTGGGTACGGGAGAGATTTTTGCGATGGACCGCGGCAAAGGGATATTCAAATTCGCTCCAGATGGCCGATACATTAACCGTTTCGGCGGAGGCCGCAGCGGCGCCGCCGGCCACCTCTTTTCGCCGCGCGCTTTCGCCGCCGACGGCAAAGGCCGCATCTACGTCACCGAGAGCGGCGCGGCGGTGCAGGTCTTCGACCAGGACGGCGCCTATATCGATTCCTTCGGCGGCCGAGAAGCGGCTTTCGGACTGGCGATCACCGATCAAAATGAAATCTACGCATGCTTCCGAAATCGATGCTCGGTGCGGAAATTCGTGCTGGATAAACGGTAACAATGCAAGAGGAGCGAGCCGGCCACGGAGTGAATCACTGGATCAGACCCTCCCCAACAAGAAAGTCATGATATTCCGTCATCGAAATAATCCTGATCGCCTCGTAAGGATAAAACGCGAGTAAGTGAGGATCGTTGGTGATCAGATAATCCACCCCAGCCGTCAGTGCGGCTTTGAGTATTTCATTATCTTTCGGATCGTCTGGCACACGATGTCGTGACGGCGGGGCCTGAACGAGTTGAGAACGGCGAAGCACATGTCGGCGTGTACGCCTCGAGAATCGCTGCGAAAAATGCCGGTATTCCGCCAATACACGGACTAACTCGTCGAGTACACACTCACCGCAAAAATACGCCACCCCGCCCGCTGAGTCGTCGCAACCATTTCAGTTGCCGCGTCTCCGAGCAGAGCCTTGGCGACATACACGTTTGTATCGAAGAAGATCTTCATTCGTGGCGGAGGTTGTAAATCGCGCTATCGATACTTGCCTGATCGATCCCCGCTTTACTCGCGATACCGCGCGAACTCGGCGGCTTCTTGTTGCCACCTGGCTTCGTCGATTTCCGCCAGCCGTTTTTCCAGGTTTCGCGGTCCTCTTCCGAAAGCGATTCAATTTCCTTGACGATGGTTTCGACGCTCGCCTGGCTCATAAGTCACCGGTCCCGATTGGATCACCTGTAGACGGCTCAACAATGTATGTTCGACGATTCCGGATTATAGCTCAATTGCGCGGACGATATACGAGGTCTTTTGACCTGTTGGGCGCCACGGGCTATCTCGGCGCCCTACGGCGCCTGTCCCGTGATGCATAACTTCATCGCGCCGACCAGGAACCACAATCCGGCAAGTGAAATCGCGGCCGAACCAAAACGCTGGGCGATGAAGGAAAGGCGGTTTCTTCCCGCTTCGGTGGCGCGGGTGGCCCGCGCGATCTTCAGGCCGGCGAACAGGGGCAGCACGATCATTTGATGCCCCGTTTCCACGCCGACGCTGAATGCGAGGATGGCCAACAGGACGGTGGCGCTGTGCATTTGGTGCATGGTGTCGATCAATCCGCCGGCGAAGCCGAGCCCGTGAAAAAGACCGAAGAAAAACGCGGCGGCGAGCCTCATCCACCCTTTGCTGTCGGCGGGCCAGAAAACATTTTGCAGCGCGATGAAGACGATGCTCAGGGAGATCAGCGGCTCGGAGACGCGCTCGGAAACATGAACTAAATTCAGTGCCGCCAGCGTGAGCGTGATGGTGTGGGCGAGGGTGAAGGCGCTGACCACTTTGATCAAATCCCAAAGCGACGTGGCCGCCAGCACAAGCGCGCTCACGAAGAGCAGGTGATCATAGCCGGTGAGGATGTGCCAGACGCCGTGATGAAAGTATTCGCCGAACAGATGGGATTTGTTGATCTGCGCCGGCGGTTGGGCGCCGGGCGCCGGGGCGGTCCAATCGCAGACGAAATTGATGGGGCCGGACCGGGTGAGCAGCGCGTCGAACGACGCCTGGTTCTCTTGCGATATCTTGACGACGTACGTCGCGTCCCAGCTTGTTCCAGCCTTAAAGTGACCGTCCTGAAGAACGTCCTCCTTCAGCTCGATCACGCGCGGCGACGCGTGCGGCAGCGGATATTCAAATTCGTAAACGGCATAGGAATTGGTCGTCACCGAGGAATCCGGCGGCTGCGTCACGCTCACCACGCGGCCGGTCAGTGCCGTTCCGTCGGCGGCGAAATGAAGATGCTTCGCCAGATAGTCGGCATGCTGCTCGAAAGCCGACTGGCCTGTCGCCGCCCATGGTCCGGGGAGGGGCGTTTCGCCGGTCGCGGAGTTCGTCACGGATACTTCTTCGGTGGTCACGTGCGCGGTGACGGACAATTTTGTGGGATGAACGACAATCTCCAGGGCGCCCTGCGAGAGCGGATGAGCGATCGCCGCGGACGAGAAAAACAAAAGCGCAATCAGCGTCGCAAGTGCGGCGGTTCGTAAACGGAATCCGAAAAACATCATTGATGATCCTCTTGTGAAGCGGCTATTCCGCTCGCGGCGGCGCGGTAGAATACGGCGATGAACTTACGCGTCCTTACCCAGAAATACACCTGTGGCGGCTGCACCGTTTGCTGCCATGTGATGGGTTTGCGGGATTTGGGAAAACCGTTTTACGCCAGGTGCGAGCACGTCGCCGACAAAGGGTGCGGGATTTATGCCGATCGCCCGAAAAACTGCCAGGATTTTGTTTGTTCGTGGGCGGCGGGTTTGTTGGGCGACGCCGAGAACTGGCGTCCGGATCGGTCGGGACTGCTTTTTTTCCTGCGGCGGTTTTCGGACGGGCTGTGGCTGGAAATTTACGAGGCCGTCCCGGGCGCCGGCGCGGATGTGCAGCGGGTCGATTACCTGACTCGGCGCATTGTCGGGCGGGTCGAAAAAATCGAACGGGTCGTCGGAACCCGCCTTCATCATTATGGCGATCGTATTGGTCTTGGCTTCGCGGCTGACGCCGACAAATACCCGCAAGGAGCGCAAGTGAGCCTGAAGACGAATCAGTATGACCGCCTTGATCGCGAGGGCGCCCGGCAGGTGTTCAGGGAAGCGACTGACAACTGATCGCTTGTTTCCCTATGATGTAAACTGATGAAACGGCCTTCGATCGCATCCCGCTTCTGTTCGACCTGCAAGAAGCCGCTCCGCGCTCAGGCGCGATTCTGCACCCGGTGCGGCGCCGGGGTCATGGGTCCGACCGAGTTCGCTGGGCCCCGGCGATCGCGGAGAGCCGGCTTAATCTTCTCCACCGAATCCAAGCCGACCGCGCGACCTCAGGCCAGCCCGCAATGGCGGAAATTCCGCAATCGGTTCATCCTGGTGATGATGGCCATTATCGCGTGGTTTTTATGGGACGTTGAGAAGTCCGAGCGGTGGCTCTGGTCAGTCTTCGATTCCGCCGGCGACGCGTCGATTCAACAAATCTCGGTGCAGACCGACGCGGTTGATCCCGACGGGTACGTCGGCGTTCGCGTCCACGCGGGCGTCATCGCGGGCGGTTCCGCGGAAGATCGTTTTGCCGTCCATTTCGCCGATCACGATCGGAATCTGGTTTTTTCCGCGGATCCCCGGTTCAGCGACTCCGATCGCCGTGCCACCTGCGCGGTGGCGGTGGCGCCGTCGTCGGACGTATCGGACGTTACCGCGTTTATTCCGTACACCGCTTTTGATCTGAAGGCCGGGCCGCAGCGCGTGGAGTTACTGCCGGAATTACTCGATTCAGCCGACCGTCCGCTTGTCGTGAGCCATCCGGTTCCGTTTGACTGGGATCGCGGAGATTTTTACGTGACGCGCGTTCGTTTCGAGCGGGTCGGCGGTATCGGCTTACAGCCGACTTTGACGGTGGCCGTCCGATCCGAGCGGCGGCAAGCGATCAATTTGTCGCTCGTTGTGCATCTGACCGAACCGACCGATCTTTCCCAGCCCCGGCATTTCGACGCGACCGGCGGCGCGCGGATGATCACCGTCGCGCGTCTCGTTCCCGCGGCCCATCTTGTCGCCGCTTCAGATGAGGTATCGATCTCCATTCCAAGCGCCTTCGCCACGCAGGGAGCCACGGCTGAGGTCTGCTGCTATGGACCGGCGGGCGTCTTACTGTCGCATCCCATTTCCATCACCTTCCCCTAATTGATGCCGCCGTCCCTCGCTTCCGGGATAACCGCGCAAGGTTGGCCGTTCGCATGCCTGGTCCGGCTGGCGCCTACTTTGCACATTGTTGCACGGCATTTATTCAAGGAGAAGAAACAATGAGTCACATCTGGCGAAACTTTCGGACCGTTCGCGTGGCGATCATTCTGGCCGTTCTCGGCGGGTTTTCAGGCGGATGCTTTTTTGAAGACCACGATCATCATCACCATGATCATGATTGGCACGAAAGTCACGAGCATTTCGAGCATTAAAAAACCATGCTATGCTCGGTCATATGGCTAAGTGGTTGGACTTTTCCGGCAAAGTCGTTCTTGTGACGGGAAGCTCGCGCGGAATCGGAGCGGGGCTGATTGGCGCATTCGATAAACTGGGGGCGAGTTGCGTCGTTAATTTCGTCGAGGATGTGGAAGGTCGCAATAAAGCGGACGCGGAGGTGGTGGCGGCCACTCTGACTAAGCCGCTAATCGTCGAATGCAATGTCGCCGATTCGTCGCGCGTGGGCATGTTGATGGATACGATCCGCCGTGAACGAGGCGGGTTGGACATTTTGATTAATAACGCCGGTGTTTTGCGGGATCGTACGATTAAGAAGATGAGTCTTGACGAATGGAAGTCGGTCATCGACGTAAATCTTGGCGGCGTTTTCAACTGTATCCAACACGCCGCGGGGATTTTGCGTCCGCAGGGCCGAATCGTCAATCTTGCTTCCGTCAGCGGATCGTTGGGAATCTACGGACAAGCCAATTATGCATCAAGCAAGGCGGGCATTGTGGCGCTGACGCGCGTCGCCGCGCGCGAGTTTGCCAGGCAAGAGGTGACGGTAAACGCGATCGCTCCGGGCGTCATTGACACCGAGATGGGGCGAAGTATTCCAGAGGCGTCTATTCAAAAAATGCTGGAGCAAATTCCCGCTGGCCGATTGGGGAATGTCCAGGACGTGGTTGACGCGGCGTTGTTCCTGTCGTCGTCCCATGCGCAATACATCACGGGGCAAGTCATTCACGTCAACGGCGGATTTTATATGGCGGGATAATTCCGAACTGGACGTTGATGAATAAGCCATCTGGTTTCCATCGTGCCGATGTTTTTGGGGTCGAACTGCGGACCAGATGCCTGCGCTTCGGCTAATGCACGGATTCAAAATAAAAACCGGCATGACAAATGACTGAAAATCCCCGATGATGTAGCATATCCGCGCAGGACCGATGGCCAGTCAATCCAAAATCGATACCGCCGCACAATCGTTGGAATCTCGCGCCGTTCAAATTGGCCGGGAATTATTCTCGCGCGTCGGGCGGTCGTCCAATCACGTCAACGGGTCGCGGTGGGAACAATGGCTGATGGATATCGGAATGCGCGATGAGCGCGTTAAAGCGCAATTGTTCCGCTTCATCGACGTGCTGCCTACGCTCGTCACGCCGACCCAGATCAACCAGCATCTTCGCGAATACCTCGATGGAGTAGCCGATTTTTTGCCCGCTCCGATCGGGCGGGCGGTGCAGTGGATTCCGCAAGACGGGTGGCTTGGCGATCGATTCGCCGGCATGACCCGCTTTGGCGCCACGAAAATGGCTCGGCGGTTTATCGCCGCCGCGGATTTGGATCAGGCAATCAAATCGATCCACCGCATGCGGGCCCGGAGCCTCGCCTTCACGATAGACCTTTTGGGCGAGGCCGTCCTTTCCGAATCCGAAGCGATGGATTATCAGGGCAAGTATATTGAGCTGATTGACGGTTTGAGCGCCGACGCGAAAAACTGGAACCCGATCGATTTGATCGACCGCGACGCCTACGGCCCCATCCCGCGCGTCAATGTGTCGGTCAAGCTTTCCTCCCTTTTCAGCCAGTTCGATCCGATCGACCCCGCCGGCACGGATCGGGCCGTGCTCGATCGGCTTCGCCCCATCCTCCGCCTGGCCCGTATCCGCGACGTTTTCGTCAATATCGACATGGAACAATATGCGTACAAAGACGCGACGCTGCGCATGTTCCGCACGGTTTTTTCCGAAGAGGAATTCCGCGACTGGCAGCATGTCGGCATCGCCATCCAGGCCTATCTACGCGACACCGGTGACGACCTCCGCGCCCTGGCCGATTGGGCGCGCGAGCGGGGCACGCCGGTCTGGGTGCGACTCGTCAAAGGCGCCTACTGGGATTTTGAATCGATCGTGTCGGCTCAAAACGACTGGCCGCTTCCCGTCTGGTCGGAGAAGCCGGAAACCGACGCCAATTTTGAATTGCAAGCCGCTTTCCTGATGGAGAATCACACGCTGCTTCGGCCGGCGCTGGCGACGCACAACATTCGCAGTATCGCCAAGGCGATCGCGCTGGCCGAGAAAAATCGTGTTCCGCTGCATGCGCTGGAATTCCAGATGCTTTATGGGATGGCCGAGCCGGTGAAGGCGGCGTTGGCCGCGATGAAATGGCGCGTGCGCGTCTATACCCCTTTCGGCGAGCTTCTGCCGGGGATGGCGTACCTGGTTCGGCGGCTGCTTGAAAATACGTCTAACGAATCCTTCCTGCGCGCCGGCTTCCACGACCATCTTCCCGAGGAGCAGTTGCTTATGAACCCGATGGACATTCTCCGCCGGCGTCACGCGACGAGCGGTTCGGCGCCGCGCGGTAACGGCGATGAAGAGGCCGCGCCGTACATCACGCCGTTCAAGAACGAACCGCTGACCGATTTCAGCCGCGACCTTTCCCGGCGGGCGATGGAAGACGCGATCAAATGGGTCGCGGCCCGCATCGGCGGAACCTATCCGCTGGTGATCGGCGGCCAGCGCATCGAATCCGGCAACTGGATCGTTTCGATAAACCCGTCTCATCGCACGCAAATCATCGGACGCAGCGCCGCCGCCACGATCGAACAGGCCAAAGCCGCGGTGGAAGCCGCGAAAAAAGCCTTTCCCGCCTGGCGCGATACGCCGGCCGGCGACCGTGCCGGGATGCTTTTCCGCTGCGCGGAAATTTTCCGTCGCCGGCGCTTCGAGCTGACGGCATGGGAGATTTTCGAAACCGCAAAGCCCTGGCGCGAGGCCGACGCCGACGTGGCCGAAGCCATCGATTATTGCGAATATTACGCCCGCGAGATGATTCGCTTGTCGGTCCCGAAACACAACGATCTGCCGGGCGAAGAAAACGCCTGGATCTACGACCCGCGCGGCGTGGTCGTGACGATCGCGCCGTGGAATTTTCCGCTGGCCATTCTGACCGGGATGACCACCGCCGCCCTTGTGACCGGGAACGCCGTGATCATGAAACCCGCCGAGCAATCGCCGATCATCGCGGCGAAGCTGATGGAGGTTTTTTACGAAGCGGGCATCCCCGACGGCGTGGTGAACTATCTTCCCGGTTTTGGCGAAACCGTCGGGCCCGTTCTCGTGCAGCATCCAGACGTTTCGATGATCGCGTTCACCGGGTCGCGCGCGGTCGGCCTGGCGATTCAACAGCAGGCCGCCCAGACCGCGCCGGGGCAGGAGCAGGTTAAGCGCGTCATTACCGAGATGGGCGGAAAGAACGCGATCATCGTCGATGACGACGCCGATCTGGACGACGCGATTCATGGCGTCGTCGCCAGCGCCTTCGGATATGCCGGTCAAAAATGCTCGGCGTGCTCGCGCGTGATCGTGATGAATTCGATTTACGACGCCTTCATGGCCCGCCTCGTCGAAGCCGCCCGCAGCCTGAAGGTCGGCCCCGCCGAAGATCCCGGCACTTTGGTCGGCCCGGTAATCGATGAAGAAGCCCAGCTTCGCATCCTCAACCTCCTGGCAAAAACGCGCGGCGAACTGACCCTCGCCTACTCAGCCGATTTTGAATTATTTTCAAATGAAGGCTTCTACGTCCCTCCGACGATTTTCGCCGGCGTTCCCCCGACGGCCCCGATCGCCCAGGAAGAAATATTCGGCCCGGTTCTGGTTGTCATGAAGGCCGCGGATCTCACCGAGGCACTGAGCATCGCCAACGGTACGCCGTACGCGCTGACGGGTGGCCTGTATTCCCGCAGCCCCGCGCATATCGAGCGCGTGCGTCACGAATTTCGCGTCGGCAATCTCTATATCAACCGCAAAATCACCGGCGCGCTGGTGAGTCGTCAACCTTTCGGCGGCATGAAACTCTCCGGCGTGGGCTCGATCTCCGGCGGGCCGGATTATCTGCCGCAGTTTCTCGTCCCCCGCACGATCACCGAAAACACGATGCGGCATGGCTTCGCCCCCCAATCCACGGAAACGCCGGCGGCGGAGCGGGGCGGTGAATGAACGCGGAAATCAAGCGAGATAATCCCATTCCGCGTCCAAAGAGCGGAGAGTTTTTTGCGCTGGCGTTAGCGCGCGCAGCTGATCGGGCGTAACGCTTTTGGCCAGACGGTCCAATGCATTGAAATCGTGTTCTTCGGTCTTGGTCTTTTTAGTCGCCATTTTACCTCCGGCGTTTGCGAAGCAAGCGTTTCATCCTCGCCGTCAAGTCCATCGCGTGGATCACTCGAATCACCGCCCTGACATCTCCCGCTTCCACGCTCATCCAATCTTCCACGGCTAGACTCTCGTAAGAGACCTCGTCCGGCGCAAAGATCATCTTGATACTAGATATTGAAATGAATCGTTATCGAGATTTTTCTACCCACCGATTTTTACTCCGCGTCACGATTTGCCTTGCTCGAGCGTTTCTCATGGTGGCGAAGCGACCGTGCGTCGCGAAAAGCGCCCCGCAAGCGGGGCCGCTACACGCAGAAACGCGCGAGCAACCCGACGGCTGCTCTAACTCTCCGCGCTTTAATCGCCGCCGGTGATTACCCGCGCCGGGATTCCCATGGCCGTAGCCCCGGCCGGCACATCGCTCATGACGACGCTCATCGCCGAAATTTTCGCCCCTTTGCCGATACGGATATCGCCCAGAATTTGCGCGTATGCGCCAAGTTCCACGTCGTCTTCGAGGACCGGCGCCGGTCCTCCTTCATGGCGGTTGCCGATGGTGACGCCTTGGCGGAGGGTGCAATTGGCGCCGATGACGGCGTGGTTGTGAATGAAGACGTTGCCGAAGTGATAGATCTTGAGGCCGGGGCCGATTTGCGCATCTTTGGGAAGACTGATGCCGGTGAGGGTTTCGACGAATCGATACATAAGCCAGTAAAGGCGACCGCCCATTTTTTTGACGATCCCGCCGGACCGGCGATCGTTCCGCCGGCCGAACCGGTAAACGGCGATCGCCCAGATCGACTGCTCCTTGAGGAACGGCCGCCGCGGATAGCGTGTCAAGTCTGCCTGCCAGTCGGGGTCGGGCACGAGGATCCTCTAAAAAATACCGCCGCGTCTATTGAGAGTCTTCGTCAGGTTGCCGGAGTGTTCCCGCGTTTAGCGCCCCGCCTGCGGGGCGTGTTTCGCGATCGAAGTTCGTTCGCCAAGATGAAAAACGCTCAAGAACGGATGCCTTACAAAATTCTTTCCCGGCTCCTCCGCCTTGCGCGTCCGGACCGCCGATCGCTGAATCACCGGCGGTTCGAGGCAAGCATGCAAGACTACACGTTTCACGCTCGGTTCCCAAATACAGGTCGTCATTTACCGGCCATAAGCGTAAAATTACGCGAACGTGACCCGCGCCATCGACCGCTCAACGTCGCAACTACAATCTCAATGCCGCCTTGAGCAATTCACCGGCGGGGTCGTCTGGTTCTGGAATTCTCGACGGCGTTCCTGTTCGTGATCGATGTGGCGCTTGTCGTGATGGGATTGCGGAAATAACGCGCCGACCCCGGCGGCAAATCGAGCGCCTGTTATTTTAGGATACATCCCGCGCGTCCAATAATTTTTCCCGATGATTTCGCACGTCTCATAACGCGGCGTTTGCGTCCGATAGGTCGCCATCGGCACATTCAAATCACCACTTAAGGCACATTCGGCGCGACATGGAAAAAATGTGCGCTGAGGCCCGATGTCGGCGGCGACGCGCGGACGATGGTGTTTGGCCTCGACCGCCTGCATGTCACGCAGGGCCAACGCCGCGAAGCGGCCGGTAACGAGAATCGTGTCGCAATGGACCCCAATCGGAGACGCTCATGGCGCGAACGCGTATTTTTCGGTTTGCCTCGTTTCTGGCGGAGTTGACGGTCTTCTTCGGCGCCGCCGCCGCCCTAGCGGCCGGTATGATGACGTTGCGGTAAGCCGCGCTCTTGCCTCTTTTGATCGCTTCATGCACACTTTCAACCCTGCGCAACCTCGTGCGTATTACGTTGCGTCGAGCGTGTGCCAACGAACCGTAACCAGTTGAGGGATGAAATTATGAAGCGTTTTGTGTCAATCGGCGCCGGTCTGTTGCTGGCCCTCTCCGCGAGCGTGATGGCCGATGAGAAAATCGATTTCAGCAAGCAGATCCAGCCGATCATTTCGACCAGCTGCTACAAGTGCCACGCAGGCGCCAAGCACAAGGGGGACCTGAAGCTTGACAGCGTCGAAGGCTTTCAGAAGGGCGGCAAAGACGCCGCCGGCAAGGTGATCATCGCCGGTAATCCCGAGAAGAGCGATTTATTTCGCCGGATTAATCTGCCCAAGGATGACGACGACGTGATGCCGCCGGATGGGAAGGGCGATCATCTGAAAAAGGAGCAGATCGCGTTGATCAAGACGTGGATCGCGCAGGGCGCGAATTTCGGCAGTTGGAAGGCCGACAAGGTCGCCGAAGCTCCGGCCGGCGACGCCCCCGGCAAGACCGCCGACGCCGGCGATGAAGGCCCCAAGGAAATCGCATTGCCGACCGTTGCCGCCGCCGACGCGGGCGCGGTGGACAAGCTTCGCGCCGCCGGCGCGCTGGTGCTTCCTCTGGCCCAGAATACCAACCTTCTTTCGGTCGAGTTTACCTCCAACGCCAGCACGATCACCGACCAGCAGATTGCGCTTCTGGCGCCTCTGGCGGTTCAGGTGTACGACTTGAACCTCGCGAATACCAAGGTGACCGACGATGGCCTTAAGTCTCTGGACGGCATGAAGAATCTGCATCGCCTGCACCTGGAAAAGACGACGGTCAGCGACGCGGGTCTTGCGCATCTCAAGGGACTGACGGCCCTTGAATATTTAAATCTCTACAGCACCGGCGTTACCGACGCCGGGCTAGACAACCTCAATGGGTTGAAGGGACTTAAGAGCGTGTACCTCTGGCAATCCAAAGTATCCGACGCCGGCGCCGACACGCTGAAAAAAGCGTTGCCCTCGGCGGCGGTTGACATGGGCTGGAAAGAGCCGACGACCGCGGCGGCGGTAACGCCCGACACTTCCAAGCCGGTCAAGTGATCGCCGAAACGGACGGATTTTTCCCATGGCACGGTCTGACGACCGCGCCATTTTTTATGGAGTCTCGCGCATGCCCGTGATAAACTCCGGCTGGAGCAATCGATGACGATCGGCACGACGCCCGCATTCAATCGCAGATCGATTCTCGCCGACGGAAAGCCGCATCCCGGCCGTTCGCTGACGGAAGCCGAGTTTATGAAGTGGATCGACGAAGATACCCGGGCGGAGTGGGTCGATGGGGAGGTGGTGATGATGGCGCCGTCCAGTTTGGATCATGCGGGATTCTCGTTGTGGGTCGCCGGCGTCGTTCGCGAGTTCGTGAGCTATCATAATCTGGGGTCTGTATACGGAACCGAAGTGCTGGTTCGACTTCCACGCCAACGCCGGCGGCGTCTGCCCGATCTGTTGTTTGTGTCTAAGGAAAGATCAAGCATTCTTCATTCGACGTATGTGGACGGCGCGCCCGATATGATCCTTGAAGTCGTGTCGCCGGAAAGCGTCGCGCGCGATTGGCGCGAAAAATATCTTGAGTACGAACGGGCCGGCGTTCGCGAATACTGGATCGTTCACCGCCAATCCGAGCGAGTCGAGGTTTACTCCATATCCAAGTCAGGCCAATATCGTCCGGTCGATTCCGCCGACGGTATATTTCGGTCGAGTGTTTTGAAGGGCTTTTATTTGCGATTGTCGTGGATGCTCTCGCCGGACCCGCCGAGCATGCTGGCGGTTCTTCGCGAACTTGGCGTGAAGTGATCCAAATCAACTGGTTTGATCCCGGGCGGTATCTCGTAACATGAGCCCAATCGAAAACCGCGCGTCGTCCGGATTGTCTCGAAGAAACTTAGTCGCCGCCGCCGGAGTGCTGGCCGCGGGCGGATTGATCGGCGAGATGGTCGCGGCGGCCGACGCGCCGGCGATCGCCGTGGAAGACAAAGCCTCTTCCATCAAAATCACCTCGGCTTCGGTTATCCCGCTCGGAAGCAAGTGCCTCGTCAAAATCACCACCAATCACGGTATCACCGGCTGGGGCGAAATCTCGCAGCTTCCGCCGCACGTGACCGTCGCCCTCGTCGAATCGATGTACGAATTGCTCGACGGCGAAAACCCCACGCGCGTCGAGCACCTGTGGCAAAAACTTTTCCGCGCCCATCGGGATTTTCGCGGCGGCGCCTTCATGGTTCACACCATCTCCGGCATCGACATGGCCCTCTGGGACATCGCCGGGAAACTTCACGGCGTTCCCGTCTATCGCCTGCTCGGCGGCCCGACCCGCGATAAAATCCGCGTCTATCCCGCGCCCAAAGCCGTCAAAACCGCGCCCGGCGTAAAGCCCGCGTCGCTCGATCCCAAAGACGTCCGCGATATAGTCAAGAACGTCGAGGACGCACGCAGGCGCGTCGGACCCGACGGCACCGTGATGTTCGACGCGCACTGCATGCTCCCGCCGGCCTCGCTCATCCAGTTCGCCAACGCCGTCGAACCTTACGACTTACTCTGGATCGAAGAACCCGCATGTCCCGGCAACCTCGAAGTCTTCAAAAGGATCAAGCAGCAGGTGCGCGTTCCCATCGCGCTGGGCGAACGCGATCGGACCATCTGGGAAGTGATCGGCTATCTTCAGAACGGCTGCATCGACATTTTGCAGTTTGACTGCGCCCACGGCGGCGGCATCAGCCAATTCCGAAAAATCGCGGCGTTGTGCGAGTCTTACCACGTTCCGATGGCGCCGCATTCCATTCAAACCTTCCTGGGCCAATCGGCCAGTTTTAACGCGACCGCCACCATCCCCAACTTCCTGATTCACGAGTTTTATCCGAACAATCGCGTCAACGCGGTGTTGCATAAAACGTGGGAGGTGGACAAGGACGGCAACTCAAGTCTGCCGACGGAACCCGGCCTCGGCTGCGAAGTGGATGAGCCGGCGGCGCTTGAGATGTCCAAGAAAATCGGATTCGAGTTTAAGTGGCCGGGGGCGCATTATCCGGATGGATCGATCGCGGATTATTGAAGCCACCGGCTGAAATCGCAAATCCGAATCCCGGAATCCGAATCAAATCCGAATGACCAAATAAGCGAAAACGCGAGGGCACGCCTTCATGAATTCACGCAATGACATCTCGCGGCGGGATATGGCGACTTCCGCCGGCGTCCTGGCGGCGGGGTTGCTGGCCGATGGACTCTTCGCGGCCGACGCGCCGGCGCTGGCCGTCGAGGATAAAGCGACGTCCATCAAGATCTCCGCCGTCTCCACGATTCCGCTCGGCCAAAAAACCCTCGTTAAAATCCAGACCAACCACGGCATCGTCGGGTGGGGCGAAATTACCCGCGTTCCGCCCAAACCCGCCTGCGCGCTGGTCGAATCGATGTACGAACTGCTCGACGGCGAAAACCCCACGCGCGTCGAGCACCTGTGGCAGAAACTATTCCGCGCCCATCGCGATTTTCGTGGCGGCGGATTCATGGTTCATACGATCGCCGCGATCGACATGGCGCTCTGGGACATCACCGGCAAACTGCACGGCGTTCCCGTCTACCGCCTGCTCGGCGGCCCGACGCGCGATCGCATTCGCGTCTACCCCACGCCCAAGGCGCTCAAAACGGGGCCGGGACGGCCATTCACGTGGTCGGGGGATTTGTACGAAGTCAAGCAACTCGTCGCCCGCGTCGAAGAAGCGCGCAAGCGCGTCGGGCCCGACGGCAGCGTCATGTTCGATTGCCATAGCATGCTGCCGCCGCCGATCATGATTCAATTCGCCAATGCGATCGAGCCGTACGATGTGCTGTGGGTGGAAGAGGTCGCGGTTCCGGGAAACCTCGAGGTTTTCAAGCGGATCAAGCAACATTGCCGGGTTCCCGTCGCGCTCGGCGAGCGCGATCGCACCATCTGGGAAGTGATCGGCTATCTGCAAAACAACTGCATCGACATTCTTCAATTCGACTGCGGCCATGACGGCGGCATCAGCCAGATGCGCAAAGCCGCGGCGATGTGCGAATCGTATCACGTTCCGCTGGCGCCGCACTGCACGCTGGCGTCGCTGGGCCAGTCGGCGAGTTTCAACGCGATCGCGTCGATTCCCAATTTTCTGATTCACGAGTTTTATCCGAACGATCTCAAGGGCGTATGCAAGCCGACGTGGGGAACGGACAAGGATTTTAATTACACGCTGCCGCAATCGCCGGGCATTGGGTGCGATATCGACGAGGCCTTGGCTCTCCAGCATTCCAAGGAGACTGGGTACGAATTCAAGTGGCCGCATTCGAGTTATCCGGATGGATCGGTTTGCGACTATTGATCCGAGCCGTCTTTATGAGAGCGAGGGAAAATGATCAACGAACTCGTCGAAATTCTTGATGCCCCGGCCGTGGCGGTCGCGGACAAATTCACGTCGATCAAGATCACCGCCGTTTCGACGATTCCCCTTGGCCCCAAGACTCTTGTCAAAATCCACACCAACCAGGGCGTCTTCGGCTTCGGCGAGATTCCGCAGGTTCCGCCGAAAGTCGCGGTCGCTCTGGTCGAATCGATGTTCGAGCTTCTCGACGGCGAAAATCCCACCCGCGTCGAATATCTCTGGCAGAAGCTCTTCCGCGCCCATCGCGATTTCCGCGGCGGCGGATTCATGGTGCATACCATCGCCGGCATCGACATGGCGCTATGGGACATCGCCGGCAAGCTGCATAACGTCCCCGTGTACAGATTGCTCGGCGGACCGACGCGCCAAACCATTCGTGTCTATCCGTCGCCCACCGCCACCAAGTCTCCGCCGGGCGGCCCGTATCCCTTTTCCGGCGACCTCAAAGACATTCGCAAGCTTGTGTCGATGGTCGAGCAGGCTCGCAACCATGTCGGACCCGACGGCAGCGTGATGTTTGACTGTCATTGCCAGCTTCCGCCGCCGATCATGATTCAGTTCGCCAACGCGATCGAGCCTTTCGATGTGATGTGGCTTGAGGAGGTCGCCGAGCCGGGAAACATCGAAGTATTCAAGCGGATCAAGCAGCATTGCCGCGCGCCGATCGCCGTGGGCGAGCGCGATCGCGGCATCTGGGAAATCATGAGCTACCTGGAAAACAGCTGCATCGACATCCTCCAAAACGACTGCGGCCACGGCGGCGGCCTGAGCGCCATGCGGCGGGCCGGTTTTCTGTGCGAAGCCTACCACGTCCCGATCGCCCCGCACTGCACGCTGTCGTCTCTCGGCCAATCCGCAAGCTTCAACGCCATCGCGACCATCCCCAATTTCCTGATTCACGAGTTTTATCCCAACGACCTCAAAGGCGTCCTGCATCCGACCTGGGAGATGAAGAAGGACGGAAACTACCTGCTTCCCACGGGCCCCGGCCTCGGCTGCGAAGTGGATGAAACTCTGGCGCTGCAACACTCGAAGGAAACGGGATACAACTACAAATGGCCGCCGCAACATTATCCCGACGGCTCGGTGGCCGATTATTGAGTCGGCCCGGCTGGCATTGACGATTTTCCAATGCTACGCTCATCCGGCGACGCATCGACCACGAGCGATAAATGACTGCGATTGAGCAAAAGGAGCAGGCGATGGGGCGATTTTCCGCTGAAGTGGAACTTGCCAATAATTTTGATGTTCTCCGCGAGCAAGCCGGAGAAATGTGCCCCGACCAGGTTCGACGAATCCGGATTCGCGAAGTTGTCGACAGCGGGGCTACCCGGCTGGTCATCTCAGAAGCCATGGCGCTGCAGCTTGGCCGGGACACGTCGCGAAGCGCCAAGGTACGGTTCCGTTATGCGGACGGCCATACCGCCGAGCGTGCGATCGCCGAGCAAATTCACTTAACCTACGGCGGCCGTCACAGTGTCTTCAACGCCATCGTGGAACCCGGCCGGGAATCGGCGCTCATCGGCGCGATTGTGCTGGAAGACCTCGATTTTCTCGTCGATTGCGTCGCCCAGCGCCTCACGCCGCGCGATCCCAATCAGATCATTTCGGAAGTCGAATGACTCACCCCTCCGGCGTTTCGATCAAATGCTTCAATCTTGCGGCCAGCTCCGTCGGCAATTTTTCGAGCCATGACTCGTCGATCAGTCCGACTTCCAGCATGTCCTGTAGATGCACCTGGTCCTTTCGGCGAAATGAAGTGAGCTTCATCCGAACGAGCCCTTCCAGCGTCAACAGTCGAAACTGATCGGTCTTTTGCGACTCGGCGACGTCCGGCGCCGCCGTCGCATATTCCGGCCGCACCTTTTCCCCGGCCAGCACGATGTGCACCGCGTCGCGAGCCTTGGCGTCAGGCCCGTCAATGAACATCTCAAGACCGGCCACATGTCGATGCACAAAACCGGTTGTATGCAGAGAGCGTGTGGCCGCTTCCATGTCGCCGCGCCGCAGCAGGATATCGACATCTTGCGTATTGCGAACCGCCGTCGGGTCCACCATGGCCACCCATGCGGCAACGGCATACGGCACGCCCGCCGCTTCCAACGCCGCCGTCGCCCGCAACAGCCGTTCGCGCACCCGTTCCACGGCATGCACCATCCGATCCAATAGAGTTT
This sequence comes from Tepidisphaeraceae bacterium, assembly GCA_035551995.1. Taxonomy (GTDB): domain Bacteria; phylum Planctomycetota; class Phycisphaerae; order Tepidisphaerales; family Tepidisphaeraceae; genus RYN-428. The sequence continues at coordinate 151,944 of DASZME010000086.1, forward strand.
CGTTCGTCGATGATCCAGCCACGGCGCCACTATATGAAATGCGAACGCAATAAACCGCCCGGCACGTTTGCATATTTCCGGTCTTCTCGGCATCTTGAACAAATGCCCACAGCAACCCCGTCAGCGCCCAGGGCATTGGAGGAATTGTATGATCGATAGACTTGTCGCATGTCTGGTCGTCCTGTTTTTTGCGCTGTCGGCGTCCGCGGAGCGACAGCAAAGCGACGTCCTCGTCTACGGCGGCACCAGCGGCGGCGTCATCGCGGCGGTGCAGGCGGGGCGGATGGGCAAATCGGTCATTCTCGTCGAGCCGACCAGGCATCTCGGCGGCATGACCAGCGGCGGACTTGGCGCCACCGATACCGGTAACCAGGCCGCGATCGGCGGCGTGTCGCGCGAATTTTATCGGCGCGTTTTCGACTATTACAAAGACGCGTCGCACTGGAAACAGGAAACGCCGGAACAGTACGCCAGGCGAGAACACTATATCGTGAAAGACGCGATGTTCGGGTTTGAGCCGCACGTGGCGGAATTGATTTACGATCAGATGGCGGCGGAAGCCAAAGTCAAAGTCGTTTTCGGGCAGCGGCTGGACTTGAAAAACGGCGTGAAAAGGGAAGGGACGCGAATCATTTCGATCACCATGGAAGGTGGAGCGACGTACGGCGCCAAAGAATTTATCGACGCGACGTATGAGGGAGATTTAATGGCCAGGGCCGGCGTTTCCTATACGGTCGGACGCGAGGCCAATTCACAGTACGCAGAGACGCTCAACGGGATTGAAGTGCGGTATGCCGGCGCGCATCAGTTTACGCTGGCGGTCGATCCGTTCGTGAAGCCGGGAGATCCCGCGAGCGGGCTGGTACCCAATGTTCATGCCGGGGCGGCGGGAGTAGATGGGCAAGCGGACAAGCGGCAACAAGCATACAACTATCGCATCTGCACCACCGACGCGCCGGACATTCGCGTGCCGTTTCCCAAGCCCGCCGGATATGACGAAAGGGATTTTGAGTTGCTGTTGCGTTTTTATGAAGCGGGATTCAAGGGGACGCCGTGGGGTCCGCGCGGAATGCCGAATCGTAAAACCGATACGAACAACAGCGGCGCCTTTTCCACGGACTATATCGGCATGAACGATGCCTATCCCGAAGCCGATTACGCCGTCCGCGAAAAGATGATCGCCGACCATATTCGCTACACGCAGGGGTTGCTTTGGACGCTGGCCAATCATCCGCGCGTGCCGGGAAAAGTACGGCAAGCGGTGAGCAGATGGGGATTGGCCAAGGACGAATTCGCCGACAATGGCAATTGGCCCTATCAGCTTTACGTTCGCGAGGCGCGCCGGATGATCGGCGATTACGTGATGACCCAGGACGATATCACCGGCAAGCGCAAGCCCGAAGATTCAGTGGGGCTGGGCTCATACGGAATGGATTCGCACAACTGCCAGCGATACGTGGACGCGGCGGGTCACGCCCGCAACGAAGGCGACGTACAGGTTCATGGCACGCCTCCTTATGGCATTGGTTATCGATCGATCGTCCCCAGGCGTTCGGAGTGCACGAATCTGCTTGTGCCGATCTGCATGTCGGCCACGCACATCGCATATGGGTCGATTCGGATGGAGCCGGTGTACATGATCCTGGGCCAGGCCTGTGGAACGGCGGCGGCGATGGCGATCGATCACGGCGCCGATGTGCAGGCCGTCGCGTATCCGGAACTGAGCCAACGGCTCGCCGCCGACAAACAGTTGATCGAATGGAAAGGCGCCGCCGGGGATATTCCGACCGGGCGGGTCATCCGCTCAACGGAACTGCCCGGCGTCGTTATGAATGACAGCCAGGCGGTTCTCACCGGCCAATGGAAACAGGGCAGCTTTCGCGTCGGAATCGACGGCGACTATCAGCATGACGAGAACGCCGACAAGGGCCGGAAATCCGCCCGCTTCCAATTGAAGATACCCGCGGACGGAAAGTACGAAGTTCGATTCGGATATGTGGCGTCGAGCAATCGCGCGACGAACGTGCCGGTGACGATCGAGACCGCCGACGGAAGCCGGACGGTGCTTGTAAACGAGAAATTGGCGCCGCCGATCGATAATGCGTTTGTGTCGCTTGGCGAATTTACGTTCACGGCTGCCAAGGGGACTGTCGTGATCGTCGGCAATGAAAAGACGGACGGCTTTGTGGTCATCGATGCCGTTCAGGTACTTCAGGCCAAATGAGAAAAATCGCGAGGCGTCGAGTATTGATATGCGCGTCCTCCTTCTAGCCCTCATCTTCGCGTTGGGAACACGATCGGCCCTGGCCGACGCACCGGCCGACGCACAGCCGGAATTTGATAAGGTTGTGCAGCCGTTTCTGAACGCTCATTGCGTTCGCTGTCATGGCGAGAAAAAGCACAAAGGCGAGTTGCGATTCGACATGCTCTCCCGCGACATTGTCGGGGGCGGGTCGGCGATGCACTGGGGCGACGTGATCGACCGCATCAACTCCGGGGAAATGCCGCCGGAGGATGAGCCTCGGCCAAAAGTCGAAGAGGCTACCAAGGTGGTCGAATGGCTTTCCAATAAGCTTAAGGAAGGCGAAACCATTCGCCTGGCCAAGCGTGATCGCGTGTCGTTTTACAAGCTCACGCGCGAGGAATACGCCAATACGATCCACGATCTTCTGGGCGTGAATTACGACGCCGCCGACCCGACCGGGCTGCCGGAAGATCCGAACTGGCACGGGTTCGAGCGGATCGGTTCGGTTCTTTCGATTTCGCCGGCTCATATCGAGAAATATTTCGCGGCGGCCGAAGGCGCGCTGGCCGAGGCGTTTCCCGTCAAGGAGCCGCCGAGGTTCTTGTTGCACTGGGGCGCGACCGACATGCGCGGCGGCGGGAATAAAAAGCTGCTGGCCGAGCAAGGCCTGCTCGATAAAGTTCGCATCGACGTCTGGCCCGGCAGCACGTTCGCCGGCCAGCCTGGCTCGGTGACTTCGCTGTCATTGCCGGCGTCGGGTGAATACAAGGTGCGGATTAAGCTCAGCGGATTGAAACCCGCGCACGGGCGGGCGCCGCACTTGTCGATTTATGCGATCGACGTCGATCGGATGCTGTTCGAGCAGGACGTGGTGGCGCCGGAAGAAAAGCCGGTGACGTTGGAATTTACGGCGCATTTGACGGCCGGCAATCATGTCCTGCGCATGACCAACGAGGCGCCGGGCCCGTCTAACCTGCCGCGCGCGGGGCGAAACGGAAGCCATCCGTTTTTCAGCATCAAGGCCGGGCGCGAGCCATGGCAGACGAAGATTACCGACGAACAGGGGAACGCGATTCTTCCGTTTCTGATCGTCGATTGGATGGAATGGGAGGGGCCGATCGTCGAATCGTCTCCGACGATGGCGCAGCGGCAATACTTGCCGGCGGAAAACAAGGACGTCGCCCAGGTACGCCAGACGCTGGGGCGATTCGCCGAGCGGGCGTTTCGACGTCCGGTGACGTCCGATGAGCTGGACCGTTACGTGAACCTCGTGCAGAGCGAAATGCACAACGGCGAGTCGTTTCAAGCCGCCTTGAAAACAGGATATCTGGCGATTTTGTGTTCCAAGGATTTCTTTTATCTCGTGGAAGGAACGCCAAAAGAAAACGCGCCGCGGATCAATGACTGGGAGCTTGCCTCGCGACTTTCCTATTTTCTGTGGAGCACGATGCCGGACGCGCCGCTCCTTGAGGCGGCCGCGAACGGGTCGCTGCATCAGCCGGACGTCTTGCGGGCGCAGGTGACGCGGATGCTGCACGATTCGAGGATCGCCCGATTCACCGACGCCTTTCCGCGGCAATGGCTGCAACTTCGCCGCGTCGGCATGTTCCCTCCGGACAAGAAACTGTATCCCACCTATGACGACTATCTCCAAAAGAGCATGATCGGCGAAGCGACCGCCTACTTCGACCAAGTGGTGCGGACGAACCTGACGCTGCGCGAGTTTCTTGATTCGGATTGGACCATGCTCAACGCCCGGCTTGCCGACCATTACCGGATACCGAACGTGAACGACGATCGCTTCGTACGCGTGGCGCTAAAGCCGGAAGATCATCGCGGCGGGCTGCTGACGATGGGCGCCATCCTCAGTCTCACCTCTGACGGCACGCGCCATCGCCCGGTGCATCGCGGCAAATGGATTCTGGAATCGATGCTCGGCAAACCGCCGCCTCCCCCGCCGGCGAACGTGAAGCCGATCGAGACGACCCCCGTCACCCAGCCCAAGGCCACGCTGCGCATGAAGCTGGCCGCCCATCAGAGCAATCCGACGTGCGCGTCGTGTCATCGAAAGATCGATCCGCTGGGCCTCGCGTTTGACAACTACGACGCCATCGGACGCTGGCGCGTTCAGGAAGAAGTCCGCGACGGCAGCGGCGAAAATCCGAAGGTGGACGCCAGCGGCGAGTTGATCGACGGGCGAAAATTCAACGACGCCGAAGGACTCAAGAAAATTCTCCTGGCGGATCTGGACAAGTTTAATGCCGCCTTCGTCGAGAAGTTGGCCACGTTCGCCCTTCGCCGTTCGATGACGATCGACGACCGCGCCGCCCTGGCGGGATTGGCCCGTGAAAGCAAGGCCGCCGACTATCGCTTGGAGCCGATCATCGAAGACCTGGTGCTCTCGGATCTATTTCAACGGCGATAGGTCACTCGTTTTCCGACGGCGCGACGGCGATCAAAATGTCCATTTCGATTATATATCTTCGGCCTTTCCTGCTCCCTCCGCGGGATGACCTGGAGATGGAGCAGTAGAGTCAAACGCGATGACCGAGGATTGATAACAGGGGTTGCCATGTTTACAAGCGATACGCTGGATTCTCTGATCGCGCTGGTCATCGTTATTCTGCTCCTGAGCTTGATCGTGCAGTCGGCGCAGGGGATCGTTAAAAAACTGCTTCAGATTAAGTCAAAGCAGATTGAAGATTCGCTGATCGACTTGTTCGAGAACGTGCTGGACAGCAAGGACCGGTTGCCGAACAAGGGGTTTCTTTTCCTGGCGGCGTCCCCCACGCTGCGGGCGCTGTTCCGATCGAAATACACGCCCCAAAAACATCCCGATCCGAAGGTTTTGGAGCTTTACCGGGATGTGACGACTTCGCTGAAGAGCATGGGCCGGATCACTCAGTTTGGCGGCCAGGCGTTCGAGTCGATCTCGAAAGCGGACCTGCTGAAAGTAATCGCGAAGACCGGCGTGGAAAAACTAGCTCCGGGATTTGCGGGAAATCTTACCGCGGCGGTGCAGCAAATCATCGATCTTGAGGCCATCGTTCATTCGATTGCAACGGCGTCCCTCTCCGGCCCGGCCATCGCGAAACTTGCGGCGTTTCAGACGGCGCTGGGCCCTCTTGTCAAAGACGCCCGCGCATTCATGCTGGGAGCCCGGCTCGATCCGAAAGATCTTGTCGGCGACGTCAAAAGTTTGCGCGAGATTAAATTGGACGACGCCGTCGTCGCGCTCGCCGACTTGCAGAACCAGATCAAAGTCGATCGCGCAGCGGCGCCCGCCGGGTCGGCCGAGGCCGCGGCGCTGGACGCCGTGCGGGCGTCGCTCGATAACGTCGCGGCAAGCGTCGACAAATCACGGCAACTCTTTGACGCCTCGCTGGCGGTCTTGCGCGCGAGGCTCAAGCGCGTCGAAACGTGGTTCGACACCGTCATGCAGGGTTTTTCCGAACGCTACAGCCGAAGCATGAAGACCTGTACGATCTGGATCAGCGTCCTGGTGGTGGTCATTCTCAATGCCGACATCTTTCCCGTCTGGCAGGCCGCGTTTCAGAACAAGGCGTCGCGCGACGCGATTCTCGCCTACCGGCAGGAGGCCCTGCACATTTACGGCAATCAGCTCCTCCCAAACGCCAGCGACGCGGCGATTAAAAAAGGGCAGGATGAAATTACCGGGATCGCAAAATCATATACCGGCCTGGGTTTCGGCTGGCAGAGTTTCGTCGACGCCGCCGACGAAATCGAAAAGCCGCCGGCGCCCCGCGAGGCGTCGATCGGCACGATCGTCTCCATCTATCGGGCGCACATGGATTGGCTGCGAAAGTCCATCGTCGGGTGGATCGCGATGGTGGTGTCGCTGAGCTTCGGCGCTCCGTTCTGGCACGACATGTTGGAATCCTTGTTCGGGTTGAAAACCGCGCTTCGCGCCAAAGGCCAGATCAAGGACGTCGAGGAGGAAAGCGGCGCGGGGAATCCGCAGAATACATAGTCATTTGTTCGGAGCGTTTTTCGTCTGGCGTAGCGAGCGTTGTCGTGTAAAACACGCCCCGCAAGCGGGGCCGCTAAACGTGGGAACGATAGGGAGATCCGATAAATCTCTAAGACGAAATGAACGATCCGTCGCGAAATCGCAAGCGCCCACAACGTGCGCAAAGGCGGGTATTAGCGGTTATGAGCAATATCCTTTCGCAAAACTGGCTCTTAAATCGCCGCCATTTTCTTCGGGGCGTGGGGGCGGCGGTCGCTTTGCCGCTGCTGAATTGCATGAAGCCGATCCATGCTCTCGCGTCTGAAATCGCGGATCGCCCGCGACGCAGCGTGTTTGTTTATATCCCCAATGGCGTGAACGTGCTCACCTGGCAGATTGCCAAGGCGGGCCGCGATTATCAGCTTAGCGAACCGATGATGCCGCTGGAAAAACATCGGGCGAATATGACGCCGATCAGCGGTTTGCACCATCCCGGCGGAATCGGTCAGGCCCATGTGTGCGCCGATACCTGGCTCACCGCCGCCAAGATCAGCCAGGAGGGCGGCGCGTATCACAACACCGTTTCGGCCGACCAATTGATGGCGGAAGTCACTTCCGTCAAGACGCGATTCAGCTCGTTGGAACTGTCCATTTCCGCCGGCGTCGGCCAGCCGAATAACGCTAGCACGCTGGCGTGGTCGCGCGATGGCGTGCCGCTCCCCGCGGAAGACAACCCCCGCACCGTCTTCAATCGTCTTTTCGGCGTCGAGCAGGGGGGCGTCGACGTTCAACGGCGCCGGCTCAATCGCCGCCACAGCGTGCTCGACGTCGTGCTCGATGACGCGAAGTCCCTCCGGAAAAACCTCGGCAACGACGATCGCAATAAGCTCGACGAATATCTTCATTCGGTGCGCGACGTCGAAGTTCGCACCGAACGGCTCGACGCGTGGCTCACCATTCCCAAGCCCAAGATCGATCCGCAAACCACCGACCATCTCACGCGCAACGTCTCGCGCACGCAGGCCGGTGAATACTATCGTACGATGTACGACCTGATCGTCCTCACGCTCCGCACGGACATGACCCGCGTCGTTTCCTACATGTCCGGGAGCGAGGGCAATGGGCTGGCCATCCCCGAGATCGGCATCCCGCAAACTCGTCATGAGCTATCGCATCACAACGGCGATCCCGAGCAGATGGCCCGCCTGAGCCGCAGCGACGGGTTTATCACGCAGCAGTTTTCGTATTTCCTCGATCAGCTTCAATCGACGCAGGACGGCGATGAATCCCTGCTCGATCGCACCATGGTTCTTTTCGGCAGCGGCATGAGCTACGGCCACAGCCACGGCAACGCCAATCTCCCGACCATCCTCGCCGGCGGCAGGGCGCTTGGCCTCAAGCATGGCCAGCACATCGACTACAATCTGCCGGTCATCGGCAACTACGATCTGACGACGCCGGGCAAGCATTATTCGATCTGCCATACGCCGACCAACGGCAAAGCCCGGCTCACGAATCTATTGCTCACGATGATGCAGAAGATGGGCGTGAACAACGAGACATTCGTGGATAGCCTGGGGACGATTTCGGAAGTGGCATGAGCCAATGATGTGTAGCACAGGCGTCTGGCTTACCTCCGGCTTGAGGACATCGCCGAGATGGCTGCGCTACGGGTTATCGAAAGGTTTCCGTACCCGAAACTCGAATGACTAATGACCGAATAAGCGCGGCGGCAGGCTGGTTGGTTCTGATAGGCGCCTGTTTCTGTTTTTCGTCGGCGACTCTTGCCGCGGAAGCGGCCTACCGGACCGACGGCGATACCAACGAAAAGGTGCCGTGGTTTAAGCTGAAGCCGGGCGAGTTTCCGCCGGCGGGCTCGGCGCACGCCATCGCGGGGGAATTAATCGCGGTCGATCACGTCAATCGCACCGGCGCCATTCGACTCGACCGCACCGACGCGATTCGCCGGGGAGAATGGGACCATTCTCTTTCGTTTACGCTGCTGCCGTACGGGTCTCTCAGCTACCGCAACGCGCCGGCCGAGCTGAAAGATATTCCGCTCGGCACGCATCTCCACGGAGAATTTTACGCCGGCGACGCCGTCGGCAAAGGGCCGCAGAGTCCGTTTAACCGCGCGATTCGGCTGGAAGATGATTGCAGCTACTTCGCCGCCCGGCATCGCGCGTGGCGCATCGATGCGATCGACATCGACAAAGGAACCCTTGCCGTTACCGGCACGGGCCCCGGCGTCAATCAAGTTGACGCCAAGCCCACGGTCTTTCAAATCGCTCCCGCCACGATGGTTTGGAAGGGAAGCGGGATCGCGGCGTCCAGCGATCTGGCGCCGGGGCAGTCGGTGGCGCTGAACGCCACCGTCTGCACGCTCAAAGGCCCGGGACGGCTGACGGATGTTTGGATCGACGCCAGGAGCCGCGAGCTGGCCGCCGCACATCAACTGGAAGTGCATCGCCAGTTCGAGCATGAACATGGATTGCCGGGTTGGATCGACGACGTGGACAACCAGAACGGCATCGTCACGATGACGATCTTCGCGGGCTGCGATCGAAAGTTGTTCGAGGATTTCCCGGCGAACGGCTCGATCTCGGCGGCCGTGTCGGAAGAATCCCTCCGCACCTACGACCAGGGCAACGATCGAATGGGCGGCGGAATTCTTGAGGTTCTTGCCGTTCCGGTCGGACCGGGCAACAGCGGCGTTCAAATCAAGTTCAAGCCCAGTACGCTTCTCGAAGGTTTTCGGCCGAAAAAAATAATCCGGATCTTTTCGGGCAAATGGAAAAAGATAGACGACCTGCCGCTGGAAGAGCGACTTTATCAATAATTTCGCGGTAAACTACCGGCATGGCTCTTAACGATGAACTCTCCGATCTCTTTCAGACCTTCGCCGCCCTCATGGAAATCAAGGGCGCCAGTCCGTTCAAAGCGATCGCGTTTTCAAAGGTGAGCCGGATATTGAGGGACTTGCCGACCGACGTGCGCAAGGCATGCGAAGAGGGGACGCTGAAGGATATCGAGGGGCTTGGCGAATCGAGTTGCCGGATCATCGGCGAGTTCGTGAAGACGGGACAAAGCACGGATTTCGACGAAGTCGCGGCCAGCGTGCCGGCCGGATTGTTGCCGTTGCTTCAGATTCCGGGGATGGGACCGAAAACGATCGCCCTGTTGTGGAAGGAACGCAACGTCACCAGCCTGGAAGACCTGGTGAAAGCGATCGACACCGGCGCCCTGGCCAATCTCAAGGGAATCGGCGAGAAGAAAATTCAATCCATCAAGGAAGGCATCGCGCTCCGCTCGCAGGCGGCCGAGCGCATGGGCATCGGCGACGCGCTGCCGATCGCGGAGAGCCTTCTCGGGCGTCTTCGGGCCATGAAGCAGGTGAAGGAAGCGCAGATCGCCGGAAGCCTGCGGCGGCGGCGCGAAACCATCGGCGACGTCGATCTGATCTGCTCCCTCCATGACATCTCCACGGCGGCGGAAGTGGCCGGGGTTTTCGTCAAGTTCGCCGAGGTGCAGAAGATACTCGGAGAAGGAATCACCAAGGCCAGTGTATTGACCGCGGGGGGATTGCAGGTCGATTTACGGATTGTCCCGGCGGATAATTTCGGCGCCGCCCTGCTCTACTTTACCGGGTCGAAAGATCACAACGTCAAGCTTCGCGGACTCGCCCAGGACAAGGAACTTACGCTCAACGAATGGGGACTTTACCGTTTGGCCGAATACGATAAAGCGGCCAAAAAATCGGGTGAGGCGCCGCTGGTCAAACCGGTGGCGAGCAAAACCGAACAGGATGTTTATGCCGCCCTCGGCCTGCCGTGGATCGCGCCGGAGCTTCGCGAATCGCGCGGCGAAATCGAAGCGGCTCTCGCCGGCGGCCTGCCGCCGATCATCACCGCCAGGGATATCCGCGGCGATTTGCACACCCACACCACCGCCTCCGACGGCGCCAACTCCATCGAGGAGATGGCTCATGCCGCCATGGCACTGGGGTATGAATTTCTCGCGATCACCGATCATTCCAAGAGCCAGGTGATCGCCAACGGACTGACGGCCGAGCGCCTTTTGAAGCATGTGAAGAACATCCACAAAGTCGCGGACAAGCTCAAAGGCATCACGCTGTTGGCCGGATGCGAGGTGGACATTCTTGCCGACGGGCGCATGGATTACGAGGACGAGGTGCTGGCGGAATTAGATATCGTCATCGCTAGTCCGCACCTGGCGCTCAAGCAGGACGAAGCCAGGGCGACGGATCGCATCCTTCGGGCGATCGACAACAAATACGTCAACGTGATCGGCCATCCCACGGGCCGGCTGATCAACCGCCGATCCGGACTTCCGCTGAATATCGCCAGGGTTTCGTCCGCGGCGGCGGCGAGCGGAACGGCCCTGGAAATAAACGCCGGTTATCCGCGGCTTGATTTGAACGACATCCACGCCCGCATCGCATTGCAAGCCGGCGCGATGCTCGCCATCGATACCGACGCCCACAGCACCGTCGGGCTAGGCTCCCTTGAGTTTGGCCTGGACGTCGCCCGGCGCGCGTGGGCGACGCCGGGGCAGGTGATCAACTGCATGAGCGCTGCGGCGTTAAAGAAATTCCTGGCGCAAAAGCGAGACCGTTCGGCTTCATCAAAGTGACAGGCATGAAAGACGAAATTGCCGATGCAGTCGCCGCCGCCGCCGCGCGGATCGAGGTCCGGGACGCCGTCGATCATGTTTATCGGCTCCTGGCGGAGGCCATCGCGGTTCGCAAGCCGATCTGCACCGCGTCCGGCCGATGCTGCCGATTTGAGGAATTCGGACATCGGCTCTATCTGACGACCATGGAGCTGGCGAAATTCGTCGCCGATCTGGCGGAGGTTCGTACGCTACCCGCCGGGACTTCGGGATCGACAATCGGCCGCTCGCTTCCGATTCTCGCGGTTAAGGAGAATTCGATTGAAAAGAAGGAGGACTGGGACGGGCTGGGGTGCCCGTTTCAGGCGCGGGGATTATGTGGCGTTCACGAGATTCGGCCGTTCGGCTGCCGAATCTTTTTCTGCGACCCGACCAGCGCCGATTGGCAGCACGATCAATATGAACGTCATCACGCCCGGCTGCGAAATCTGCATGACGCGCTGTCGGTTCCGTATCATTATGTCGAATGGCGCTTCGCCCTGAAAACGCTCGGTTTGGCGCGCCGGAAATAAATCGTCGGACGAATCGCGCCGGCGATTGAGTGAATCCGCTTTGACAACGGCGCCGATGTGTTGTTACATTTGCTTTTGCAAAGCGCTCTTTTGGAGCGGTTTTCACCCAGGTTTTTTCAACAGGAAGGCGAGGCCATGAAGCTTCTAGCCCTATTCGGATTGCTGGCCGTCACGCTGCTGGTTTCGACAGGTTGTGATACGCCGGCTTATTCGGTCAATGAGCGGTTTCAACGGATCGGCCGCAATTGGGATTATGAGGGCAAGCAACTCGCCGATGACGTGGACGAGGTTTTGTTGCTCCGTCCGGCCAGCCATCTGACGTTGTGGAACGTGCAGTAAAACGGCGGCGGGAAATGAAAATACGACGACGGACGATTCTTTTCCCTCTGAGAGGAAAAGAATCGTCCGTCTTTTTTTCCGGACGGTTACGACACCATTCTAAATCGCGACGGCGATACGGGCGGCAACCCTTCGAAGCGCAGCCGTTTATTGCGGGCGTCTTCGAGATGCTCGAGGTATTGCTTCAGCGCCTCTTCGTCGAATTGATCGAGAAAATGGAGCTGCGCGGTGACATTGTATTGACGGATCTGATCGATAAGTTGACGTTTGCTCATACGCTGATTAGTGTCGGAAGTTTCCGGCCGATAACTTGAGAAAACAAACCTCCCTTCGTTCACGGAACCAACGATGACCGAGTCCACCTCGCTATCGCCCGCCGGCCCGACGACGACCCCGGCCGCGCCGTCGGAAGGAGAAGCCACCGAGGCGCTGGCTCATCTGGCCAAAATGTCGGGGACCGGGAGCGCCTTTGGGGCCGCGGAATATGTGGCCATCAGCCCGATGTCGATCGTCACGCTGATGTTTGGGTTCGCCAGCGCGCTGAGCCTGCTCGTGAGCCTGTTCCTGTTTATTCCGCTGGTCGGAATTCTGTGTGGACTGCTGGCCCTGCGCCAAATTCGCAACAGCAACGGCACGCAGGGCGGTTTAATTTTTGTATTCAGCGGCATGATCCTTTGCCTGCTTTTCGGCGGCGCCGTCTCCGCCCGCCAAGCCGTCGCCGCCGCCCGCACCCGCCGTGACACGCAACAATGCGCCGACGTTCTCGCGAAATTCGGCGATGAGATCAAGGCTCAGCGCTACGACGTGATTTACAACGACATGACCAGCGATGTTTTCCGCGACATGGTCCCGCTCAAGCGATTTCGCGAGTCTCTGGCGACCGTTCGCGTTCACCCGTTTCTCGGCGAATTGCAGAGCGTGAAATGGGCCGGCAATCCGATCGATTTTGAGCCCGTCGCCGGAACCGACGCGAAATTCGCCTACGCGATGATGTTGCTGAAGTTCCAAAAGGGGCAGGACCCGGCGCGGGAAATGATCAAGCTCACCGATCGCGACGGCTCGTGGAAAATCGAAGCCCTTCCGCAATTATTCCCCAACCCGAAGACCAATCCCAACGGTTTTCCAGGCGGATGATCGCCCGCGCCGATCATTCGACTTCGGGCGGAATGATTCGACTCGCCGAATTGGACAGGATCACGTCCGCCAGCCGAACGTCTTGCAGAAAACTGACCAGTTTTTCGTGGAGGGCCTGCAACGGCGCCTGCACCGCGCAGTGCCCGCTGACCCGGCAGGCGTCGGCGTCGATTGGGTTGTCGTGCCTGCACGGTCCCGGCGCTCCGGCGCACTCCACGAGCTTTACCGGGCCCTGCATCGCGACGATCAGTTCATGCAGCGAGATTGATGCCGGATCGGCCGCCAGTTCATAGCCGCCCTGCGAGCCGCGCGTGCTGCGCACGATGCCAAGGTGGTGGAGATCCTTCAGAATATTCATCAGCAGCGCCGCCGGCAGATCGCGGGCGGCGGCGATCTCGCGAGCCGACGCCACCCGCTCGGGCCGCTCGGCCAGATAGGAGAGTGCGATCAGCGCGTAATCGGTTTTCTTGCTGAGTGAGAGCATCCGCTGTCCAGTCGATCGCCAAATGAACGAAGCTCGATCATATCGCGGCTGCGGCCGGAATTCCAAAAAGCGGGTTTTTGACGCGTTCGATGTTTTCGTTTCGATATTATGGATGAACGTGGACAAGCGCCGAAAAGATCGTGGCGCCCTTGACGGGCGCCGGGCGGCGTCCGACGATTGATCGCTCATGATCCAACGTGCGATTCCATGGATGGCGACGGCCGTGACGATTCTACTGCTGTCGCGCGGGGCTGCGGGACAGTCCAAAGCGTCGCCCCCCTCCGCCGGGTCGGACCTGAGGGTCTTTATCTTGACCTTTGGACCCGGCGACGATCCATGGGAAAAGTTCGGGCATAACGCCGTCGAGATCATCGATCCGTCGGCACCCGAAGCAGAACGCGACATCACCTACAACTGGGGAACCTTCAAATTCGACGACGGATTTTACTGGAAATTCGCCAAGGGACGCCTGCTGTACATGATGACCGGCGACGCGACCGCGGACATCATGCGGTACTACGTCGATAAGCTTCACCGAAACATTCTTCGCCAGGAGTTGAACCTAAGCCCGCGGCAGAAGACCGCGCTTCGCGATCTTCTTTTGAAAACCGACACCGAACAAAATCGCTATTACCTTTACGATTACTATAAGAATAACTGCACCTCCAAAATCCGCGACGTCATCGACGATCTGATCGATCACGACCTTGCCAAGGCGACGCGCGGCGTGCCGTCACATACGACGTATCGCTGGCATACCGATCGGCTCGACGCCGACGCGCTGTGGCTCTATGTGGCGTTGCAGGCGGACCTGGGCTTGCCGGTGGATCGGCCGATCGATCGATGGCAGGAGATGTTTCTCCCGGCGAAATTGCACGATCGGCTGAATGAAGTCACGGAGCACGTCGACGGCCATCCGATGCCGCTGGTGAAGAGCGACGAGGTGCTCTACAAGAGCGACCGGCCCCCGGAGCCTTCGGCGCCGCCGCGATGGACGGCATATTTTTTCGCGACCGGCTTGGCGCTGGCCGCCTTATTCGCCGCCCTTGGACGCCGTGCCCGACGCAATCGCGGCGCCCGCTGGGGATTCGTGCTTTTGAGCACGCCGTGGCTGTTGCTGATGGGCGTCGGCGGGGCGGTTATCCTCTGGATGGGCACGGCCACCGACCATGTGGTGACGCGGCCCAATGAAAATATCATGCATATTAGCGTGCTGGCGTTGCCGTTAATTCTGTTGCTGCCGATGAGCGCTTTTGGATCGCGCCGCGCACGGCTGCTGACGCGGTACATCGCCCTGGCGATGGTGGGAATTTCAGTCGTCGGCGTGTTGCTTAAGGCGCTGCCGATGTTTTACCAGGCGAATTGGAACATCATCGCGATGTGTCTACCGGCAAACGCCGCGCTCGCGTATGCGGCATGGGTCATGACCGAGCCGTCAGCGATGAAACCATCGACACCGGAACTCGCCGCAAAAAAAATGCGCGCCAAGCGATCCTGATGGTTTTGCCGCGACAGTGTTCGCTTGCGGATTTAGAGCATTTTTCGTGCTGGTGGAGCGAGATTCCATTGCGAAACACGCTCCGAAAGCGGGGCCGCTATTAATAAACGCAGAAACGCCGCAGCAACTGAAAAGTGCTTTCGTGGAACGCCGAAACGGAGAAACGCGCGTGCTTGGCAGGCACGTCGGCTGGCGCGTTCGGATGCGCCCGGCTAGCGGGGCGGCCAGCGGTTTGGATCGCTTCGCACACGACTTGGAAACGGTTTATTTCAATGCGATTTTATCGATTGCTCATTCCCGTCTTGCTCTTCTCGCTGGTTGCCGGGTGCGGTTCGCCGTCGGATAAAGACCCTGAGCACAGGCCGATGAGAGACCCCAAACCGACGGCGCAGCCTCCTGCTCCTCCGCCGCGGGAAAATGTGCCGTTGGACCCTGAACTGCGAGCGGCGGCCGATCGCGAGCTGAGCGACGCGATGAAGTCCGGCGATCCGATCCTGCGCGTTCATGCGCTGGAGGGGATTCGCGACGGCAACTCCGGCCATCATCACCAGGAGATTCTCCGGGCGTTGGCCGATCCGCAGGCGGTCGTGCGTTTTGCCGCGGCGCTGGCCGCGGGGGAATTGAAAATCGCGCAGGCTCACGACCCGCTGCTCGCGGTCGCGGAAGACCGCAGCGAAAATGTGCGCGTCGCCGTTCGGTTTGCGCTGCATCGCCTGGGGGATCGGCGTTACAGCCACGAACTGGAACATCTCGCGACCGATTCCAATCCGCTGGTTCGCGGGAACGTCGCGTTTGTTCTGGGAATGATGGGTGAACCGAGCGCGCTGCGCATCCTGCGCGTGCTGCGAATCGACGCCGACCCCGCGGTTCGGCAGCAGGCGTCGGAAGCGATGTGGAGATTGGGAGACGAGGAGGGACTTAAAGATTTGGTCGGCCTCACCTATAGCCGATATCCCGACGACCGGATGATCGGTTATCTCGGCCTGGCGCTGCCGGGGAATACGACGATTCGCCAGCATGTGCGGGCGGGATTGGTGGCGGGTTGGCCGGATGTTTCCTGGCCCGAGGTGGCGCTGGTGGCGGCACGCGCCATGGGAATGCTCGGTTCCGACGAAGGATACGCGATCGCTCAACAGGGCGCCGTTAATTCCGATTCGCGCCAGCGCGTGCAGGCGGCGTTCGCGTTCGGCGCCATCGGCCGGGCCGACGCCCAGGGCATCCTGAAGAAACTGCTGGCCGACCCCGATCCCAGCGTACGGATCGCCGCCGCCACGGCGATTTTGCAATTGAAGCCGGGATGAATGGCCGAGCGACGGCGAGCATGGCGGAGGAAAACCCTCGATTGGTCCTGCTTGGCGGCGGCGTCCGACGGTTCAATTTTTCTTCCGGGCCATTCGTTGAAATGCGGCACGGCGCGCTTGACAGCGCCCTAAGCGGAGTTAGGATAACTCTTGCGGAATAAAGACGGCAAGGTCAGATTTTGAGCGACAATCCCCACCGGGACCGACACCACTGCCGGACACCTTAGTTCAAGGAGCCCACCGTGAGCGCGTTAACCAAGATATTTATCGTTCTGCTTGTCGTCCTTTCCTTGTTACTGTCGGCAGGACTGATCGTTTTCGTCAATCGCCAGGAGAACTACAAGGCGGCTTCTGAAATCGACCGCAAGAAGCTGGCGATGGCTCAGGAAGAAACCCGCCTCGTCAATACCGAGATCGCTTCCATCAAGTCCACCCGCGATGCAAGTCTGACCGAGAAGGACAACCAGATCGCGAGCTTGCAGAAGGACGTGAAGACCGGGCTTGACGCCGTCAGCCAACGCGACGGCCAGATCGCCGAGAAAGACGCCAACATCGCCCAACTGACGGCGGCGAACGTTTCCACGACCGCGGCGCTGTCCGTGGCTCAAGCAGACATCAAAGCTCGCCAAGACGTCTATAACACCCTCCGCGACGAAGACGACAAACGGCAAAAGGCGATCGTCGACGACAGCAATCGCATCACCGAGTTGACGAACAGCCTCGAAGTTACGACCAAGCACGATCGCTACATGGCCGAGCAGAACACTCAGCTCGCCGGTCAATTGGCGTCGGTGAACGCGATTCTGCAGAAATACAACATCAGCCCGTCGGGCAACACCCTTCCCGCCGGCGGCGCCATCAATCCGACGCCCGCCGTCAATATCAACGGAATCGTTCGCGACTTTAAGAACATCAACGGCGTTCCCTACGCCACGATTTCCCTTGGCAGCGCTGAAGCCGTCACGCGCGGAATGCGGTTTAACGTCGTCGATCCACAACACAATCGCTTCCTCGGTTTCCTGACCGTCGAAACCGTCGGCGTTCACGAATCGACCGGCCGCATCGAAGGCCCGCTGGTCAGCCAAATTAAGCCAAACGTGAGCGAAGTGCGGACGCAGCTGTAAGGTAAGTTGCCAGTGGTTAGTTGCCAGTTGCCAGCCAGGAATCTGTCAATCGGCTCATCTTCTCTGGCAACTGGCAACTAACAACTAACAACTTCTTCCCCTGGAGTTTTTATGAGCCGTTTATCGGGTGGCGATCAGATTCTGGTGAAGGCGACCAACAACGTGTATACGGTATTGGTCGCGGTCGGAATCATTGCCGAGATCACTGCGATGATCGTGTTGTGGATGGTCCACCAGAACCTGTTTCAGGTTGGGTTGTTCTCGCAGGGCGCCTCGTAACAATTGATGGCGACAGTCAGGCGGCGGCGCCGCGCGACGGATACTCTTCGGAGCCGTGGACGCGTGGCGCCGCCGCCTTATCATTTGCGGGTTGTGTTTTTCAATCGCTTCCATTTTGTCGATCCCGGCCCGCTGGTCGACGGCGACCTGGAACTCCTGTCGCCGGACAACGCAATGGTGGAGGATGTGCTGACATCCTGCTCCGATCCGCTGACGCGGATTTATGCGCCGGAAGACTCAAGGATCACGCGCGAACAACTGCTGCAATTCGTAAGAAACGTGCCGCTTGGGCGCGAGCCGGCCGATGCGCTCATCGGGCGATCACCTCAATATCATTTCTGGATGCGCGTGCGCGACGGATGGTGGGGCAGGCCTGACAGCCCGACGCTCCGCGTGGTCGGCGGGATCGGTTTTCGCGTCGGACGAACCGCGTCGATCGAATTGTATTACGGCCACTTCGGCTACCACGTCTTTCCCGCCGCCCGCGGGCGCCACTACGCCGAGCGCGCCTGCCGATTACTTTTGCCGCTGGCCCGGCGCCATGGTCTCAAGTCGATGTGGATCACGTGCAATCCCGACAACGCCGCCTCGCGGCGCACCTGCGAACGGCTGGGGGCGAAGTTGGTTGAAATCGTTTCCGTACCGCCGGACGAACCGTTGTACGCGCGGGGCGAAACCTCAAAGTGCAGATACAAGCTTGATCTCAAACGACGATAGGGGATTTCTCAAGTAGCGTGCGTCGTCGCGCGTACGCGCAAGGCGGTTCACTTAGAGCATTGGCGTAGCGTCTCTCCGTCTATAATAGCGGCAATACGGTTCACTTAAGATGAATGGGTATGAACGCCGAGACGCCGAGACTCAGAGAAGATAGGAAGAACGAGAGAATCTGAAATTGGTTTCATCAAAAATCAGTGAATTTTTGTTCTTCTTCTCTTTTTATCTCGGCGACTCGGCGACCCGGCGTTCAATTCAATCTTTTAGGTGAACCGTATTGCGTTTAGAAGCCCCGCTTGCGGGGGGTGTTTCGCGATCACCGCTCGCTCCATCACAACTGCGCGGAAGCTTCGGCAGTTGGCGTGAACATCACTTTTGCAACACCACTTCTGCATCGACACAATCGCGCTCGGCGTATTCCTTGAGTGTTTCCGGCCGGAACATCAGCCGATTTCGGCCGGTGCGAAGCAAGTTTTGTTGACGAAGTTCAGTGAGGGCGAGGCTGACGGTCTCGCGTGCCGCGCCGACCGCCTGGGCAAGTTGACGATGCGTGATGTGGAGCATGATGCTACCGTCGCCGTCCGAGGTGGCGGCGGCGGTTCGACTGAACCTGAGCAGGGCGCTGATGAGTCGCGCCTGGCAGTTGTCGAAGACCAGATGATTGCCGTCTTCGCGCGCGGCTTGAAGCTTGGACGCAAGTTGGCGGATCAGTTCCGCCGCCGCCGCGGGCTGGCGGGTCAACACATCCATCAGCCGACGCACCGGCGCCGCCCAGATGACCGTCGGCGAAACCGCCACGGCCCTCGAACAATATGTTTCCGCCTGGGCCAACGCCGCTTCGCCCAGCCAATCGCCCGAACCGAGAATTTCGAGCATTCGGTCCGATGCGTTTCTGCTCGCCTCGTAAGTTCGTACCTGTCCGCTCTGAATGAAAAACAGTGTGCGCGCCGGCGTCAAGGGCTCAAAGATCGCATCGCCCGCGGCGAATTCCAGTCGATCGGCGTCGAGCGAGGGGTCAAATGCCATCTTCGACCATTGATCGCCGTCGGTGATTTCCGTCAGCTGAATCATAAGAACTCCTGCCGAACGTGATTCCCCGGCCAATTGCCTGGGTGGCGCAGTCGGATCGACGGATCCAGGAATTGGCGAACCGGGGTGTTCATTCGCGAAATCTTCGATCCCTCCCCCTTGGCGTTCTTAACCATAGCACCAGTGCAAGACGTTTATAGCTAAGGAAAATCGGCAATTCAAAACTTGCCCGGCGGGGCGGATATTTCCGCGATGGCGCGCCGGACGGCGTTTTGATGCACACCGTTGAGGGCAAAGGCCAGTTGCGTCTCGATCAGGCCAGCGGGGACGCCGGTGTCGTAACGCCGGCCGGAGATTTCCATGCACCAATATTTTTCCGTCCGCCGGCGGAGATGTTCTTGCGCCGCCGTGAGTTGAAACTCGCCGTTTTCTCGAATATCGCCGGAGATAAGAAACTCAAGCGAATCAAAGATCTGTGGCGAGAAGACATGCATGCCAAAGTGGGCGAGGTATAGGCCGACAGGGATTCCAGGGCCGCACAATCGCGCTCGGGCGAAGTCGATCGTTGGCTTCTCGACGATCAATCCGGCTCGATGAACACCGCGATCGGCGTCGATCCGTATTGGTTCGATGACGCCAAAAAGATGAAGGTCCGATTCGCGCGTCAGATGAACGCCGCTGAGCGCCTGGAGGTCATTTCGCTCGAAGAGGTCGATGAGTTGCCTGGCGCAGCGGTCTTTGACGTCGCTGATGTAGAGATGGTCGGCGAGCAAAAGCAGAAAAGGGTCGTCGCCGACGAATCGTTTCGCCTGATACACCGCATGTCCGAAACCCTCCGCCGTCGTTTGCTCCGCAAAGCTGATCCGCCGGCCGATCTCGGCTAACTTTTGCGACTCCAGAATCGCCCATTGTTTATCGTGGAATGAGTTCATCGCGTCGTGATCGAGGGCACGGAAATAGTCGCGATAAATCGATTGTTCGCCGGGGGCGGTAACGATGCAGATTTCTTCGATGCCGGATTCGATGGCTTCTTCGATAACGATTTGAATGACCGGTTTGGCCAGACCGTCGCGATCGACCAGCGGGAACATCGGCTTATGGACGGCCGACGAAGCCGGATACTGCCGCGTCCCGCGGCCGGCGGCGGGGATAACTGCTTTAAGGACCCTGGCCATGTTCCAACACCCGATCGATCCGATTACGTATTGACTCTCAACGGCAAATGATACAAGCGGCTCTCGAACTCTTCGGGAGCGCCTGCCATGCCGATCGACTCCAGGTCGTCGATGCACTGTCTTTGTGAAACCTTCAGTTGGTGAGCGTAGATGATTCCGCGCTTGAGCGGCCGCTCAAGGCGTCCAGGCGTTTTAACCGAGACGTTTAGTCGCTATCTCGCCCCGTCGAATTCTTTCACGCGGGTCTCAAAAAATCAATTCCCTTCCCCTAGTGAAATTTCTCACGAATGCGTATACCATCCCTCACCCTATGCCCAAGATCACCGTTGACGGCAAAATCATCGACGCCAAGGAAAAGCACATGATCCTACAGGCCTGCAATGATGCAGGGATCGCCGTGCCGCAATATTGTTATCATCCGGGGTTGTCCATACCCGCTTCGTGCCGAATTTGTCTGGTCGAAGTGGAGGGGCTGCCTAAGCTCGTTCCGTCGTGCCAGACGCCGATTCGCGATGGGATGGTCGTTTATACCAAATCGTCCAAAGCCGTCGCCAATCAGAAGCAGGTGATGGAATATCTGCTGATCAATCACCCGCTGGATTGCCCCGTGTGCGATCAGGCGGGCGAATGCTCGCTGCAGGATTATTCCTATGAGTATGGCCGGAGCCAGAGCCGGTTTGAGGAAGATAAGGAAAAGAATCCCAAGAAAGACGTCGGCGACAAGATATATCTGTATGCCGACCGGTGCATCATGTGTACGCGGTGCGTGCGGTTCACGCGCGAGGTTTCCGGATCATCCGAGTTGTACGTCGATGGGCGGGGAAATAAGGAAGAAATCGACATTTTCCCCGGCAAGCCGGTCAACAACAAATTGGCCGGCAATGTGGTCGATCTATGCCCGGTGGGGGCGCTGCTCGACAAGGATTTTCTCTTCCAGCAGCGTGTTTGGCTGCTCAAGCGCGTTCCGTCGATCAGCCCCGTCGATAGCGGCGGCGAAAATATTTTTCTGGAATATAACGAAGGCATCGTCTATCGGATCAAGCCGCGATACAACCCGCAAGTCAACGTCTGGTGGATCAGCGACGATACGCGATACAGCTATAAAGCGGTCCATGACGATCGGCGCCTCGTCAACGCCCGCAAGATCGAGCATGGCGCACCGGCCAACACAACGTTTAAGAGCGCCATCGACGGCGCCGTCGCCGGTTTGAAACAAATCGTCGCCGACAATGGCCCCGGCAGTCTTTATGCAATGCTCTCGCCGATGATGGCCAATGAAGAGGCTTGGCTGCTGGGGAAGGCGATTCGCCTGATCGATCCGGCGGCATTGCTGATTCTCGGCCCGGTTCCAAGTGCCGGACACGATGACGTCTTCAAAAATCCCGCCAACGGAAAACAGACATTCGTCATCAAAGCCGAAAAAGTTCCCAACTCCGCAGGCATCCGCAGAATTCTTCAACTCCTCGGCGGACCGACCGCCGAGTTCGACGACGTCGTGGCCGACAAACTTCCCGAGCAGGGAAATCTCAAAGGCGGGTGGATCGTCGGCGGATACTTATCCAACTGGATTCCGCTGGAGATCCCGGCCCTTTTCAAGACCGGCTTCCGCGTCGTGCAGGACATTTTGCCCAACGCGTTGACCGAGCGGGCCGACGTCCTGTTGCCCGCGGCGGCATGGGCGGAAAAGGACGGGTCATGGGAAAACTTCCAGGGCAAAATTCAGCCGTTCCTCGCGGCCGTCGCGCCGCCGGACGGCGCCCGGCGCGAAGGCGACGTCTATTACGCGCTGCTCGGCCGCGAAGGCCTTTACAACGCCCAGAACATTCGACGCGAGATGGCTGAGCCATTTGCTTCGGTCCAGCTCGCGGCTGAAGCGGAGATCGAACACGCGCCGCAGTTCGTGGAATTGTAAGAACGAAAAATCGAGAGACGCAACATGGATGACCCCGTAAAAATCGGCCAAATGGTCCTCGACTTCCTCGATGCCCATCCGTGGATTCTCATCACCCTCGTCGCGCATGGCGCCATCCTCGGCGCCGTCGCTTACATGATTCTGCTTGAGCGTAAAGTCGCCTCGTGGGTGCAGGACCGACTCGGCCCCAACCGCGTCGGCCTTGGATTCGGCATCATCCCGTGGCTGAAGGACAAGCACATGATGGGCCTCGGCCAACCCCTCGCCGACGGCGTCAAGTTCATTCTCAAGGAAGACTACGCACCGAAAAACGTCGACAAGGTGCTCTTCAGCGCCGCTCCGATGATGATGATCGTCGTCGTCATCCTGAGCATCGCGGTTCTGCCGTGGGGCGGCATCAAGCAGACCACCCGCGACATCGATCTCAGTTCCTGGATCGCCGGCGAGCGCCCCGCCGACGCCACCGAAAATCTCGACGCCAAAATCAAGGCTTATCTCCCCAACGACGCCAATACCGTCACCCACGAAGAATACGTCAAAGACCTCAAAGATTCCGACGGCGTCTGGCGCCAGCACCTCCTCACGCACGTGAGCTATCGCTATAATTTTCAGACCGCCACGTTAAACATCGGCGTTCTTTTCATCCTCGCCGCCCTGTCCCTCGCGGTATACGGCGTCGTCATCGGCGGATGGGCCAGCAACAACAAATATTCCTTCCTCGGCGGACTGCGAGCCACCGCGAACATGATCAGCTACGAAATTCCCCTCGGCCTCGCCGTCCTGGCGGTCGTGCTTCTCTATGGCACGTTGAACCTCGAAGAGATCGTCAACAAGCAGGCCCACGCCTGGTTCTGGTTTATCCCCGCGTGGAACATCTGGTCGCAGCCGCTGGCGTTTATCATGTTCCTGGTTTGCATTCATGCCGAGGCCAATCGCGCGCCGTTTGACATGGCCGAAGCCGAGCAGGAACTGGTCGGCGGATATCACACCGAATACAGCGCCATGCGATTCGCCCTTTTCTTCCTCGGCGAATACGCCGGCATGGTCACCACCAGCGTCGTCTGCGTCGCCCTTTTCTTCGGCGGGTGGCAATTCCCCGGCGTGGATTGGCTTACCGTCCATGTCATCAACGCCCTCACCCACGCCGGCGCCTGGGTCGATCCGACCGATCCCGCCGTCACCAACAGCCTTGTGCTGTGCATCGTGCGGGCGGTGGTTTTCTTCGTCAAAACGCTGGTGATCATCTTTATCTTCATGTGGGTGCGATGGAGTCTTCCCCGTTTTCGATTCGACCAGGTCATGGGCCTCGCATGGCGCGGCCTGATCCCGATCTCCCTGGCTCTTTTGCTGACGACGGCCGTTTACGTCTTTTACTTCGGCGGAGTGGCCGAGCCCGACCAATGGCTTCGCGGCGCGGCGCCGTTGTGGCTGTTGCTGGCGAATGTGATCCTGACCGCGATCATCATGATCGCGAGCAAGCTGTTGCCCGCGGCGCCGGATACGAATCGCAAGATCGCGATACCCGGCAGCCGGTTCAAGCACACGCCGTTGCCGGCCGGTTCGGCGACGCCGTCCGTGAATTAACGCGCGTAGAATTCGCAAGCGCCCCGCAAGCGGGCCGGCTAAACGATCAGGATCGCTTCGCGCGCGGACGATGTTGACGGTCCATTCGTCCGCACGCTTACATGAAAAGTTAACGCCGAGGTTATGCCATGAAAGACTCCGAAGTTCTCGTCATCCACGAACCGAAGCTTTCGCTCGGCGATACGTTTTACCTGCCGCAGGTTTTGATCGGTCTTGGCACGACGATGAAGCACATGTTTCGCGTCGTCGTCCAGGGCAAGGACCGCGTGATCCAGTATCCTGAAGAACGCCGCGAGGATATTGCCGTCGTCGATGGCGGCATGCAAAAGAACACCTACCGCGGGGTGCATCGCCTGAACAAGGACGAAGACGGCCGGGTGAAATGCGTCGCGTGCATGATGTGTTCCACTGCCTGTCCGGCGCGTTGCATTCACATTGAGGCCGCCGAGTCTCCGTGGGCCGACCGCGAAAAATACCCGGCCAAATTCGACATCGACGAACTCCGCTGCATCTACTGCGGCATGTGCGAAGAAGCCTGCCCGGTTGACGCCATCGAACTGACCAGTGTCTACGACATCGTCGGCCTCACCCGGCAGGAAATGGTCTTCGACAAATCCAAGCTCCTGAGAGTCTTCGACCAGACGGCCAAGAGCGAGCCGATGTAAACCGGATTCCCGCAATCAATCCGTTCAGATCGATCGCCGATCTGGCGTCCCGTCCAACGCCGACTTATCATTTACGCGATACGCCCCCACATGACCGGCGTGATCGCGGCGTGTCGTCATCGAGCGGGTTACGCGATGAAGCTTCGAAAATGTCCCAGTTGCCATGACACGGTCGGCGCCGACTCCGAAAACTGCTCCCGATGCGGCGTTAACTTCCGAGCCGCCCGAAATTGGCGCATCATCCGGTGGCTTTTTATTCTGGCGATGCTCACCTGGGCCGTCGGTCATTTCTACTTGAAACGCTTTTGACCGATGACCGCTCCCGCATCGACGCAAATGGTCGCAATCGCCTTCGCTCACCATCAAGCCGGGCGGCTGGCCGAGGCGGAGGCTTGTTATCGCGAGATTCTCCGGCGCGACCCCGCCAATCCCGATGCGCTTCACCTGCTGGGAACACTGGCGTTTCAGCAAAAGCGAAATGACGACGCGAGGGAATTGATCGAGCGTGCGATCGCGATCGAGCCTCGCGCCGCCGAATTTCACGCGTCCCTCGGCCAGACGCTGGCGGGCGCCGGGAGGTTGCACGAGGCGGTCGCCGCCTATCGCAGGTCCGTGGCGCTGGGCGGCGGCGCGGCCGAAATTCACTACAACCTCGGCTGCGCGCTGCTGCAAAGCGGATTCTCCGACGATGCGGCCGATCCGTTCAAGACGGCGATCGCGCTTCGATCCGATTTCCACCAAGCCCACCTCAATCTGAGCAATGTTCTTCGAAAACAGGGAGATTTGGATGGAGCGATCGAATGCTGCCGAGCCGCACTGGCGATCAATCCGGCCCTTCCCGTCGCCCACGTCAATCTCGGCCAGTTGCAGATGAAGACCGGTGAGCTGGCCGAAGCGATCGCCAGCTTCGATCGCGCCATGAAACTCGACCCGGCGTTAGCCGAAGCGCGGAGCGGAAAAATTTACGCCCTGCATTTCCAGCCCGGCGTCGACGCGCAAACCCTGCTAAGAGAAAGCCTCTTGTGGAATGAGCATCACGCCAAATCAAAATCGATTGGAGCATTAGTCCTATTGGCGGCGCCATCTTCGATGGCGAAACACGCCCCGCAAGCGGGGCCGCTAAACGCGGAGACGCTACAGCAACCTCAAAAACGCTCAATCTCCACCGAATCCGGCGTGCGGGATGACGGCCCTCCTTTAATAGCCGAGGACGGAAGCCCGCGGATTCTCCCGCACGGTCCGCAGGCTTCCGCCCTCGGCTATCGAGAAAGACCCGGCGCCGTTCTCACGCGCGACGACGATCGTTCGCCGGATCGGCGTCTGCGGATCGGCTATGTCTCTCCCGATTTCCGAAGGCACGTCGCGGGCTTTTACCTGCTGCCTTTGTTGCGGGAGCACGATCATGATCGATTCGAAATTTTTTGCTACAGCAACGTCCGGCTCACCGACGCGATAACCGATCGTTTCCGCTCCTGTGCCGACGCATGGCGCGACATATCCCGCCTCGACGACGCCGCCGCCGCGTCGCTCATTCGCGAAGATCGAATCGACATTCTGTTCGACGCCACGATGCACATGGGCGGCAATCGCCTCGGCCTCTTCTACCTCAAACCGGCGCCGGTGCAGGCGACGATGTGCGCCTATCCCGGCACCACCGGCCTTGACGCGATGGATTATCGGCTGACCGATCCGTACCTCGATCCGCCGGGTACGGATGCGCTGTATGCCGAGCGATCAATTCGGCTGCCGAACAGCTTCTGGTGCTACGACCCGATCGAAGCGACGCCGGACGTTGGACCGCTACCCGCCGGCGACGGCGGGGCGGTGACGTTCGGCTGTCTCAATAACTTCTGCAAGATAAACGGTGACGTGCTGGCCTTATGGGCTTCGGTGATGCGTGCCGTGCCCGATTCCAGGCTTCTACTGCTGGCGCCGCGCGGACAAGCGCGGAGCCGGGCGCTGGCGGCTCTGGCCAATATGGCGATCGACTCGGCGCGCGTCAGTTTTGTCGAGCATCAGCCACGGCCGCAATATTTTGCGACGTATAACCGGATCGATATCGGTCTGGACACGTTTCCTTATAACGGCCACACGACGGGTCTCGATGCGTTTTGGATGGGCGTGCCGGTGATCACGCTTGTCGGCCACACGGCCGTCGGACGCGCGGGGTTGAGCCAGCTGACCAATCTCGGCTTGCCCGAACTCGCGGCGTTCGACGCCGAGCAATTCGTCGAGATCGCCACCCGGCTCGCGAACGATCGCCACCGTCTTGCGGCGCTGCGCGATGGACTTCGTGATCGGCTAAGTCGATCCCCGCTCGCCGATGTACGGCGCTTCGCCCGCGACGTGGAAAACGCCATGCGCCGGATGTGGGAGCAGATCGCAAACGCCCGGGCCGGCCAGATCATTTTACGACCAGAAAGATTATGAAACGTCGGCCGACGCAGTATTCGATCCGCGGCTTGTGAAATCTGTCACGACCATCTTGCAAAGCCCATAGGTCGCTCTTAGTATCTGCCGCTTCATTGGGCGGCTGAAGTCGCCTTGGCGGATTTTGACGGGAGCTGAGGCGCCTTTGCCCCGGCCCGTGTAGCGCAAGCCGCAAGGCGTTGTGCCTCTGAATATGCTCGGCATTCTTTCTTCTTCGATCGTCGCCCAGGCGGCCGCCGAAACATCGGCGGCGGCGCCTTCGTCGCCGATTCTCGTGCCGTCGGTTGTCCTCGCCTTGTGCATTTTCGCCGGCGTCGGAACGCTGCTGCTTCTCCCGACGCGCCGCGACGTTTCGTTTCGTCGCATCGGCGGAACGATGGTGGCGGCGGCGTTGCTGATATTCGTCTCGATCCTGCTGCGCCACGCCGCCGCGGGAATGAACGTCTACTTCTGGATCTTCTCGTTTATCGCCCTGGCCAGTGCCGTGCGGGTCATCACCCATCCGCGGCCGGTTTACTCGGCTCTATATTTCGTGCTGACCGTCTTCGCCAGCGCCGGGCTGTTCGTGCTGCTCCAGGCGGAGTTTATGGCGGCCGCCCTCGTGCTGATTTATGCCGGCGCCATTTTGATTACGTATGTGTTCGTGATCATGCTCGCGTCGCAAGCACGGGCGCCGGGGTCGACGTCGGCGTTTATCAGCGAATACGACGCGGTCAGCCGCGAGCCGATGGTGGCTTCGACGGTGGGATTCGCGCTGATGGGCATTTTGCTGTTCGTGATTTTTGATCGTGCCGCCGAGATTGCCCCTCGTCCGCCGACCGCGGGCGAATCCGCCGAAATCGCCGCCATTCCCGGCAGCGCCCAATTGGGAAACACGCAGATGCTGGGGATTTATCTGTTCCAGCATCAGACGGTCAACCTCGAGCTGGCGGGGTTGCTGCTGACGGTAAGCATGGTCGGCGCCATCGTGATCGCCCGCAAGCGCGTGGTCTATCATGAAGGCAAGCCGCCCCGCGTCGACGTGACGGTCGCCCCGGCGACGCCGATCGACGACAATCCCTTCAGCATCCCGGTCTACGGCACGGACAACCCCAGGCAAAAAGCGTATCCGGAGACGTGAGCGATGGGTCTGCTAACGCTTGAACATTATCTCGCGGTCGGTGCGATCATGTTTTGCATCGGCTTAATCGGTTTCATGACCCGGCGAAATCTGATCGTCATCTTCCTTTGCACGGAACTGATGTTTCAAGCCGTCGCGATCAATTTGATCGCGTTCGGCGCCTTTCATCATAACCTGGCGGGGCAGGCGTTCGTGATCTTCGTATTGGTGATCGCCGCCGCCGAGGCGTCGTTGGCATTGGGATTGGTCGTTCTGTTGTTCCGAGAGAAAAACACGCTCGATGCCGACGCGTGGAAACAATTGCGTGGGTGATGAGTCGCTAAAGTATCCTTCGCGATGAAGCGCGTTTTTTTGTACCCTCGCCCGGTACTCCGGGAGACGGAAGGGTGAGGGTTTCTTGGAAGGGCCGGATTTATGTAACTTGCGTCCTTTCGAACACCCACTCCCGGATTATCGGGAGAGGGAGTAGATCGCGTAGACGCGCAAGGCTGTTTAACTGTTGAATGAACCGTCTTTAACGAGCAACTAACAACTAGCAACTTCTCATGCAACATTTTTGGGTCGTACAACATTCATGGCTCATCCCGCTATTGCCGCTGATTGGCGCGGCGATCGCCGGATTCTTTGGCGCCAAGATACTTCGCGGCCAGTCGCATTGGCCGATCTGGTTGGCGGTTGGTACGAGCGCCGTGCTTGCATTCATCTTGCTGTTTCAGACGCTCGCCCTGCCGAAGCACGAAGCCGGCGCCACTCCAGAATCAACCGCCGCCATGACGGCCGAAGGGCCGTATACGCCTTACTACAGCAAACTGCTGTTCAATTGGATCGAAGCCGGCGATCCCGCTTTAATAGGAACCGCCGAGCATGCCCAAAACGTGCCTGGCGTTTCCAATTCCTATTTCCAGGCGACCGCCTCGTTCTTCTTTGACCCGCTCACTGTCGTCATGCTTTGCGTGGTCTGCGGGATCGGCTTTCTGATCACGATTTTTTCCGCCGGCTACATGAAGGGCGAGAGCGGCTACTTTCGCTTTTTCGCCTATCTTGGAATATTCATCTTCATGATGACCTGCCTGGTGATGGGCGGTAACCTCATCATGCTCTACCTTGGATGGGAAGGCGTGGGATTAAGCTCCTATCTGCTCATCGGCTACTACTACGAAAAACCCGCCGCCCGCGAAGCCGCCAAGAAGGCATTTCTGGTCAATCGCATCGGCGATTTCGGATTCGGCATCGGCATCATGCTCTGCTACCTGGCCTTCGGGACCGTCAGCTATTTCGGCAACGGCGTCGGAACACACACCGGCTTGCTCGAACTCGCCAACGGCTCGCTCACCCAATTCCAAACCACCGCGCTCTATTGGATTCCGTTCTGCCTGATGCTTGGCGCCTTCGGTAAATCGGCCCAGTTTCCGCTCTACGTCTGGCTCCCTGACGCCATGGAAGGCCCCACCCCCGTCAGCGCCCTGATCCATGCCGCCACGATGGTCACGGCCGGCGTGTACATGATCGCCCGCTGCGGAACGCTCTTCGTTCACAACCCCGCGGCGATGACGACGATCGCCGTCATCGGCTGCTTTACCGCGCTCCTGGCCGCCACGATCGCGCTGCGGCAATTCGACCTCAAAAAAGTCTTCGCCTACTCCACCATCAGCCAGCTTGGATTCATGTTCGTCGGCATCGGCGCCTTGGCGCCAGTGGCCGGCGTCTTCCACCTCGTGACGCACGCCTTCTTCAAAGCCCTTTTGTTCCTTTCGTCCGGCGTCGTCATGCACGCCATGGCCGGCGAACTGGACATGCGGAAAATGAGCGGCCTGAAAAGGGTGCTCCCGATCACGCACATTCTCATGCTGATCGGATGTCTGGCTTTGGCGGGGTTCCCGTTCCTGAGCGGGTTCTTCTCGAAAGACGACATCGTCGGCGCGGCGTTCCATATGAATTTTTTCCTCGGCTTTATGCTGCTGGTCGCCGCGTTCATGACCGCCTATTACACCTTTCGCCTTTACTTCCGCGTCTTCCAGGGGCCGCTGGTGATTCCCGAGGCGCCCGCCGATTCGCACGGACACGGCCATGAGCCCAACGAGCACGCCGCCGCCAGTCAGTCCGCCATCGACACCGGTACCGCCCCATCGTCGGGCGTCGATACGGCGCAGACGCATCATGATCCGCACGCTCATCACAACCACGAACCGGCTCTGATGATGTTTCCGTTGATCGTGCTGGCGATCGGAGCGCTGCTTGCCGGTTATCTGAATTTCCCGTCGGAAATGCTCGGCGATTTCCTCGGCAAAAGTCCGTCGTTCATCTATGCCTACGACGCCGTCCACAATAATCCGGCCCTCGTTCACGCCACGATCAAGGCCAGCGCCTTCGGTCAGGAAGGGAAACCCGAACCGCTCGGAATCAAATTGATCCTGATGACCGTCAGCGGCCTGATCGCCCTTGCCGGTATTTATCTCGCGTATTTGTTTCATCTCAAGGACCGCGCCCGCGCCGCCGCCCTGGCCAATTCGATGTGGCCGATCGCCAGTATCCTCGACCACAAATATTGGGTCGACGAAATCTACCAGCGGCTCATCGTCGAAAACTTGCGGACGCTTGGGAAACTACTGGCCAATGTCGTGGATCGTTTCGTCGTCGACGGGCTGGTGAATCTGGCGGGCCTGATCCCCCAGGCCGGCGGCGTTTTCCTGAAACTGACCGTCCAGCGCGGCTATCTCCAAGGCTACGCCGCCGCGATGCTGTTCGGCATCGCGATCATTTTGTTTGTCGTCTTCGTGCATTAACAAGCGGGTTTACGGTTCATGGACAGCAGCTTTTTGCTCATCTTGTTGCTCGTGACGCCGCTGGCCGGCGCCGTCATCGGCGGTTTCCTTTCCGACGCCGCCGCCAAGGGCTGGGCGCTGGTCGTCAGCCTCGCCACGTTCGGCGTTTCGGTCTGGCTCGCCATGCGGTTCTTCGCCGGCGCCGATCTTGTCGTCCACCCGCCGTCCGCTCCCGCTCAACTGACCGCCATCGGCGCCAGCTTTTCGTTGGGCGTCACGCACATCAGCGTCTGGCTCATTTTGCTGACCACCTTCCTCCAACCGCTGGCGATCCTCTCCAGTTTCAAAAGCGTCACGATCCGCCAGCGCGAATATTACGCCTGGATCAACGCGTTGCTCGTCGCGATGCTCGGCGTCTTTGTCGCACGCGACCTGCTCCTCTTCTATGTCTTCTTCGAGCTAACGCTCATCCCGATGTTCTTCATCATCGGCATCTGGGGCGGACCCGAACGCAGGCATGCCGCCACCAAGTTTTTCCTCTTCACGTTCGCGGGAGGCGTGCTCACGTTGGCCGCGGCCGTCTACGTCGGCATGGCAGCCGGGACATTCGCCCTCGACGATTGGGGCGCCGGCGCCCTCATCCACAAATACAGCGTGATTCATTATGCCCAGCTTTATCTGACGCCCACCGCCCGCTGGTGGGTGATGTGCGGCTTGCTCGCGGGCTTCGCCGTCAAAACACCGCTCTTTCCCGTCCATACCTGGCTTCCGCTCGCCCATACCGAAGCGCCGACCGCCGGCTCGGTCATCCTCGCCGGCGTTTTGCTGAAACTTGGCACCTACGGCCTGTTCATCCTCGCCGTTCCCATCGGCTTGATTGGCCAAACGGATTCGGTCATCCGCGAGTGGACCCACTTCATCGCCATCATCTGCATCATTGGCATCATCTACGGCGCCCTGTGCGCCTGGGTACAGCCCGACATCAAAAAGCTCGTCGCCTTTAGCTCGGTCTCCCACCTCGGCTTTTGCGTACTCGGGCTTTTCGCGCTCAACGACATCGGCATGCAAGGGTCCGTCCTCTACATGATCAACCACGGCCTGAGCACCGGGGCGATGTTCCTCGTGATCGGCATGATCTACGACCGCTATCACACCCGCGACATCAATAAACTCTCCGGCCTTGCCGCGAATATGCCGGTGCTGTCGTTCTTCTTCATCTTCTTCACCCTCTCCAGCATCGGCCTTCCCGGATTGAACGGCTTTGTCAGCGAATTTCTAACGACGCTCGGCGCCTTCACGTCCCCGTACCTCAATCCCTGGTACGGATCGGTCGCCGCCATCGGTATTATTCTCGGCGCGGTGTATATGCTGCACATGGCCGCACGTGTCATCATGGGCCCGTTGAAAGTTCCCGACGTTGACCACGGAGACAATCATGATGACGCCCACGGGCATGGACACGGTCACGGCCTGAAAAAGAATGACATCGGCTTCCGCGAAGTCGGCATTCTAATTCCGCTCGCGATAGTTGTGATCATCATCGGCGTTAAGCCGGGCATCATTCTTAACGGCATGCGGACGCAGATCGAAGAATTACGCGAAGCGCCGGTGGTTCCGATGGCGCAGAAGATAACGTCGCCGGCAAACGCGGCTGTGGCACAGGCGGACGTGAAGATCGCGATCCCCAGTCGGTGAGGGATCTGCTCGTTTAGCTTCCACGTTCGGCATGCAATGGATCGCCGATCCGCGTGCGAGGTCGTTATCTTTGTTTAGCGGCCCCGCTTGCGGGACGCGTCTGGCAACGGTGAGAACAAGATATCGATTGTCGATGATTTCGCGCTTAGAGGTTTAAGCAGGGCAGCTAAATTAAATGAGTGCTTCGCACGCAGAAACCCTACAACTATGAATTCGCTTCTCTACTCTCTCTGGCCCGAATTACTGCTGACGGCGACCGCCTGTTTGCTGTTTGTCCTTGGCGCCGTCCCGTCGGCCAATGCCCGGCGGCTGGTTCCGATCCTCGCCGTGGCCGCCTTGCTCGCCGTCGTCTTCGGCCTGCTCCGAAGCGAAGACGGCGGCCGTCTCATGACCGAACCTGATTTCACCAATACCGTCCTGGTCGGTAAATTCGCGCTCTATATCAAACTCCTTTCGGCGGCGGTGGCCATTCTCTTCGTCTTGCTTTCCTGGCCCACCGATCCGGCCCGCACCGGAAATTCCGCGCTGAACGTCGGAACCGAAGTCGGCGAATTCTTCGCCCTCATGCTCCTTTCCATCACCGGAATTTTTCTGGTCGCCAGCGCCAACGACATCATCCTTCTTTTTCTCGGGATCGAGCTGGCCAGCATTCCCACCTACATCATGGTCTCCATCTCCCGGCCGCTTCCTGTCGCCCAGGAAGCCGGCGTGAAATATTTTTTCCTGGGAGCGATGGCCGCCGCGCTCATGCTCTTTGGCTTCAGCTATCTCTACGGAACGACCGGCTCAACGTCGCTTCTGGAAATCCGCTCCAAGTTTCATCCCGGCATGGGCACGGGGCAATCCGCCTGGCAACTCCTGGCGGTGATCATGCTGTTGATGGGGTTCGCGTTTAAGCTCGCGGCCGTCCCATTGCACACCTACGCCGGCGACGTCTACCAGGGCGCCGCCACCCCGGTCACTGCGTTGCTGGCCTTCGTTCCCAAAACCTCCGGCATCGTCGCGCTCATCAAGCTGCTGGCCGCCGCGTCAGGTCCCGATTGGCACGCGCCCGACGTCATCATCAAACTGCTCTGGATCATCGCGGTTCTGACGATGACCGTCGGCAATATCCTCGGCCTGATGCAGTCCAACATCAAGCGCGTTTTTGCGTACAGTTCCGTCGCCCACAGCGGATACATGCTGGTGGCGTTGACCGCGCTGATCGCCGCGTTTGGGCTGAAGGACGCCGCCGAGGTTCAAACTCAGGCGCTGGCCGGCGTGCTGTTTTATCTCTGTGCGTATGGCATCATGAACACCGGCGCGTTCGGCGTGCTGATGATGCTGCCGGGCCGGACCGACACCCACGGCCGCCACGACGCCGACGGCAATCCGCTTCCCACGGCCGGTTCCGCCGAGACCTTTGACGACATCGCCGGGCTTGGCCGCCGGCATATCGCGCTGGGGCTGGCGATGGCGGTCGCCTGTTTCAGCCTGACCGGCTTGCCGTTGACGGTTGGCTTCCTCGGGAAAATTCTGATCATCACCCCGGCACTCGCGTTCTGGCATACGCCGGGGCATCCGTTCGCTCACATGATGATCTGGCTGGTCGTGCTGACGATGATTAACGCCGCGATATCGGCGGCTTATTATCTGAAAATCGTCGCGTTCCTGTTCCTCCGTCCCGAGCATGGGGAAACGATCGGCGTCGGAGCCGTCCCTCGCGCCGCGGCGCCGCTGTTTCGCTCCGTGCCGGTGACGCTGGCGATCGTTTTGTCCGTCTTCGGCACGCTCTATTTCGGCATGTTTTGGCCGGGAATATCTGACCTGACCACTCGCGTAAAAAGCGCGGCCGCGGGTTTCGTGCAGCTCCCCGGAACGACGGCGACGGCGACGCCGAAGCCGGCCGCTGTTTTGTCCGCACGCGCCGACGCGCGATAATTACTAAAACGATATCCGTACCGTGAGCTTTTGGCTTCCAGCGAGCGGGATTCAGCGCGTTTTTCAGATTGCTGGCGCGTCCACCATGCGTGGGAACTAGTTTCATCACCCGACGCCGGTTCTGAGGTACTCCGAAGCGCCAGATCGAAGCGTCGCGGAATCCGGCTCTTCGGAGTACTTCAGAACCGGCGTCACCACCAAACGCTCCGCCGCGCGATCGTTAACAAAACGTCGCACGTACTACCAAACTGAAAAAGGCTCCGTGGCGCCCTTTACCGTCGATCAGCTTATCGCATTCGCGCTGTCGCATCACCGTGCCGGTCGTTTCGCCGAGGCCGAAGGGATATATCGCAAGATTCTCGGGGAAAGCCCGGCTCACCCTGTCGCCCTCGATTACCTAGGCGTGCTAGCGTTGCAGACCGATCGGCTGGAACTGGGCGCCGGCATATTGCGGCAGGCGGTCGCCGTCTCCCCGTCCAACGCCAATGCCCATACGAATCTCGGCGAGTGTTACCGCCGGCTGGGAAAGCCGCACGAGGCGGCGGCGGCATTTCAGGAAGCCATCCGCCTCGCTCCCGGCGGCTTTGTCGCGCACAATAATTTTGGCGTGGCGCTTGCCGAGACGGGGCGATTCGACGAAGCGATCGCCGCCTATCGCAAGGCGATTTCCGCCGATCCCGGCTATGCCGACGCGTATACAAATTTGTGCAACGCGCTGCTTGGCGCGGGACGGGCGCGGGAGGCCGTGGTTGAGGGAGAGCGGGCGGTCGCCCTGAAGCCGTCGTCGGCGGCGATGCAGGTCAACCTTGGCGCCGCCCTGATGGCGGCGGGACGCTGCGCCGACGCCGTCGCCGCGTATCGCCGGGCGATCGAGCTTGATCCCCGCCATGCCGACGCGCACAGCAACCTGGGGAACGCATTATGCGCCGAAGGTCGCGTCGACGAGGCGCTGGCGGCTTCGGCGAAGGCGATCGAAGTCGATCCGCGGCTGATTCAATCCCACTGGAATTATGCGGTTATCCTGCTTCGCGCCGGTGATTTTGAACGTGGTTGGCGCGAGTATGAATGGCGCTGGAAGACGCAGGCGCATTTTCCAAAACCTCCGGCGCGTTTTCAGCCGCCTCGATTTCCCACGCCGCATTGGGACGGCTCCCCGCTGCAAGGGAAAACGATTTTGCTTCATACCGAGCAGGGGTTTGGCGATGCGATTCAGTTTTGCCGATATGCGCCGATGGTCGCCCCGCTGGGAGCAGAGGTGATCGTGGAATGTCGCGCGGAGACGCGGGAGATTTTTCGCAGTTTGCCCCGCGTCGGCGCGGTCGTCGCGCGCGGCGAAACGCTCCCGCGATTCGACTGTCATTGCCCGTTGATGAGCCTTCCGCTTGCCTTGGGCACGACTTTGCGGAATGTCCCGGCCACGGTCCCGTATCTTTTTCCGCCGCCGGACATCGTCGGCGCATGGGCGGCGCGACTTGATAGGGGGGACGGCAGAGCGCAGGTGGGTTTATGCTGGGCCGGAAGCCCGTTGCATCACGATGATCGCCGGCGGTCCATTTCGTTGGCCGATCTGGCGCCGCTCGCCGGATTGGCGACGTTCCATAGTCTTCAGCAGACGCCGTTCGACGAAGGATTGGCGCCGCCGGGGATGCGGTTGATCGATCATTCGGCGGCGTTGACGGATTTTTCGCAGACCGCGGGATTGATCGCCAATCTCGATCTGATCATTACCGTCGACACGGCGGTCGCCCATCTCGCCGGTGCGCTTGGCAAGCCGACGTGGACGCTGCTGGCGTTCTATGCCGATTGGCGCTGGTTGACAAAAAGATCGGACAGCCCGTGGTATCCGACCATGCGGTTGTTTCGGCAGAGCGAGCCGGGAAATTGGGGGCAAGTGATTCAGCGCGTCGCCGAAGCGTTCGTCTTACACTGATTGGGTCGTGTGCGGTCTCGCCAGCATATCGCGAACCAGGATCGCAAAACCAGGAAGGACCGGTTCAGCCGTCAACGTGTCCGTCTCGCGAAATTCGGCCAGGGGAGCGTCAAGGCGATGAACGCGCACCCATCGAAACTTCGGGTTCACCGCCCACACGATCTTCACGCCGGCCGAGAAATAGTCCTCGATTTTTTCTTCAAGTTCGTCAATTTTATCGTTAGGAGAGATGACTTCGATCGCAATATCGGGAACTGCCGTCACATGTCCGTCCTCCTCGACGCGGGGAAGTTTTTCCGCGGAAACGAAGGCGAGGTCCGGCCGACGAATTCCGCCCGCGTCGTTTGGAAAACATTTGAAGGTTTGCTCATTGAAAATCACCCCGAGCGGTTTTTCGAGAAGATAAATAAATAAGCGCCCCCCGATGATCCACGCCGTTTCGTTCGCCAATGAACTCATCGACTTCTCCACCAGCCGCCCGTCCACCAGTTCATAAAGCCCCTCCTCTTCCAAGCGGAGAATATCATCCGGCGTGTATCGGACCTGCGCGGGAGGTTGAGCCAATAGGGTCGTCATGACGCTTAAACTATATCTGCCGACAGGATGATATTCAAACGTAGACCCGCCTCGCGGCGCCACTACAATAGCCCCATGCTTCAAACCATTGCCTGGACCGGCGACGCCGCCAAACTGCTCGATCAAACCCGCCTCCCGACCGAAACCGTCTACGTCGACATCACCGACGAAAAACAGATGTGGGACGCGATCAAGCGTCTTGTCGTTCGCGGCGCCCCCGCGATCGGCGTGGCCGCCGCGTTTGGCGCGTATCTTGGCGTGCGAAACTTCACCGGCGATGAAAAGTCGCTGCTCGCCCGAACGCGCGAGGTATGCCAGTATCTCGCCACCAGCCGTCCGACGGCGGTTAATCTTTTTTGGGCGTTGGATCGAATCGCTCTTGTAGCCGAAGGGGCGGCCGGGACGGCGATGGATATCAAGAATAGGATTCTCGAAGAATGCCTGGCGATGCTAGAAGAGGACAACCGCGTTTGCCGGGCCATCGGAGAACACGGCGCGCGGCTGCTGGAGCGCGGCCGCAAAGGAAATGAACGGATCGATCTACTCACGCATTGCAACGCCGGCGGGTTGGCGACGGTGCAATATGGCACCGCCCTGGCGCCAATTTACGTCGGTGCGGAAAAAGGGATGAAATTTCACGTGTTCGCCGATGAAACGCGCCCGCTCTTGCAAGGCAGCCGAATCACGGCGTATGAGCTTCAGCAAAACGGCATCCCCGTTACCGTGATTTGCGACAACATGGCCGCGACGGTGATGAAGGAAGGAAAGGTGTCGGCGGTCATCGTCGGCACCGATCGCGTCGCCGCCAACGGAGACGTGGCGAACAAGATCGGCACCCTCGGCGTGGCGATCCTGGCACGCTACTACGGCATTCCGTTTTACGTCGCGGCGCCGACCAGCAGCGTCGATCTGACGATCGCCAACGGCGCTCAAATTCCCATCGAGCAGCGCGATCCGCGTGAGATCACCGAAGCGCTCGGCAGGGTTACCACGCCGGCCGACGTGGGCGTTTACAACCCGGCGTTTGACGTGACGCCGGCCGATCTGGTTTCGGCGATCATCACCGAAAACGGCGTCGCCGAAGCGCCGTACGAGATGTCCATTCGCGCGCTCTGCGCGAAGGGGCAAAAAAAATAGGACATCGCTTCTTCGCGATTTCAAACTGGCCGCTTCGCGTTGGTTGGCACGTCGGCGATCGCCGCTCCGACGAGAGCCGCGCTCATTTTATCTCACGTCGAAGCCCGGCCGGCTTGCAGCAAAGTCAGCGGTTCGGTACGGGCGACTTCGGCGGCGGGCCAGATGCTCGCCAGCAGTGAAATGAACAGGACGGCCAAAATGCCGATGCCTATCGACGTCCATGGTATGTACAAGGGGGGTTTATAGCCGGTCATGACCGCCGCCAGCGCGTTGGCGTCGGCGCTGAGTTCAAACCCGGCGCCCAAACCCAGAATACAGCCGATCAATCCGAGCAGCAGCGCTTCGGCCAGCACAAGACGGAGCAACTGCCCGCGGGTGGCGCCGACGGCGCGGAGAATACCGAATTGCCAGCGGCGGCTGCGGACGCCGGCCATGATGGTGTTGGTGACGCCCAGCGACGCCACGGCCATCGCCGCGAAGGCGACGGTGCTCATCAGGCGCAGCAGGTGGAAGAAGCCGTGCTGGATCTTGAACTTGATTTCACGCACGTCGCCGACGGCCAGCCCCATCTCGTTGAAATCTTTCTTGAGGCGTTTGATGAGTTCATCGCGCTCGAGGCCCGGCTGCAGATCGGCGGCGAAGAGATAGGGGCGGGCGCCGAAATATTTTTCGCCGTCGGCGATGGACCCGAAAACGCTCGAAACCGTGCGCTGCTCGAACTGATCGCCCATGTCGTACATGCCCACCATCACGTCGATTCCGGGCGACCAGATCACGGCGGCGATGCGGAAGGGGACGCCGCCCAGCTTGATGGCGTCGCCGACTTTCGCCCCGGTCAGTTGGCGGTATTCTTCGGTAACGATGACCCAGCCGCCTTCCTTGAGGCGTCGCTCGGCGTCCTTTCGATTTCCGGCGCGAAAATCAAGCCCCATCATCTGGAACGCTTTATTGGGGTCGATCCCGATCCACATGGTCGATGACGGGACCAGCATCGAACCGGCGATCGCGAAGGGGCTGCCGCCGCTCCCGCCCAGGGCGGTGGAGGCGATTTCGATCGGCATGATTTCGTGGATGCCGGGCGTTTTGGAGAGTTTTTCGATTTGCGCGTTGGTCAGGCCGCTGGTCCCGATGAAAACGTCGGGGAATTTATCGGGCAGACGCCACCCGCCCAGCAGCGTGTGGCCGCTCACCTGCATGACGACAAGAACCGCCAGCCCGACCATCAGCGCCGCGCAGGTACCGGCGGCGCGCCACAGACCGGTGCTGAGCTGCTGGCGAACGAGCGCCAGTCGCAGCCCGAAAATAGCCGCCACGATCGGACCGGCCACCCGCTCCACGATCCACACGCACATCGGCGCCATCAGAAAGAAGCCAAAAAACAGCGCGGGCAAGCTGAGTCCGAAGTGGATGTCGAATTTCCACGCTCGCACCGCCTGCGCGGGATTGGCCGCGCCAAGGAAGCGGGCGATGGCGTCCATGGGCCCATAGAAGAGAAACGGGTCGATGCCGGCCATCGCAAGGCCGATCAGCGCCCACATGATTGGGGCGCGCGCCGACGGAGCGCTGGACAACGGCGACATCGCCTCCAGCGGGCTGACGCGGGTCGCCGTCCATGCCGGTAGAAGACTGGCGGCGAGGGCCGTGATCAGCGTGCCCGCCGTTCCGAGAATCACCCCCGATTTACTCAGCACGGCGCCGGCGGTAAAGGTCTGGCTGAAAATCAGGGTGAGGGCTTTGATCCAGATCCATCCCAGCGGAATCCCGACAACCAGCCCGGCCAACGCCAGAAGCATTCCTTCGTAAACGACCAGCGCGCCGATCTGATGCCTGTAGGCGCCGATTGCGCGCAGCATCGCGAGTGAGCGCTGTCGTTCGGACACGCCCATGCTCAGCGCGGAAAAGATAATGAACGTCGCGGCGAGCATCGACACGGCGCTGCCCAGGTAACTGAGCATCTGGACGCCTTGCAGATTGCTGTCCATCTGCGAGCGAATGTCGCTGGTGAGATGGATCTGCGGCGATTGCGGCATCGCCTCCAGCTTGGCGCGCCATCGCGCGGCGAATGCCGTGGGATCGGTCTCCGATTTGAAGTCGATCATCACCGAGCTCAATCGACCCTCGGCGCCGACCAATTTTTGCAACGTGTGCAGCGGCAGGTAAATCGTCCGCAGATGCACGGCCAAAACCGCCGGCTTATGAGCGATGCCGACCACTCTCACCGCGAACTTTCGATCCGCGTACGGCAGGGTGATTTGATCCCCCACGCCGACTTTTAATATCGCCGCCACCGCCTGATCGATCACCGCGACCGGTTCGTCGGCCGTGTCGAACCAGCGGCCATGTTCCAGCGGCAGGCGATCGACCCGCCGATCCGACGGCCGATCGATGCCGACCAGATGGACATGTTTGGTCGGCGCCTCCTTGTCGTCGGGATCGGGGATATACGTCGGCACGTCAAGCCGTCCGTCGGCGCGGCGAACGTCGGGGTCTTTTCGAAGCTGATCGACAAGTTGGGCGGGAACGCCGATGGGATCGTTGGTTCGCGTGATGCGGGCGTCGGTGGAGCCCATGAAGCGGTTGAGGAACGAAAAAGCCGCCTCAAAGAGCGAGGAGTATCCGCTGGTAACGGAGATGACAAGGCTCACCGACAGCGCCACCGCCGCCACGGTGAGCGCGACACGCGATTTGCGCGCGGCGAAATTCGAAAGAGCCATCGTGCGAATGAACATGTGTTATCGCAAGACCTCTTGATAACGCGCGGCCAGGGCTTGGCCGCCATCGATTGCCTGCGTGGCGAAGCGGTCGATCAACCGTCCGTCTTTCAGGATCGCGACTTCCTGCGCGTACGCCGCCACGGACGGCTCATGGGTGACCATCACGATGGTTTTCCCGTGAATCGCGCATAAATCGCGGAGCAGTTCGCAGACGGATCGGCTGTTGGCCGAATCGAGATTACCCGTCGGTTCGTCGGCGAGGATGACGGCCGGATCGGATACCAGCGCCCGGCCGATGGCGACGCGTTGCTGTTCGCCGCCGCTCATGGCGTCGGGCCGATGATCGCGGCGGGAAGAAAGTCCCAGGCTTTCCAGTAATTCGTTGACTTTGCCGGCGCCGGCCGATCCGTTTTTCCCTTCGAGCATCAACGGAAGAAAAATATTCTCCTGGGCGGTCAGTGTCGGGATCAGATTAAACGATTGAAAAACCAGCCCGATGTTGCGACGGCGGAACAGCGTAAGATCGTGATCGTTCAGCTTGCCGAGGTCCGATCCGTTAACGATGACTTTTCCCGAATCCGCCAGCGCCAGCCCGGCCATCAGGTGCAGCAAGGTGCTTTTCCCCGATCCGCTGGCGCCCATAATGGCCAGAAACTGCCCCTGCTCGACTTTGAGATCGACGCCGTTCAGCGCATTGACGGCCCGGTCCCCTTGCCGGAACTGCTTCGATACGTTTTCCACGACCAATGGCGCCATGCGTTTCCTCGAAACCGCGAGCGGAAAACTATAGCCGCGCAATACGGCCGTCACAAGGAATCGTTTTTGTTCCGTATATCGCGTCGCGGCGGTTGTGCGAGACGACATCCCATTAAGCTCGCTGTAGCGGCATATCGCGACGGCGAACGATTTTCTCCACGGATTCAGGGCCGCATTAAGAATTTCAGGCCGTAGTCGCGCACGATCCGATCTCGCGCTCCCTGGACAAAGGCGCGTTTGAAGTGAATGCCGTCAATCAATTGTTCGGCGGGAAAATCGCCGATGATCGGCGCCTCGTAAATGCCCTGCGTATCGACGAACGTGAAGCCGTTCTTTTCGTCGGAGACGGGGCAGGGGAGCACATGAAGACTCACGCCGCGTCGATGGCATTCCCGCCGAAGTTTTGAAAGGTAGTAACGCGATACCGGCGACAGCGTGACGGCTCGACATCCG
The DNA here is from genome assembly GCA_035551995.1 of Tepidisphaeraceae bacterium. Lineage (GTDB taxonomy): Bacteria > Planctomycetota > Phycisphaerae > Tepidisphaerales > Tepidisphaeraceae > RYN-428. Next base: position 194,094 of record DASZME010000086.1, read on the forward strand.
GGCGGAGCGGCCGGTTGCGGGTCGGCGGCGGGGGCGCAGGCTTCGCTAAGCTGCGTCATCAGCCGCTCGGGGTCGGCCGGCGGTAATGCGGTTCCAGAATCGGAAATCGGGGCCTTGCGCGTCATCGTCGGCGCCAGCGAGAACGCCGGACGTGAGAGGCTGTTGGCGGCCATCAGATTCGGCATCAGCCACCGCCCGGCGTGCGCGAACGACAACTGAAAATCCCGCTTCACCTTCAGCACCTCGATCACCTGCCCGGCCTGGTGAAAATGCCCGCAGAGATAGTCGTGCGTCAGATCCGGCGGCAAATTATTCCCCCACGAAGCCGGAAGGTAGAACAGATAAATATCCCCAAGGGCCGGGCAATGATCCATCGCCAGCTCGGCCAGATAACACTGCCCGGCGGCGGAGATGGCCTGATTGGTCGTGAGGAACAAAATGTCCGATCGGCCCTCGGAGCCCGGCTTGAATAGCTGATGACTGACGCTGTCGCCGAGCAATATCGTATGAATATCCGGACGAAGACGGCTGACGCGCGTGATGGCATTTTGGACCTCGGCGCCCAGGCCGCCGCGGTGGCCTATTTTTTTCAGATGCAGACCCATCAAACGATCCGCCGACCAAATCGTCACGAGCAGCCCAGCGATGAACGCCATCGATATGACGATAAATTTTTTCGCCTGAGCGCGCGGTGACGCGCTATCCGGCGGCGGAGTGCGTTCGCTTTCAAACTCGCACGGAATGATCTCGGTCGCGCTCATTGGCACTCTTGAACTCAAAACTGAAAATAGATAAATGTTTGGCCGCCCAGCGCCCCGATCCACAGAATCACCACGATCAGAGCGTAATACACCGGCCACCGCAGCCAGATCGGAATCGAATGCGGTGGCGAAACGTCGATGTTTCGGCTCTGAAGCCATTCGGCCACAAACAAAAAAACCGCCAATGCGACGGCCAAGTTGCAATCCGACGGCGAGAACGCGAGGCGCCCGAAGGCGGCGAACGGCAGTTGCGGTCTGGCCCAAAAATCGGGAGCGGGAATTCGGCCGAGCAATGCCCATGCATCGCCGAGCGTGGGCGCCCGAAAGAAAACCCACGCCAGTGAAATCAGATTAAACGTGATGAAGACGCGCCAGGCGGCGTGAAGCCGCGGAAACGTCTCAATTCCCAGGGCGCGGGCCAATCGGTCGCGCGGATTTTTCGACAAGCGCGAGGCGATCAGATACAGGCCGTGCAACGCGCCCCAAACGGCGAAGGTCCAGCTGGCGCCATGCCACATGCCGCTAATGAGGAAAACGACGATGACATTGAAACACCATCGCGGCGCCGTCACCCGGCTTCCACCAAGAGGAATATAGAGATAATCGCGAAACCAGGTTGACAGCGAGATGTGCCATCGTCGCCAGAATTCGGCGACCGATCGCGAGGCGTACGGCCGATCGAAATTCGTCATCAGCTTGAACCCGAGCACACGCGCCGCGCCGATCGCGATATCGGAATATCCGGCGAAATCGCAGTAAATCTGCACCGCGAAAAGCCATGTGGCCAGGATGAGATAAGCTCCGCCGGCGTGGGTGGGATCGGCATAAATGCCGTCGACGATTGCCGCGAGTCGATCCGCGATCACCACCTTCTTGCAAAACCCCCACAGCATCTGCCGAAGTCCGTCAAACGCGCGATCGGCGTCAAAATCATGCCGCTCGCGAAATTGATGCAACAGTTGTTGCGGCCGCTCGATCGGGCCGGCCACAAGCTGCGGGTAAAACATCACGTACAAGGAATAGATGCCGAGGTTCCGTTCGGCTTTCTGACGTCCGCGATAAACTTCGATGGTGTAAGCCATCGATTGAAACGTGTGAAACGAAAGTCCGATCGGCAGGAGCATGCCGAGGTTTCGAATCGGATAGTTCCAATGAATAAAATGAGCGATGCCTCGGAGGTTTTCGTTGACGAAATTAAAATACTTAAAGACCGCGAGCACTCCGATGTTGGCCGCGAGGCTGAGAACGAGAAATGCGATGCGACCCCGACCGCTTGCCCGTTCGATCAATAAGCCGGCGACGTAGTCGATCAGAATGACGGCAAGTAGGACCAGGAGGTATGCCGGGATGAACGCGGCGTAAAAAACGCAACTGCACGCCAGCAGATGGACCCACCGCACCCGGTGCGGCAGGAGAAAATAAATCACCGTCGTGATCGGGAAGAACAGCAAAAATGAGAGCGAGTTAAAAAGCATGCGGACCGGCCGCAAAGATAGACGCCGGCGGGATCAACTGTCAAAACACCCTCGCCAGGCTTCGCGCGACCTACAATCCCGGCATGATCCCGCAGACATATAAGCTTGGCATCACCGCTTCCGCTCTCGGCGCCGACTTTCGGCAATCGCCTCGGGTCGCACGAACGCTGGGGTTTGCCGGGCTGCAATATGACGCCTATTCGACGACGTTCAATCTTCCCGATCTTCCCGGCTCGGGGCGGCGCGAATTTCTCCGGCTGCTTTCGGCGCAGGACCGGCAACTCGTCGGACTCCGCTACGACCTGGGCGCGAAGGGCTTGACGCTCGGCGCCGACGTCGATCGGGCGATCGATCGGCTGGATAAAGCGTTCGACGCCGCCGCGTCGATGATGGCGCCGCTGGTGTGCGTGGATGTTGGCCCGCTGCCGGCGCCGGCGATCGTCGCCAGGCCGCGGCCGCGAATCTCGCCGGACCAGGCGGGGTTATTGATCCTGCCGTCGATGTCGAGCGCGCCGCCCGCTCCCGCGGAGCCCGCGCCGCCGCCGCCCGATCCGGCGTTCGTCGATCAGCTCGACGCGGCATTGGCGGAGATCGGCCAGCGCGCCGATCGATACAGCGTTGTCCTGGCGATTCGCAGCGACCTGGCCTCATTCGCGGCGATCGAGCGCGCGCTGAAAGCGGCTTCGTGCCCGTGGTTCGGTCTCGATCTCGACCCGGCCAGCGTCTTGCGCGACGAATGGGAGTTGGACGAGGTCTTCTCGAAATTCGGCGATTGGGTCCGTCACGTTCGCGGTCGCGACGCCACGGCCGGGCCCGATCGCAGAACCCGGCCGGCCGTGGTGGGCGCGGGGAATACGGATTGGGGCGTGTTGCTGGCCGACTTGGAAGCGTGCGGATATCACGGCTGGATCACGCTCGATCCGACGGAACTGACGGATCGAATCGGCGCCGCCGACGCGGGAAGAAAAAGGCTGGAGGCGATTGGGGAATAGTCGCGAAATCCTTTAGGCGAATGTCAGAAAATCGGGCGGCGCATAGATTCGCCTGCGGCGCAATGGAAGTGGTGACTGTTCCTCGCACAGCTTGTGCAGTCGCGTCATCGTGCGGGCTTCGCGTAGGAGAAATAGCGGTTCCGGCGCCGCCAGTATTTCGCGCGTCCAAGCCGGCGCGTCCTGGTGTGCGCTCGGCGAACATTTCGACAAGGGCAGCCGCCACCGCAAGCATCGACGGGTCTTGCGAAGTCGGCGCAGGCACAATGCCAAATCGCGGATGCTGAGCCAGCCAATCCTGCATGAGAACTCGTCAGCAACCTCCGCCGCCCAGCTGCGCACTAAGGCCGAGTTCGTGGGCGCCAGCCATGACGACGTCGAGATCCTTTGTGGAGAGCCTCGCGTCAAAACGGAGCACCATGGCGCCGCCGCCTAACCGCAACAAGTCCGCCCGCTGCCCTGCGGCGGACGCTAGTTCGCCGAGGCGTTTGAGTGCGCGAAGGGCTTCTTGTTTGGTAATGAGAGCCATAACATGAACATGCCGCGCCGACGGTAATTCTATTATTTCGCCGCCGCCCTCAAACGCATTGTAACCTTATTTGCCTGATGAGCGTAAACAAGAGACAATGGACGCCACACATTTGGTGAGGTGCCGGTGACTCGAGTGACCCTTACATTCTGCTTCGCGCTCCTCGTGTTCGCGCCGCTCTTGCGAGCCGAGCCGCTTGATCGGCGGCAACTACCGGCGGCCACCACATGGTTCATTCATGTGGACGTCGAGGCGGCGAGCGCGTCGATGCTGGGCAGGGGGGCACGGGGTTTTCTGCTCTCGCTGCCGGAGGCGCGCAAGGCGATCGAAAAGGCGCGCGAGGCCCTGGGAATCGACATCACGAGCGACATTCGCGGCATCACGCTCTATGGCGTCAGCTATGCGCCGGACCGGGGCGTCCTGATCGTTCGCGGAAAAGTGGATCGATCCCGGCTGGAAACGATGCTACAAAAAATGGCCGGTTATCGGACGGAAACGGTCGATGGCCGATCGCTTTATTTTTGGACCGAGCGAGACCAGCCGCGACGTGTCAACGCCGAACCTTCCAGCCGAACGCAGGCCGGGGCGTTTTCCGGAGACGACGGCGTCGTAGTGGCCAATGACGCGCAGGCGGTGGTCGCCGCGCTTGACGTTCTGGACGGGAAGGCCGCTTCATTGCCGGCCGACTCGCCGTTGGTCGTGAGCAGTCCGAGCGGCACGGTCATCTGCTCGGCCGCGGTGGGGATCGCGCAGGCGAAGACGCTGCCGATTCAATCGCCGATCCTTCGCCAGTGCGAGTCGGGATCGCTGGCCCTGGGCGAACATGACGGCGACGCGTTTTTCCACGCCCGCGTGTTGACCCAATCCACCCAGACCGCGGCACAAATCCGGGCGTCGGTCGAAGGGTTGCGGGCGATGGTTGAGTTGCAGGCGACGGAAAACGCCGTCGCCGCCCGGCTATTGCAGCCCTTGAAGGTTACCACCGACGATAAATCGGTTGACGTGGATTGGAATTTCCCGTCGGCCGAGTTGGTAAAGATGGTGACGACGTGGATCGCCAGTCACGAGGCCCAGGCGCCGCCGGGGGGAAAACAGTGAACCTTTCCAGCGATCGAACTTTCGCCGAGTCATCGGCAAGCGACGAGCAGCTCGCCGGCCAAGCCCGGCAGGGATGCCGGGATAGTTTCGAGGAACTGGCCCGACGGTTTCAGGTTCGGCTCCTGCGTTTTCTCCAACGCCGCGTTCGTTCGCAGGCCGACGCGGAAGACCTGCTTCAAGATACGTTTGTCCGGGCGTTCGAGCGGTTGAATCAATATGACCCGGCTCGCCCGTTTTCGACCTGGCTGTTCACGATCGCGCATCGGATCGCGATGAGCCATCATCGGCGCCAACAGGCGGGCGCGCGGGCGGGACTGGTGGTCGCGGATCAGCTGCGCGGGGCGGGTCATGCCGAGCCTGATGGCCGGATGGCCGACGAGGAGAGCCGCCAGGCCTTCTGGGAGACCGCCGCGCGGGTTCTTACGGAAGAACAGTTCAACGCGACGTGGTTATTTTATGTCGAGCGGATGCCAGCGCCGCAGATCGCCGACGTGCTGGGTCGATCGTGGGTGTCGGTGAAAACGCTTTTGTTTCGGGCGCGTCGAAGATTGGCGCCGGTCGTGAGGGAATCGGGTGAGGCGGGTCTGATCGGCAAACCCGGGTTGTCTTATGTTTGAGTCAAATTCAAAACCGGGCCGCGGCGAATCGCGTATCGGCGCCAGGGCGTCGCAGGAGGCCAGCCGCGCTTCGCCCGCTTTTTCGCCGGCGCTGCATGCAAGAATCATGCACGCCGTCGCCTCGGCCGATCGCGCTCCGGCGATCACTCGCCGATCCGCGCGATCGGCGTGGGTGGGCGCTTCGGTTATTTCGGCGGGGCTGGCCGCGGCGGTTACGGTGATGGTGTCTCCGTTGCCGGGGCGGCTGTTGTTGGGGACTTCTTCCACGATACAAAATCCGACGTCGGCGCCCATCGCCGCCGCGGGCCCGATCGGATCGGATAAGCCGATACTGGCCATCGACGAAGCGGCTCGCGACATGAATGTGCGCGTGAAGGACGTGCTTCAGACCGCCATGGTCACGCAGCATTGGGCCGGCCTTGACCATGACGTTTGGCTGGCGACGCAGTATTTCGTCGATCAGGTTCCGCTGCGGTCGGCGTGGGACGGGCGGGACGCCGCGCGATAAACCCGTCGTTTCATAAAATTTGCCGCCGATTCAACGTCGCCTGTCGGCGAATGAGCCGGTATAAGCTGATTTGAAATTAGATAACGTGTGAAAATCATTTGGCGAGTGAAACAAAAGGAGAAGGTATGCGTGTGTCTCAATCGATTAATGTCCGTCGGGTGACCGCGGCCGCCGCGGTGGCGGTCTCTTTGTTGTGCGGCCGGGCGCGAGCCCAGGTTCTGGACCAGGTTCCGTCGGACGCCTTCGCTGTGTTCGAGATCAAGAGTCTGGACGGCATGAACACCAAGGTCGCCAAGATGGCCAAGACTTTCGGGCTGGACGAGATGAATCCCGATTTTAAGGATCCCCTGTCGGCGATGCTCGAGAAGGGGCATATTTCCAAGGGCGTCGACAAATCGGGCGACGCGGCGCTTTTGCTGTTCATGCCGGAAAAGCACGCGAAGCATGAAAAACATGCCGAGGGCGAGAAGCCCAAGAAGGCGACTCCCGAGCAAGAAGAAGCAAAAGAAGAAAAAGCCCCCAACGCCGGTGCAGGCGCCCATCATGATGAACCGGTCGCGGTGGCGCTGGTTCCCGTAAGCGACTACGAGGCGTTCGTCGGCAATTTCAAGAAAGCGGACAAGGCCGAAGCCGGCGGCGATATTACCGCCGTCCAGGACCCCGACCAACGCGGCAAGACGATGTACCTCGCCCATCGCGGGAAATACGCGATCATGAGCGACAAGAAAGCGCACATCGAATCAAAACAGATTGGGATGAAGCTCGCCGGCGCCGCGCTGCATGAGATGGAATCGAAGGACGCGGTCTTCTTTTTCAACATGCCGCTGCTTCGCGAACGGGTCGCTCCCGAAATTAAGGAGCATCGCGCGGAGTGGATCGACGAGATGCACAAGGCCATGGCAAGCGAGGCCCAGCTCAAGGCATTCGAGCCGGTTTTCGACACCCTCGTCAATGAAGGTCTTGATACCGCAGAGGCGTTTTTGAACGACGCCGACGCCGTCCTCTTCAGCGTAAATCTGAGCGACGCCGGTTTCGCCAGCGCAGGGCTGGTCGATTTTAAGGCCGGCTCCAAGTACGGGAAAATCGTCGGCCATCTCAAACCCGGTTCGGCTTCGTTGCTCGCGGGCTTGCCCGACAAAAAGTATTTCGCGTTCGGCGGAATGAGCGTCGAAGGCAAGGCCAGTTCCGAAGTTCTGGACGACACGCTCGACCCGATCATCAAAAAGCTCAACGACGCCAATAACGACACCGGCAAGAAGATCGCCGCGTTGTTGTCGGACGCCAAAGCCATGATCGCCGCGACCAATCACTATGCGGTCGGAGTGGTGATGCCGACCAAAGGTCTGGGACAGGAGAGCCTGTTGCAGGAGATCGCCGTCAACACCGGCGACGCCAAGACGATCAACGACGAAGAAAAGAAGATCATCGGGGAAACCCGCGATGTAATGTCCCTTCTGCCGCAGAACGGCGCCAAGACCAAGATCACGCTCGGCGCCGACAAGACCGTCGATGGCGTCACGCTCTCGGCCTATACGACCAAATTCGAGTTCGACGAGAACGATCCGAAGGGAATGCAGGCCCAGCAAATGATGGCCATGATGTACGGTCCCAATGGCGTCAGCGGTACCTTCGGCGTCGTGAACGACAAGACGTTTATGATGACCCAGGGCGTCGGCGATGAACTGCTCAAGGAAGCGGTCGCCGCCGCCAAGGACGGCAAGGATGTTTTGAGCGACTCGGCGGGCGTTAAGGTGGTCGCGGCCGAACTCCCCAAGCATCCCGTCATCGTCTACTACATCGCCCTGGACAACATCGTTACGACCGCCGTGCGATACGCCCAGGGATTCGGCGTTCCAATCAAGATGAAACTTCCGGCGGCCCTCGCTCCGGTCGGCGTTTCGGTGAGCGCGGAAGAAAGCACGCTCCGCATGGACAGCTTCCTCCCGACGCAGACGGTTCAGAGTCTGATCGCAGCCAGCATCCAGGCATATACGCAAATGCAGGGTGGGCCGGGCGGCGGTCTTTAGGCGAATTGCCGCTGACCATCGTCGGCACTGACACAAGTGGCGCCGCTTGCGGGACATTCGGTCCTGCAAGCGAGCGCCACTTTTGCTTGAAGTCGGCGCGAAGACGTGGTATCGAAGCGGCCCTGAACGGGGGAAGCGGGTCTTTCGACGGAGCAATCAATGCGACTTTTATCTCCAGCGCTGGTGCTTTCCTTATTGTTGTCCACGCTAGGTCTGGCGCCGACGCAGGCCGCGCAGGGCCAGCAGCCGCAGACGCAGAAGGCGCCGGCGTCTCTTCCAAAGGGCATAAAGGCCGAGCGGGATATCCAATATGTGCCCGGCGGCGATCCGTCGCAAACGCTCGATCTTTATCTCCCCGAGGCGCCGTCGGAGAAGCCGCTGCCGATCGTCGTCTACATCCACGGCGGCGGATGGTGGGGCGGCAGCAAGGCCGGTTGCCCGGCGATTTCGTATGTGCCGCACGGATATGCCGCCGCCGGCGTCGAATACCGCTTTAGCAAAAAGGCGGTTTTTCCCGCCCAGATCCAGGATTGTCAGGCGGCCATCCGCTGGATCCGCGCCAACAGCAAAAAATATAACATCGACCCCGACCACATCGGCGTTTGGGGCGGATCGGCCGGCGGGCACCTCGTCGCGCTTCTCGGTACGGCCGGCGGAAAGAAGGCGTTTTCCCCGATCGGCGGAAACGACGACCAATCCGATCGCGTTCAGGCCGTCTGCGACGAATATGGCCCGGCCGATTTCACCACCGTCATGGCCCAGGCCGCCGAAGACAAAACCAAAAATATCTTCAAGTTCAACACCGCCGGCGATCCCTACTCGAACCTGATCGGCGTCAGCCTCGTCGACAACAAGGAAAAAACCGACGCGGTCAGCCCCGTGCATTATGTCAGCAAGGACAACCCGCCGATCCTGATTCTTCATGGAACGCACGACGCGCTGGTTCCTTTTGCCCAGAGCGTGGAATTCGCCGACGCGTTAAAAAAAGCCGGGGTTGAAGTGCTGTTGCAGCCGATCCCCGGCGCCGGTCACGGCGGACCGGCGTTCGGGCTTCCGGCGGTCAGGACGTTAACCCGCAACTTCTTCGACAAGAATCTCAAGGGCATGGACGAGAAAGTGGAACTCCTGCCCGAATCCGCCGTCACCCTGCCGCCCAAAGCCGCGCCGGGAAAATAGTTCGTCGCGCGGAGGCGACCGGCAAGTCGCCCTCCGGCGCCGAGTCGAACCTTCGATGAGCCACGCCGTCGGCTCCCTCCGCTTGCGGGCGGGGGGAGCCGGCGTTGTAAATCACATTGACGCATGCCGCCGCCAGACGCCGCGGATCGCCGTTTCATTTGACAACGGTTTGCGTATCTCAACAATTCCCGGCGTAATGTCGATCCACATGGATTCGTCCCCCAACGCAACACGTCGGCCGCTTGTTTTCTGGCTCACGCTGGTCATTGCATCACTTGTTTTTACGCTCGTTCAGATTCATTACTCGCAGAATTACGGACGGCTGGCCCGAACGCCGACCGGTGACGACATCGGCTATCTGGTTGACGCCTTCGGCCGGATGGACGACGTCTACGCCCACGGATGGCGGCAGATCGTTCCCAATTATCTGCACAACCGGCCGCACAGCCCATTCTCAACTTACCTGGCGATGACCGGCTATCTTATCTTCGGCATCACCGACTGGGCGCCTTATGCGATGAACGGCCTGCTGGTATTCGCGCTGCTCTGGAGCGCGGATTATCTCATGCGCGGCGCCAGGACATGGCAGCGCATCATGGTCGGCGCCTTCATCCTCACTCTCCCCTTAACCGGCAAGATGATCGTCGAGTACCGTCCCGACATCGCCTGGGGATTAGCGTCCGCGATGGCGGTGATCCTTCCGCTGCGCACGTCTTTCGTAAACAGCTCCCGGCGATATCGTTTCGCCGCCGGGGCTTGGTTCGCCGGCGCGTTGCTGGCCAAGCCATCGATCTTTCCGCTGACGGTGGCGTCGATCGGACTGGCCTGGATGTTGGCCGCGGTCTGCGACCGAGCCGCATATGGGAAGGTCGTGACGGTCCGTCGCGTCGTCGCGAGCTGGTCGGTGGCCGCGATTCCGGTGCTGGTTTTCGCGGGCACGCATTACCTTCTTAATTTCCGGACGATCGCCCGATACATCACCGAAACCCTCGCTGGGCAAAACAGCAGCATTTGGTACATCCCCGGCGGATGGACGGCGCAGGCGAAATATTTTCTGGTGGGCGTGGGAGGACAATTTCTCCTGGGTGACCAGTTATATGTCATCGCCGGCGTTCTCGCGGTCGGCGTCGCCGCACTGATCGCCAATGGCCGGGCGGATCGGGATCGATTGTCGCGGGCGCTATCGCTTGGCGTCGTCGCGTTGGCGGCTTACCTGGTTCCGACATGCAATCGCGTCAAAAACGTCTTCTTCGGCGCGGAATTCCAAATCCTCGTCGCGCTCGGCGCGGTCCTGGTCGTCCACATGTTTTGCGCGCGAAAAAAGGCGTCTGCGATCTCCTGCCTGGGCGACGTCCTTTTAGTCGCGATGGTCGTCTTTGGATTTTTGAACTACCGTTTCGCGGCGCCGTTTGAGGTCAACGATCCAGATTCGATGGCGGCGACGACGCGCGTCGTCCAATCGATCGCTCGCATCGTCTACGACGACGCGCCCAGCGAAAACAGGGTGACCGTTACGGGCGCTGGATGGGTGGGCGCCGAGGCGATTCACTACCTGGTTCGGCAACGCGGGAAAAAGCTGGTCGTCGCGACCACGTGCCTGCTCGACGATCCGGCGGCTTACGACGCCGAGTATGACCGCAGCGACTTTGTCGTCGCCGCCGAATCGGGCGTCGCGGAATTCGAGAGCGTTTTACCCAGTTACAAGATTCTCGACCAGACGCTGGAAATCATTCGCCGTCGCTCGGATTTTGAGCAGGTCGCGACGGTTCGTTCCACCAGCGGAAAACGATTTTTTCTGTTTAGGGCAAGCCGATTCGGGAACTGGGAAAACGCCGAAAATCTTCTGCCGGAAGAAAAAAGCAATCCCCGGCTGCCTTACTCGCCGATTGTGCGATGGGGGGTTTTTCCCGCGGTGACGCTTGACGTTTCGGCGCCGGCGCCGGGCCGCTATCGGCTTTTCGCCGTCGCGCGGACGCCGATGACGGGTCAGGAAATAACGGTCACCGCCGATGGGCGCCAAGTCGCCCGCCATCCGTGCGCGTCCCCTGGCCCATCCGAGACGATCGACGTGATGTTGGACCTGACGGCCGGCAGCCATGAGATCGCGCTGAATTTCAGCAAATTCCTGCCGCCCCGAAACGGCGACCCGCGCCCGCTGGCGGCTTTGTTCAAAGGCTTGCATTTTGGCCCGATGTCCGCGATACCGGCGACATCGCCGAGCACCCATCGGGAAAGCCCCTGATCGTCGCGAATGCCGACCGTCGCCGCCGCGGGAGGATTGATCTGAACTTCGATGCCAATCGCGCTTCCCAACAACAAATCGTCCCTTCGCGCCGTCGGTCTTGCGCCGATCAAGACGAGCGTCGTTCCGGGGTTTGCGCTCAGCTGGTTTTCCACGCTGATCGCGGTTGGCCTCATCTTCGGCGGCTTGACGCTCCGGTGGATCAACTATTACGCCAAAGAAGGGCCGGCGTGGATTAACAATCTCCTCCAGCAAAAACAGCTGATCGCCGATCGCAAGGCCCGCAAAGGACCGCGGCTCATCGTGCTCGGCGGATCGGGCGTTTTGTTCGGCTGCGACGCGGAACTGATCGAGAAAAAACTCAACGTCCCCACGGTGAATTTCGGAACGCACGCTGGGCTGGGGATGCGGTATATTCTGGATCGCGGCCGGCGCCTACTCAAGCCGGGCGACACCGTGCTGCTGATGCTCGAATACGGCTCGTGGGGCGATCAGTGGCGTGATTCTCCCGGCACGTTCCATTCGTTCGTCTGGACCTACGACAAACCCTACGTCATGCGGATGGGATGGCTCCAGACGCCGCGGGCGCTTTGGTCGGTGCCCTATTCGGATTACGTCGATTCGTACGACGGCTGGAAGGAATATAAGGATGGCCGTTATCGTCACCTTCGCGAAACGATTCCGTACAACATTTCCACGCTCAGCGAGAGCGGGGACATTCACATTTGCCCCAATGTTACGCCGAACTTTCATCTGACCGAGGCGCCCTATATCGTCGATCCGGGGACGGCGGATATCGCGGCCTTTCGCTCGTTTTGTCGCGACGCAAAGGCCAGAGGCATTCAGGTTCTCTATTCGTGGTGCTCGTACGTAAAGCCGGCGCTTGCGCACGGCCAAAACCTGGACCCGCCGAAATATCTGACGGATTTGCTGCGCGAGACCGGCGTCGACGTGCTCGATACGCCGGCCGAAAACATGTATCCGCAAGGGTGGTACCTCGACAGCGAGTACCATCTCAATCCCAGCGCCCGGCGAATCCGAACCGAAGCGCTGATCCGCCGTCTTCGCCCGCGATTTGGACTCGCGCCGGCGTCGTCGCGGGTAACCAATGTCCTGCTGATGGCGGATCGAGATCATCGCGTCACGGCCGGCAATTTATTCGCCGATGATCCGGCGGTTTCGGTGCGATATCTCTGGCCGGATCAGCTCGACGATCCGAGAGCCATCACCGCGGCGCAAGTCGCCGAGCTCGTGGCCAGCGGTATAAACGTCTACACCGACGCCGCGGCCTCGGCTAAATTGCTAGTCCCGGCGGGGCTTGATCTGCGCCGATTCGCAACCGGCCGCGAGACGTTGCCGCATTGGTTCGCCCGGCACGAATCGAACATCATCATGCTTGGCAATGTGCCCGGCCAACACATTGATCCATCGTGGCAAGAGGCCGTGCCGCGCAAGGTATATGACGCCCTTGCCTCCGGGTTGCCCACGGCGGCGCTCTTTGGCACGGGACGATATCGCGATATCCTGCGGGTGGAAAGCGCGCCGCATTTTGTCATTCTGGAAGCCACCACCGGGTCTCTGACAAAGCACAAAGTCGCCGTGCCGACCCTGCTTCGCATTCAGCCGATGAGCGAAAACTACGGGGGGCCGCGACTGTGGATGACCGCCGACTACATGGATTGCGCTTTGATCCCTTCCGGAATTTGCGCCGTCGCGATCGATCCGGAACTGGGCGTAAAAACCGACACCGCCTTTTTCGACGCGGGCCCCACCGTGGAAACATGGCATCTGGATCGCGTGGTTCGGGCGGGCGTGCCTTGACGCATTTTCCGCCCTCTGGACAACACCGTGCTCTATAACAGCTTTGAATTTCTTTTCGTATTCCTCCCTGTCTGCCTGTTGGTTTATTTTCTGGCGGCCAAGCTCTCCCGCGGGCTGGCCAATGCGCTGCTCGCGGCGATGTCGTTCGTTTTCTATGCGTGGTGGAACGCGCACAATCTTTACATCATCGCGGCCAGCATCCTGGTCAATTATGGCCTGGGGGTGATGCTCAGGGTCAGACTTCGGCGAGCCGAGCACGCCGTTCCCGCGCTTCATGAAGCCGCGGTCGTCGCAGCCGGCCGCGACGTCTTCGACGCGGATCGGAATCGTCTTTCGGCGCCGACCGATAACGCTCCCGATCGACCACTAAGCCGCGATCCCATTTCCTATGCGTTGCTGACCATCGGCATCGTGATCAATCTGGCCGCCCTCGCTTATTTCAAGTACGCGAACTTCGGTCTGGCCAATTTGGCGGCGCTCACCGGGCATCCGTTTCAGCCGCTCAAGATCACCCTGCCGCTCGGAATTTCATTTTTCACGTTCACGCAAATCGCGTTTCTGGTGGACGCCTATCGCGGCAAAGCGAAGGAGCTTGGCTTTTTCCGTTACTGCCTGTTCGTGGCGTTTTTTCCGCATTTGATCGCGGGGCCGATCGTGCATCATTCGGAGTTGATGCCGCAGTTCGCCGAGCCGGGGGCAAAGCGGTGGTGGCCGTCGAACTTCGACATCGGCCTGGCGTTTTTGACGCTGGGATTATTCAAGAAAGTGATCATCGCCGACTCATGCGCGCCGTGGGCCGACGAAGTATTCGGCGCCGACAAGCTTCTCGCCGCCGGCGATCTGTTATGCCGCGACGCATGGCGCGGCGCCCTCGCATACACGATGCAGCTTTACTTCGACTTTTCCGGCTACAGCGATATGGCCATCGGCCTGGCGATGATGTTCAACATCCGTCTTCCGGACAATTTCGACAGCCCGTACAAATCGGTCAACATCATCGACTTCTGGCGGCGCTGGCACATGACGCTGTCGCGCTTCCTCCGCGACTACCTCTACTTCCCCCTCGGCGGCAACCGCAAGGGCGAACCCCGCCGGCAGTTCAATCTCATGGCCACCATGCTCCTCGGCGGAATCTGGCACGGGGCCGGCTGGACCTACGCCGTCTGGGGCGGATATCACGGATTATTGCTCGTGATCAACCATGCGTGGGTCTCGCGCAAATTTCCTTTGCCTCGATTCGTCGCGCGCGGCGTCACGCTGATTCTGGTCATCGTCGGCTGGGTGATCTTTCGCGCGAAATCGATGCACGATGCGTTTTCGGTCGTGCGCGCGATGTTCACGCCGGGTCGAGCCGCGACGGTACTGGCGGAAGCGAACATCGCCTATATCCAGTTTGGGGTGTTGGCGTTTCTACTGCTGCTCGTGAATTTCGCCCCCAACACAAAGCAGTGGATCGAACGCCGTCCGCTGACGCGCAAGCGTGCGATATTACTTGGCTTCCTGTTTTTCGTGTGTCTGCTGCGAATGCGCGAAGCCTATCTCAGCCACGAACCGCAGCCGTTTATTTATTTTCAGTTCTAAATAACCGTGCCCGATTAGGCGCGCTTCTTTCATACCCTCGCCCGGTACGGGGCTTGTCGATATAATCGATTTTTCGCGTTTTCACCCTCATTTCCGCGAGAAAACGAAGTTTGTAAGACGGAGATCGTATTAAATTGACAAGCCCTACTCCGGGAGTAGGGAAGGGTGAGGGCTTCTTGGAAGGGCCGGATTTTATCGTGACTTGCGCGTTCCAAAAAACCCTCTCCCCAATCCTCTCCCGGGTTACCGGGCGAGGGAGTAAAACGCGTAATCGCGCACGGTTATTTAGAACGACTTTCATGTTGGTGGAACACGCTTCCATCTCCAAACACGCCCCGCAAGCTTCGATCGCGAAGCACGCCCCGCTTCGCGAAGCACGCCCCGCAAGCGGGGCCGCTAAACGCAGGAATGGTACAGCGACCTGAAAATGCTTTAGTCACCGGAAAAGCCGCCATACGAATGTAGATTCCCTATGGGAGGCTTGCCTACGACGCGGTCGAATCGGGTTTCACCACATCCGCTTCCTTCCGGCGATGTCGTTTCATGGCCAAGTCGATGGCAAGCTCGATTGCCGCTCGCATCGAGCCGGGGTTGGCTCTGTTGCGGCCGACAATGTCGAACGCGGTCCCATGATCCGGGCTGGTGCGGATGATCGGCAAGCCAAGCGTCACGTTCACCGCTTCGTCAAACGCCAAAAGCTTCACCGGGATCAAGCCCTGGTCGTGATACATCGCCACGACGGCATCGTAGTGGCCATCCCGGGCTTTTAGAAAAATCGTATCCGGCGGGTAAGGGCCGCTGGCGTCGATGCCCTGGTCGCGGGCCATCAGAATGGCGGGGGCGATGATGCGTTCTTCCTCGTCGCCGAACTGGCCGTTCTCGCTGGCGTGGGGGTTGAGGCCGCACACGGCGATTCTGGGCTTGGGCGTGTCGAACCAATTCACCATCGCCTCGTGGATTAACTCGATCGGCTGAAAGACGGCGCCGATGTTGAGCTTATTCCACACGCCCATGAGCGGAATATGAACGGTCGCCAGAACTACTTTCAGCGGCCCGCCGGTGAACATCATCGCATAGCGGCGGGAATTGGTCTGGTGGGCGAATAGTTCGGTGTGGCCGGGATAGTTGTAGCCGGCCAGCTTCCAGCTTTCCTTGGCGATCGGCGCGGTGACGACGGCGTCGACGAATTTTTTCTGTGCCGCCTCGATGGCGTCCACGCAAAAGCGCATCGACGCTTCGCCGCCCATTTTGCTGGGGGTTCGGATGGCCGAGCCGAGCATGGAATATTGGTCGTAATCGACGACGACGACGTCGTGCGGATAGCCGCGGAGCCGGCCGTTGAATTGGTCCCGCCACCAGAAGACGTCAAACTCAGCCAGGTCGGCCGCGTAATGGAGCATCTCATTGAGGCCGTAGATGATGTAACGGGCCTTATGGCGGAGGACGGGGTCGGAGAGGGCCTTGACGATCACCTCCGCGCCGATCCCGGCAGGGTCGCCCATGGTAATCGCGATGGTGGGACGGTAGTCCATAGGGGTCGAATGAGTTGCCAGTTGTTAGTTGCCAGTTGTCAGTTGTCAGTTGCCAGTGAGGAAATCAATGGCGACTTATACCGAACAATCGACACTGTTTTGTACCTCTCGAAAACTTCATCGTCACTTTGCTTGACACACTTGTTTTGACTGCTCGCTGGCGCCCGGTAATTCACAAACGGCGACCTATTCCCTCCGCTCCAGCCATGAAATTACGGTCTTGGCCAGCGGATCGCATTCGAGGTTAAACGGCCAACCCACGGGGCGTTTTCCGAGCGACGTCAATTGTATTGTCGTCGGAATGAGGGCAACTTCAAACTCGCCGCCGCTGACCGCGGCGATGGTCAGGCTCACGCCGTCCAACGTCACCGAGCCCTTGGGGGTGAGATATTTCGCAAGGTCGGGCGGCGCTTGCAGTCGAAGACGCCATTCGTCGTGGTTGGATTTCGCCGCGATCAGCCGGGCGACGCCATCGACGTGGCCTTGAACAAAATGGCCGTCGAGACGATCGCCGATCCGCAGCGCTCGTTCGACATGAACGCCGTCGCCGGCGCCGAGAAGGCCGAGATTGGTTTTATCGAGCGTTTCGAGAATGACGTCAAACCCAAGCTCGCCGGGGGCGACGTCGGCGACGGTGAGGCAGGCGCCGTTGACGGCGACGCTCTGGCCCAGGCCAACGTCCGGCCAGTCGGCGGCGATCGTGAGGCGGCGGAATTTGGGTCCGTCGGCCACGCCGATCACGCGGGCGGTTTTTTCGATGATGCCGGTGAACATCTCCCGCTAGTGTAGGCGGATTACTTCGTCCAGGTAAGGGAGGCGACGATCTTATCAAAATCCGATCGAGTCCCGGCCAACTCGCCGGCGCCAGCGTCGGCCGAGAGAATATAGACGACGTCTTTGCGCATCATCAGCAGGCCAAGGTCGGTGTATGTTTTGCCGTTCTGTTCCCAAGTGAGTTCGACAAACCTCGCTCTTCCGCCGCCGCAACGCGAATCGTCGACGGCTTTGACGACCTTGATTCCGGGATGCTGTTTTTTCTGGTCCTTGATGTAGCCGTTTTCGATCAGGCCCAGGCGAATCATTCCCGGAAGGTGCGGCGGAAGATCGGGCACGTCGTAGGTGATATCGCTGTCGCTGTTCCCCTGGGCGGGAACCAGCAACAACACGTCGTCCTTGTCCGGCTTACTCTTCCAGCTATCCGGATATTGCAGGCGGACTTTTCCCTTCGTGTCGTTGAACGTGAGCATCGTCGGCGCGGTGGCGGGGGGGCCGGCGCCAAGATTCGCCAGTACGAGTAATGCAATCGTCCCGCCGCTGAGGTTGCGCGTTTTCGTCATATCATTCCTCGACGATTCTATTGTAATCCATCGCGGCTCGCCGGGTAATGCGCCGCCATGCGCCGCCGCCTTGCATTTGTCGGTCGACGGTTGGAGGATGGCGATACGAATGCGAGGCACGAACGCTCATTTTCCGAAACTCGCCTGGCTGGCGCCGATCTTTTTTCTTCTGGTCGGCTGTGCACATTCTTCACGTCCGGCTGCTCGGTCGGGTCCAGGGTCGCCCGCTTCGGTTCGCGTCGAAGAGTGGACCTACGGCGGTGAGCCGGCCAAACGGGTCATCACGCCGCACTACGTAGTTTATGCCACCGTCACCAATGACGATTTTCTGGAATCGGTGGGGCAATTGATGGAAGGGGCGTTGACCGAATATCTGCGATTGGCGCCGGAGGTGGTCGAGACGGACCATCCGATGGAGTGTTATTTATTCGCCACCCGGCCGCAATGGGCGCAGTTCACCAAGGACAAAACCGGGGACGACGCGGCCATCTATCTGCAGATCAATCGCGGCGGATATACCGTTCGGGATTGGTATGTGGCCTATTTTCTGGGGGACGTGGGGACTTTTTGCGTGGCGTCGCATGAAGGTTTTCATCAATTCGCCGCCCGGCATTTCAAATCGCGAATCCCTCCGTTTCTGGAAGAGGGAATCGCCTGCCTGTTTGAAGACGTCACCTGGGACGGCCGGCTGCCGCGCTGGGATTTGTCGGTGAACTATGGGCGCCAGGCCGCCTTGAAAAAGGCGGCGGACAAAGGTTTGCTCGTTCCGCTCGGCGACCTCGCGGCGATGCATGCCGGGCAGATCATCGCCAAATCGCCGGCTCAGATCGGCGGCTTTTATGCCCAGTGCTGGGGCTTCGCCCGATTCCTGTGGGAATACCATCACGGCCAATATCGGCCCGCGTTGCAAAAGATATTATCGGACGCGGCCGCCGGGACGCTTTATGCATCAGGCGCCGCCCATGCCGGTCTCAACGTGTTCTGGAACCCCAAATCGGCCAAACCGCTTTTGGAGCATTATCTTCACGCCGATCTGACTGCCGTCGATCGAGAATACCAAGGCTATCTGCTCGATCTGGCACAGCCACGGCCCGATACCCAACGCAACGACGGCGGATGAAGCGCCCACTCCGCGCCAATTCTCCAAACCTCTGCGCCCCACACTAATGCCGCGGCGTTGTTGATGAAAATGTGCAATTTTTGTCTTGGTTTAATAATCCATTCGAGTTAAGATAATGCCGACCTATAAATTATTCGGGGGCGCGGGAGAATGGAAATGCTTCGTCGCATTACTCACTTCGATGGGCGCGTTCAGGGTGTCGGTTTTCGCTATACCACCCAAAACATCGCCATGCGTTACAACGTGCACGGCTATGTCCGCAATCTCGCCGACGGGCGCGTTGAGTTGGTTCTCGAAGGCGAAGATCCGGAAATCGACGGCGTGATCGGGTGTTTACGCCAGAAAATGGGCGGCTTTATTCACCAGGTTCAAAGCAACAACTATCCCGCCACCGGCGAGTTCGAATCATTTGGCATTCGCCACTGAAATTGTCTCGATCGTCTACAGCCCATGCCCGGCATACTGGACAATATTTGCCAGTAACTGCTTCCATTGATCCCAATCCTCTATCGCCGTTTTTCCGGGGAAATCCGCGCTGTCTCCGAACGGGACGGCAAGAATCACGATCGTTCGCTGATCGCCGCCGACGGTGGTCTCCACGATGAAAGGATCGTCGCCGACCTTCATGAGCACCTTCGGGGCGGCGCCGGCCGACGATTTTGACTTCACTTTTTGAATGTAGTATTGCCACGGAAGATGGGACAGGTCGATGCCGGTGAAGATCGGATGATCCTTAACCGGCGAGTTCAGCTGGGCCGCCGCTTTAACGATGATGCTGTGCGGCTCGAACGGAAGAATTTTGTAAATCGGGTGATCGAAATTTTCCTTTTCAAGGCCGAAGCAGTTGTCTCCGCCCGTGTAGACGATGCCGCCGCCGCGGTCGATCCAATTGGAAAGGACTTGCATGCCCACGAAGCGGGTGACGTCAAAGACGGAATTGTGAAAAACCATCACGCGGTAGTTGAACAGGCGATCAAAATCGTAGGGGAAATCGGTGAGGCCGGAGGTTCCGCAGAGAAATCCGGGGTGGTAACCGGTTTCGACTTTCACGCCGGGGATGGAATTGATCGCCGCTTCATAGCCCAGCAGGCGGGAATGATTACCGAGCAGGGCGAAGACGTTAAAATCTTTGCGGTTGATTTTCAAATCGGCCGCGGGAACCGGAATGTCCGGGTTTTGCCTGGGGCGGTCCAATAGAGCCACCGGCGTTTTCAGATCCTTCAGCATGTTGGCGCCAAGGGCATAGTCGCCGACGTAAAAATAATCGAAGGTCTTCTGCACCTGCGAGCCGTCGGGCAGTTCGATAAACATCGTCGTGTGGATCTTAGTCGGATCGGACGACTGGCCGGCGAACGCCGACTCGCCGATCACCGGCTCGATCCCAAGCCCCTTCAATTCGATCGGCGCCAATGTCGCCTTTTGGTGTTCAGCTGCCAGCAGGTCATATTCGATTTCGGGAACGAGCGTGATCTTCCGCACTTTTTTGTAGCTTCCGGCCAGCTTATAACGCAGTCGAAATTGATCCTTCTCTCGAACCGGATCGAGTTGCGTAATCGCATATTCATGCGCGTCGGCGACCGCGGAAAGCCCCATCGTCGGGATTACATAGATGCGGGTCTTGAGCGGCTTGCCTTTGAGCACCAGCAAATTATCGTAAATCCACTCGCTGGTATTGGGTCCGTTGTTATAGAGAAACGAAAGATAGTCGTAGTCCATCAGGTAGACCACGCCCTCCTTCCGCTGCGGCGAAATGTGAGCCGACCACCCGCGATTGAAATTGTAAACGTAATCCGTGCCGAGCTTTCCCGGCTCTTCGTTGAGGCCCAAATCCGACGGACGGATCATGTGATCCAACTGCCCGACGTTGATTCGAGCGCTGTTATGACACCAGTACAGCGGAAGCTTGGCGTTCCCCGCGTCATTGATGAACTCGACGTCGAACAGAAAGTACGGCGTGCCTTGTTGAAGCGTCACCGTTCGGCGGATCTTCAAATTTTCCAGCAGCTTGGATTTCAGTCCGCTGTCTTTGCCGCCCAACCAGCCGTCGAGCGTTGTTTCAAAGACGACCTGTACCTGATCGGGGCCGCGCTGGGTGATCTGATAGTTATAGTATTTGCCGCGAAGTTCCTGATATCGCCAATCTTGTTCCCAGACGTTGTCCTGGAGAAGACCGCCGCCCTGCTTGAGGTTTTTAGGTTGAACGAGTTCCAGGATTTCGTTTTGCGTGGGACGAAAGGTGAATTTGGTGACGGTTGCGCCGATGTCCGGCATGAGCAACATGCTCATCCAATCGGTCTCCATCTGAATGACTTTGTCGCCGTCCTCGTCCTGAATCTCGGCGATATACGCGCCCTGCCGCTGGTTCTGCTGGGCGAAGGCGGGCATGGCAAGAAACAAAAACGCCAGCGCCATCGTCATCACGATGATTCTCGCGTGGTGACGCGCGACGCGAAGCGGAGCGTTTTGCCTCATTCGGAAGTTTCCCCTCAGGCGAAGCAGAACCCTTTGTTTCGCGTCGCGGCGCATCGGTTTATTTCGACACTGCCAAGCGCTCTGCGTCACGTTACCGACGAGCGTTTTCCGCAACCTTCTCCCGGGATATCGGGCGAGCGAGCAAGCGGCCCACTCGCGAATTTCAGGCCGGGAAAAACCCGCTCGAACGTTCAGTCTGCCCACTGATTCCTTATTCATTTTCCAAACTCCACCACCAGCGTGCGGCACAGATCGACGCCGGGAAACTGAATGCTCGCCACGTCGCCGTCCTTCTTCAAAGCCAGCGCCTTGGCGCCGACCGTCGGCTCCCAGGTCAGCATCGACGCCCTGGCGGATTTATACCCCTCGGGAAATTTAACCCGCACCTCAAACGCCTCCTTCACCGGCGGCGGCATTTCCCCCGTCTTATTTCGCCGAAATCGTTCGCTCAACGGCGGGTTGATCAGCGGCACGACATAACGGCGCACGCTCCCGATATCCTCGAAGACCGCCGTTTCGGCGAACCAAAGCGGACTGGCGCTGTTGACGGCGATCTTATCTTCCGCGCCCGTCAACGGCACAAGCCCCTTCGATCGGAAAAACTCGCCATATCGCGTGATGAACGCGCCAAGGCTCGAATCGCTGTACGGCGGCGGCGAAAAATTTCCCACATACACCGACCCGCTGGCGACGATGAACGTGCTCCAGTAAATGTCGTCGTGCGCGAAGTACCCGTTGCCGTTGCGGTAGGGGGAAAACAGCTCGTAAATCCCGCCGTATTTGCGGGCGACGGCGCACTTGGTTCGCATGCTCCAGACGGCGTCCTCGAAACGGTTCATGTAATGCGTGAAGCTTGGATGGTCCATCGTCCCTTCGTCCATCAACATTCCCCCGGCCTTACACAGGGCGATCCATTCCGGGTAATCTTCCGGCGGTTTTGGGGTGACGTCGCGCACGCCGACTTGCTCAAGATAGGCGTACGTATCCTGGTTGGCGCCGAATTCAAAGTCCGGATTTAGCTTGTGAAGCGTTGCGGAAAATCCTTCGAAGTTCTTCGCCGCGACGGCCATCGCGTCCTTCATGTCGTAGGGGAGCGTCGTGCCCAGGACCGTTTTGGTCGTAGAGGGGCCGAACATGCCCACGTCAAAACGAATTCCGTCATACCCCGTTCGCGTGACGAACGAAACCGCATCCCTGGTAACGCGATCCATCAGGATCGGGTCCCACCACATCATGCCCAATTCCGCGTGCGGTATTTTCGCGCCCGGCTCGGGATATCCCTTGCTAAAATCCTGCCTCGCGAGCCATTGGTCGTATTCCAAATTTTTGCGATAGACTTCGTCGATCAAGGTATTTAGTCGGCCTGATACCCACTCCGGATGTTTCTCGTACATCTCGATGACCGGAACGCCCGTTCCGCCGGCGAAGAGGTACATATGCGTCGCGATGCCTTGGGCGCGGTTCATGTCGATGCCGGCTTTGGTGAGCGTGTAGGATTGCGGAATTCCGCCGCTGGACATGCCGGATATCCACGTCTCGCCGGGAACGGTCATGCCCGCGCAGTCGCCGCGCGTGGCGCCGAAGACTTCGACCTGGTTTTGGAACGATTCATTTTGCCGATAGGGATCGACGTCCCGGCAGTTACTTCCGGAGACGAGCGCGGGATAAACCTGCGCCGAGACGGTGAAGAAATCGCGAGCGGTCGAATCGGACTTTTCCCCGCCGCCGGGCGATTTCACTTCCGCCACGACTTCATAACCCCACGGCGCGGTCCGGGGCGTGGTTTGCCAGGTCAGGGCGAGCTTTTGCTCCGCGCCCGCCGCCAGTTCGACCTCCTGTTGCGCGATCGGCGTTCGCAAGTCGATGCCATGAACCAGGTAGATCGCCACTGTCCGTTTTTGCGCCGCGGCCGTGTAGTTCTGGAGCGACACTTCGATCGGCTGCTCCATCCCCGGGCGAATCCAGATTTTTCGCGGCTTGACATACCGCACCGTGATCGACGGCGACGGCTCGATCTTCTCGATCTTGATCCAGTCGATCTTCACCTGTCGCAGCGAATTGGGCGCAAGCCCCGTCTCGGCGTTGTATTTCGTCTGCGGCAGATCGACCGCGATCCGAAATCCCAAGGGAGGCGCGGGCGCTTTCGCCGCCGGTTTGGCCGAGGGGTAAACCTTTTCAAAATATTCGGCGTTATGGCCGGCATGGTAGGCGTGCCGGGCCGCGAGCCGCTTTTCTCCCGTCTGATCCGGCTCATACAAAAACGATATCGTCTGAAATTTCCCCGCCTCACCCAGATCGACGCCATAGAAACTTTTAGCGATGGACGTGGCGCCGACGTTTACCGCCAATCGGATCGGCGTCGCGATCACATTCGTATCCCCTTCAAATGCGATTCTCGCGCTGACCCGATACACGCCGGGCTTAAGCGCATCCCATTTAACGATCGGCGTCAGCGCCAATGGGTACGGATGACTTGCGATCTCGCTTCGGATAACCCGCTGCACCAGCGCCGCCGGCTCATCCCTGGGCTCCGGCAAGGTCTCGTCGGGCTTTGCGCCGGCTTTGATCGCCGCCGCTCGATCGGCCTTCACGACCGCCGCCGGCCGGATCGATTCGGCGTCGGCGTCCGGCTCGATCGACAAGCCCAGCTTCGCATCGACCTTCCCCGCCGGGATTTCCCATGCCGGCCAGACGATCCGTTCCGCGGGTACCGGTGCGGTTTTCGCGCCGGCGCCAGGCGTTTGCGGGGATGTCAGCACGCAGAAAAACAGTGCGCCCGCAAAAATGTTCCGCCACGCTGAACCGACCGCCATGCGAACTCCCGTTCATTCGGTATTGGAGACTTGAGCTTCTATCGCCGCGGCCAACACGTCAAACTCGAACGAATCGTCGTGACGATGTCCGTTGATGAAGAAGGTCGGGGTTCCGTTAACGCCGCTGCGCACGCCGCCGACGAAATCCTCCTTGACGCGGGCGGCATATTCGTGGTTAGTCAGGGCGACGTCGAGTGTTGACGACGAGAGCCCCAGCGACTGGGCCAGTTCGAGCAGGAGCGGTTTGCCCAACGCCTCCTGGTTTTCGTAAATGGCGTCGTGCATCTCCCAAAAGCGGCCGTGCCTGGCCGCGAACTCCGCCGCCTCGGCGGCGATCTCGGCGCTGGGGTGCGCCTGGTTCAGCGGAAAATTCCGGAAGACAAACGCCAGCCGTTCGCCAAAACGCTCCTTGACCCTCTTGGCGATCGGATACGCGCTCGCGCAGTGCGGGCATTCATAATCGCCGTATTCGACAAGAACGATTGGGGCGTTTAAGTCGCCCTGGATGTGATCGTGCGACGTAACCGGTACTTTTAACGTAGCCATGACGTCTCCTTGATATTCACGTTTTTACTTTTTCATCTCTTCCAACGCCTGCAGGATTCCGTCGGCGCCGGGATTGACCGCGACCGGGGAACAATAGCTCCAGGTGATGATTCCCGTCGGATCGATCACGAACAAGGCGCGCTCGGAGATCCCTTCCGCCTCGCGATACGCGCCATATTTTTTGGCGACGGCGCCTTTGGGCTCAAAATCCGACAGCAGGGGAAAGTGCAAACGACGGTCTTTGGCGAACGCCTCATGGCACCAAGACCCATCGACGGAGATCCCAAGCAACTCGGCCTTGTGTTTTTGAAACTCCGGAAGAATTTCGTTGTACAACGCCATCTGATCTCCGCACACCGGGCTCCAGTCGGCGGGATAAAACGCAAGGATCACCGGCTGTCCGCGAAGCTCCTCGAGGGCCAGCTTTTGGTCGGGGGTCACATGCAGCGAGAAGTCCGGCGCCAGCACGCCGGGTTCCAAAATATGATTCATTTTTGCCTCTTAAACAAAGTGATTTCGCCTGTTTGGGAGCAGTTGAAATGTTATCGCGCGGGCGTCCCGCGCGTCTCCCAGCCAAAACCGTACGATCCGAACGGCTGTGCCGCTGAGTATTCAAATTTTCCCGTTCGCGGTTGACGCAGAAAAGTTTGTACCGCCGCCGACACGGAACTGACAAGATGCTTTCCCGCCGCGCGCCGGGATTTTTTGGACGATTTCCGTCATAATGCCCCCGTGAAAGAACGGATTCAAAAAGTGCTCGGCAACGCCGGCGTCGCCTCACGGCGCAGTATCGAACAGATGGTCCTCGATGGTCGGGTGACGGTAAACGGCAAGATCATTCAAGCCCTGCCGGTCCTCATCGATCCGGAAAAGGACAAGGTTTCGGTCGACGGCGAAGCGATTCGCCTTGCCCGCGGCGGCCGTACCGGCGGTGGGGCGAAAGGCGCCGCGCCAGGCGCGCGCGGCGCCCACGAAGCGCCCGTCGGACGTCGCTTCTACTTCCTGCTCAACAAGCCCAAGGGCGTTTACAGTTCCGCCTCAAACAACAATCCCAACGAAGCCCGCCAGACCAAGGCGACCGATTTCCTTCCGCCGGGCCTTCCCGGGCGGCTTTACCCGGTCGGCGAGCTTGACGCGGATTCCAAGGGCCTCTTGCTGCTCACCAACGACGGCGATCTCACCAATCGCATGACTCATCCCCGCTACGGCATCGCCAAGGTCTACCGCGCCATCGTGGATGGATCGATCACGCCCGAAGCGCTCAAGGAGCTGCAGGAAGGCGTCTGGCTGGCCGACCCGTATACCGGCGAAGCGTTCAAAACCGCCGCCACGCAAGTCTCGGTCGTCAAGCGCCTGCGCGAGCGAAGCGTGTTGGACATTACCATCCACGAGGGAAAAAACCGCCAGATTCGCCGGTTGCTGGCCAAGCTGGGCCACAAGGCGCGCGAGCTGACGCGCACGAAAATGGGTCCGCTGACGCTGGTTGGACTGAAGCCGGGCCAGTTCCGCGAACTATCGCCGCGCGAAGTCCGTCGGTTGCGCGAGGTGACGGAAAAGCCGGCGGGCAAGGCGCCGGCAAAGCACGGCCGAGGGATTCAGGATCGCGCGGCAACGCCCGCCGTGGAGTTGGAAACCGACGACGATGACGATTGAGAACGGCCGCCGCCCCCTTCGCTCGTTTCCCGCGCGCGACGGTTGCCGCGAATCCGTCAAGCGTGCGGCCGGA
Organism: Tepidisphaeraceae bacterium; assembly: GCA_035551995.1. GTDB lineage: Bacteria > Planctomycetota > Phycisphaerae > Tepidisphaerales > Tepidisphaeraceae > RYN-428. Next base: position 220,464 of record DASZME010000086.1, read on the forward strand.
AAAAACGCACGAACGGCGATTGTTCTGGTAAGATAATGTTGAAAGGAAGTTTAATGCTTCACTTCAAATCTTTGGTCAAACCGTTATTCATCGTCGTTCTGTCGCTGGCGGCGCTAGCGCCGTTCGTGGAGCGCGCGATGAGCGGGGCGCCCTCGCGCGAACGCACGCCCAAGGAACTCGAGCGCGACCGCTGGGAAAATCTTGTTCTGTTTTATGGCGATGAAGAGACCGGCGAGTGGTCATTGCGAATCGACGACAAAAGCGTCTCCCAGCGGGCATGGTTCGAGTGGCTTGAACTATGGCAGTTCGACGCGAATGACGGCGCGTGGCATCCGGTGAAAACGGATAAGTTCGCCAAGCCGATCGTCCTGCCCAAACAGAAGGGAACCGATCAGCCGGAAGGAAATCAGGTGCTCGTGAAACTGGAGGAGATCCCGCCGCAGACCGCCGGATTGTGGTATGCGAAGTGGCGGGTTGACGGAACGGATTGCGGCACGGTCATGCGCGTCGGCACCAATCGCACGAGCAACCACGTTCAAATTCAGGCGCCTCCGCCGGGGATGCTCAAGATGGCCGTCCCGCTGACGCTGGAAAAAGCGGTGGGGATGATCATCCCCGATCCCCGCGTCTACTGCATCACGGGCGGCCCGGGAAAACCCGTCGCCGGCGCCACGACCAATCCCGCGAAAAGCGAAGTCGAAAAATAAAACGACCGACATCATTTACCGCGCCGCAGACGCCGAAGAAACATCTTGCGAGCAATTTCGGACGAGCATGTCCCGCGCCGTCGCGACGACTCGGCGAGCGCTACTCCCGCATGCCGCGCGGATCGATTCCATTGCTCGCGCACCAGTCGCGGTACGCCTGCGGCGATATCTCGCTGGGCTTAATCTCGCTCCGGCCGCCCCAAAAAACATTGGTGTAACTCACGGGAATGCCGATTTCCGCCAGATGACGATCGATGGCCGCCTTGTGCGCCATTACCATCGGCTTTTCGGTTCCATGAGCGACGCCCATAATGTTTACGTTATTGAATTCAGGACCGCCCTCGCGCCAATATGCGTGGGTCATCACATGAAACCGGCCCACCTCCTGCCCGGTCTCCAATTCACGGCCCGGGGGAACCGCCCAATGAAACAACGCGTTGAATTTCGTGACGCGCTCGCCGGTGCTGAGCGGCTTCACATGCTCAAGAAACGTGCTGAACCGCCCGATTACGCCACGTTCGTTGAGCGATCGTCCGACGGCAAGAAAACTCTCCAGTGAAACCCCAGCCTCGCTGGCCCGCGCCCGCCATATATCCTCGCTGATTTCGTTCGGCTCAAACTCCCGTTTCAGTGGAACAAGCACCTGCCAATCCAGGTCGCTCAGTTGGACGATATTCGTATCCAATACCTCGGCCGGTGCGTCGGCTTTGCTTCCCGGCTCCATCCCCCGGCGCCGGACATGACCCACGCCCAGCACGAACAACCGCTTGGCCGGCATCAGACGAAACGAGGTCGCGCCGACGCGGTCCGCCAGATATTGGCAGTGCTTGACCATCGAATATCCCTGCGGCGCCTTGAGCGTGGTCCAAAGGCGATAGCGCGATCCGGCCACCTGCGTGTCCGTCGAACGAATCACCACGTGTCCGCTGAACGGGTCTTTCTGAAACATGTAGTCAAACGCTTCCTGCAAGCGATCTTCCGGCACGCTCCAGGCGACCAGCGACCCCTGGGCCAGATTGGTCGCCATCAGCGTTTGGCGCACCCGGCGGATCGTGCCGGCCCGCAGCATCGCGGAAATCCGTTCGACCACCGTCGCCACGTCCAGGTCGCTCATGCGCGCGATCTCCTGAATCGGATCAGGCAAAAACCCCTGAATGCGATCTTCGGAAATCGACAGGATTTGCCGATTGATCGAATCGTCAAGGCCGACGGGAACGGTGGGTGAACTGGTCATATTTTGTTGTTGGCGTCGTTGTTATTTCAGCCCGGCCGAGTCCGATTCAACGGTGAAATACTTGCTGCCGACCCCGTTGGACGGAGCGGGAGCGGCCGTGGTATCGACAAAAACCGTCTCGCTGTGCCCGTCGAGGTAGGTGCAGTTGACGTTGTCGTAATGGGTGATGCGGGAGTAATCGTCGTGCTTGTTTGGACGCCGGCTGTGGATCGGCATGCAGGCGATACGGTCCAGGGGCTGCGACCCGTCGGGCAGTTTGGGAAGCGGAAGCATATTCTGCGGATCGGAATCGGTGTAGTTGGAAGAATTGAGATCGAGCGTCTGATTCTCCGTGATGATGACACACGCCTGCGGGGATTTCGAATGTGTCCAGGTGACGGGAATACGGGCGGAGTAGTTCTTCTGAAAATTCGCGCCGCCAACTGCCTTTGTCGAAACAAATTGAGCGGGAACGGGAGTCGTCCCGCTCCACATCGGAAGGTATGTGGTCGGATCGCATCCGACGTCGCCGACGAAATATTGATTGAAAACGTAGTGAAATATCACGAGCGGTTGTGTTCCATCAACGCCAATATAAGGGTCGGCGTCGCGCGAAGGGCAATGAAATATCTTGGACGTCGGAAGATATCCCCTGATGATCAAGGCGCTGCGGGTGGACTGCTCGAGTGCGTCCTGCGGGTACTGGTCATTGGCTCCGATCGCCTGGCCGACCGAAGCGAAAGTCGTCGCGCCTCTGACCAATCCCGCCGATGGCGCCGGCGGCCCGTTCAGCCCGAACCCCAGCGGACCGCCGCCCGTGGGTGGGCTTCCCGGCGTGGGCGGCAGGACAAACCCTCCGGCGCCGGGGAACAATTCGTTATTGTCGTTGGCGAAGGCTTTGAGCGACGTGAAAATATTGCGCTGATTGCTCAGGCACTGGGCGGTGCGAGCGCTTTCCCGCGACCGACCGACCACCGGAATCAGAATGCCGACCAGGACGGCGATGATCCCGATTACGACCAGCAGTTCGACCAGGGTGAAACCACGGCGGGTACAATGCTGCATTGACTTGCTCCAACAAATCCTTCCAACTCCGCTCCGCATTGTATCGAGCCGCCTTCCCTGGCTCAACGTCGGAACGAGGCCATTCGCGAACGATCCGTCATAAACCGTGCAATCCCCATAGCCGATATGCCCCACGGTGCCGTGGTTTTTTCAAAGCGTCCGCTTCAGATTCGGCGTTATCGGTCTTGCGCTGTGTTGGCTGGCGGCGACGCCCGCGAAAGCCGCCCACGTTTTGATCGTCAAGGCGTCGGAGGCGGAACCGTATACACAAGCCGAGACGGCGCTGCGAAATCGGCTCGTTGAACTTCATCATGACGTGCGGAGCGCGGTGATCAAGGAATTGGAGGAGAAGGGCGTGGCGGCCGGTGTCGGCAACGCACAGGTGGTGGTCGCGGTCGGAACGCCGTCGGCCCGCTGGCTTCACAAGCAGCTTCCGGCAAACGTCCGGCTGGTCTATTGCATGGTAACGAACGTGGAAAACACCGGTCTGCTTTCGGGAGCCGAGTCGTGGGGAGTGACCACCGACGTGACGATTGCCGAGCAGATAAGAATCATTTCCGAAGCGCTGCCGCGAGCGCGGGTCCTGGGAATGCTCTACCGCTCGGACACGCCCGACGCGCGGCGCGGCCTTGAGGCGATCGAACAATATCTGCCGCCGACGTGGCGCCTCGCCGCCGTGGCGGTCAATGAGCATCCCTCCATGGCCGCGGCGATCGACGCGCTGATTCAAAAGAACGTGGACGTCATCTGGACGACGGCCGATCAAAAAGTCTACGACACCGCGTCGGTGCGCGCGCTGCTGCTGGCCGGCCTTCGCGGCAAGATTCCGGTATGGGGATATTCGCCGCCGTTCGTGCGAGCGGGGGCGTTGCTCGGGGTCGGCGTGGAGCCGCGCGGGCAGGGGGCGCAGGCGGCGGAGATCGTCGAGCGGCTTTTGGCGGGGCAGGCGGGGGGCGCCGACAAGGCGCAGCCGCCGCGCGAGTTTCAGGTGGCGGTCAATCTCATCGTCGCAAAGCAGCTTGGGCTTGAGATTCCCGAATCGTTAACACGTCGGGCCGCCTACGTCTTTCGACCGGAGAATTAAATGTTGCGTCGCTGGTACTCCACTTTAAGCCTACGAGCCAAGGCGATCGGAATCACGGTCGCCATCACGACCATCGCGCTGTCCGTCGTCGCCGCCACCTGCGTGGTGCAATTGCGCCGGCAGATCTCCGACGAGCAGCGCCGGGCGGCCGATTCGATGGCCATGGGTTTCGCGCGGGCGTCGGAACTGGCGATGGCCGTCCGCGATACGCAAGAGCTTTCCCGGCTGGCCAACAGTTTTCTCCGCGATCCCAACGTGCTGTTCATCGCGGCCTACAGCGGCGCCGAAACCCGGCCGCTCGCCACCGCCGGCCGCGATCGCCAGGCGTGGGAGTCGTTTCAGAACGGGCGTCTGGACAACGTCAATTGCGTGGTCGGCGAGCACCGTCTCGAGCCGGCGCCGGAAGGAAACGAATTTTCCGACGACGCGCAGTTCGATCCGCTCTCGTCGCCCGCCGCCGGGTCGTCAAGAAACGCCGTCAGCCGGCCCACCGGCCGCGTCGTCGTCGGGCTTTCCAACGCCGCCGCGCTCAAGGCTCAGCGCCATCAAAGTTTCCTCACCGTGATGTACACGCTGTTCGCGGCGATGGCCGGCGGGCTGGTTTTGTCCTTCGCGCTCGGAACCTGGATGCGGCGTCTGCAACACCTGTCGCGCGCCAGCACGCTGATATCGCAGGGGGATTTCACGAGCGGCGTCATCGATCGCCGGGATGACGAAATCGGGCAACTCGCCCGCTCGTTCGACTCGATGCGGCAGGCCCTTTTGGAACGCGATCGCGAAGTTCGAAATTTCACCGCCACCCTCCAGGACCAGGTAAAAGAGAGAACCGGCGCGCTCGAATCGGCGCTCGCCACCGCCGAGGAAGCCAATCGCGCGAAAAGTCTGTTTCTCGCCAACATGTCTCACGAACTTCGCACGCCGCTCAACGGCGTCATCGGCATGGTCGATCTGTTGCTCGCCGCCGATCCCAACGCCCATCAGCGGCGCTACTGCGAGGTGGCCAAATCCTCGGCGCGGTCGCTGCTGGAATTGATCAACGACATCCTGGACTTCTCGAAAATCGAAGCCGGCAAGCTCGAACTGGACGCCACGGACTTCGATCTTTACGAAGTGATCGAAGGCGTCGTCCAAATGCTCGGCGAAAGGGCCGAGCAGAAGAAGATCGAGCTCGCCTGCGGCGTCGCAAACGACGTTCCGCAACGGGTCAACGGCGATCCAACCCGCCTTCGCCAGGTGATCTTGAACCTGCTCAGCAACGCCTTGAAGTTCACCGAAAAAGGCGAAGTGGTCGTGCATGCCCGCCTTCAAAGCGAAACCGAAACGCATGCGCTCGTGCGGATTTCCGTCGCCGACACCGGCATGGGCATTCCGCAAAACCGGGTGAACCGGCTGTTTCAATCGTTCTCGCAGGTCGACGCGTCAACGACGCGAAAATTCGGCGGCACGGGCCTGGGCCTGGCCATCTCGCAGCGCATCGCCCAGATGATGGGAGGCGAGATCGGCGTCGAAAGCCAGGAGGGCAAGGGATCGACATTCTGGTTCACCGCCAAACTGACCAAACACGCCCGCGTCGCGGCGGCAATTCGCGAAGGGCGTCTTGACATGCGCGGGCTTCGCGCTCTGGCGGTCGACGACAATCACACCAACCGCGAAATTCTCCATGCCCAACTCGCCAGCTGGGCCGTGGACGCCGACGTGGCCGACAGCGCGGCGATGGCGACCGACATGCTTCAAGCCGCCGCCGAAGCGGGCCGTCCTTATCGCGTGGCCATCCTCGACATGCACATGCCCGACGTGGACGGAATCGAACTGGCCCAGCGGATTAAGTCGAATCCGATCACGCGGGCCACGATCCTGATCAGCCTGAGTTCGATCTGCGATCACATGCAGCCCGGGGCGATGCATCAGCTTGGATTTTCCGCATGGCTGACCAAGCCGGCCCTTCCGTCGCAGCTTTACAACGCGATCGTCGATTCGCTGGCCGCGCAGTCTCCCGACGTCGGCGTCCAGGCGCCGGCTTATTTCGGCAAATTCATCCAGCTTCCCGGCGTCAAGGCGCTGCTCGCCGAGGACAACGAAGTCAACCGCCTGGTGGCGTCGGAACTTCTGATGCTGGCCGGGTGTGAATGCGCGATCGCCGTGAACGGCCGCGAAGCGCTGGACGCGGCCCTGAAGGGGCAATACGACGTGATCCTGATGGATTGCCAGATGCCCGAGATGGATGGCTTCGAAGCGACTCGGGCCATCCGCGACGCGGAGAAGCGCGATCCGGCCGGCACGCACCGCAACATTATTGCATTAACCGCAAATGCAATCAAAGGCGACCGGGAAGCCTGCCTGGCCGCGGGCATGGACGCCTACGTCACCAAACCGATAGACCCGGGAATCCTGTTTCAGACAATTCGCCAGTTGACCAAAGCGTCGGCCGCGGCAGCGCCGCCATTGCCCGCTCACGCCGCACCCGCCGCCACGCCACTTCCGCAACCGCCTCCCGTCGATCTCGCGGCGTTGCGGCGGCGCTGCATGGGAAATGAAACGATCGCCGCCAAGGCGCTGGCCACGTTTGACGTGATCGTCGCCGCCGACGTGCGCAGCCTGGCCGAGAGCGTGTACAAGGGCGATTCCGTTTCGGCCGCCGCGTCGGCGCACAAGATCAAAGGCGCCGCCGCCAACGTCTCGGCGGAAGGCTTGCGCCGAATCGCCGCCGAGGTCGAACAACTGATTCAAGCCGACGCCCTGAGTAAGACGCAAGACTGTATCGATGAGCTTCAACGTGAGCTGGAGAGGTTTCATCGCCATTTATGGACGGCGCTGGGAGAACTGGCGCCGAATACGGCCGCGGCGCCGGCGTTGAGCGTCGGCCCGCGAAGCGGACATCCCGGCGCCAAATGACGTCAGAGTTTTTATGCGAATTTTACGATATCTTTCGATCGCGCTTCTGACGCCTTGGATCGCTTCCGCGGCGCGCGCCGAGCCGTTGGATACCGAACCGTCGGTCGCCGCGCCCGCCGACGTTCATGCTCCCGCGACCGGGTCCGCCTCCGCCGCGGCCGGCATGGACGATTCGCCGGAATTGATGCTGTTCAACGATATCCCGACGGTGCTGGCCGCCGGGAAGCGCGAACAAACCACGCGGGAAGCCGCGGCGTCGATCAGCGTCATCACCAGCGACGACATCGAGATGTTCAACTACGAATCACTGGCCGCCGCCCTGCGGAACCAGCGTAGCTTCTACCTGCACACCGACGGCTTGAACTGGTTTGCCGGGGTTCGGGGCTTCCTTCGTCCCGGAGAATACAATTCGCGAATTCTCGTGACCGTCGACGGGCGGCCTACCAATGATCTTCTCTACGGGCAGAGCCACCTCGATCGCGATTTCGTCGTGCCCATGGAGGCGGTCCAACAGATCGAAGTCGTGCGCGGGCCGGGATCGTCGCTCTATGGAACCAACGCGGTTTTCGGCGTGGTTAATCTCGTCACCAAAAATGGATCGGACATCAACGGCGTTCAAGTCCGCCTTGAAGGGGGCACGCAGGACACCGGGCGCGCGTCGGTTCTCTATGGGGGAGAATTGCCGGGCGGATGGGACGTGCTTGCCTCGGTCACCGCCTATGACAGCCAGGGTGATCGCGACATCATTTACGACGGCGTAAATGACGCCGCCCATGACTACGGCCATATAAGAAACAGCGATGCCGAGGGCGTCGGATCGGCGATGATCAAAGCCAGGAAAGGCGACCTGACCGTCATGCTCGACTATGAAACGCGCGGCGTGGACAACAGCGCCGCGACCTATCTTGCGACCTTCTCCGATCCGGGCAAAATGCGGGAAAACCGTTGGAACGCCAGTCTCAAATATGACCATGAAATTCAACCCGGTCAAAGCGTCCATGGCATGGTCTATTACGGCCACTATGGATATGAACAAGACTACATCGTCCCTCCTCAGACTCCCATTCCCGCATATCGATATTACACGACCGGTTCCGACGATTGGCTCGGCGAAGAGTTTCATTATGACTGGCAGGCCAATAAAGCCTTGCACATCCTCGCCGGCGCCGACGGAAGGCAATCGCTGTACACCCACCAGCGCGATTATGAAACCCCCGGCGGAACGATTCTGAATGTGCCGGCATCCGTCAATTACTGGGGGATTTTCATCGAATCGGAATATAAGCCGGCGGATTGGCTGAGCCTCACCGCCGGGGCGCGGCTGGATCACGAACAGCGGTTCGGCTCCAATTTCAGCCCCAGACTCGCCGTCATCGTCACGCCGACAAAGGAAGACGCGTTCAAGTTCCTGTACGGCCGGGCATTTCGCATTCCGACCATATACGAACTGCTCTATTCCGATCCCGGCGCCAACGATCCAAACCCCAATCTGCGCCCCGAGGTGATCGATACTTTCGAGATGGTGTGGGAACGACAATTCAGCGACGGCTGGCGGACGTCGCTGGGCGGCTATATATGGAAGATGAAAGACGCGATGGACGATTACGTCGATACCGCCGGCGATCTTCAGACACGGAACGGACCGACGACTTGGGCCCATGGCGTCGAAGCCGAGATCGACCGCAAGTGGAGCAACGGCGCCAGCATGCGCGCCTATGCGACTTTCACGCGCGCAGAACATGACGGCGATGGATTGCTCGATTCGCCGGCGTGGATCGTCGGAGCGGCCGTCGTTTTACCCGTCTATAAGAACAAGACGTTTCTTTCGATAGAGCCGCAAGTCGTCGGCAAGATGAAAACAGACTCGGGAGACTATACGCAGCCGACCTACCTGACCAACATCGTGCTGACGTCGCGGGATATTATTGCGGGATGGACATTCCAGGCAGGGGCGTACAATCTTTTCGCCAACGACGCCCGCATGCCCCGCGATGGTTCGTTTAACCAGTATGAACCTACTTTAAACTATCCGAACACGAGTTTCCTGGTGAGCCTTTCTCGCAAGTTCTAAATTTAGGGCGCCGGTCGGCGCGGGTCCCTAATGAGCGCTTCCACTGCCTGCGGGACCCACCCAGAATACCAATGGTGCCGGCGTTTGGGCCCATCGTCATATTCGTGCGGAATCGCCAGTTGTTTCAGCAACAGGTCCGCTCGCTCCATGTGATCTCGAAAATTGTCGTAGCCTATCAAAATCAGCCGGGTTGAACCCTTGAGGTTTGGCGCCTGCGTTTCCAGCTGGCGCGGAATATAGCACGGGGCAAAGCTCTCTTTCGTGCCGAACTGTTCGGCGATTCCCCAACTTCCCGGCCATTGCGCCATCAGCGGCGCGTCAAAGGCCGCCGCCCGCCCGAAGACATCCGGATGCCGAAGCAGCAGACTGACCGCTCCCCATCCCGATTTGCTGAATCCCAGGAGAAGTCGTCCACGCGGCTCGGCGATCACCGGATACGTCCGCTCAATCAACGGTAGCACGACCTTCATCAGGTAACTCTCATGGCGAATTTTCGGATTAATCAGACTATCTCCATACCACGGAACAGTATCAAAGACGGGAAAGACACAGATTGCGCCATACTTATCAGCCAGGTTTTCCGGGGGGTTTCCAAGCAGGTTTTCACCTCGGATCGCGGCTAATCCGTATCCCCATTTTTCGCGGTCTTCACCCGGGCCTTTCGCGACGGGGAGAACGTAGATGACCGGATACTTTTTGTCCGATTCCATGTTGGCCGGAAGCAAAATATCAAGGCGGTTGGGACCGTACTGGTATTCGCTCTCGATCATGAAAGAGACGACGCCATTCTCCCGCGTCGGCTTCCCAATGACGGTCGGTACCGGCGCAGCGGCTGCGAAGGCCGGGAAAATGCTCAGAGCGAACATCCACGCCGATAGGAAGTTCATTGGTCGCATCGTCCTTGATTATAACAAATCGTCCGGCGGGGCGAGGCGGCGGCGTCGAGAATCGCATAAACTCTCAAACGCGATGGCGGATCAACCCACTTCCAACGCCGAAGCCGATCCAAGATCCCATGCGCGGAACCTCGCATTGCAGGGCGACGCATTCTTCAACGAGGCTAATTACCAAGCCGCCTTCAACTGTTTTCGCCAATGCGTGCGGCTGCGCCCCGCTTATGCGGGGTACCACCACCGACTCGCCCTGGCCGCTTCGAAAGCAGGATATCCGGGCGACGTGGAGCGTCATTACCAGGAAGCGATTCGGCTCGACCCCCGCCTCTGCGAGCCACACAAGGCGCTGGCGCAATGGCTTCTTATCCACGGGAACATCGAGCGCGCGCTGCATCACAGCGGTGCGGCGCATGTCCTGGCTCCTCTCGATCTCGACACGATCGTCACTCGAGTCGCGGTCCTCGACGCCGACGGACAGGCAAAGCAGGCGTGGACGCTCCTGGAGCCGGTCATTTCCGCCGGCTCGATCGTATGGCACGCGCTGGTGGCGTATGCTCGATTGGCGCCGCGAATAGGGCATGAGCGGCAGGCCATCGGGCTGATTCAAAAGACCCTGCGCGACGGCGGCCATTCAAAATGGCAGGCGTCGGCGTTGAATTTCGCCGTCGTGAGCTTGCTCGATGCCATCGGCGATTACGATCGGGCCTTCTCGCACGCTCACCTGGCCAACGAGTTGGTTCGACCGGATTTTGACTCCCTCGCCAATTCGCGAGTGATCGACGACAAAATTCGCCGGTTTACGCCGGCCCTTCTCCGTTCGTTGCCGCCGGCCACGCGGAGCACTCCGCGCCCGGTGTTCATCGTTGGAATGCCCCGTTCGGGAACAACGCTTCTGGAGCAGATTCTCGCCAGCCATCCCGCGATATTCGGCTGCGGAGAATTGCCGGCGCTTCACGACGCGGCCAGCTCCCTTCAAGGCCAGCAATCGCCGCGGAACTCGCGTGATCCCGACGGACTGGATCTATTGACTCCCGCGATCGCCGATCGCCTCGCCGCCGACTACATGCGCGCGACGGATTTACTTGATACGTCGGCCGCCTATGTGACCGACAAGATGCCGGGCAACTTCGACCGTCTCTGGCTTGCCGAGGCGCTGTTTCCCCGATGTCACGTCATTCACTGTATTCGCGATCCTCGCGATACATGTCTCTCTTGTTACCTGACGGATTTCGAGAAAGGAAACGCGTTCTCCTTCGACCTTGCGAATCTGGCGTCATTTTATCGAGACTATCGTCGGCTGATGAATCACTGGAAGGCCGTCCTGCGAGTGCCGATCTTGGAAGTTCGGTATGAAGCGTTGGTGGCGGACGTGAAAGGGCAAACCGTTCGGATGCTGGATTTTCTGAGCGTTCCGTGGAATGACGCCTGCCTCGATTTTCACAAGAGCAAACGAATGGCGAACACCGCCAGTCGCGAGCAAGTCCGCAGGCCGCTGTATTCGTCGTCGGTGGGGCGCTGGAGACACTATGAAAAGCATATCCCGCAGCTTCTTGGCCTCGCGCCGGAATCGTTTTAAGAGGCGGCCGTTGGTCATGCATTCGGCGTTGATGACCGCCGATCCAATCAAAGCGACGATCGCAGCGCTTCATACAGACCGATTCCCACCGCGGTCGAAAGATTCAGGCAACGCTCCCCCTGGACCTGCGGAATGCGGAGGGTTTGTTCGGGGAATCGCGACAGCAGGCGCTCATCGAGGCCATGGGTTTCGCTGCCGAAGATGAGCCAGTCGTTCGACCGGAAGTCGGCCGACCAGTGGGAGCGGTTTGACTTGGTCGTAAAGAGCCAGAATCGGCCTTCGCCGACGAAGCGGGAAAACGCGTCGGCGTCATCGTGGATGAAGAGTTTCACGCGCGGCCAGTAGTCCATGCCGCTGCGCTTGAGGTTTCGATCGTCGAGCACGAAGCCAAGCGGGCGAACCAGATGAAGCTCGGCGCCGCTCGCCACGCAAAGCCGGCCGACATTGCCGGTGTTCGGCGCGATCTGCGGCTGCATCAGGACAATTTTCAGGTTGTGAAAGGGAAGCATTCGCGAAACCCCAAGTCCCAATCCGCCGAATCAGATCCAAAACCGGAATCTGCGAATACATGATTAGCGCGCTCGTCTGAGCTGTGTTTTGCGGCCGGGAAAGAAGCGGGGGCGCGTGTGCAACAGATTATTCTACGCCGATTTCAAACACGCGCCGCGATTCTTGGACGTTCGCTTCGCCACGTTTGATTCAATCCCACGCTCCGCCGATGGCTTCTTGAACCGAGCGGGGCGCGGTGACGATCAGGTTTCCGTTCCAAAACCGAATGGCGGCTTTTCCGCCGTTTTCCTGCCAGATTTCGGGTTGGATGACGGCCATGATCAAATCGACGACGGATTTTGCGCGTTCTTCGCGTGTTGGGCCGGGTTTATCCTTGCCATCGCCGCCGGTGAAGATATTTCCCCCCCCGCCGCCGCCTCCCGCCCCGGCGCCACCGCCAGCGGCGGGGTTTTGGGTTTGATTGTTGCTGGTGGTATTCAGCGAGAAATCGGGCGCGTCGGTGAAATCCGGAATCTCCATGATGAGGTCCTGAATCGGATAGACGCGGGTAAACATGCGGGCGTTGGCCAGTTCGCTCGTGGTGATTTCGATGACGTTTTGATCGGTGTCATAGGCGAGTTTGTCGCCGCCCCCTGCTTCGGAAAGAACCATTTCCATCGCCTTGCGAAGACTCACCCGCCGCAATCGCACATTCACCGGCGTATCCTTGGCCACGCCCGCCTCTTCCAGCGCCTTCCAATTCACGGCGATATTCGCCCCTGACACATCCCGAAGGAAATCGATCGCGTCGGTCAATCCCACGCCGCTGAAATTGACTTCCGGAAGCGTGGTATTCAACTGCTGGCGAATCCCCGCCGACGCCGGCGCCGCGGGAATGAAACAGACCAGCAGTCCGACGACCAAGACGCAGAAAGGAGTGAATCTTCGCATGGCGTGAGGCTCCGGGGCGAGTTCGATCTTGCGGCGCAACGGGCAGACGATCAAGGATCATAACAAACATGTTTCGGCAAATACAACCGGAAAATTCGAGAATTGAAATCGTGCTGGCCTTCGTTTTTTTTCGCTGCTAATGACGTCATCATCGACTTGCGCGATGGCTGACGTGATATACTTCGACCTATGGCAAGTGCGGGCCTGAGGGACGACACACTCGATCGAATGGTGCATGCAGTGGAAAAAGTGCGCTCACGACTGTTGAAAGCCACTGAAGCGTTGCGAATGGCGGACGTTGAATACGCCGTCGCCGGCGGAAATGCCGTAGCGGCCTGGGTCGCTCAGGTTGATGAAGGCGCCGTCCGAAATACACGCGACGTGGACATTCTCATCCGCAGATCCGATCTTGGCCGCGCGCGGCATGCCCTCGAATCCGCCGGATTCGTTTATCGTCATTCAGCGGGAATGGATCTTTTTCTGGACTCCCAAGGCGCCTCAGCCCGCGAGGCGGTTCATCTCATCTTCGCCCTCGAATTGGTTCGGCCCGAAGAGCCGGCGGCGAATCCCGACGTTACCGAATCGCAGAACGCCAAGGATTTTCGCGTGCTCAGTCTCGAAGCCCTGGTGCGCATTAAGCTGACCGCCTTTTGGGCTAAGGATCGCATGCATCTACTGGATATGCTGGACGTCGGCCTGATCGACTCCAGCTGGTTTAACCGCTTGCCTTTTGTTCTCGCCGAACGGCTACGGGAACTTATTCGGGACCCGCGCTGAAGGCGATGTTTCCGCGCCGAATCGTGGCTGGGAATCATTCGCGGCCGCTGGCGCCCGGCGTCGCTATCTGCCGACCTCCGCGCCGTTATCGCGCAATCCATAACCTCGCCAAACCCGCCACCACAAGCGGCGGCTCCTTCGGCTGCGACTTCAGCGAGATCGTCACCTCATTCAGATTTCCCTTTTGCATATGAACAGTGATCGTTCCCTCGACGGCGTCACCGGCCTTGCGATCGACGCCGGCGCCGGCAAGGCGAACCGCCTGGCCGACCTTCAGATCCTTGGCGAACTCCTTTCCTTCCTGAAAAAGCGTCAGATGAACTTCGCTGGGACCGACGGCATCGACATAACCGGGCCAGCCTTCGGCGATAAGGCTCTTGGTGTGGACCGCCTGCTGCTCTTTCTGGAACTTTTGCAGGCTGGCGTCGTCGAGAAAAACCTCCCAGGCGCGATGATGTTTTCCGCTGCCGATGCCGTGGGTTTTGGCTCGCAGTTTGTCGCCGAGCTTGATGTCGGCGAATGTGGCGGCCTCGCCGTTCTTCCAGAAGCGCGTGTCGGCGTCGGTCTCGAGGATCAGATTCTTGGCGCGTGTATAGGGAGGCTTGCGTTCGAGGTTTCCCTGCGTGTATTCGATCTCGCCCTTGGCCGGGTCGATGCGGTCGACGTAAAAATATTCGCCGTGGCCGTTGAGCATATTCATCTCGTCCTGAATATACGTAAGCCAAACCCATTTTCCCTGGTCGTTTTGGTGAAGGCGGAAGATGACCCGCTCGCCCTTGCGAAAATCCTGCAAGTCGCCGAAGGCGGCGTGGTGAAGCAGCTCGGCGTACGGGAGAACGGTGAACGGCATCACCTCTTCGGTGCTTTCGTTGCGGAATGTTCCGGTCCGCGTCTTGAGGTCGAGGGTGAGCAGTTCACCCCACGGGCGTCGCATGGCGTCGGTCGGAACGATGACCTTGCCGGGAATGATTTTCAGAACGGGCTTGGTGGCCGGGACGTCGGCACGCAAGGCGACCGCCGCCAACGCCAGCAACAAAAAGTGAGGAAAGATTCGTCGCATCGTGATTTGTCCTTAATAAACGTTCCTGTCCGGCCCCGGCTCAACCAAACCGCAGGCGGATTTCACATCGTTCTATCTTTACCGTTGCCGACGCGGCGAAGTTGACGAAGCGGGGAGGAAATGTTTTTCGCCCCTTTGGACACCCATAAGAGATCCAAAAAAACGGTATTCCATCAAATATTTTTCCATCAACGCGGACGACCGGAGTGCTGGTGTGGCATCACGCGAACAGTTCGGATTTGCGAACTTTCTCAAGAATCGAGCGTTCCGAACGGCAGATGGGCCGGCATCGGAGCGGGGCGTTCGAATGGCGCCGCGGGCCGATAGTCGTGACCGCCCGCCGACGAATCGAAGAAACCCTGCATTGCGTCAAGAGCGGCAAACGCCAGTTCGCCGTTACAGCGGTGTTTGCGGCCGGATCGGATCGCGTAAGCCATGTCGGCCAGACCCACGGATCGATCGTATCCTTGCACAAAAGCATGCGGCGCCTCTTGCCAGGCCGGGTCGTGGGCAAGACGGATCGAGACGGGCAGATCGAATCGATTGGGATCTGGCGCCCTCATGGCGCCGTCGGTTCCGAAGATCTCGATCGGCTGCTTTTCGTCCACGGCCGGATGCCAGGTCGCAAAGGACTGAATGAGGGTCCCGACGGCGCCGCCGACGAATTCGACGTTTCCCACCACATGATCGGGAGTTCGCACGGTAATCGCGGTTCCGGCCCTGGGCTGACTGGTAATCGTCCGTCGCGGGACGGCGATTGACGCCATCCCCTGAATCCGGCGAATGGGCCCGAGTAAAAAGAGCAATGCCGTCAGGTAATACGGCCCCATGTCGAACATCGGGCCGCCGCCCGGCTGATAGTAGAAATCGGGATTGGGATGCCAGGTCTCGTGGCCGCGGTTCATCATGAATGCGGTAAAGGCGACTGGCCGCCCGATGACGCCGTCGTCAATGATCTTGCGGGCGGTTTGCATGCCGGCGCCGAGGAACGTATCGGGGGCGCATCCGACTCGAACGCCTTTTTCCGTCGCGGCGCGCAAAATTTTTCGCCCTTCGTCCCGGCTGACGCCGAGCGGCTTTTCGCTGTAAGTATGTTTTCCCGCGGCGATCGCGTCCAAAGCGATCGATGCGTGGGCGCCCGGCACGGTAAGGTTCAACACCAGTTCCACCGACGGATCGGCCAGCAGTTCGCAAACCGAGCAGACGCGCGAGACGTTAAATTCGTTCGCTTTGGCCTCGGCCGCGGCGCCGTTGATGTCGGCCACGGCGAGGATGCGAAGGATCGGAAATTTCTTGGCTGCCGCGAGGTACGCGCCGCTGATGGCGCCGCAGCCGATAACGCCTATTCGAAGAGGGTCGATCATGATCTCAAGGGCGGAGTGGTTCGTCGATTTATACAACCGCGGTTCAATGACACAGCCTATACCGGATCCATTTTCGCCCCACACTGGCATCCAAACGGTTTAAGCTGGTGCGGCCGAATGCCTGACGGCTTGTTCACCTCGATCACGCATCCGCATCGCCCGCACGCAAAACGATCGCCTGGCTTTGGCGCGACCGGCGCCGGTTCGTCGAGCGGCGACGAGCGCGTTTCGACGGCGTCCACGTCGGTGATGTCACACTTTCGATCGAGCGATAAGTTTACGAGCTTATCGGCCAGCTCATTCTTGTCGCGGAGGTTATGCTCGATTTTCGCCTCGTCGAATCGGCGGATAAGATCCTGCGCTTGATCGTAAAGCGCCCGCATGTCCGGATGCTTGACGCGATACTCCCCGCGCATCTGTTTGATGATCAGTTCACTGTCGCCGCGGATGAGGACTCGGGCGGCGCCAAGCTCCAGCGCTTTTTCCATCGCGGTGATCATAGCGCGATATTCGGCGACGTTGTTGGTCGCCCGACCGATGCAACGGCCAAGCGTGTAGACGGGGACGCCGTCCTGGGCGCGAATGACCACGCCGATACCCGCCGGGCCGGGATTCCCGCGGCTTCCGCCGTCGAATTCAAGGGTGAGACGTTCTTTCATAGCACTGACGCCTGCAATGGCTAGCGGAGCGATCCATCGTGTATTTCGCTTGCACTGCCCTTAAGTAATGCGACGCATGGAACGCCCGTTCCCTCGCGCGTCGCCGCGGACGGAGTGTAACAGGCCGCCGCAGGCGTGAGAATAGAAGTGGATCGATCGAATCTTCGGCAAGCCGTTTTGACGCGGCGCTCGAGCGTCGGATCGCGGCTTTCCCGTTGCTCAATCGCGGGGTTTGCGTTACGACTAGCTGGCGTGTGACGGCAAGGGGCCGTCACGCTATTGGAAGGAAGGCTCGCGATGACTCGTGTACCGATGACGCAGGCGGTTGCCGCCGACTATGCCGACGCCATGCTCGTGGCTCGACGGGCGAAAAACACATTGTTCTTGCTTTTGGCGCTCATCCTCCTGATCCAGATGGGCGTTTTTTTCGTGGTGAGGTATGTGCCGAACGTGAAAATTCACGCCGAGGTGACGACCACGTCTGACGTCAATACCTCCAGTGCCACATTACTGGAACGCAATGCCGGGGGAGTCTGGTCGCCGCTGCTCGAACAAGTGATCGCGGGAACTGATTTTCTGGGGGTGCTCTTCTCGATGGTGCTGCCGGTGATATTGCTGCTGGTGATCACCATTATGCTCGTTGGAAGATTGGTTGGCGTTTCGCATGTGACCAGCGCGTTTTGCTGGTCGATCGTCTTTCTGGTCCTGCTGTTTCCCTGGCAATCGCTTCTCAACAGCCATGTTCATGCCATGGCGGCGCCGATGAGCGACTCCCTGGCGACCACGCGGCCGAGCGAACAGGCATTGGTGGTCGAGGAAGCGCCCGATGTTCGCATCCCCGGCGTCCTCTACACCTTCCCGGAGCTGCGCCGCAACTATTCCTTTGCGAGTTCTCCGCTCAAACCGGCGGCGATCTTGGGATGGGGCCGATTTGTCGGCGTGCCGATTATCGAGTTGATCCTGCTGTTGATCGTGCAGGGACGAAGTAGCCGCGGATTGCGCTTTGCCCTCGGCGAGGCCGAGCTTCCCATGGAAATGACGCCAACCGGCGCCTGAACGGCGAGCGATCCCGTCGCCACAAAGACCAGAACCAGGACTATTATGATCGGATTAAACTGAATCCGACGGTTCCAACATCCGAAAGTACGACAGGCATCTAACCAGGTAGTCGAATCATGCGCGAAGAACGGGGCAGTCTGGCCGGCAACATCACGATCAACGAACCTTACACCCTCTGGGGCTCGGTCGCCGGCACCGTCACATGTCTAAACGGATCAAAGTTTTATATGCGCGGCGCCATCTACGGCGATCTTGAGGTCGAGGCGGGCGGCCGCGTTCATGTCCTGGGAAACATCAGCGGCAATGTCGTCGTCAAACCCAAAACCAAAGTCATTCTCGGAGGAACCGTCGGCGGCGACGTAACCAACCTCGGCGGACGTCTTTACATCGAGGCGACCGCGCAGATCCTGGGAAAAGTGAAAACCCACACCGGCGGCGAAACGAAGATCGAGCCGCATGCCCGCGCCACGCAGGTCACCGTCGAATAGGCATACCTCGTTCGCCAACGCGGCGCCATCTTGCCGGCCCGTCAATGGCCGTTGTCGCTCTCTTCAAAACCCTCGGCGGATATCGGCGATGCGTCCGATTGTGGGATTCCCGCGGGCGTGGCGGCGATAACGCCCGCGCCGACGAGCGCGGTGACGACGACAAAACCCATCGCCCACGTTGGATGCAGCGCCCAGAGACATCCGACGGCGATGCTCGATACCAGATCGCCGAGTCCCTGAACCGTGGCGAGGACGCCAAACCCGACGCCGCGAACGGTTTTCGGCAGAACCGTCGCCGCCGTCGAATTTTCCACGGTCTCCCACACACCCATGTAAACACCGGAGAAACCAAACACGATGGCGAATTTCAGGAGCGAGACCGACGGCCAGATCAACGCGACGGCGGGAATAACGGCCAGTGCATATCCGGCGGCGAGCACGCGGTTTTTCGGAAACCGATCGGCCAGATTTCCGCTGACATAACATGAGAACGTATAGACGATGTTGTACCCGACATAAAACGCCATCGCGTATTCGGCCGCCCTCTGGATTCCAAAGCGCGGGGCCCACGCCTCCGTCGCCCAGAGGATCAGGAATGTTTTAGAGAAGTCGCCGATCCCGGCCACGCCGATGCCGACGAGGTAGCGATAAAACGGCGTCGGCAGGCTCTTCACGGCCGACGCAAACCCGGCCGTATGGTGAGGCTCATGCGGCTTTTCCTTCACCAGAATCAGAATGCACAGCGCCGCCAGCGCGCCCGGAATCAGCGTGAAAGCGAAGAGCCAGCGAAAGTGCGCCGTGCCTAGAACGCCAAGCAGCAACAGAGCCGCACACGGACCCAGAACGGCGCCGGCACTGTCCATGGCGCGTTCGAGCCCAAATGCCCGGCCATGTGTCTCGGGGGTGGTGGCTTCAGTCAGCAGGACGTTGCGCACCGGCGAACGAACCCCGCGCCCCAGCCACCCGAATACGCGCCCCAGCAGTACATGCCACCATTGCGTGGCCAGCGCGAAGCTGGCCATTCCCGCCGCCGTGACGAAATATCCAGCCACCGCCAGCGGCTTGCGCTTGCGAAGCTTATCGCTATACAGCCCGGAAAACAGCTTGGCGAAGCTCGACAGACCGTCGGCTGATCCTTCGATCAGCCCCAGAACAACGGAGCTGACGCCCAGCGTCGCCAGCAATGCGGGCATCGCCGCTGTGGCCATTTCGTGTCCGACGTCGGAACAGAGACTGGCCAGCCCGATCCCCAGCACGGTGCGGTTCAGCCAACGTCGGGTGGATTCTTCGGCGCGTTCATTCGTCACGGGATTCCTCGCAAAGAATATTAGAATTAGAGAAATTTCAGTTGCTGTCGCGCTCTTGCGCTTAATAGCGGACCCGCTTGCGGGGCGTGTTCGCGATCGATGCTCGCGCCGCCAACAGGAAACGCGCTAGCGGCTACGACCTCGGGTTGAATTGCCGCAGGAACGGCCGCGACGGCGTCGCGACGATTTTTGAAGTCGTGTTTGTAAGCGATGATGTAGCGATCGAGCAACGCCGGCAAATGTCTGATGACTTGCCTCGCAATTCGACGTGCGGCCTCACTGGCGATTCCACTGATTCCAGTACATGGGGTAATTGCCCAGCGAGCGCCACCTGCCGGTGGCGCTCTGGGACTGCCACATCGAGCACCCGCCGGGTGGTTCGTTGATCCATTGGACGCTGCCGTCGATCGAGGCGTAATAGGCGCCTCCGCGGTGGTTGCGAGCCATCGAGTCGGCGCCGGCGTGCCAGCTTTGCATCAGGCCGTTAAGCAGTTTTGGATCGCCTTCAAGAATGATCGGCGTCGGCAGGGTCTCGACGTGGCCGTCGGGGTAGGTCAATTGGCTGCTCGGGTGCACGTTCGATAAGCGCGCGCCGGTGAAGTCGAGCATGGAAACATAATCGTACAACCCATTGCTGCCGAAACCGGGGCCGATACTGGTGGAGGCCGCGCGAGCGTTGAGTTCCGAACCGGGGCAGCGGTACACGCCGAACGTGCGGCCGACATAGTTAAACAAGGTTCCCCCGGCGGGAGCGCTGGACCATTGCGTCGCGTTTCCGCGGAGCCAATCCCAGTGGTCGGGATTCGGATCGGTTTTCGCTTTCAGATCCCAAAATCCGCCGGGAAGCTGGTCGTCGTGATCGTGGGCGAATGCTTGAAACGCCACCATCAACTGCCGCAGATTGCTCTGACAGACGGCCTCGCGTGCCGCGGCCCGCGCCTTGGCGATCAGCGGAAAAAGAAGCGCGACCAAAACCGCGATGATGCCGATAGACGTCAACAGCTCGACTAGCGTAAAGCCAGGCCGGCGCCCTCCCCGGCGGCGCGGATCGGGCGGATTGAAACGCTTGGGAAACACATCATATCCCCGTAACAAAAATCCACTTGGGACGCTTCGTTTACTTGTAACACCGGCGTCGCTCCTGGATCGGCGACGGGAAAACTCGCGGAGTCGGCTCTGCCGCTCTTTTATTGAGAACCGGCCTTGGGCAACCGAGATCGTTTGCCGCGATCGTTTATTGTCCCCAACGCCTCATCTGATTGAGAATCGCCCGAAAATCCTTTGGCGGCGGACATTTCACCTCCACCGTCTGTCCCTGTAAATCCAAAAAAATCAGTTTTTCCGCGTGCAGCGTCAATCGATCGATCAATGGCCGTTCTTCTTCCCCGCGCGTGGGTCGGTAGGCCTGCTTGAATTGACTGAGAAAAAGCCCGGTGGGCTTGCCGGGCGGCGTTGCGTTGTAAAGCGCGTCGATCGCCAATGGCAGTCCGATCGATTCCAGATGGACTCGGATTTGGTGGGTTTTTCCCGTCCTGGGAAAAACGCGGAGGAGCGTAAATTGCCGGAAGACTTCCTCCACTTTCCAGCCCGTGCGGGCGGGGCGCCCGCCATGCTTGGCGATCGCCATTTTGGTCGACGCGCTTGGATGACGGCCAAGCGGCTCGTCGATCTCTCCTTCGTCGCCGCTGGGTCGCCCGCTGACCAGCGCGAGATATTCCTTGCTGATCGTGTTGTTCTGAAATTGGTGCGAAAGATGGCGCTGAGCCTGCGCGTGCTTGGCGAAAAGCAATACGCCGCTGGTTTGCTTGTCTAGGCGATGCACCACGCGGAGGCGCGGGTCGGCCGTGCCGCCGGCGGGGATGCCGATCTGGGCCGCCAACGTGTGCAGCACGCTTTCCGGCTCGTCGCGCCCGGGGATCGTCGCCAGTCCCGCCGGCTTGGATACAGCCACCGCATCATCGTTTTGCCACAGAATTTCAATATGAACCTTGGACGGCATCGCGTTATTGGACTCCTTGGGTCGCGGTTATCGCCGGTCCGAGCGATGTGGGCAAGCGCCGGCCGTCGCGCGTCACCGGTCAAAGTTCCCGGTTGACCCAGTTTCGGCTGAGTTCTAGTATCACTGCCCTCGGTGGAGCGGCGTTTGTATACCGTAGTTCGCTCGGCCGCGATCGCTCGCTGGGCCGGATCTTGGGCCGTTTTCGACTGGGAGAATCGCGTGAGACTGCTTATCGCAATACCGATCCATAACGAGGAAAAATACGTCGATCGCGTCATCGATAAAATCAAGAAATTTCACGACGATCTGCTGGTGATCGACGACGGCAGTACCGATGCGACGCCGGAGCTTTTGGCTCGTCGAGCGGACGTGAAGGTCATTCGACATCCCATTAATCGCGGGTACGGCAAGAGCCTGATCGACGCCTTCGCCTACGCCGACGCTCACGCGTATGACTGGGTGATCACCATGGACTGCGACGAGCAGCATGAGCCTGAGCGAATCCCGTCATTTATCGAGGCGATCGAAACCGACAAATGGGATCTGATTAGCGGCTCGCGCTACCTCTCGCCGCGCGGCGACGACGACCTGCCCCCCGGCGATCGCCAGAGCATCAACGCCACCATCACGGAGATGCTCAACGATTTGTTCGATCTCGGCATCACCGACGCTTTCTGCGGCTACAAGGCGCATCGCGTCAGCGCCATGCGCCATCTGCGTCTCACGGAAACCGGCTACGCTTTCCCACTTCAACTTTGGCCGCAAATCTGGTCGGCGGGCTTTCGTCTGACTGAAATCCCCGTTCGGCTGATCTATAATGACCCGACTCGCCATTTCGGCGGCAACCTTGACGACGCGGGAAATCGGCTGCGTCATTATCTTGACGTGCTTAAGTCCGAAATGCGGCGGCTAAACGCCGATCCGCTTGAGCCGACCAGAGGCGAGCCGGTCGTCGAGGTGGAATCCTGCTGCTGTGGAAAATAAGTCGGCGGCGTCTTTGACTTCAAATTCCAGCCCATGACTCCAACCGCATCCCCTCCGCGCTACGACCGCTGGAAAGCTCCCACGGAGGACGGCCACGTCCTGATCTGGCCTTCGCCGGCGCAGGTGTCGGCCGATGCGATCGACAATCACGCCCGGCTCACTTCCGCCGATACCGTAAAACTTCAAAACGTCCCGCTGCCGCAAGTGAGAACCCGCCTCCGCCAATGGCTTGGCCACGGCGAAGAGGATCGCCCGCTGATCGCCACCGGCCATCAGGCGGAGCTTCATCATCCCGGCGTCTGGGTGAAAAATGCGTTCATCAAAATCGCGGCCCATCGGTTGGGCGGACGGGCGATTCACTTTGCCGTCGATACCGACGAACCCAAGCACCTTCAACTGCGCTGGCCCGGCGGATCGGTCGCGCTGACCGATTCCGATCGGCTGAAAGAAGAGTGGAGCGGTTTAGTCCCCGCGCCGACCCCCGCGCACCTGGCGGAAGTGGCCAATGTTTTCGACGCCGCCGCCCGCGCGTGGCATTTCAAGCCGGTCGTCCCTCCATTTCTCGATTCGATGCGACGCTCGGCCGGCACGTCGGCCAATCTTCCCGCCGCTTTGTCCGGCGCCGTTCACGACCTCGACGCGACGCTGGGCCTGCATTATGACTCCCGCCTGGTATCGCCGATTTGTTTTTCCGAGCCTTACCTGCTGTTCGTGCACCACATCCTGGCGCGGGCGGATTTATTCGCCGCCGACTACAACGCTTCGCTGGAAGAATACCGGCGGGAAAATAAGATCCGCACGCCCGGCCGGCCGATGCCGAATCTCAAGTGCCTGCCCGAAGGCTGCGAAGCGCCGTTCTGGCTCGATGACCTGAGCGCCGGCTCCCGTTCCCGCGCCGCCGTGGCGCGCGAAGATGGCGCCCTGGTTCTGGTCTTGCGCAACGGCGAGCGCTTCCGATTCGACCCCGCCGCCGACGGATGGTCGGCCGCGGGGGCGCTTTTGCTTTTCCTCCGCCGCAACGGCGTTCGCCTCGCTCCGCGCGCCCTGACGCTGACGGCGGTGTTGCGGCTTCTCGCCGCCGATCAGTTCGTGCACGGCATCGGCGGGGGCCAGTACGATCAGGTGCTCGACAAGCTCATCGCCCGCCATTTCCAGCTTGACCCGCCGCGTTTTTCCATCACCACCGCGACGCTCTATTTCCCCGGCGCCATCGGCCAGCGGCACATCTGTATTCGCTGTCTGGCCGAAGACGGTCATCGCCTGAAGCATGCGGTTCTCGGCCAGACCAAATCGCAATACGTCAACGCCATCGCGTCGGCCCCGCGTCATTCGATGGAACGCTCGGCCCTCTTCACGGAAATGCACGAGAAATTATTCGCCGCCCGCAAAAGCGACATCTATCGGCGATGGTCCGACAGCTACGACCAGGCAAAAAATCGCGAAAAGCAGGAAAAGGCGATCTTCGACCGCGAGATGTTTTACGCCATCCAGCCCGCCGACCGGCTGGCGGAAATGATCGAGAAATACCGCGCGGCGTTCGCCCGATAGCACCGCAGGAGCATCCGTGAGAATCCGCGACTGTTCGCGCCGGCGATGTCGGCAAAAATTGGCACTCATTCATATTGCCGAGCAGTGCATTTTTACGAGGCTTTTCGTACCATCCCGCGCCAGCGTTTTGGGTCATGATTAACCTCGTCGAGCAGGCGCCGCCCCCACGCTGCGGGGACTCGGTTGCCCTGCTCCCAGGCTTGTATCAGGACGGTCGAGACACCCAATAGGTGGGCAAATACGGATTGACTTACGCCGATCCTGTCGCGCGTGGCGCGCACGGCCTGGGCGGTGTAATTGGCCGGTGGATCGGGAACCTCCACGCGGCGTATGGTGTATTTCAAGCCGAGCGCAACGCCGGCTTCCAAAGCGTCGGCAAACTCGGTCAGGTCGGCAAGAATCGCCGCTCCGGTGGCTTGCGCAGTCGCGCTTGTCTTGGGAGCACGTCTCTGTTTCTTCGTCCTGTTTTTCATGGTTATCCTCCGGCTCCGAGGATCTCACGGATTCGGTTCAGCACTGCTTTGATGCCGCTGCATGTAGCGGCATCGAGATTTTCCTCATTCTTCTTCAGATACAGCGTCGCCAGCAGAGTCAATTCGTAGTCGGGAAACTGAGCGAATCCAACGCGCATCGACCCACTTTTCCCTTTATCGCGAGAAGGAGGAGCGAAGCGAATTTTTCGCAGCCCGCCCGTCCCGCGCATGACGCCGTGCGCGGAAGGATCGCGCATAATCGCCGATTCCAACGCCTGCAAGTCCTCGTCGGTCAATTTCTCGGCTCGCCACCGATTGCCGAACGTCGGCATCTGGCTGAGCGTCCACTTCACTTGCGATATTGTATCACTATGTAATATAGTATCAAGCTACGTTACTCACGGTCCATATCCGTCGCTTGCGTTCGACGGCGGCCTTCGCGAGACTTTCCGGCGATGAAACTCGCATTCTCAACCAACGCCTACACGCGGTTTCCGCTCCTCGAGGCCCTGCACGACATCAAGCACGCCGGGTTTGCGGGCGTCGAAATTCTCGCGGACGTGCCACATGCCTATCCCCCGCTCATCACCGCGCAATTGACGGCCAGCGTCGTTAAAGCACTCGAAACAACCGGCCTGTCCGTCAGCAACGTCAATTGCAATTGTTCGTTTGGCTACTGGAAACACGCCCCGCCGGAGCCGTACTTTGAGCCAAGCCTCATCAGCCCGATCGCCAGGTATCGAGCCGACCGGTCGGCGATGATCATGACCACGCTCGATTTCGCAAAGCGGATCGGCGCCCGGAACATCAGCATTACCAGCGGCCGAACCCTTGGCGGCATGCCTCCTGACAAAGCCGCCGTCCAATTCGCCGAGTCGATGCGTCCCATTCTTGACCATGCCGACAAACTGGGAATCGACGTCGGCGTCGAATGCGAGCCCGGCCTGTTCCTGGAATACATCGCCGAGCTTCGCGACTGGATCGACCGCCTCGGCCACTCCCGTTTTGGCGCCAACCTCGACATCGGCCACAGCGTCGTGATCGGCGAATCGATTTCTGAAGTGGTCGCGATGGTGAACGGTCGCATCTGGAACATGCACGTCGAGGACCTGCCGGGCCGAAAGCACTACCACATGATTCCAGGCGAGGGCACGCTGGATTGGGATTCGCTGAAATTGGCGTTGGAGAAAATTCAATATGATCGGTTTCTGACGGTAGAACTTTATACGCACACCGAAAATCCGCGGGAAGCCGCCGAAAAAAGTTTCGCGTTCCTGTCGAAGAAATTCGGATAGATGCAGGTTTGCAGTCAAAAGGAAATCGCATGAACCGCAGCTTCCTGGCGTTTGTTGTTTCGTCGCTGATCGCTCTATCGGCTGCGCGGGCCGCCGGACCCGCCGCCGGCGACAATCCCGTTAAAGCTTCGTTGATATCCGACGCGTCGCACGTTCGCGCCGGCCGTCCTTTCACGATCGGCGTGCTTCTGGAAATCGATCCCGGATGGCACGTCTACTGGACCAATCCCGGCGACAGCGGGGCGCCGACGGTCGTGAAGTTCAACGCGCCGGAGGGGTTTGTGATCACGCCCGATCCGTTTCCGATTCCGCGCGCCTTTCGGCAGGGAAAGGAGACGACGTATGGATACGATCGAGAGGCGCTGTTCACGGCTCGCGTTACGCCGTCAATGGACATTCGTATCGGCATGCCGGTGACTTTCGAAGCGTCGATCAACTGGTTAGCCTGCAAGGAAGCGTGCATCCCCGGCAAGGCGTCGCTCGCCTTGGCGATGAAAGCGGAAGACCACACCGGTCCGGCCAACGTCGAAGATTTCAAGCGATACGCAACGACCGTCGCGGCCAAATCGGCACGCCCGGCCGACGTCGGATCCATCCAGCGAAAGGTGGACGCCGCCACGCACGTCGAAACCTTGACGGTGCATTGGAAAAATCCGGTGACCTCAATTCAGCTTTTCCCGGGCGCTGACGAAGCCGTGACGGTCAATCATATCGTCGTCAAGAAAACCGAGAACGACGCGACGGACATCACCATGAAAATCGACATGGCGAGCGATCAAAAGCCGGCGTCGAATTTTTTGCCGGTGTTGCTGGTTTGGCGGGATTCAGGCGGCCATATGCTTGGGTGGGAAACGGACGTTCAGGTAAAGTGAAATCGAATGGAATTAGCGTTTCTTGTGCTGGTGCAGCGAGCTTCGATCGTGAAACACGTCCCGCAAGCGGGGCCGCTAATACGCGGGTAGTGCATCGTCACACAATGATTTTGGGAAGTCAGCGGGGTTTACCCTGATTTGGAAGCGTCACTATGTAGTAGCGTGTTTTTGAGGAGGATGGGCTTCGGAGGGAAGTGAATCCTAGTCCAGCTTTTCCGCCTCCAGCCCGATATTTTTTTCGCCCGCCGCTTTTTTCTCGGCGTATTTTTTTACCCACGTCTCGAAACTCTTACCCGCCGCCGTGTCACGGCCGGTGAATTCAACGCGAGCGACCTGATCGTAGGGAACCGAAATTTTCTGCTCTTCGTTCTTGGGAAACAGCCGCACGATACAGTCGCCGAGCGTGTGACCATCGCTACGGCGATCGAAAATGTAACCTTCGATCACGCGGCCATCCTTGAGCGTGAGCGTGACGTCGCCGCGATAGTCAAACGCTTTTTCGAAGGCGGCGCGAATTTCGTCGCCGGTGGCCAGAGATGGGATCCATCCTTCGAGGTTTTCGTGGATAACCCCAACTCCATTCGCGGCGGATTGCTCGGCGTCATACGGACGGGCTTTGGTTTCTTGCGGCATCTGAGTTAACCCTCTCGGCAATGATTGTTCACGAAAAATCGCCACGTGCTGGTACTTTGATAGCCGAGGGCGCAAGCCGCGGCGGCGACCGCGTCAGGTCCGCGCGACCAAATCAGAGCCGCGAGTTTCCAAGCCGCTATCGAAAAAATTCGGAGTGCCATCCACGGAACTTACGTTTCGAAACTCCGCCCGTCACGCATTCTGGAACTCGGGTTCTTTTTTTGCCGCCTTGACGTTTAACGGCACCAACTGCCCCGGATGCCGGCGCGGCGTGTTCGCTACCGCTTTGGCGGCGTCGGCATTTTTATACGTTCCGCCTAACACCGTCGCGCGGGCGGCGCGGAATATCCCAGTGAGTGAGAAGGTGTCGTTGACGGCACTGGCTTCATAGCCGCTGTGCACCATGCAGTTGCGGCACTTGGGGTTGCCGGACTCGGTGCCGTACCGTTCCCACTCGGTGGTTTCGATCAGTTCGCTGAAGCGATCGACGTAGCCGTCGGATAGGAGATAGCAGGGCTTTTGCCATCCGAAAATGTTGTAGGTCGGCATTCCCCATGGCGTGCACTTATATTGCTGCTTGCCCATCAGAAATTCCAGGAACAACGGGCTTTGATTGAAGTGCCATTTGCCGTTGCGATTGCTCAGGATGTTGCGGAAAAGCTCGCGGGTCTTGTCGCGGGGAAGAAAATGCTGCTGGTCCGGCGCCTTATCGTAGCTGTAGCCGGGCGAAAGCATCATGCCTTCCACGCCAAGGTCCATCATCTCGTCGAAAAACGCGCGGACGCTCACCGGGTCGGCGCCGTCAAAAAGGGTGGTGTTGGTGGTGACGCGGAAGCCGCGCTTGACGGCTTCGCGAATGCCTTCGACCGCGGTTTCAAACGTGCCGTCGCGACAGACGGCAAAATCATGGTGGTCTTTTTGGCCGTCCATGTGGACGCTGAAGGTGAGATATTTGCTGGGCTTAAACAGATCGATCTTTTCCTTCAGCAGCAGCGCGTTGGTGCAGAGGTAGATATACTTTTTTCGGGCGACAAGGCCTTGGACGATCTCCTTGATATTCGGATGCAGCAACGGTTCGCCGCCGGGGATGCTGACCATGGGGGCGCCGCACTCGTCAACGGCCGCGAAACATTGTTCCGGCGTAAGCTGCTTCTTAAGAACGTGCGGCGGATATTGAATCTTCCCGCACCCGGCACACGCGAGATTGCAACGAAAAAGCGGTTCAAGCATCAATACAAGCGGATAGCGTTTGCGTCCCGAAAGCTTTTGCTTGATGACATACGTCGCCACCGTCCACATTTGCGAAACTGGCACACCCATAAAACACGTTCCCTTGGGTTTTTTCGATCACCCGTTAATCCAACCAGCATAACCAACGCGCGGTATTATTCCAATCCGCAATGCGAATCCCCACTCAAGTCCGGTACAAACCCGCGCGAAGCCCCGGCACGCCGTACCGGGGCTTTGGGGGCGCGAACACGCTGAAAGCATGCCCGCGTCGACACTTAACGCATATACCGCGTTTCTTCCGTCGCAACCACACTTATTATCGGTACAATGCCCCTCGCGTGGTGAGGCGACGTTTGGTCATTTTGACGGCGGTGGCCCTCGAAGGCAGGGCGATCGCAACCGCGTGGGGTCTTCCCGCTCCCAAACCGGGCAAACCGGCGCGCTCCGCCAATGTAGCGACAATCGTCGAAATTCGTCTCGTCGGCATCGGCGCAACGCATATGCCGGCTGAACGCAGCCGCAATCCGCCGCACGGCATCATCATGGCGGGACTGGCTGGCGCCCTGGACCCGTCGCTACGGGTAGGCGATGTGGTGCTTGATGACTGCCCGGCGGATTACCATCCGCTTACCCAATTTCGCGCCGGCAAAATCGTCGCCTCGCCGACGGTCATCGCAACGCCCGCGCAAAAACGTGCCCTCTTCGAGCAAACCGGAGCGTTGGCGGTGGATATGGAAAGCGCCATCGCCCGTGCGGCGGCGACGGAAATGAACGTGCCGTTCGTGTCGATCCGCGCCATTTCCGACGCCGCCGATGAATCGCTTAACCCCGCGATCCTGAAGATGGTCGATGCGTTCGGAAAGCCTCGGCCGATGTCGCTTGCCTTAACCCTTCTTCGACGCCCCACGCTCATTCCCGGTTTAATTCGACTCGGCAAGTCGTCCAACTTCGCCGCCCGAAATCTCGCGACGGCGGTTTATGCGATTGTTCAGCAATGGTCCGCGATTGAACTGGCGCCCTCACGCGAGTAGGCTCGGCACATGTGGTATTGCCACGCATGAAAGCCGACGGAGACGGATCAATCGAATTATAAACTATTTGCGGCGTTGAGTAATGAGCGTCGGTCGCGAAACGTGCCCCGCGAGCGGCCTCGCTAAACACGGAGATGCTGCAGCGACCTGAAACGCCATCGAAAGCAATTCGGGTCCTTCGATTTCCGGGCCGAGTCCTTCCGTCTTCATTCGCGGCGATATGCTTCCCCTTGGCCGTGTTTTCGGAGCTTGTTATGCATCGACTGAACTGTTCATACATTGCCGTCATCTGCGGCTTACTGCTCGCGGCTTCCTTCGCGAGCGCCGCGCCGGACTATGTTTGGGTCGAGGGCGAGCAACCCACTTCCGCCAATGTGAAATGGACCAACGCCAGCAGTTCTCATCCAGACTGGCTATCGGGCGGACATTGGTTGCAAGTCACGATGGACGAGGGGAAAATCGAGAAGGAACTTCCCGCCGAGGGGGCGCTCCTCGACTACACGCTCGCCGTTCCCGCCGAAGGAAAATATCAGCTTTGGGTCCGGCTTGGCTTTGAATTCGCCCGATCGGCGTTTGCCTGGAAACTCGATGACGGCCAATGGTCAACCGTCACGCACGATACGCTGACCACCGACCTGATGGAAATGGATTTTTTCAGCGAAGCGGCGTGGCTTAAGCTCGCCGACGCGCCGGTGCGCAAGGGGGATCATCATCTGACGATCCGAATCGCCAAGACGAAAAATAAACTCGGCAAGTATGAACATGTGCTATTTGGAATCGACGCGATTTGCCTTTCGGCAAAACCTTTTTACCCGCATTCGAGATTTAAGCCGGACGAGGAATATCGCACCGCCAAGGACGAAGCGGCCGCCAAGAATGTCTTTCGGCTTCCGTTTACGACGACGCCGGACGAACGGTGCTCGGTCGAGCTTTCAGGCTTGTGGGAAGTGTGCCGAAATGACGAGCAATTGCCGGGGGAAGTGGCTGAACCGATCAAGGATTTTCCGGAGCATCCATATTGGAGCGCAGTCGAAGTGCCGGGCGATCGCAATACGCTTCGGCCCGATCTGCTTTTTGCCCATCGGCTCTGGTACCGCACCAGGGTGAACATCGCCAAAGAGATTCAAGGCCGGTCGTTCTTCCTCGTCTTTCCGCAGAACAACTTGAACACGACTGTCTATGTAAACGGAGTATTTTGCGGCTTTGACAAAAATCCGCTGGCGCGCGTGCAGATCGACGTCACCAAGGCGATCAAGCGGCCGGGCGTGAACGAGATTTGGGTGGGAATCAAAGACGCATGGTACGGACGCAGCCGCGATCCGGCCGATCCGATGAAACTACGAAAGACGTTCAATCTACCGGAGAGTTTTTTCCATAGTGGATTTCAGGAACTGGCTTATCCGATCTGGAGTCAGTCGCAGAGCGGGATCATTCAGACGCCTACGCTCGTGGCGGCGGGGAGTGTGTATGCGAGCGATGTATTCGTTAAGCCGTCAGTCGCGAAAAAACAGCTTGCCGTCGAGGTGACGATTCGCAACGACACGGGGCACGACACCAAGGGTGAAGTGGCGATCTGGCCGATGGGGCCGCAGCCGGAGATGATCGGGACAGTGATGAAACCCGAGCCGTATACACTGGCGGCGGGAGAGCAAAAAACGGTGGAGATCACACGGGATTTTGCCGAGGGGCAACTGTGGTGGCCGGATAGTCCCAAACTGTACAGGTTGCGCACCACGGTTACCGCCGACGGCGCCCCGGTCGATATTTCCGATACTCCGTTCGGCTTTCGCGAGTGGAGCATCGACGGCATTCATTTTAAGCTCAACGGCGTGCCCTTTCATGGATGGTGCGATCAACACGCGCAGAGCGATTCCGGCTCCTGGCTCGCGTTCCAGCGAAAAACGCACCAGCAGATGATGCGCTTCTGGGGAACGACATGGCAAGGCATGTCGCCGGATAACGCCCTCAACTTCTTCGACAAGAACGGCGTGGTCGTCCGTCGATCCGGCATTCTTGACGGCGAAGCCATCGGCTATCACGCCGACGAGCCAGACCCGAATCTCCGCAAGATTTCCAGCGATCCGAAGATCAAGATGGATCTCATCCGTAACTGGCGGGATCAGGTCGTCGCCCAGGTGAAAGGGGAGCGAAACCATCCTTCCGTGATGATCTGGTCGATCGAGAACGAATGGCTCTTCATCAATTGCATCAATCTCTATGGTAGCTTGATGGACAACTTTGAGCGGGAGGAAACGCTTACTTCGCAGGCCGTTCAGAAAGTCGATCCCACCCGCCCGACCATGAGCGACGGCGGCGCCGCTTGTAAAGCGCAGACCCTTCCTGTCTGCGGCAATCACTACATAACGGGCGCCATGCCGGAATATCCGGCGCTCGCCTACGACGCCAACGTGAAAGGCGGAGGTCGCGGACGCTGGGAGTGGGATCAAAAACGGCCGCGCTTCGCCGGCGAAGACTGGTTTATCGCGGGCAATCATCCCGAGCTGTCTTATATCGGCGGAGAGGCCGCGCTGACCGGCAAGGCCGCTTCGCTTCCCGCCGCTGGCCTGATGACGCGCATTCTCCAGGAAGGATACCGCTGGGCCGACTATGGCGGATGGGATTTCTGGATGAACAACACCGACGCCGACGAAAGCCAGTACATCGGTTTTTCGCCGCGCGCGGTTTTGTGTCGCGAGTGGAATTTCACGTTCGGGTCGGCTGAGCAAGCGAAGCGAACGGTGACTATCTTTAACGACACGCGATTCGACGATCCAATCACATTTACGTGGACATTGAAATTCTCCGGCGAAAACGCGCCGGCCGAGCAACGAAATCAACACGTTTATCAGGTCACTCCAGGCGGACGCGAAACGCTGGAGGTTGTATGTCCGATGCCTGTCGCAAAACGGCGCATCGAAGGTGAATGGATACTTTCGCTCACCGTAAAAGGAGAAGAAGTCTTCAAGGATACAAAGGGGATTTCGGTTCTCCCGGCGCCCGGGACGGCGCCGAGACGCGCGGCGATCCAAGGGTCCAAGGGGACGGACCTGATCGTCTTTGACCCCGAGGGATCGCTCGAATCGTTCCTCAAACTATCGAATATCGGTTTTCTTTCGATTCATGATCTCAAGACGATTCCGGAATCAGGAAAGATTCTGCTTGTCGGCAAGGATGCCGTCGATAAAGCCTCGCGGACATCCACGCAGTTTGCGGCCTGGGCGGCGGCGGGGCGAACGGTCATCGTATTGGAACAGAAGGAGCCTTTGGAGTATCAGGCGATTCCCGCCGAAATTCAGTCCGCGACAAACGCGGGGCGAACCGCGTTCGTCGAGGATGAAGACCACCCGGCTCATTCGGGTCTGCGCTCGAAGGACTTTTTCACTTGGGGCCAGGACGAGATCGTCTACCGCGACGCATACGCAAAGCCGACGCGCGGCGCCAAATCGCTGATAGAATGCGGCGAATTGCTCCGCAACTCGGCGCTGATTGAAGTGCCGGTGGAGAAGGGTTTGATGTTGCTCTGCCAGTTGCCGGTCGAAGAGAAACTTTCAACCAACGCCGTCGCGCGGACGCTTCTTGATAACTTGTTGAACTATGGGGCCGGGTACAAGCTCACGTTCCGCCCCGCGACCGTCACCGCCGCGCCGGATTCGCGGCTATTCAAAGTCGCCGACGCCATTGGCCTAACATACGGGAAGTCGGCCGACCCGCTTGAGGCCATCGGCGAGCCAAGCGAGAAGATCGCGATTGTTCAAGCCACGCCGGCCAATCTCGCCAAACTCGCCGACCATCTCGATAAGGTGTCGGCGTTCACGGGCGCCGGTGGCTGGATCGTATTTAACGATCTGACGCCCGAAGGGCTGGCAAGCTACAACAAGATCGTCGGCTTCGATCATATGATCCGGCCGTTCAAGCGCGAGCGCGTTACATTCCCGCCGGCGAGGAATCCTCTGACCGCCGGTATCCCCGCCGGCGACGTAACGATGTATACATCAAAGAGAATCTTTCCTTTCGCCGAGGGAAACTACACGGTCTCGGATGAATTCAGCTACGTCGTCGACTATGACGAAATCGCCCCGTTCGGAGAGAGTACGTTCTTCGCTTATAGCAACATCGTCAGTGGCTTTACGAACGCCGACGGGTGGGTCTTCATCATCAATTATCCGATTCCCGCGGATGGTTCGCCGTCGGACGTGCCGATCAAATTTCCCAAGCCGCAGACTTTTACGGAATTCACCTGGACCGGAAACACCAACTATTGGCCGCAAACCAAGGTAAACCTTATCTTCGACGGCGACAGGAAGACGATGGCGTCGTTCGATACCGTTCCCAACGGAGAAGCGCAAACCTTCGCCGTCAGTCCTCCCCGGCAGGCGACGCAAGTCACGCTTGAAATCGCGGGCTGGCGGGAAACGCCCAACAAGAAACCGCTGATCGGCATCGACAATATCAAGCTCAAAGTGAGCCGTCCGCCCGACTTCTACAAAAACGTCCGTCCGATGCTGAACGTCGGCGCCATGATGGAGTACCCGCGCGGGAAGGGGGGCATTGTTCTCTGCAATCTCCTGTTTAAGGATAGCGAGGAAGTGCCGGTCAACATGCTGAAGAAGCGGTCGATTTTTTCCACGCTTCTTCGCAATCTGAAGGCGCCGTTTTCGGGCGGGCGCAGCGTGATCGTCGGCACGCCGATCGCCTATGCGCCGATCGACATCAGCAAGCAAGCCAACCAATATCGAACGGATAAAGGGTGGTTCGGCGACAAGAAATTCACGTTTGCCGATCTTCCGACCGGCAGACAATCGTTCGGCGGCGTTCCGTTTGACATCTTCGAGTTCGCCACGTCTCCGGTTCCGACCGCGATCATGCTCGGCGGCAATGGCGTCCCGAATAACTGTCCGAAGGAGGTGAGCGGTATTGCGATTCATCGCAAAGCCGACGCGCTGTTTTTCTTGCAGGCGGCGCGGATCGATCACCGCAGAACCCCGCGCGATCTGAAGGAGGGGGAAAAATGGGAGATGGCAAAATATGTAATTCACTATTCGGACGGGCAGACCGCAGAGGCGCCGATTCTTTCGGAAATTGACGTGGAGAACTATCGGCAGCAGGAACCGAAATCATTGCCGGGCGCGCAGATCGCGTGGGCGCATCCCTATGAGGGAACGCCGTTCTTCGCCGTCGCGTATATCAAGCAGTGGAACAATCCAAGGCCGGACGCGGAAATCGCAAGCGTCGATCTGACGTATGGCGCCGACCGCGCGGGCGTGCCGGTTCTGCTGGCGATTACCGCCGGCTCGGCAAAGTAATATTTTCGGCAAGAATGTAAATTGGCCGCAAGATTCATGTGAGCGCTTTTTTCAAGAAAATGCGGCATCGCGACCATGGTTTTGGAAAGTAACCCACATACCGCCGGCGGTTTTTCCCCTAAAAAATCTTGTGCGATTACGTGTTCTACTCCCTCGCCCTGTAACCCGCGAGAGGGTTGGTGAGAGGGTTTTTTGGAAAGACGAAAATCACGACAAAATCCGGCCCTGCCAAGAAACCCTCACCCCTTCCTCTTCCGGAGTACCGGGCGAGAGTATGAAAAAAAAGCGCGTGATCCCGCAAGGTTAATCCCGCAAGGTTATTTAGTTCTAGACGTAGAGACGCTAAAGCTACTCGAGAATTGCTCTAACTCGGGGAAACGGTGATGGCG
Source organism: Tepidisphaeraceae bacterium (assembly GCA_035551995.1). Lineage (GTDB taxonomy): Bacteria > Planctomycetota > Phycisphaerae > Tepidisphaerales > Tepidisphaeraceae > RYN-428. The sequence continues at coordinate 255,876 of DASZME010000086.1, forward strand.
GTAGCAATGTCGTTGGATGAATTCGCGTCGCCGGGATCGGTATTCGAACTGGTAGACGCGATAAAGTAGTAAGTTCCGGCGGGATCGGTGGGGGCCACGAAACGGACGCGGAAAGTCATCGAATGCCCGGCCTTGATCTGGACGGCGTGCGTGGGAACGCTGGCGAGCGTCAAGGCGCCAAAATCCAGCGTGGGGCCGGCCGAGCCGTACAGGGTCAAACTCACTACGCCCGAAGCGGTGACGTTCCCGAGATTTTGAACGATAATGGTGGCGACGCCGCCATGACCCGGGTTGACAGTGACGGTGGAATTCCCGCCGAATGAGGTAGCCAAGTCCACGGTCGCCGCGGCGATCGTCACCGAGGACAGGGCGTCGGCTTCCACCGGCGCCGTCGCGGCGCTCGTGGAGACCGAGCCGAGAATGTAGTAGTCGCCCGGGCTGAGCGCGCTTGAGTAGATGAACTTGATCGTTTCTTTCTTTGAGGCGCCGGGGCGCAGGTTGAGATTCGGGATCGAGACCGTCGCGATCGCGGTGTCATCGTCCGACAGCGAATTGTCGGCTGACGCGTACAATGTGATCGTCACGGGTCCGTTGTACTTTGTGCTGGCGGTATTGCCGAGCAGCAGTTGCAGTGATCCCTCGCTTCCCGCGATGGCTGACGAATTTGGCGCGCTGATAAACGTAGCGCTAATGGGAGACGCCGGCAACGTCACTACGGGAGGCGTCGTTGTTGTCGAACCTGTAGATCCTGTTGATCCCGTGGAGCCTGTCGAACCTGTAGATCCGGTTGAACCTGTTGAACCCGTTGATCCAGTTGAACCTGTTGATCCAGTCGAACCTGTTGATCCAGTCGACCCTGTTGACCCGGCTGCGGAAGATGTTCCAACCAAGGCGTCGACGATTCCCGCGGCGCGGGGAGTTCCCAGGCCCGTGACGGTATCGTAGCCGGCGGTCGCGGAGGTGCTGGCGTGGCCACCATGGCCGCCGAATCCGCCGCCCCACGGATCGCGGCCATACCCGCCGTATCCGCCTCCATAGCCGCCATAGCCACTGTTGGAGGATGAGTCGATGATGTCGTTGAAGTCGGATGTGTAGTCTGTATATCCGGTCGTTCCAGCCGGGCTATATAGAGAGTACAGCATTTCGAGCGTTTGCGTCGCGCCGTCGAGCGATGCCTCGGCAGCCAGCGCTCGCCCCTGGTCGGCGATGGCGATCAGGGCAGCCCATTGCGGCGCGCCGGCGCTGGTGCCGCCGACCGCTTGCCAGCCGACGTAGCCTTCGTCGGGGATGGAATCGTAGACGGCAAAACCGGTCGTCGTGCTGGCGTCATAGGCGACGTCGGGGGTGCTGCGCTGGCCGGTGGTTTGCACGACTTTTTGATAAGATGGCTCGGCTTCGATCGTGCTATATCCGCCGGTGGTGTCGCTCCAGGAGGACTCGCTAACATAGTTTCCGCTGCTGTCGGTAGTCAGCGTCGTGCCGCCGACGGAGAGAACATTGGGAGAGCTGGCGGGCCATTCGACGCCTTGCTGGCTTCCGTCGTCGCCGGAGGCGGCGATGAAGGTGACGCCCTGATGTCCGGCGGGGGTGGTGAAATCGGCGTCGAGCGTCGTCTGGCTTTCACTTGTTCCGCTCCCGGACCCGGCGGTAAACTCGCTGCCGCCCCAGCTCATCGACACGACGGAAACGCCGGCGGCATGGCGCGCATAGTTCACCGCCGCCATCAGATCGCTCGTATTCTCGGTGCTGGCTTCGACCAGCAGGATATTGGCGCCGGTGGCGATGGCGTGCGCCCATTCCACGTCGAGCGATATTTCGCCGGCCCATCCCGTATCCGTAGTCGGAAGGGCGCTGCCGCCGGTTTCGTTCACGACTTTGAAGCTTGGCGGAGCGCTCAAACTAAATTGCGCGTCGAAAACGTTCAGATCGCTCACGATGTTGGGGTCGTTATAGGCGTCTACGATTGCGATCGTCTGCCCAGCCCCGTTGGCGGCCGTCGCCGCGCCGGTTGAAAAGGCGACCGAGTTGAATCCGTATGCCGTCTCGATCTGACTCGGGGTGAATCCTTGAATATCAGAAGCGAGAGAGGAACTCGCGATGGTCGAATCATAATGCATGGTCGCGACCGCAGCCGATAGCATCTGCCGGGCCTCAAGCGGTTCGACCGCTGCGGCGATGGCTTGCGGCGGCCGATTGGCGGCGGCGACGTGAATCTTTTTTTTGCGGCTAAAGCGAAACATACGCGCCTCAACAGATGGACTCGGTTAGTGGCGTTATTTTATCCATCCGCCACACTGTTACTGTTCATATTCGCAGGTCGAATATTCCTGAAATCTCGTGTGCCGTGACCATCACGTTTTTCGCCGCGAGCTCAGCTGGCGGCAACGCATGTGTCGCTCGCGTTAGAGCGGTTGTCGTATTCGTGCAGCGAACGTGGCGCGCCAAACACACGCCCCGCAAGCGGAATCGCTATTAATAAACGTCAAAAAACCACGGCTACTTGAAACGTGCTCTGTTTGAAGATCGGATCGCAGAAGAGAGTGGCGAAGGCCAGTTCAGAGATTTCGGCTAAAAAACAGAATAGACTCACAGACATGCGGCGATCGATCGAAAACGATCAATTGCGGACGAGACACGGCGGAGGTCATGAGAACAAAGGCGAATGTTAATTCGACGACGCCGTCAATGCGCGCATCGGCCGTGGGGGG
>DASZME010000087.1:0-185295 GCA_035551995.1 Tepidisphaeraceae bacterium
TTAAAGACCGCGGCCGTTCCCGCATCCGTGCGGAGAACGGCCAGTCTCGCGTTGTTGCTGGCGACCGTCTTTTGGGGCTGTGGTTTTACCTGGGCCAAGGCGGGCGCCAGCGCCGTTCATAAAGCGGCGACGCTGCCCGACGGGTCGAGTTTCGGCCCGGTATTTCTGCTTGCGTGGCGATTTACCGCCGGCGGGATTATCTGGTTGCTGCTCTTCCCCGCGGCCCGGCGCGGATGGACGCGGCGCGGCGCCGCGCGGTCCGCCGGCGTCGGCGCGCTCCTGGCGCTCGGATTGATCCTGCAGCACATCGGACTCGATTCCACCAGCGAAGCGGTCAGCGCCTTTCTCACCAGCCTGACGATCCTTTTTGTTCCGTTGCTGCTGACGTTCGCGATGAAAAAACCACCGCGCCCGTTGCTTTGGATGGGGGTGGCGCTGGCGACGGCCGGCATCTGGTTGATGACAGGCGCCACGCCGAGCGGCTTTGGGAAGGGTGAATTCCTTGGACTCGCCTGCGCGTTGGCGTTTTCGGTTTACATTTTGGCCGTGAACGCCGCCGCCGCGCACGACACGCCCTGGCGCATGACGGCGGGGCAGTTTATCGTCGTCGGGCTGATATGTTTTTTGATCTGCGGCTTGATCCCCGGCGGGGCGAAAAACATTCGACCCGCCATGATGGAGCACATTTTATCGCGATGGGATGTGTGGGTGAACGTGATTTTGCTGGCTGTTTTCCCCACGATCGCCGCCTTTGGATTGCTCACGCATTTTCAGCCGCGGCTCGATCCGACGCAGGCGGCGCTGCTCTATCTGATCGAGCCGATCGTGGCGGCCTCTTATGCGGCGATCGCGGTTCACCATCTGATCGATCGACGCGCGGCGGCGGGAGCGGCGCTGATTTTAGTCGCCAACGCTCTGGTGGAATTGTTATCCTCCCGCCGGGCGCGGCGCGAGCGCCCGATGCTGCTGGATTGAATGTGGTCGCATAAAGCGTCCGGGCCGGGGAAACCCGAGGAGTTGGTTCCCGTCATGGCAACACCGTCGCCGATTTCCAAGCCGCTTGCCCGCAGCGTTTACGCGCCCAAACTTTCGGAGTTTTCCGAATTCACTTTCGCCGAGGAATTGGCATTTCAGTTTCGCGGGGCTTGGCGCGATTTTTTCACACGTCGAATCGGACCGGCGTTCGACGGGCGAATCATCCTCGAAATCGGCTGCTTCGACGCCGCTTTTCTTGGCGGGATCGCCGTAAAGTATCCAGGGGCGGCGTTCATCGGGCTCGACTGGAAGTGCAAAGCCATCTACGACGGCGCCCAGCGCGTCGCGCGGCTTGGCCTGCGCAACGTCGCGCTCTTGCGCGCTCGCGGGCAGGATCTCCCGCGCATTTTAGAGGGCGGCGAAGTGGATGAAATATGGATCTTTCACCCCGAGCCGGGCGAAACCAAATCCCCCTCGCAATCCCATCTCATCGACGAGGGATTCTTGATCGATATTCATCACGTCCTGGCGAACCACTCGTCGGTGATGGCATTCAAAACAGATCATTCGGCATACTATCGGCGTCTGCTTGCGCTAAGCGAGAGCGAGCCCATTCGAAGTCGCTTTGCGGTGACGATCGCATCGACCGACTTTTGGAACGATCCGACGGCGATCTCCCATACTTGCGCTCGATACTTCTCGAACGAAATGACCACGTACGAGCGCCGATTCGTGAAGCGACGGGTCCCGATCTTCTACGTGGAAATGCGCAAAACCGCTCGATGATTCATGCGAGAAAGCGCCCTTGGCGTCGGCGTCATCAGGCCACGCCTCGGCGATCGACGACGGCGATCCGCGGGCGCCCGCCCACGTCCGGTCATTCCGTGTGTAGTTAAGACGAGCGAAATGGTCGCCGTTCCGTAAATGGATACCTTCATGACAAAAATGCGAAAATGCCTGTTGCCGATGCTCGTCGCGATGACCTTGCTGGGAGTAAAGCGAACCGATGCCGCGGATTGGCCGCAATGGGGCGGGAGCGATCTCGGACGCAATATGGTGTCGACGGAAACCAATCTTCCCGAGGCGTTCGTCGCGCGATCGGCCGTCGAAAACGTGCGCTGGATGGCCACGCTCGGCAACTACATCAGCGGCAATCCGACCGTCTCGGACGGGAAGATTTTTGTCGGCACCGACGACGCCGCCCTCGAGGACGATTCCCGCTTTCATCGCACGCACGGCGGCATGGTCCAATGCCTCGACGAAGCCACCGGCCGCGTGTTGTGGCGACTGGCCGTTCCCGTGCGGACGCGCGATCGCCTTCCGCAAGGCGCCCACTACGGCGAGCAGCGGATGGGCACGTGTTCCTCCCCGGCGGTCGTCGGCAACCGTGTCTATCTCATGACCGGCGCCTGCGAAGTCATGTGCCTTGACACCAATGGCCTGGCCGATGGAAACGACGGCGCCTTCCAGGACGAAGCCAAATACATGGCCGGCGCCGGTAATCCGCCGATCAAGCTCGGAAAGGGCGACGCGGACATCATCTGGATTTACGATCTGGTGGACCAGCTCGGCATCTGCCCGCACGATCTGACCAGTTGCTCGCCGATCGTCGATGGCCGGTTTCTTTACATCGAAAGCGGCAATGGCGTGGATCACGAACACAAAAAGTGCCTCCGCCCCGACGCCCCAAGTTTCATCTGCCTCGATACGCTAACCGGGAAACTGCTCGCAACCGATACCGAAGGCCTTGGCCATCGCATGTGGCACTGCCTGTGGTCTCCCCCGTCGATCGGCGTAGTGAACGGCAAAAAGCTCGTCTTTTTCGGCGGCGCCGACGGAATCTGTTACGCCTTCGAGGCGCTGACCGAAATTCCCGACAAGCCGATTCATCTCAAGAAAGTCTGGCAGTACGACTGCGATCCGGAGAGCTATCGCCATCCCAACGGACAAAATCCGTTCAACTATTACATTGGCGACAAGCGCAAGAAATACTCGACGAATAAGAACGACGGAACCTTCCTCGGCCCCAGCGAAATCATTTCGGCGCCGGTGTTTCACGATAACCGCGTCTATACGACCATCGGCCAAGATCCCACCCACGGCCGCGGGCGCGGAATGCTCAGTTGCATAGACGCCACGAAAACCGGCGACATCACCACGAGCGGCTGCGTCTGGAGCTATGACGGGTTTGAGCGCGCGATCGGCAGCATGGCGATCAGCGATGGCCTGTTGTATGCCGTCGATCTTCCCGGCCACGTGCATTGCCTGGACGTGAAGACGGGGAAGCCGTATTGGGTTTACGACACGCATTCGGAAACGTGGGGCACGCCGTTGGTGGCCGACGGAAAAGTATTCGTGTGCAATAAGAAAGGCCTGGTCGTGTTGGCGACGGGAAAGGAGGCCAAGCTTTTGGGCGATTCGCCGCTTGGCTCCGTCAGCTACGGCACGCCGGTGGCCGCAAATGGAACGCTGTTCGTCACGTCGCAGCATTCGCTTTGGGCGGTGCAGAAAGGCGCCACATTTCATGCCCCGTCGATCGGCGGTCCAGACGAGAGCCCCAAGGCAGGCAAGCCTTAGAGCATTTCTAACATCCGGCAACTCCCGACGCTACGGCCCGGGCGGCAAACTCGGCGTCGAAACGATGTGCGCTACGATGACGCTGATCCCCAAAATCACCGCCGCGATCACAATCGCCACGGCGATGTTGTGCTTTTCGGCCAGTTCCTTTTCCACGTTCAATTCAGGCGTAATCATATCGAACGCCTTGAATCCCAGCACCATCAGAATGATGCTGACGATCCCGAACACCAGCGTCGAAACGACGTCCATTCCCAATTCGTGAAACGTTCCATAAGCGAGCGACATCATGATATTTCCTTTCCTTCCCGAATCGAATCTCATCCCGTCAATACATGCGGAACAAACCGGCTTGTATTTTGCGTGATCGGCGAAAGATCCTCGCGAATCCCGATTCCGCAGGCGTAGCCGTTGACCATCCAACTGCCGATCACCGGATAATTTCCGTCAAACCCTCGAACCGGCTGATACGCCTGATACACAAAGGGCTCGCCGTAATCCCCCTCGGTCTGGGCATACATTTTCCCGCCGACCACCACCTGCACATTCGCCCCTTCGCGCGACAGAATGGGCTTGCGCACATGATCCCCGGCCGGCTGCTCAAAGCTCGCCGCCAGCAGGTAGGGGCTTTGCGGAAACATTTCGTACAGCACCGGCAGAATCGCCTTATTACTCAGGATCATTTTCCACGGCGCCTCGAGCCAGCGGGTCGAGTCGGTCGTCAGCATTTCGGCAAACCGCTCGCGGACCATCCATTCCCACGGATACAGCTTAAAGCAATCTGCGATGTGCGACTCCCGCTCATCGACGAAAAGTCGGCGTTCAAAATTCCAGCCGATATCTTCCAGGGCGATCTGCGCCGTCTCCAACCCCGCCTGCATGGCGGTATCGCGGAGGTAGGCGATCGTCATGAAATCTTCGAGATTATCTTTGAGGCAGGTGAAATAGATGGCGCCATGAAGGGTGGGTTTGACGGCCGCCCACGCTTCGATCAGGCGTTCGTGGATGGAATTAAACTGATCGAGATCCGGATGGGTCTCCTTCATCCATTGCCACTGGATAACCGCCGCTTCGAGCAGCGAGGTGGGCGTGTCGGCGTTATATTCAAGCAGCTTGGGAATGCCGTGACGATCGAGGGCCAGATCGAATCGGCCGTAGATGGTCCGTTCGTCGCGCTCCCAGCTTCGCGCGATCCAGGGGATACAGCGCGGCGGGATTTGAAATTGTTCGTAAAGCTGGCCGTCGATGACCCGCTGAACCGCGGCCAGGCACATTTTATCGAGTTCGTAGGTCGCTTTTTCGATGCCATCGATTTCGAAGGAGGTGAATTGGTAATATGCCGATTCGTCCCAGTATGGCTTATCGCCGGGCGAGTGGAATTGAAAGCCGAGCGACTCGACGGTCGCTTGCCAGTTGGGACGGGGAATGGTGCGGATTCGCTGCATGATTGGGCCGTCGTTTTAAGATCCCGATCCATGTCCGTGACCGGTCGATCCGAATCCGCCGCGTGAGGTTCCCGAGCGCGCGCCGTGGCCGATGGAGCTTGAGCCATAGACGCCGTGGCTATGCCATCCGGAGCCGAAATACCACCAATGGTGATATTGGGAGCCGTAGTAGTAGGGGTATCCTCCGGAATGATAAAATGGCTGGGTCGTGGAATAGGGATCGTTATTGCGATCGGCCCGTCGGAGATAATCTTGCCGTCGATGATTGAAGGCTTCAAATCCAGAAACGGCCAGGAAGGACGTGACGAATAGAAGCGTAATGGAAGTGCTGGATCGCATTAAGGTTTTTTGTCAATCCCACAATGGCTGAGATTGATTGTAACGGAGAGGTTGCAGCAAGTCTTCCTATTTGGACCATTTCTCATGTAGAGCATTTCTCATGTGGGTGACGCGAATCTCCGTGGTCCACTCACGCCCCGCAAGCGGAGCCGCTAAACTTTGGAGCGCTACAGCAACATGAAGAATCCGCTCAATTCTTGAAATGCGACCGGTTAGCCTCAACGCGGAGCGATAGGCTTCAATGCGAAACGCATTCGCAGGCGCGGCAACACGCTCGCGTCTGGCAACTTTTTCACAATCCGATATCATCCCATCCATGGAAGAATTCGACTCTCACACGGAACATGCCCACGACCAGGCGCACGAGGCCGCACACGAATCACGCGAGCGATGGATCACCGGCGTCGCGCTCACGGCGGCCATTCTCGCCGCCCTCGCGGCCATCACCAGCATGCTCTCCGGCCATCATGAACACGAATCGATGATGGAACAAATGCAAGCCTCCGACCGATGGAGCTATTACCAGGCCAAAGGCATCAAAACGATCATCCGCGAGAATCATATCGAAGATTTACAAAACGCCGGAGAGAAAGTCTCCGATCGTCTCCGGCAAAAAGTGGACGAAGCCCGCAAAGAGCAGCGCGAAATCAAGGAGCAGGCCGAGGAACTTGAGCTTTCGTCGCGCTTCCACGACCACCTGCACATCGTCTTCGGCGGCGGCGTGACGCTGTTTCAAGTAGCCATCGCGGTGGCCGCGATTTCCGCGCTCACGCATCGGCGGCTTTACTGGTTTGTCGGAATCGGGATGGGCGCGCTGGCGCTTGGGTTTCTTCTGGCGGGGGTTCTTGTGTGGCGCGGCGTGGTGGGACATCACCCGCCGCAACCCGCGCCGGCCGCCGTCAGCGGCGTCTACTTTCCGGGCGCTCCCGGCGCCTGCGCCATCAGAAGCTGAGCCAGCCGGAAAACCTGCGCGGCCTGGCCGTCAAAATGGATCTGGCTCTTGTCCAGGTGAATCTTTCCTGAAAACGCGAAGTCCAGGGAGCTTCCGATGAGACGGCAATTGCGAATCGTGGCGTCGATGAAAAGCTTGCCGTCCAGGTTTAATTCCTGATCGGCGATTTCGCCGCGCACCACGCGATGGATCATCCCGCCGCTGGCCAGGCACCACTTGGCCGCCTCGATCATTTCCGGGCTGAGGTTCATCCCCATGCCAAAACCGGCGGGCGTGAATCCCATGGCGATGCGCGTGGCGGATTTGCCGAACGAAAGTCCATCGGCGCCGAGCGCCGCGACCGTCTCGCCGCGTTTGCCGGCAAAGTCCCCTTCCAGCGCGGTGACGTATTGACCGGCGGCTTGCAGGTAGGTCGTCTGCACCTTCAGCAGCGATTGGCCGGACTCGGTTTTCACTTCATATCCGGCGAACGGCGCGATCGTCTTCACGCATTTGCCGGGGTTATCGACGATGACATTGCCGACGATGCGAACGAGGGGTTTCCCCGTCGAATCGAGAAGATTCGCGGTAATGACGGGATAGCCGTTGCCGGGGTCGACGGGCGCGCCGACGAGGAAAAAATCGTCCGGCGATCCGACTTCTCCCAGGGCAAAGGCGTTACAGAGATTTCCGCCGACCAAATAATTGCCTGCGTCGCCGGCGCAGATTCGGGTCGCGCTTTCGATGGACTGTTCGATGCTCATGGCTGCCACTCCTGTCGGGTTATTGTAATTGTAAGGACACGGCCCGCAATCCGACGGAGGATATTGACGCCGACGCACATTGCAAATGGCGGAAATCACGTCAACGGCGTACTGAGACGTCGAAAAATTTACCGATTGGCCGCAACTCGGCGGCTTGTTACATTTCAGCCCATGGAGAGTGTGGAAGAGCAAACGGAAGGCCCGCCGCTGCACAGCGGAATCCCGGGCATGGACGATATTTTGCGCGGGGGATTCCCGCACGGGTGCCTTTACATGGTGGCCGGAACTCCTGGTTCCGGTAAAACCACGCTGGCGATACAGTTTCTTCTGGAGGGCGTCCGCGCCGGAGAAACGTGCCTGTATGTAACGCTTTCGGAATCACGCCGTGAGATCATGAAGGTCGCCAGGAGTCACGGTTGGGATTTATCGGCGATTGAAATTTGCGAATTGGTTCCATCGGAACGGCACTTGTCCGCCGACGCCCAGCTGACGGTCTTCAACCCATCGGAACTGGAATTGGGCGAAACGACCGAGGCGATGATCGACGCGGTAAACAAGTACAAGCCCCAGCGGGTCGTCATCGATTCGCTGTCGGAACTTCGATTGGTCGCGCAAAATTCGCTACGCTATCGGCGGCAAATCCTGGCGCTCAAGCAATTCTTCGGAGGGCGCGACTGCACCGTGCTCATGCTCGACGACTGCACCGGCGGCGCCGAGGACGGACAACTGCAAAGCATCGCTCATGGCGTGGTCGCTCTGGAACACCTGGCCAATCAGTACGGCGCCGAGCGGCGACGCCTGCGCGTCGTCAAAATGCGCGGCGTTTCTTTCCGGGGCGGCTTCCACGACTTCGCCATCCGCAAGGGCGGCCTGGACGTGTTTCCCCGACTGGTCGCGGCGGAGCACCACGGAGAGTTCTCGGACACCGAACTGGCCAGCGGAAATACCCAACTGGACGCGCTCCTGGGCGGCGGCATTCCCGTCGGCACCAGCACGCTGCTCATCGGCCCGGCGGGCACGGGTAAATCAACCGTTTCCACTTTATTCGCGGTGGCCGCCGCAAAGCTCGGGCGGCGTACCGCAATGTATGTGTTCGACGAAAACATCGGCACCTTTCATTCTCGCTCCCGCAAGATCGGCATCGATGTCGAGTCACATATGAATTCGGGGTTGATGTCCGTCCAGCAAGTAGACCCGGCGGAGCTATCCTCCGGTGAATTCGCAGCCCTCGTGCGCCGCGCCGTCGATGGATCCGACGGAGTGCAGCGACGTGCCACGGTTGTCATCGTGGACAGCCTGAACGGCTATCTCAATGCGATGCCGGAGGAAAAATTCCTCACCGCCCAATTGCACGAACTGCTCGCGTACCTCGGGAAGCTAGGGGTGGTAACGCTCATGACTGTCACGCAATCGGGCATGATCGGCAGCAACATGCACTCGCCGGTCGATACGACGTATCTTGCGGACAATGTGATTTTGTTTCGCTATTTCGAAGCGCGCGGCCGCGTCCGGCGCGCGATCTCCGTCGTCAAAAAACGCAGCGGCAAGCACGAAAAGTCCATTCGCGAGCTGGAAGTAACTTCCCGCGGCCTCGAGATCGGCGAACCGCTGGAAGATTTTCAAGGCATCCTAACCGGCGTGCCGACGTTTCTCGGAAAGGCGGACAACCTGATGAAGAAAGCCTCCGATGTCCACTGACGCGCCAGACGATCCCGCCGCCGAAATGCGGGTGCTCTTGCTTCCTCCCACCACGCGCGACGCCGCCGCGATGCTGAGATTGCTCTCGGCCGCCGGTATTCCCTGCACCCCATGCCCGAACATGCCCAGCCTGTGCGAGGCATTGGCCGAAGGCGCCGGCGTCATCGTCGTTTCCGAGGAAGCGTTGACCGGGGATCCTCATCAATTCGTCTCCTGCATTCGCTCACAGCCGGTCTGGTCGGATGTGCCGATCATCGTGTTGTCTCGTGGGGGCTCGGAATCGCCGGGGCTGGCGCCGCTGCTGGGAAGTCTGGGAAACGTAAGCGTATTGGAGCGGCCGATCCGGGTATCGACGCTGCTCAGCATCGTGCGCTCGACCTTGCGGGCACGAGATCGGCAGTATCAGGTGCGTTCGCATTTCTCCGAACGTCTCCGAGCCGAGCAGGAACTGCGCGCAAGCGAAGGGCGCCTGAGATTGGCGCTGCACACTGGAAAACTGGGCGTGTGGGAACGCGACCTGACGACTAATGAGCTGACCTGCACGCCAGCCTGTAAGGCAAACTACGGTCGAGCGCCCGACGAGCCGTTCTCATATGACGATCTCACGGCGTCGATCCATCCCGAAGACGCCGCCAAGGTGCGGACGGCGGCTCGCCAGGCGGTGAGCGATCATGCCGAATATGACATTGAATACCGAAACATCTGGCCCGACGGAACGGTTCACTGGCTGCTGGTGCGCGGCCAGGCGGAATACGCGACCGACGGCACGCCCTTGCGGCTCGTCGGGGTGACGCTCGACATCACCGATCGCAAGACCGACGAGGAACGGCGTGCCGCGTTATTGGAAGCCGAGCGGATGGCCCGCGCCGAGGCCGAGCGCGCGGGCCGGATGAAAGACGAATTTCTCGCCACGCTCGGGCACGAATTGCGCACGCCGCTCAACGCCATTCTCGGCTGGGCGCAAATCCTCAAGCTCAATTTATCCGACGCCGCCGACGTGGCGGAGGGAATCGCCGTCATCGATCGCAACGCCCGCGCCCAGACGCAGATCATCGAGGACCTGCTGGACATGAGCCGGATCATCAGCGGCAAAGTGCGCCTTGACGTGCAGCGGGTGGACCTGGCGGCGACGGTGCAGGCGGCCGTCGACACGGTGAAGCCCGCGGCCGACGCCAAAGGCGTGCGCCTTCACGTCGTGCTCGATCCGCTGGCCGGCGCGGTGTCGGGCGATCCCAGCCGCCTTCAGCAGGTGTTCTGGAATTTGTTGAGCAACAGCGTGAAGTTTTCTCCACGCGGCAGCCGCGTTCAAGTTTTGCTGGAGCGCGTCAATTCACACCTGGAGGTCAGCGTCATCGACTCCGGCGAGGGGATCAAGCCGGAATTTCTGCCGCACGTCTTCGAACGATTCCGCCAGGCCGACGGTTCAACCACGCGCAAGCACGGCGGCCTTGGGCTTGGACTGTCGATCGTGAAACAACTCGTCGAACTTCATGGCGGACAGGCCCGGGCAAAGAGTCCCGGAGAGGGCAAAGGGGCGACGTTTACGGTCATTCTGCCGCTAACGGCGCTTCACTCGGAGCCCGAGCCCCAGCGGCGCCATCCCCAGGCGCCGGCATCGTTCGGCACGCTCGCCGACGATGCATGCGTAAGACTGAACGGCGTCAAGGTGCTTGTCGTCGATGACGAGCCGGACGCGCGAGCGCTGGTGAAGCGCCTGCTGGAAGATTGCGAAGCGGTCGTGGCGACCGCGGGGTCGGCCGCCGAGGCGCTGCGGATGTTTATGGAAGACAGGCCGCAGGTGGTGGTGTCGGACATCGGCATGCCGGGCGAGGACGGGTACGCGCTGGTGCGCAAAATTCGTTCGCTGCCGGCGTCGTCCGGGGGCGCGGTGCCGGCGATCGCCTTGACCGCGTACGCGCGCTCGGAAGACCGGACGCGGGCGATGCTCGCCGGATTCCAGACGCACGTCTCCAAACCGGTGGAACCCTCGGAACTCGTCGCCACCGTCGCCAGTCTCGCCACCCGCGGCGCGCTGGAACGAAATGAATGATTATACCTGGGTAAAATTACCCTCTTGACCAGCGGCCACGATCATCGGACTATAATGACGGCATGCGATCGAAAAGACCCGTTGAATGGTTGACCTCGCTCACTGGCTTCGTTTAGAATTTTCGTTTTCCTGCTTCTGAAAGAAAGACGTAATGAGACAAGACCGCGACTATTTCCAGCCAAAACGCCGACCTGGCTCCTCCGCTCCCAATGATCGCCCGCTTCCAAGCCGCTCAAGGCGCGTGGAACCGCCTCAGACACGATCCCGTTATGCGCCCAGTGGCCCGACGGTAGCTCCGCCCAAAGAGCCCGCCAGCGGCAAAAAACGCCGGTCGATGCTCAAGGCGGCCGCGTGGCGCCTGGCGCGAATCATTCATGCCAAACCCGCCGCTCTCCTGGCGATGGAAATTCCGGCGCTTCACGAACTGATCGAAAAGAAGTGTCCGCGAAAAAACGTCGATAAGGGATCGCAGCGCGGCGACGCGATGCGCCTGGTGGCGAAAGTTCAGCGCCTGCGCCGCTGAAAGACCAGACCGCTGGTTCGCGACCCACGCTCAACATCGACCCTGTTGCGGATACTCAATAACCGCTTCGTGGGGTCGGGTCGTTCAACAGGGCGCCGCATGCGTTGTCCTCGACGACGACGCCTGCGCCGTCTTCGGGTCGAATGCCGGTAAGAAATTTGACGGCGAGTTTCAGCAATCGACGCGCTGCTCGACGACGTGGTGCGCTAGCCTAACGCTTGTCATTTGAAAGTTCACCTTAGCGATCGCGCGAGCACGCCGTGCGCGGATCTTCTCTGTGTTCACCCCGGAGCGGCGCCCACGGTAAATTAGCGGCGACTTGTTACGCAGCCGTCAGGCGGCGTTACGGTTTACGATTGCTTTCGATTTACAGGATTCGTCAACAAACATCCGCAGTTCCGCCTAAATTCGCCGATGACTGCGGATGTACAAGAAATAGGGCGGGTTCTTTTTCTCGGCGCATGGGGAACGGTTAAAATCCGTATCGCGTAGGACAGGACTCAAGAACTCGAACGGGGTCGCCGTATCGTCGGAATAGTCGGCACGACCCTCGTGAAATCGTAAGAAAACGACGGGCTCCCGCTCGATTCGGCGTTGAATCGACGATCAGTTTTGATAGGTTGCGGTGCGATCGTGGGAATCATGTTTGGGCCGATGATCATCGCGAGATCCTCTTACTAAGATGGCGTTGTGCGATGGGCAGTCCTGCGTGCGGCAAACCGTTTTTCCATCGGAAGTAATCGGTCAATCTCGCGCCGTTTTAGTGGAGAAAAATGCGCAATCCCAAAAAAATCGCGCGCCTTTTGGCGCATGCCGCCGAAACACATTTGCGCCGTCGCGCCTTTAGCGCCCTGCGCCGTTCGGCGCCGCCGTGTCGCATCGAGGCTCTCGAGAATCGCCGATTGATGTCGGTGAACGTTCTAACATATCACAACGACCTCGCGCGCGACGGCGCCAATCTCCAGGAGACGACGCTTACGCCGGCAAACGTCAATTCATCGTCGTTTGGAAAGCTTTTTTCGGATGCCGTCGATGGTCAGATTTACACCCAGCCGTTGTACGTCTCGGGGCTGGTTATGCCGGACGGCAAGGCGCACAACGTGGTCTTTGTGGCGACGGAACATGACAGCGTTTACGCATTCGACGCTGACGCGCCGGGCGCGCCGCTCTGGAAAACCTCGTTCATCAATGCCGCGGCGGGCGTAACGACGGTGCCGGCCACCGATGTCGATACGGGGGATTTGACCCCGGAAATCGGAATCACCGGCACCCCGGTAATTAACCTCGCCAACAACACGATTTATGTCGTCGCCGCGACGAAAGAGGTCAAGAACGGAACAACCTCCTACGTTCAGCGCCTGCACGCACTGAGCTTGACGACGGGAGCCGAAGCACTGGGCGGCCCAGTCGTGATCACGGCGTCCGCCACAGGCACGGGAAGCGGGACCACTAACGGGAAGGTGGGTTTCAATTCGCTGTTCAACAACCAGCGCACGGCCCTTTCGCTCGTCAATGGCATTATTTACTTCGGCTTTTCTTCTCACGGCGGCAACGGGGTCTATCACGGCTGGATGTTGGGTTATAACGCCACCACGTTGAAACAGGTTTTCGTCTATTGCGACACGCCAAACAGTCTGGACGGCGGCGTTTGGATGGGAGGCGACGGACTTGCAGCCGATGCCAACGGAAACCTCTTTTTTACCTCCGGCGACGGGCCTTACGATTCCAACGGCGACAGGGGCGACTCCGCCGTCCGTTTCAACGCCAACGGCACGTCCGTCCCGTCTTCCACCCCCAGCGCCAGCTGGACGCCTTACAATAACAACGCGCTCTGGACGCTAGACAAAGACCTTGGATCTGGCGGCATCCTGCTCTTGCCCACGCAGTCCGGATCGGTTCCGGACGAGGAAATTATCGGCGGCAAAGAGGGAACGCTGTATGTACTGAATCGTGATAATCTCGGCGGGCTTGGCGTCGAAACCTCCGCAGCCATCAATAACAACGTCGTCCAGGAAATACACAGCAACGGCTCGGACCTCGGCACGCCGGCGACAGGCCAGTATTTCGACACGCCGGCCTATTTCAACGGCGCCGTTTTCATCGCCGAGTCCGAAGGGACGCTCAAAAGATATTCGCTCACCAACGGCAAGCTGACCTTGGCCAGTCAGTCCGCCTATACCGCCAGCTATCCGGGCGGGCAGGTCAGTGTTTCCGCCAACGGCAACTCCAACGGCATCGTCTGGGACCTTGAATTCGGGACCCACGAAGTTCTCCGCGCTTTCGACGCCAACGATCTCACGACCGAACTTTACGACAGCAACCAGTCGGGAGCCCGGGACCAACTCGGCGCCGGCGTTAAATTTTCCGTGCCGACGATCGACAACGGACACGTCTATGTCAGCACCAGCGATTCCTTGACGGTCTTCGGGCAGATACCGACAAACCAGACCCCGCCGACGCCGCCAAGCCAGCTGTCGGCGGTGGCGGCGTCACCGACGGAAATCAAGCTTGCCTGGACGGACAACTCGATCAACGAAACCAGCTTCACTATCGACCGATCGACCGATGGCGTAAACTTTAGCTACCTTGACGCCGCCCCCGCCGGCGCAACCAGCTATAGCGATACGTCCGCCAGCACCGGGACGACCTATTACTACCGTGTTCAGGCGGCTAATTATTCCGTCTCGTCGCCGTCGAACATCGCCAGCGCCACCACCACGACCATTCCCAATCTGGTCGGCTACTGGCCGTTCGACGAAGGCAGCGGCATCACGACGGTCGACGCTTCGGGGCATGGGGAAACGGGCACGCTTAGCGGCGAGGTGTCATGGGTCGCCGGTCGCATCGGGGGTTCGTCGGTGAATTTACACGGCGGCGGCAACGCCGACGCTCACGTCGCGATCGCCAACAACGCCAACATCGACTTCACCGCCACTCAGAGTTTTACGCTGGGCGCGTGGGTGAAGGTGGCCAAACTCGCCAATCACACGGTGGCGATCATCTCCAAATCGACGGATCTCGGAAACGGTTACGGCATCTACCTCAACGCTTCAAACCAATGGGTCTTCGCCACGGCGCCGGGGGTGAACCCGCTGGTTGGACCGGCGGCGACGGTGGGATATCCGTTCAACCCGGTTTTGGGATGGGTCTACGTCGCCGCCGTACAGGACGGCACGGCCGGAACGCGCACGCTTTACATCAACGGCAAGTCCGTCGCCAGCGGCGCGGCGGCCAACGCCAGCGGCGCCGGCGACCTCTGGATCGGCGGCAATCAGGTCGATCCCACGCAATACTTTAATGGCGTGGTGGATGATTTTCGCATCTACAACCGCGCGCTCAGCGCCGGCGAAATTCAAACACTCGCCACCGGCGCGCTGCCGGTTCCGTGGCTGGACGGCGACGTCGGCACGGGCGGGTTTTCTCCGGGAACCGCCAGTTACGACGCCGGCGCCTTTGACGTCTATGGATCGGGAGCCGACATCAGTGGCGCCGCCGACGCGTTCAACTACGTCTATCAAACCCTCAACGGCGACGGACAGATCGTGGCTCGCGTGGCGCTTCAGCAAAACACGGCTGCCGCGGCCAAGGCCGGAGTGATGATCCGCCAGTCGCTCGCTGCCAACAGCGCTTTTGCCGACATGGTCATCACGCCGGGCCAGGGCGCGCTGTTCAGCGACCGCGCCGCCGCGGGAGGCTCGGCGAAATTCGTTCACGGCGACAGCACGGCGACGGCGCCCATCTGGCTGAAATTGGTGCGCACCGGTAGCCTGCTCAGCGGCTATACGTCCGCCGACGGAATCAAATGGACCCTGGTGGGATCGGCGACGGTGTCGATGACCGGGCCGGTCTTCATCGGCCTTGCAGTCACTTCCGCTTCGACGGTATCGACCGGCAACGCGGCGTTTGATGGCGTCACCGTCTCCACCGCCGGAGCCGGCACGGGCGTGACTGGCGCTTACTATAATTCTCCGACGTTTACCGATCTCGCGCTCACGCGCACCGATCCCACCATTGACTTTAACTTTGCCGGCGCCTCGCCGGCGCCAACGGTCAATTCCACCGACTTCTCCGTCTCCTGGACCGGCGTGATCCAGCCGCTGTACAGCGAGACGTATACGTTTGACGTAACCGCCGCGGACGGGGTCGCCCTCACGATCGACGGGCAGACGCTCATCAATGACCAAAACGATCACGCCACTGCAACCGACGACAGTGCCTCCATCGCACTCGTCGGCGGCCAGCGGTACGCCATCGCCCTCGACTACTTCGATCACACCGATCCGGCCAGCGTGAAGCTGGAATGGTCCAGCCCAAGCCAGGCGCGGCAAGTCGTTGCGACCGCGCAGTTGTATCCCGCCCCCAGCATGACCATGCCCACCTCTCTCATCGGCAGCGTTTTCAACGACGCAAACGCGGATGGCGTTCAGCAAAGTACCGAAGCGGCCGTCAGCGGCATCGTTGTATACCTGGACGAAAACAACAACGGCATTGAAGATTCCGGCGAGCCGTCGGCAACCACCAACTCAAGCGGCGTCTATACCTTCAGCGGCATCGCCGCCGGCGCATACGCGGTGCGCCTTGCCAGTGCCGGTTGGAAGCAGACTCCCGCGGGCGCAACCGGCATCAGCGTGAGCGTGATCGCCAATCAGACCAATTCGGCCGCGGCGATGCCCATCGCCGGCGTCGGCTCTCCCAACGTCAGCGGCTCGGCCAAGACCAGCAACGGCGCCGCCGTAGCCGGCGAGATGATCTATCTCGATACGAATAACAACGGCAAACTCGATAACGGCGAACTCTTTACCACCACGACCGCAACCGGCGCTTACAGCTTCAGCGGCGTTCCCGCCGGCGCGACGATCGTCCGCCAGATATTGCCGCCCGGCGACAAACAAACGAGTCCCGGCAGCGGCTATGGAATCCATATCACCGTCTCGAGCGGCAAATCGCTCGCCAACGAAAATTTCATCGACACCATCCCGACGTCAACTACCGGAATCGTCAGTGGCTCGGTGAAACTCAGCAATGGCGCCGGGGTAGCCGGCGAGACGATTTATCTCGACACGAACAACAACAGCAAGCTCGATAACGGCGAACTCTTTACGACGACCGACTCGGCCGGCGACTACAGTTTCAGCAATGTCCCGGCGATGGCGACAATCATTCGCCAGATATTGCCGTCCGGCGACAAGCAGACAACCCCCGGCAGCGGTTTTGGAATACATATTACCATCAAAGCCGGCGGGTCTTTGACCAATCAAAATTTTGCCGACACGACGTCAACATGATTGCGGACCATGAGCGGCCGTTTGGGAACTCGGCCTGGCAACGTAACATTGAAGCAATGTCTCAACCTGCAGTCGAGTCACGGCGATGCGGGACGGCCGAGGAAGAGGAAGTGAAATCACCAAAAATCGAACTTGACCCGTTTTGACGTTCCGGGCCAAGGTCGAACACCAGAACTACCAGTCGCTGAAAAGCTGGCCAAAGACAACGGCATTGAGATCGTCTATTCCTGTCCGTCGCTTGAGCATTGGTTCTTGTGCCATTTCGCAAACGCCTCCGGAGGACAGTTCGCCAATTGCGACGCCGTTATCGCTGCGCTTCACAAAAAGTGGAGCCCTGTGAGCAAAGTCCAGTATGGCAAGACAGACCTTGACATATTCAAAAGGCTCCAAAACAAGTTGCCTATTGCACGGGCGCAAGCACTTCAAATCGACCTGCACCATATTAAGACCGTGAAGCCTGCAAGCAAGGTGAACCCATCGTATCCGTCCGGGGAACCACAGGTGTGTGACGCGCATTGCGGCGGTCGCGAGTCGCTTGCTGGATTAAGAATGGGATAAGGAATTACTCGGCGGCGGCGTTCGCCGCCTTCCAGTGCTCTGGCAGCAGATCCGCGAGCTTGCTGATCGGCTGGCTCGCTATCCGGCTCAGCACGTCACGCAGATACTCGAACGGATTGACCTTGTGCCGCTCGCAGGTGGCGATCATGCTGAAGAGGATCGCGGCGGTCTGGCCGCCGGCACCGCAGGGCGTTTTCACCTTGCTGATTTTTGGGGAGCTTGTCCAGCACGTTGGCCGTCTTATGCACCCAGCAGCGCTGCGCATGGCGGCAGGCGCTCGGCGAGAAAATCTTCAAACTGCCCCACGGCGCGCCCACATTTTCGCCGACATTCCGATCGATGCTCGGTTTCTTCGCCAGACGCAGAGACGATGGCGGATTTCAGGAGCCGGAGTCGTTCAGCGCGGATGCCGATGCAGGCGACTTAAGGACTGGCCTCTCTTACATGTTCGGACTGGACTGGGAGATTCCCCGAAAGATCAGGGAAAGCCGCGAGAAAGAACGGTCGCTCAAAGCCCTGCGCAAGGAATTGAAACGCGGCGTTTATGGCCGTGTCATGGAACCGGCATCTGAACTGAAGTCACGGGTAGCAGTCACAGAACGCCGATTGTCGAAATTAGACGCGGGCCAGCGGGACACCAGTAGAACTCGCGACCGCATTCCTGACTCAATTTCGAAGTTCTCCTGCCAACTTGTCAGACCTTTTGGCCGCTCTCACAAATGGTGGGCGCTTGATCGACTTCAAATAGATCGAGACTCAAGCTGTTGCCTCGCCAAAAAAAAACGGCAGTCGGTTAAACTAAGATTTCTGGCCTAGACCTCTGTGGCGGGATAGGTTTCGACGTACTTTTCCTGACCCGATCCGAAATACGTAACGATGCGCGCAGCAAAATCCACGTCGTAGGCAACGACACCGGCCTGCCAAGTCGCCGCCAAGAATTCCGGGAACGTGCTTTTCCCTGCTTGATCAGTCCTCAGAGCAGTGATGAGAGCCTCGCGATTGAAGATTGGCACCTCGGCCATACCGGCGATGAGGGGCGTACCCTGCACCACGACCGGGCCTTTGTCAGTCACATACAGACTTTGGCATGCCGGCAGCGACCATACGTTTCGGGTGACGCCCGCCTGGCGGAGCACCTCGGCGAGATATGGGAAACTACCAACCTTGGGGCGACCCGCCATTGCCTTCTGCTGGGCGGATTTTAGATTTTCGATCGCGTCGCTCATTGGGATTCTCCTTTTTGTTCGGACGTGCCAACTCTTATAGTTGACTAGGAAACTGTTGTCAAGTAACCTGATTCTATGAAGACAATGGGACCTGCACCGACCGCAAGCGATCTCAAAAAGCATGTGGGCTTTTGGCTACGATTCGTCTCCAACCATGTGTCGCACGCCTTCGCTCGCAAACTACTCAATAGCGGCGTCACGGTGGCTGAATGGGTGGTGCTGCGCGAGATGTACGGGCTCGAAGCAATAGCCCCTAGCTTGCTGGCCGATCTGACCGGCATGACGCGCGGCGCTGCTTCAAAACTCGTCGAGCGGCTTGTGGCCAAGAAACTGGTCACAAGAAAAGGCCGCCAGGATGATAGGCGATTTCAGGAAATCGCGCTCACCGCCGCCGCCCAGCAACTGGTACCGGCGCTGTGTGAACTTGCCGATCAAAACGACGTCGAGTATTTCGCGCCACTCTCAAAGAATGAGCGCAACGCTTTGGTGGCGACGCTTAAAAAGCTTGTGAAGGCGCATAATCTCCATGCGCTACCGCTCGATTAGGCGAGCACCGGTGGTGTGAGCTGAGAAGGTAACTGGCGCTGCCGGGGCCAGACAACCTTGCCCGGCGATTCGAGCATTTAGTTGAAAGTGATACCTGATCTACTGCGTTTTGTTCTTGTGGCAGGGAGCCACAGGGCCGTCCGCGGATACGGATATACTGACCGATTTTGGATTCAAAAAGTGGAGGCGGGGGGAATTGAACCCCCGTCCCGAGACGTCCCGAATGGCGGCCTCTACATGCATAGTCTATGGTTTAATCTCAATGCCGGCAACGGCCATCGACAGTCTTTGCCGGCATCCAGTCATCTTTTTCTCGCTACCTGACCAACGACGGAATCAGGCGGCCAGCCCACTGTTTTACAGCCAACCTGTCGCGGGCATCAGGTCGTGCTGAGGTCTGCCTTTTATTAGGCAGCCATACGAAGCGGGGCGGCTTGGAAGCCGACTCGCCCTGCAACATCATTGTTGGCAGTTATGTTTTGCTCGAAGTTTAACGAGGCCTTACGAGCGTCCTCGGCATGCCACCGCCACCGTAGCCATCCGGTCGAAACCGATCGCCCCCGGTGTCGTGTAATCTTCTTGATTACGCGTTCATCATAGAACACTCAAAGGCCAAGAGCAAGTTGCTTCGCCAAAAATGGAACAGCACGGGTGGGAGCGCTTGCCGCCACGGCTTTACGCGTTTCGCATTTTATGCGGGGAGATACACCGTCAGGGAGATTACGACTAAAGTTTCAACCAAATGAAGAGTAAACGCAAAAAGAGTAACTCCAGCTCGGTCGCTATTGATTTTGGTTGCCTGTAAATCCCGGTCCGCCGGCGGCGCGGTAACCGTGGCTGGCGCCGTTCATGTCTGACGTGACCCAAAAGGAATAAAGGGCGCCGCTCTTCATGTGGAAACGGAATTTTACCGCCTGCCCGGCCAACTTCGCCAAATCTGATTCGCCGTTCCACTTCACGGCGACGAGGGTCTTGTCGAGCCGCAAGGGCCGGCAATTTTCCGCGGTGAACGGTGCGATCGGGGTATCGTTTTGGCCGAGCGCTTCCACGCGGAGTTCGCCTGACGCGGCGGCAAGGTTGACGAAGAGATGGCCGCCGGAAAATTTTATGGGCCGGGTGGTCAACGATCCTTCTTCGGCGCCGGCTTCCATTGACGCAAATCCATCGCGGCGAAGGAACGCCAGCCCGGTGGCGCCGCCGGCGTCGCGATTTTTTGGGCCCATGCCGGACCGCCCGCTGAAATAAAACCAAAGCTTGTCGCCCACCACCAGGCAACAACCGCCGACCGACTGCACGTTGCCCCAGTTCCAATCGCTTGAGCTTTCCGAAACCCCGATGAATGGCCGACGATCAGGCCGATCCCAATGAAAACCATCTCGGCTATACCCGACACAAATCGAATTGGGCTTGGGACGTCCCGGCGGAATGTTCTTGTCGCCGTGCCAGATGCTGAACAAGCCGAGCATCACGCTCTCATACCCAACGGCATCCAGGTTATACAACTGCGGCGTCACCTGCAGATCTTCGCGCTTGGGGTCCAGTCGGTCCGAGCCGAGCCATGGCGTCGCGTCGGTAAGCTGTGCCCACTGCGGGCCGGCCAGTAGATCCCTCACTTCCCAATACCGGCGGGCGCGCGAGCCGCCCATCGTTCGCAGGCTGTACACCCATACCTTGCGAAACGGATTCCGGAAGACGGTGGATCGATCGCCGCACGCGGCGGTTTGCAGAACTGGCTCGCCCCAGTGAATTCCGTCCGGCGAAAAGTGCAACGTGAACCGCCACCCTTTGTTCGGGCCGGAGATCGTCCACATCTTAAAACGCCGCCCTGGGTCGGATTCTTCCAAATCGAGCCAAACCGTCGACGAATCGCGAACGCCGACATGCACCACGTTGGTCATCGGCTTCACGTCGAGCGCCGGCTTCTCCCAGTGCAAGCCATCGCGCGAAGTCGCATACGCGGTCTGCGTCATATACCCGGCGATGTACCACATCTTGAAAAGTTGATCTTTCGGATCGAACCAAACCCCGTCGCTGAACGGCATGGCCATCGATCCTTTACCCGCTTTGTCCGAAGCCTGATCGGGCTTGACGACGGGGTTGCCCTCGTACAACTCGGCCAAGTGGTGAACGCGATGGAGGGTCGTCGATTGAATCAGAAAATCATCGACAAAAAGTTGTCGGCCAATATCGATCGGGATGACCGCTGGCGGCTCCTTCAAGTATGGAATCGGCATCGGCTCGCCGGGCTTCATCCCGGCATCGGCAGGGGGCCAGGGAGCGGGAAGTTCTATCCCGTTGTAAAGAATTTCACCGGCGGGCGCCGGCGCCGCAATCGAAATAAGAAAGGCGCAGCGGATCGCCGCAAGAATCCATTTTGACTGACTCGCCATCGCGTGGCCTCCGATTGTCGCCGACGTGAACGAACAATTTGATTACCGTCGGCGCGTGACGAAAAACGCGATGCTTGTCCCCATCAGCGCCAGCCCCAGCACCGCGACCGCCGCGGGCCAGGAGTCGGCGTCGCCGGCCGAACGGTAGCGGTGGCCGTCCACCTCAATGGAAAAAATGCCCGCGGAGGCGGCGCAAATGAACAACGTCACCACCACGATCGCTCCCGCGGCGCGTCTTGGCGTATCGGATCGCGGCGGTTCGTACGCCAGCGGGATCGCCGCGGTGGGAACGGACGCCATGGGTTGTTCGTCGGACATGCAGGATCAATCTATCTTCGCCGCCGATTTATGACAAACCCAAATCCCGTCTTGCCCGTCGGACCAAACCCGGTATGCTTCGCGACATGAAACCGATCGTGCAAATTTCGCTTGATGTCGTGACGATTGACGAAGCCCTTTCCACCGCCGAGATGGCCCTGCGGGCCGGGGTGGATTGGCTGGAGGCGGGAACGCCGCTGATCATCGCCGAAGGTATGAACGGCGTGAGGGCTCTTCGCAAGGCGTTCCCTAAGACGCCGATCGTCGCCGACCTGAAAACAATGGACGGCGGCTATCTGGAAGCGGAGCTGATGGCCAAAGCCGGCGCCACGCATATCGTCGTCATGGCTCGCGCCCACGAAGAAACGCTGCATTGCGTCGTTAAAGCCGGCCGCGACCTCGGCGTTCAAGTCATGGGAGATAATCTCGGCTGCCCGGACATGGTCTACGGCGCCCGTTGGCTGGAAGACATGGGGTGTGATTTCGTCATCCACCACATCGGTTACGACGAACGCCGAGGCATCGCCGCCCGAGGCTTGCGAATGCCAAGCCCGCTGGATCAACTGCGCGAAGTCGTCAACGCGGTGCGCGTGCCCGTGCAGGCGGTCGGTGGATTAACCATCGAGCAGGCGATACGAACGCCGGAGTTCGGGGCGCCGCTGGTGGTGCTTGGGGCGCCTTTGACGATCGACGCCGACGCGTTCAAGACGGCTTCGGGCGATGTCGAAGGATCGCTGCGTCTTATTTGCCAGAAGGTGCACGCGTACGGCGAAGTCAGGATGAGGGGATGAACGCCGGCCGGGGATCATCGGTCGACGATCTTTAGGTCCTCCAGCCGCACGTTTCCGTCCTGGCTGGTAAAGGTCGCGCCCTGGTCTCCTGATCGCTGTTGTTGCGCAGCGCCGCCGATGCGGTGATTGCCGGTATCGTAGAGCGTGGTCTTGCCGTTGCGTTGTACCGCAAGACGTCGAGCGTCGGCGAAATAAGCGTAGCGCATGTCGTTTTGCGCCCCAGCCGAATTTGGCTCGCCCAGATCGCTCGGCCACCACCGCTCGACGGGCGCCATCGGCTTCATCGGTTCCATGGGCTTCATCGGCGCCATGGGTTTCATCGGCTGCATTGGTTTCATCGGCTCCATATCCAGCACGATACCCAAATCCATCGAATGCGATAACTGCAAATCTCAACCGTCACGCGTGCCGAGCCGACGCGGCGCGTTTTCCCGAAACGCAAGCTCGATTCCGGGCGACGAGGCTTGTTTTTTTTCGAATCTGTCGTAGCGCATGAAATGGCGCACACGCATCGGCGGGCGACTTTGCCCGCTGCGTTACCGGCTTGCCTGCGCGCCCGGCCGTGTCGTCGAAGCGCCGGCGCCGAACACTTCGTTGAACAGCGCGATCATCGCTTCAAACGATCGATGATCGGCTTCCTTGTTGTAGGCGATCCCCGGAATGCCATGCCTGTCGGCGTCGGGATTGGTGAAGGCATGAACGGCATGTCCGTACACGTTCATCTCCCAATCGATCTTGGCTTTGCGCATCTCGTCCTGAAACGCGGCGATTTGCTCGGGCGATTCGAATGTATCGTCGGCGCCGTGGCAGACGAGAATCTTCGCCTTGACCTGGCCCGCCTGGGCGGGTTGGGCCGTGCTTAAATCGGAATGGAAAGCGACGACCGCGCGAACCGCCGCGCCGCTGCGAGCCAGTTCGAGCGCCGCCGTGCCGCCAAAACAGTAGCCGATGGCGGCCATTCGGGTGGGATCGACGTTCGGATCGCTCTTCAGTCGCTCAAGCGCCGCGGCGACGCGGGCGCGCAATTCCTTCCGGTCGCCGGCCCTTAACGCGCCCGCCCATTTTCCGGCTTGCTTTGGATCGTCGGTCGTCTGGCCGTTGCCGTAAACATCGGCCGCGAGCGCGACATAGCCCAGCCGCGCAAGTTGCTGCGCCCGCGACTTGGCGTAATCCGTCAGTCCCCACCATTCGGGCACGATGACCACGCCGGGGCGCTTACCGGCGGCCTTGTTGTCGTCGTAGGCGAGAAAGCCATGCGCCTCGATGTCGCCGGCCTTATATTGAACCGTTTCGGTTTTGATTTCCGCTTGTGCGACGTTTGCCATGATTGCGACCGCCAGTCCTGTGAGTGCCATCCATCCGAACTTCATGTTGACTCCTTGCCAAATGATTTGCGCCGCGCGGGACGACGCTACGACGCCAGCGATTGTCATACGGGAAATTCTTGCCCCGGCGAAGGCAAAAAATCGACGACGCCGGTGAATAATCTTTCCGGCGTGACTCCGAAGGTGGTCCGCCGCTGTTTGTCGCTATTAATAAGGCGCCGAGCTTGGAGTTTTTCCCGTGGTGACACGCGCCACAAAATTTGTCGCTCGCATTGTTGCTGGCCTCAAGTAGAAACGTATTTGCAGGCGTCGCAAAATGCGTGGTTTCGTGTCGCGGCTAATCGATCGTGACGAAACGCGAAAGTAATTTTCGCCGCACTTCCTAGACGCCAGCGGGCGGCGTTGACGCGGGCGGAAGTGAATAGACCGAAGACGCGATCGCCGACCACCAGAGCGCCCCCGCGGCGGCCATGTCGGCGTTGGTGATGATGTGGGCGTAGCCGTCATCGACAATCAGGCCGGATAAGTCGGCCCCGGCGGCGACGTTCGGGTCGGCCGCCCATTCGGCGCCGATGGCGGCGTTAATGGCGTCGGTTTGGGGCTGGGTCGCATAGGTGCCGCCCGATTGCAATTTTGCCGCGATCAGTTTTACGCCAAGGTCGGCATGGATCGCGGCGGCGAGGGCGGCCAGCGACGCCTGATAGTCGGCGGTGGCTACGCCGTCGTGCGCGTCGGTTTCGCCTTGCTCCCAGAGCACGCCGCGCACGCCGCCAACCGCCTTGGCGCGATAGATCATGGAGCCGTAAAGCGTGGTGCGGTCCTGATGGTTCGCGCCCGGCGCCCACTGGGCGATCGACGAACCGCCGAGCGCGCACGGAATAAACGCCACGGGAACCGCTTGGTTGGCGAGGATATCGGTCGCCAGAATCGGCCAATATGAGCCGCCGGGGTTTCCGTTGACGGCATGCGTCGCGTTGGCCGGACTCAGTTCGTCGCTGACCAAATCAACCTGGTTTATCGGAGAATCGGTCGGATCGGCGAGGTTATGCCAGATATAGTCGTTGCCGAAGATCGTGGCGGTAACGCCGTGGGACGGCGTGTAGCTTTGGGGATTGGTCGCGCGGCCGCTCGCGTTTGACTGGCCGGCGATAATGAAGACGTCCCCGATCCCGACCATCGCCACGCTGGCGGTGATTTGCGGCTGGTCTTCCAGGCGCACGACCAATGTCCCTTGTCCTTGGGCCTGACCGGTCAGCGATCCGGCGAACGCGCCCGCGGCGACATTGGCGGCGATCGTTTGAAAAGCGCCCCCGTGGAAACTGGCCTGAACCTCGTGAAGGCCCGCGCCGGTCACCGTGCCGGTGATTTTGATGGCGCCGGTCGATCCCTTTCTTTGAAACACTTGATACTCGGCGGGGCTGGTCAGCTTGAGGGTGGGGGCGGGCAAAGGAATCGTCGCCCCGGCCTTGAGCGTGACATTGGTAAATGTCGCGGTGCACTTTTTCGTGGTGGTGAGGCTGCACACCGCCAGGCCGGCGGTCGCTTTACTGGACATGACGATCGTTTCATTTGATCCGAGTTGCTTCCAGACGACGCCGTCGGAGCCGTACCAGGCGGAGAAAACATTTCCGCTACGGACGAGTTCCACCCATTGCGGCGCGGTTTTCCCCTCGACGGTGAAAAGATTGCAACTGTTGCCGGACTTTGTCCGCCACTGAAACGAGAGGTGCCCTTGCGGTGTGACGACGATATCGGCGAAAGCCGAGTTGGAACTCGTCGTGGCCCGGATCATGACGCCCGCCTTGGCCCAGCTTGCGGTGTTTTGCACGCTGGTCACTTTTGCCGCCAGCATGGAATCGCCGGCGATGTTGGCGTAATTGTAGTGAAACTGATCACTCTTATTCCAGATGTCGGCGCCTTCGCCGGCGACGGTGAAGGCGCCGTTGGAATACGTGGCGGAGCCGGCAATTTTTGGTGATCCGACGTCGGCGTTGAGCGTCAGCGGATCGCTGACCGACAGAAAGAGGCGCGATTCCAGCCCCTCAACTCCGACGGATGCCACACGAATATCGCGCCATCCACGATTTTCGGCGGGCGCGAATCGCCGTGAACATGGCGCGGGCGACGCCGGATCGATTAGACGTTCTCGATAACATTCGGCACGGCCGTCCGCGGCGGGTTGCGCGCGTCGCAGACAGGGGCGGGACACCTGGGCGACGAGTAAAGCAAAATCTTCAGTTCGAATTGAACGCCGCAGATGATCGCGAATATGGCAGACCGAGCGTACTGTTCTCCGCTTGATTCGTGCCCAGCCGCGCAATCCGCGGTCAATCCTCTTGTCGAACAAACAGGAAGT
This sequence comes from Tepidisphaeraceae bacterium, assembly GCA_035551995.1. Taxonomy (GTDB): domain Bacteria; phylum Planctomycetota; class Phycisphaerae; order Tepidisphaerales; family Tepidisphaeraceae; genus RYN-428. The sequence continues at coordinate 26,098 of DASZME010000087.1, forward strand.
CGCAGGGGAGCTATACATCGCCGCCGAACAATATCAGGATTACCCGGCGATTCAATGCGGATTATCGCCTGGAACAACGAGCCCCCGAGGCAGCGCGCGTTATTCCATTCCCGCCATCATCGCTTCCTTCAGTTTATCCAGCGCTTCGTGTTCGATTTGCCGAACGCGCTCGCGGGTGAGGCCGATGCGGAGGCCGATTTCTTTCAGCGTCATGGGGTCTTCTCCGTCGAGGCCGTAACGGAGCTTGAGGATTTTGACGGCGCGCTCGTCGAAATTTTCAAGAAGAGCGCCGAGTTGTTTGAGTTCGTCGTTGTCGGTGACCAGGATGTCGGGCGACGGGTTATTGGTGTCGGCCACCATCTCGTTGATGGTCAATTCGCCGTCTTCGCTGCCGGACTGGGTGGGGGAGTTCCATGCCTTGACGGCTTTGCGGATGATCTTCAGTTTCTTGGGCGACAGTTTCATGTGAGCGGATAATTCGTCGATCGTCGGGATTCGGCCCAGGCGATCTTCGAGCTCGCGCATGGCGTGTTTAACTTTCGCCATCATCTCGACCATGTAGGCCGGGATATGGATCGGCTGAACGCTGTTGATGAGCGCCCGCTTGATCGACTGTTTGATCCACCACGACGCGTAGGTGCTGAATCGGCAGCCGTTATCCGGATCGAATCCTTCGACGGCTTTGAGCAAGCCGATGTTTCCTTCTTCGATCAGATCCGGAAGCGTCAGACCGCGGCCGACGTAATGCTTGGCGATGTTCACCACCAGCCTGAGATTCGCGCGAACCATTTGTTCGCGAGCGGCGGGATCATTGTCGGCGATGATCCGCCGGGAAAGCGCCTTTTCCTGATCGGCGTTCAGCAGGGCGGTGTCGTTGATCTGACGAAGATAAAGCTGCAAACCATTTTGGACGGCCGTGGCCATAAACCTTCCCTGTCGCGACGAACGGCAAACGATTCGCGGATATCCGATGAGAAACCCAGGGACATCCAAAATCCTGCCGTTCGCGCAGACGTTCAGACCTCGCCGCTTGGCGGCGAACCGCATCGTGTTAGACGATAAGCGGCGTCGCGCACAGGCACGGCGACCTACCGATTTGGTATCGGTTTCGTGACGGGTGAACTTTCGGGACAGGAAGTTTTGTTGCACGCGATGTGCCTTCCTTCCCTTTCGTCAGAAAGGTCCGATAAATATCGCCTGAAATTATAGATTATGCAAGAAAAATATAAAAAAATCTCATGTCCATAAGCTATCTCTTATTCAGAACTTACGGAGTCTCCAGTTTTGACGTGACTGCGCAAAACCGGTGCCATATCCAAATACGGCATTGGAAAAATGCCAATGCCAGCGCATGGGTGATCGCGTTTTGGCTCCCGCCGGGTTTGTGGAACCAATGGCCTGACTTTTTCAAAACCGATATTACGATTGCAGCACTTTGGCAAAACCGCCGACTATAATTGTCTTGATCGAGAATCTATGACTCCATCTTCAATCACGCCAAAAGCTCGTCCCGCCGCGCGCGATGTCCATATTATTTGGGTCACGGCCGGTTTGGGATGCGACGGCGATACCGTTTCGATTACCGCCGCTACCCAGCCAAGCCTGGAAGATCTGCTGTTGGGCGCGCTGCCGGGACTTCCGAAGGTCCACTTTCACAACCCCGTGCTGGCGTATGAAAACGGCGACGAGTTCATGAAGTTCATGTATCTCGCCGCCGAGGGAAAACTCGATCCGTTCATTCTTGTTGTCGAGGGTTCGATACCCGACGAAACCAACAAGACCGATGGCTATTGGGCCGCGGTCGGAACCGATCCGGTGACCGGCCAGCCGATTACCACATGCGCGTGGATCGATCGGCTGGCGCCAAAAGCGTGGGCGGTGATGTGTGCCGGGACGTGCAGCGCGTACGGCGGTATTCATGCGATGGCGGGCAATCCAACAGGCGCCATGGGGCTGGCCGATTATCTTGGGTGGGAATGGCGCTCGTCGGCGGGAATCAAGATCGTCAACGTGCCCGGCTGTCCGGTTCAGCCGGACAATTTCATGGAGACGCTTCTTTATCTTTTGTACCAGTCGGCGGAAATGGCGCCGATGATTCCGCTCGATGAGCAGATGCGGCCGACGTGGTTGTTTGGCCAAACGGTGCATGAAGGGTGCGATCGTGCCGGTTATTACGAGCAGGGCGATTTTGCCGATCATTACGGCGCCGTGCAGTGCATCGTCAAACTCGGATGCTGGGGACCTGTCGTGCAGTGTAATGTCGCAAAACGGGGATGGATGGCCGGCATCGGCGGGTGTCCGAACGTCGGCGGTATTTGCATTGGCTGCACGATGCCCGGTTTTCCGGACAAGTTTATGCCTTTCATGGATGAACCACCGGGGGCTAAACTCTCTACTGCGGCGGTTGGGCTCTACGGACGTACCATTAGGGCGTTGCGAAATTTCACTCGTGGAACACTGAACAAGGAACCGGCATGGCGGCGCAATCCCCAGGCGGAAGCAGCGGCTCCGCCGGGAGTACCAAGCTGAATCCCGCGGAACCCCAGGCGGAATTGCCCACGATCGACGCCGAGAATCCGTTCCCGCCGGCGCAGGCGCAGGCGATTCTCGAACAGATGGCGGCTCTGACGCAGGTGGCCGGCGCCGTTCCGCTTCCCTTGCTTCGGCTTCCCGCGTCTACCGAACCCGCCGACGCCCGTCCCGAAACGGCGCCGAACCAGCCTTGGAAGGCCGAGCTCCGCTACCGCGCGCTGGTCGAAAAGATTCCGGCCGTCACTTTCATGGCCGGCCTGGACGACGCGGTTCATGAACTGTACATCAGCCCCCAGATCGAAGCGTTGCTCGGATTTTCCCAGCAGGAATGGCTGGAAAATCCCTTCCTCTGGTACACGCAACTGCATCCCGAAGACCGCCAGCGGTGGGGGGAGGAATTCGCCCGCACCTGTGCGACCGGCGTGCAGTTTCGCTCCGAGTACCGTCTGATTGCCTGCGACGGCCGAACGGTCTGGGTTCATGGCGAGTGCCAGATCGTGAAAGATGAACTAGGCCGCCCGCTGTTTCTCCAGGGGATCGCCTTCGACATCTCCGAAAACAAGCGCGCCGAAGAAGCCTTGCGCAAAGCCCACGATGACCTGGACGCCCGCGTCCGCGAGAGGACGGCGGAGTTGGCGCAAGTCAACGACGCGCTGCGCGCCGAGGTCGCCGAGCGTAAGTCCGTCGAGGCGGAACTGCTCCAATCGATGAAGGCCGCGGAGGCGGCCAACAAGGCCAAGGATCAGTTCATGGCCGTCTTGTCTCACGAGTTGCGCACGCCGTTGACCCCGGTCTTAAGCACGGTGCAGATGATGGAGCGCGATCAGACCCTCACTCCCGAAATGCGCGACGCGGTCGCGATGGTGCATCGCAATATTAAGCTAGAAGCCCGGCTGATCGACGATATGCTGGATTTGACCCGCATCGCCCGCGGCAAAATCCGCCTGCGGCAAGAGGCCGTGGACGCTCACGAATCGATCGAGCACGCCCTGGAAATTTGCCAGCCCACGATCGACGCCAAGGTTCTTGGAATTTCGTTGAACCTGCAGGCGCCGTTGCATTTTGTATGGGCCGATCCGACGCGATTGCAGCAGATGTTGTGGAACCTGCTGAGCAACGCCGTGAAGTTTACCCCGCACGGCGGCCATGTGACGGTTCGATCGGGTAACGACGAAACGGGAATGCTGGTGATTGAAGTCAGCGATACCGGCGTGGGCATCGACGATGAGGTTCTGCCGCGCTTGTTCAATGCCTTCGAGCAAGGCGAAGGAAGCATTACCCGCCGATTCGGCGGGCTGGGACTGGGCCTCACGATCACCAAAGCATTGGCCGAACTGCATCAAGGCGCCGTCTCCGCCGCCAGCGCGGGCACCGGAAAGGGCGCGACATTTCTGCTGCGGCTGAAAGGGATGCCCGAGCCGTCGAATGTCGCCGCTCAACCGGCGCCGGTCGCGCCGCCGGTCCCGCCTCAACCCAAGCCCGAGGAACACACCGATCAAAAACGCCAGCGCATCCTCCTGGTCGAGGACAATGAAGACACCCTCCGTGTGATGTCCAAGGTTCTGAAAAGCTTCGGCTATGACGTGATCACCGCGACCGGCGTGAAAGCCGCGTTGAACCTGGCGGACAAGGAAAAATTCGACCTGCTCGTGAGCGATATCGGCCTGCCGGACGGCAGCGGCTGGGATATCATGCGGCAATTGCGCCCCAGGCAAAGCCTCCGTGGAATCGCCCTCAGCGGTTACGGCATGGACGAAGACATCCGCAAAAGCCGCGAGGCGGGGTTCGAGCATCACCTGGTGAAGCCGGTGAACTTCGACGTGCTTCACAGCGCCATTAAGCACGTCGTTCCGTGACGACGCCGCCGATCCGGTCCGCGGGAGAAGCATATCCGAAAACGAATTCTTCGCCCTTCACTCTTCGTTAGACGCACGCTAGAGTACCGTCTGAATAGTCATCAAGGAGCCAGTCATGCACATGTTTGCCGCCGCGCTGTTCGCGTTGATTTCCGTCATATCGCCGACGCGGGTCTGGTATCCGCCGGCTCAACCCTTGACCATCAACGTCAAGTCCGAAGGCGACGCGTCGCTCGTGCTGACCGATTTCGACGGCAAGCAATTGCCCGCCAAGGAATCGGTGGAATTCAGCAAGGAGAAAAGCGTTGATCTTTTGCTGCTGTATCCGCAACTCATGACGCCGGGTACTTATGTTTTATATGAAGTGCCCAAGGGCAAACCCTTGGCCCAATTTGAAGGAACGCCACTGGTGATCGAGGTGCGATCGGACCAAAATCGCGGCGGGGCGGGCGGGGCCGAGGTAACGCACGTCGGGCCGCTGGAATATGCGGTCATTAATACCGACCAGGGCCCGATCACCGCCATGTTTTATTACGACGTGGCGCCGATCACGGTGGCGAGTTTCCTGGATTTGTCGCGCACCGGCTATTATGACAGCCTGACGTTTCACCGAATCGCGCCCGGCTTTGTCATTCAAGGGGGCGATCCCAAGGGAGACGGCACCGGTGGTCCAGGATATCACGTCCCCGCGGAGTTCAACGAACGGCCGCATCTCGAAGGCGTTCTTTCGATGGCCCGCGCATCGGACCCCAATAGCGGCGGAAGTCAATTTTTCATCTGTCTCGACTATGGCCATACCAAGCAACTGGATCGCAGTTATACCGCCTTCGGGCGGGTGACGTCGGGCATGGAGGCGGTGAAGAAAATCGCCGCCGCGCCGCTGGCGGGGGGTAATGGACAGGACGGCAAGCCCGTGACGCCGCAGGTGATTAAAACCATTACGGTGAAACCGGTGACGGCGGAAGAGAATCCATATTCCGATTTCTTCCACTTGAAAGACGCCAAGTAATCACTATGCTTTTCACCCCGCGTCGGCCCAAGTACCTTACCTGAGCCGACGGCGACGATTTTCGATAAAGACCCAGGAGAAGTTTAACGTGGCCCATTCTCTTTCAGCCAAGAAGCGCATTCGTCAAAACGTCAAGCAACGGGCGCGCAATCGCTCGCGCAAAGATCTCATCAAAGTGCAGTTGAAAGCCTTTACCGCCGCGGTCGCCACCGGCGACGCCACAAAGGCCCAGGATGCTCTCAATCAGGTTTCTTCACGATTGGCGAAGGTGGCGTCCAAGGGGACGATCCACAAGAACACCGCCGCTCGCAAACGCAGCCGCCTTGCCAAGCGCGTCAATGCGCTGCGCAAGACAGGCGCAGGTACCGCGGCCGCGAAAGCCTGATCGCGGCCGAAAATTAAGCCGAACAAACGATTGGCATTCGGCATCAGGCACGCCGTTCCGCTTGAGGGATGCGCGTGCGTGATGCTGAATGCCGATTATTTTTTTGATGTTGAAGTGATCAGACGCAGGAGTGGAAAATCAAAATTCGCGAATTCCGATTTTAATGCCCGAGGCGCCCAAATTCGATTTAGGCATTCGGGCATTCGGATTTGCGGCTTCGGTTTCGTCCAAACGGATTTCGGATTTCCGATAGGAGGCCATCATGGCTGACGCGACAGCGATGGAAAAACTCGTCTCGCTCTGCAAACGCCGCGGGTTTATTTTCCCTGGCTCGGAAATCTACGACGGCTTGAAAGGCACATGGGACTACGGCCCTCTGGGCGTTGAACTGCTTCGCAACGTCAAGAACGCCTGGTGGCAGGACAACGTCACCACCCGCGAGGATATCGTCGGCCTCGACTCGGCCATCCTGATGCACCGCAAAGTCTGGCAAGCCTCCGGCCATGAATCCAATTTCACCGACCCGCTTGTCGATTGCAAAACATGCAAAGAGCGCTTTCGCCAGGACCAGATTCCCGAAAGTCAATGCCCAAAAAAACCGTCCAAACATCCCGGCGAATTTCACGAATGCCAACTGACCGAGGCCCGCAAATTTAACCTGATGTTCAAGACGTTCGTCGGCCCGCTTGAGGAGAGCGCGACGCAAGTTTATCTGCGCCCCGAAACCGCCCAGGGAATCTTCGTCAACTTCAAGAACGTCGTGGATTCCTCGCGAATGAAGGTCCCGTTCGGCATCGCCCAGATCGGCAAAAGCTTCCGCAACGAAATCACCCCAAAACAATTCATTTTTCGCTCCCGCGAGTTCGAGCAGATGGAAATCGAATTCTTCTGTAAGCCGGAAACCAGCCAGGAATGGTATAAAACCTGGCGCGATTCGCGCTTCAAGTGGTACCAGGACCTCGGCCTTAAAGGAGAAAACCTGCGCCTCCGCGAGCACGGCAAGGAAGAACTGGCGTTTTATTCCATCGGCACCAGCGACGTCGAATACAACTTCCCCTGGGGCTGGGGCGAACTTGAAGGCATCGCCCATCGCGGCGATTATGACCTCAAGCAGCATATGCAATTCAGCGGCAAAGACCTCAGCTACTTTGACGACGAAACAAAGGAACGCTTTGTTCCCCACGTCATCGAGCCGTCGGCCGGCGCCACGCGATCGGTCCTGGCGTTTTTAGTCGAGGCGTACGCCGAGGAAATGGTCGAGGGCGAAACCCGCACCGTCCTGCGTTTTCACCCCCGGCTCGCGCCGGTCAAAGCCGCCATTTTCCCGCTTGTGAAAAAAGAAGGCATGCCCGAACGATCGATGGCCCTCTACAAGGACCTTCAGAAAAGCTTCAACGTCTTTTACGATGAAAAGGGCGCGGTAGGGCGGCGATATCGCCGGCAGGACGAAGCCGGCACCCCATTCTGCATCACCATCGACGGCCAAACCGCCGCCGATCAGACCGTCACGATTCGTGAACGCGATTCGATGAAACAGGAGCGCATCGCACTGGACAAGGTGAAGAATTACCTGTTCGAGAAACTAAGCGGATAAGTTTCTTGCTATTCACGCTCTACTTTATTTCGCGTTGTTGGAGTCGGGCCGACAGGGGAGTAAGATTGCTCTCCGTTACTCGATGTCCACCCAACTCGACATTCTCGCCCTCGAACCGTTCTACGGCGGCGTTCGCCGTCATATGCTCGAAACCGTTTTGCGCTGTAGCCGCCATCGCTGGACCCTGCTCAAACTGCCTCCCCGGCGAATCGAACGCCGGCTTTCGGTGGCGGCCAACTGGTTCGCCGAGCATCTGAAAACGCACTGGTCCGGCCGCGTCGATATCCTCTTCACCAGCGAGGCGATGAATCTGGCCAGCCTTTATCGGCTTGTGCCCGGCGTGGCCCGCCAGCCGTCGGTCGTTTACTTTCACGAGAATCAAATTCCCACGTCCAGTTCCCCCGCCCGCAAATTGCAGGATCGGCGGATGGAGGATCCGGGAAAAATGATCAGCCGGCTCGGCGCCATGCCCATGGTCGCGCCGCCGCCGCGCGAACGCGAGCCGGATTTGGAACTGGTCAACTTGAACACCGCGACCGCCGCCACTGAAATCTGGTTTAACTCCGCCTATCACCAGCGCACCTTTATCGAGGCGGCCAAGCAATTGGTCGGCCGTCACCCGGAACTGGCGTCGCACAACCCCATGGCCGGCGTCGCCGCAAAGGCGGTTGTCATGCCGCCGCCGATCGATTTGAATTTGATCCCTTATGTGAAGTCATTGGGAAAGGCCGCACCGCGCGATCCGCGCGCGATTTTCGTCGATACGCGCGACGCCAACTTTCGCATTCTCAACGCCGCCCTGGCCGAGCTGGCTTCTCGCGGCGAGAAATTCCGCCTGATCACCGTCGGCCCCGTTCAAGATCTTTCCGACACCTGGACCCGCCGAACCGTGAGCGAGGCCGACGATCTCGCCCAGGGAAACGGTCTTTTGGAAGCCGGCGTCGTGCTCAGCGCCCGCAGCGGCGCCGGGTGCGACATCCAGGTAATTCGCGGGTTGCAAGCCGGCTGCAAACCCGTCCTGCCGCTCGAAGGAATTTACGCTGATCTAATTCCCGCGTCATTGCACACCGAATGCCTTTATCATTTCAGCGTGGATGACCTTGCCGACAGTCTCCAGGACGCGATCAATCCAGCCTTCGCCTGGGACCCGCCGGATTTCCGCCAGAGCCTTAAACAATTCGAAGCGATCTCGGCGACCAAGCTGTTCGATGAACGATTAAGCCACCTGGCGGCGTCGCACGCCGTGGGATAGTCGAGGCATCGTGAACGAGCCATGACCGCTGGATTGTTACGTGGCCGAAATAGCGGTGTATCGAATTTCTCGCTTGCCCCGTGCTACCGAGCCGATGGCGGATATCGTACGATTCTCACGTTGAATAACTCTCCCGCGGCCGCTCGTCTGTCCGACAAGACTGTGTCCGTGGATTGAACGGATCGACGCGGATGATTCCGAAAGAAGATGGATTGGATCGGCCTTGTCCGCGATCGTTCGAGTAACCCAAGTGCGTAATCGCCGGCTTTGCCCGCGCTGAGCCTTTGTTGTTTCCACGAGGTTTCAAGGATGAATCGATTCTCCCGTGCCGTTGGCTCTTTCAAACATTTCACGTTTTTGCTGGGGTTTTTCCCGATGATCGCGCGCGCCGATCTTGCGACAAACGTGAATTCCATTCTCGATGATAAGCTGCTTCGCCGGGCGACGGTGGGCATCGAAGTCTATCGGCTGGGCCCAACGATCGCCGACGTGACCGAAGTTCTTGATTTGAACGCTCAAACGCCTCTTACGCCGGCCAGCAATTTGAAGATCGTCACGACGTCGGCGGCTCTCGATCGACTCGGCCCCGGTTTTCGCTTCCGCACCGTTTTGCTTCGCCACGACGGCGACCTCATTTTGATCGGCGACGGCGATCCCGCGTCCGGCGACGCCGAGTATCTCAAGAAATCAGGATGGAAAGTCAACACCGTCTTTGAAAGCTGGGCGGAGCAGCTTAAGAAACTGCACGTGGAATCGGTGAAAGACGTCATCGTCGACGACAGCGTTTTCGACGAGAACTTTTCGCATCCGCTCTGGCCCGCCCGCCAGTACACGTCGCGATTCGAGGCGGAGGTGGGCGGGATGAATCTTAACGCCAACTGCGTCGATTTTCTGATTTCGCCGACGTCCCCGGGCCAGACAGTCTCTTTCACGACCGATCCGGTCACGTCATACGTGGCGATCAACAATGCCTGCGTTACGGGCAAATCCAACAAGATCCGCCTCGACCGCGACGTCGCCGGCAATCAGATCGCCTTGTCCGGCCAAACGCCCGGCCGGGGAATGGCCAGCGTTTCGATCACCATTCACGACCCGCCGCTGTTCGCGGCGACGGTGCTTTCGGACACGCTGATCGCGAGCGGCATCAAGGTAACGGGGTCCGTGAAGCGCGATCGAACGATGCGCGAGTCGCAGGAAAGGGCGTCGGCCGCCGGGAAATGGCAGGTAATCGGCATTCACGAAACGCCGATCGTGCCGGTGCTGGCGCGATGCAACAAGGATAGCATGAACGTCTATGCCGAGAGTTTGTGTAAACGGCTGGGGTTCGATTCGACGCGCGCGTCGGGATCGTGGGCGAGCGGCACGGCCGCCGTCGGCGAATTCTTGAAACGGGCGGGAGCGCCCCAAACGGAGTTTAAGCTCGATGACGGCAGCGGCCTGTCGCGCGGCAACGCCATCAGCCCGCACGCGTTGGCGCGAGTCCTCATCTATGATCATTATAGTAAAAACAACGATATCTTCTTCGCGAGCCTCTCGATCGCCGGCGTCGATGGAACCTTGGAAGAGCGCTTTCGCGAGCGCGACGTTCACGATCTCCGCCGTCGCGTGATCGGCAAGACCGGTTTCATCGAAGGCGTCAGCACCATCTGCGGCTATCTGCTGGCGAAGGATAACCAGTGGTATGTCTTTTCGATCATGATGAACGGCATCCCGCACCTCAGCAACTCGGAGGTTAAAGGCTTGCAGGAGAAGGTGATTAAGGCGGTGGATCTGAACACGGTTCATGCAGTGCAATGATCATCGCTACGACCCTTGCGATTTGTTCCATCGAAAAAGCGAAGCGGCCTGGGCGTCGCGCCTCATGAAGCGAATTTGACCGGTCAGCCGGGACGCGAAGTGGAAGCGGAAGGTTTTTTTCGCCGGGTCGCGCGAGGGATCGACTGCGCGTCGAGGCACTGGCAGGTTGAGCAAAAGTGCGTCGACCGTCCGCCCAGCACAATGCGCTCAATCTTCGTTTTACACGATGAACACGCCTTTCCCGCACGATCGTAAACCCGGTGCAATTTTTGAAACCCCCCGGAGTTTCCGTCGGCGTCGCGATAATCGCGCAAGGTGCTGCCGCGATGACGCAGGGCTTTTCGCAACGTCGATTTGATCGCGCGATTCAGCCGCGATACTTGATCCATGCTCAATTGATTCGCCGGCGTTAGCGGATGCACGCCGGCGGCGAACAGCGATTCATCGACATAGATATTCCCGAGTCCGGCCACCACGGATTGGTCGAGGAGCGCGTTTTTGATCGCACGCGTGGTGCGCGACAGCAATTTGGCGAGTTGTGCTGGCGTGACCGAAAGAGGCTCGGGCCCCATCCCCTGGGCGAAATCACCGGCGCCGAGCCACCAGACTCCGCCGAAACGGCGCGGATCGAAAAATCGAAGCTGCAACGGGGCGGGCAGCGGATACGGATGCTCCAGATCGATCACCATGTGCGTGTGAAGCGGCTTGGCGTCGGATCGATCGTTCATCGTCAGCCGGCCGGTCATGCCGAGATGAATGTAAAACCGATTGCCGTCGTCGAGGCAAACGATAATGCGCTTCCCTCGGCGCATGATATCGACCACCAATCGGCCGGCCAGAAGGGCGGGAAGATCGGTGTGGCGGGGTTGGATAATGTCTAAGCGCGATAAGGTGACGGCGACGATCCTGGCGCCGAGCAGTCTGGGCCGCAGCGTGGAGACGATGGTTTGGACTTCAGGAAGTTCCGGCATGCAACTTTTTACCCGCGTACGTATAACTATTGTGGACCGGGGCTATTGTAGGTGGTATAACGCCGGCAGGACATTGAGGCCAGTCGCTCCGCCTCGACCTCCTTTTGATGCCAACACCCGCAATCTCCTCGCCAGACAACTCAATCACCACGCAGGCCCTTTTCTCTTTTGCGGCGACCGCGCCCGGAACTGGAACAGCACATGGCAGAAAACATCGGACTCGTTAAGCCGCAGGTTACCGATCTTGGCGCCGACGAATTGGCCGCCGTCGAAAAGCTTCAACAGGGCTATCACAACATGCGGGCCGAGCTGGGGAAGGTGATCGTCGGCCAGGAACTGGTCATTGAAGAGCTGCTGATCGCGCTGTTTTGCAAGGGCCATGCGCTGCTGGTCGGCGTTCCGGGTTTAGCCAAGACATTGCTCATTTCAACGCTGGCCAAGACGCTGGGATTAAGCTTTAACCGCATCCAGTTCACGCCCGACCTGATGCCGTCCGACATCACCGGCACCGAAGTGTTCGAGGAAGACAAATCCACCGGCGCCCGAAGCATGCGATTCGTGCGGGGGCCGGTTTTCGCCAACGTGATTTTGGCCGACGAAATCAACCGGACGCCGCCGAAAACGCAGGCCGCTTTGCTGGAGGCGATGCAGGAGCATCAGGTGACCGCCGGCGGAAAGCTTCATCGTTTGCCGCAGCCGTTTTTCGTGTTGGCCACGCAAAATCCGATCGAGCAGGAAGGGACGTATCCCCTTCCGGAAGCTCAGCTTGATCGTTTCATGTTCAACATCAACGTCGGGTATCCGAGTGAGGACGAGGAGTTTCAGATCGTGCGCCTCACGACGATGGGCAAGTCGCCGGAGCCAAGCCATGTGCTCAGCGGCGAAGAGATTCAGCATCTTCAGGACATCGTGAGGAAAGTTCCGGTGGCGGATCACGTGATTCGATATGCGTTGCAGTTCAGCCGACAGACGCGCGTAAGCGAGGGGAATGTGCCGGCGTTCGTGAAGGAATACGTAAGCTGGGGCGCCGGGCCGCGCGCAAGCCAGTATTTGATCCTGGCGGGCAAGGCTCGCGCGCTGCTGAAGGGCCGGTATCACGTGAGCACCGAAGACATTCGGCAGGTTGCGGTTCCGGTCCTGCGTCATCGCATCGTGACCAATTTCAACGCCGAGGCGGAGGGAATCCGCAGCGACACGATCGTGAAAAAGCTGATCGAATCGATCCCCCGCCAGCAATATGATGAGCTGGACAAGCAAACGGCGAAACTGCTCAGAGACCAGCCGGCGGCGTAAACATGAGCCATGGATGTCGCAATCGCCGAATTCGTTCGTTGGATCGATCGTAGCGAGCCGTCGGCGGAGCTTATTAACGATGCCAAGGCATTGACGTGGGAGCACGATCGTGAACACGCCGTGCTCGAAGTCAGCGGAGATCGGCGTGTGTTAATGCGGGGCGGCCCATTGGGAATCGAGTTCGTCGTCGCCGCGGGCGAACCCTATGATTCATTCGGAAAGCCACGAGGAGACTTTTCCTGAACGCGTACGGCGAGAACCTTCAGGTGATCCGAGTCGTTTTCCATACTCATCCAATGGCCACTGGGCCATCGGACTGGGATTTGACGGTGCTGGAGATTCTTGGACAGCGCGAATCTCGGATCTATGAAATCAATGGTCCCGAGGAAGGAACCCGGATTCGGCCAAAAAGTGGAGCGTGAAAGATGAAAGTTTTTATCAAAGACGCTTTCGAGATGAAATCGAACATGCCCGGTTCACGCCATGCTCCCGGGCTAGTCGTCGTGTTCGATGGCGGCAATCCCCGAGGGCCAATTCCGGCCGTGGGTTGCGTCGTGGATGTGCAGCGACCCGATGGGCATTCGTTTTCCGTGTCCGTCGAAGAGGTGAAGAGCCACGGTTCGGGACGCAGTTTTTTCCTCGCGGGACTGCATCGTATCGATCTGCCGATCGGCTCAACGATTTCATGGGAAGACGATCCCCGCTCATGGCGCCATACATCGGCGGTGGGCGCCGGCAGTGATAGGAACGCATGACTCAAACAGCCACCGATTATCGCAAATACCTCGAGCCGCGGACGCTTGCCCGCATTCATTCTCTCGATCTTCGGGCGCGCCTGATCGTCGAGGGCCTGATGACCGGCATGCACCGCTCTCCCTACCAGGGCATCTCCGTCGAATTCGCCCAGCATCGCCAATACGTTCCCGGCGACGATATCCGGCACGTCGATTGGAAAGTCTTCGGCAAGACCGACAAAATCTACCTCAAGCAATATCTCGAAGAAACCAACCTCCACCTCATCTGCATCGTCGATTCCAGCGAATCGATGGGATTTACGTCGATCGCCAACGACGGCGATCCCTGGACGAAATACGACTGCGCCACGGCGATCGCCGCTTCGTTGTCGTACATGGCGATTCAGCAGCAGGATTCGGTCGGGCTGGCGGTTTTCGATACCGATCTCAAACATTACATCAAGCCGAGCAACACGCCGGCGCAGTGGAAGATCATCACGCGCGAATTGACGCTGGTCCCCAAGCTGAAAAAGACCGGCATCGGGCGCATTCTCGATCAGCTAGCCGAGAAGCTTAATCATCGCAGCCTGGTCGTGCTCCTTTCCGATTTCTTTGACGACATCGACAGCATCAAAAAAGGACTTCGGCATCTTCGTTATAAGAAGCACGAGGTCATGGCGTTTCAGGTCCTCGATCCGCAGGAGATCGAATTTCCATTTGAAGAGACGACGCTGTTTAAAGGGCTCGAAGAAGCGGGTGAATTGCTTACCGAGCCGCGCGCGCTTCGCGAAGCCTACATGGCGGAACTGGAGCAGTTCACCGCCGATTTGAAAAAGCTCTGCCGGGGTATGCACGTGGATTTCACGCGCATGAACAGCGGCGATCCGCTTGATATTTCGTTGAGCGGCTTCCTCGCCACGCGATCGGCCAGCATTAAATAAGTTGTGTCCGGAACCTCTGACATGATTCAATTTGTCCTAGCCTTCGGCTTCCTCACCTGGGGTTTTTTCTGGGCGGGGTTGGGATTGATCTCGATCCCGATCATCATCCACTTGCTCAACCGCCGCCGATTTAGAACCGTTACCTGGGCGGCCATGGAGTTTCTGCTGCGGGCGATGCGCAAGAACCGCCGCCGATTGAAATTCGAACAATGGCTTTTGCTCGCGACGCGATGCTTATTGCTCTTTCTGCTGGGCCTGGCGCTCGCCCGCCCGCTCGGTTGCGAGAATAGCGCCCTGGCCCAATTCGGCCGCCATACGGCACTCAATGTCTTTGTCGTCGATAACAGCTATTCCACCGCCTATGAAGCCAACAACCCCGACGCCAGGACGCATCTGGACCAGGCCAAGAAACTCGTCCGCTCGATTCTGAATCGTCCCACGTCCGGCGGCGAATCGGTCGTGGTCATCACCGCCGGCAAACCCGCGGCGGCGCTTATTTCCAAGCCGCAATTCGATATGGAAGAAGCCCGGCAATCGGTCGGGCGGATCGAGCAATCGTATGGCTCGACCGATCTGGCCGGGGCCCTCCAGATGGCCCTCAAAATCGCCCGCGACGAGAGCGCGCAGCCAAACAAAAATCTGTACATCGTGACCGATTCCACCCGCAGCGCCTGGGAAGGGCGGGAAAGTCAGGCGCTGGGACAGATCGGACCCCAACTCGCCGGCGAATTCAAAGAGATCAAACACTTCAACCTCAGCGCCGGCAAGCCTCAGTGGAACGGCGCCGTCGTCGATCTAAAGCCGGCCGATAATCTCGTCACCACAAAATTCAAGACGGAATTCAAAGCCGACGTGCGCGGGTTTGGTCCCAGTCATGACGGCACGCTCCAGTGGAAACTCGACGATCAGTCGCTCGACAAGGCCACGGGCGGCGTGAAACTCGACGGCGCGACTCCGCCGCAAACGCTTTCGGAAATCGGTTTCGTCACCGGCGGCGCACACCTCCTCACGGCGCAGCTGATCGACGACGATCGCCTGTCGATCGACAATGTGCGCTATCGCGTGGTTGACGTCGCTTCGGAACTCAAGGTGCTGATCGTCGAAGGTAAACGCGGCATCGGCCCCCTCGAAGGCTCCGGCGCCTTTCTGGCCACCGCCCTGGCGCCCTTGAAGGAAGCAGAGCCGGGAAAACCGCAGCACAGCGACAGCTACGTCTCGCCCGAGGTCATCACCGATCTTGAACTTAGCAATAAGGTGCTCGGCGATTACTCGGCGGTCATCCTCGCCGGCGTCGGACAACTGACCCCCGGCGAAGCCGACGCCATGCAGAAATTCGTCGAGCAGGGCGGAACCCTGATGCTGTTCATGGGCGACGCCGTCAATAAGGAGAATTACAATTCCTTGCTTCTCCCCCGCAAGCTCCTTCCCGGCCCGCTCGTCAAGCTCATGAGCGTAGGGACCAACGAAAAGGCTTATAATTTTGACTTCAAGGCCAAGTCGGTTTTGCATCCGTTCCTGAGCATCTTCGCCAACCAGGAAAACACCGGTCTGGATACCGCGCGGATTTTCAGCTATTGGCAGGCGGATGTTCCGGCCGCCAGCGGGGTGGAGCGCGTGTTGAATTATCTTCCGGTCAATCCGAAGAATCCCGCCGACCCCGCCGTTACGGTTCAAACCACCGGCTTGGGGCGCGTGGTCTTTTTCTCGACGACGGCCAACGAGGACTGGACAAGCTTCGCCGCCAAGCCCGCATACGTCCCCTTGATGCACGAGCTTCTCTCCGGCGCCGTCCGAACCGGCGATTGGTGGATGAATCTCTCCGTCGGCCAATCGCTGGAAATTCCGCCGACGGTACGCCTCAGCGTCGCGCCGACGCTGGCCGACGCCAACGGCGCCCCGATCGTCATCGATCCGGAAACGCGCGATGGCCGGGTGATTTATCGCACGCAGCCGATCAATAAGCCTGGCGTGTATATGCTTTCGCTCGGCGATCGAAAAATTCCAATCGCGGTCAACGTGCCCGCCGCCGACGAAGCCAACGTCACCACCCTGACCGACGACGCGGTTCGTCATGCCCTCGGCGATATCGCGATGACCATGCAAAGCGCCGAAGCGCCGGAGGAAGCGATCGTCGGCCGGGAAGGAAACGACTTTAGCTGGTGGACGATGGCGGCGGTGTTGGCGCTGGTCGGATTTGAATGTTTCATCGCGATGAAACTGGGCCATTATCGACAAGCGTCGCGTGACCCCTCAACGATGACAGGCTCGCCGCCGACGCGCGGCGCGCCAAAAAGATTGGCGCCCGAGCCGGCTGGCGCATTATGAGCGATGGACGCCGCGCCCCCGGGCGTCGCGGCTAACCTCGCCTGCTCGCAATGCGACGGGAAATGCGATGGCAACGATTGGGACGTGGATGGATTGAATCAGCATGCTCAAACGCCTTATTGAAATTCTCTTGGGCCTCGATCCCGGCTTCTTCAACGGCCAAGGCGAGCTTGCCGTCCACTTCGATCCGCACTGGCCAGGGCCGGCCATCGGGGACGCCGGGCACTGGCGGAACTACCTGCTGGGCGTGATCGCCATCGTGATGCTCATCGTCCTGGCGCGCAAGACCGCCACCCGCCGCTTTCACAATATTCGCCTTGTACTTGCCGCCGTCAGCGCGGCGATGGTCGCGATTCTCATTCCCGTTTCCCTCGGCGTTCACGCCTGGAACATCGCGCTGCTTATCGGAGTGGCCGCCGCGATCGTCTATTTTTATTCGACGCGCCGCGAGATCGATCTCATGGGACTGGGCCGCGCCGCGATGGCGGCGCTGTTGATGATGGTCCTCAGCGGGTCGGCGGCGTGGAACGCCACGCTGGCGATCTTCGGCGCACTTCTGGTGATCTATGTCTATCGCCGGGAAGGCCGCTCGATCGGGGCCCGCGCGTTCCTGGGCTTGCTGCGCGCGGGGCTGATCGCCTTCGTCATGGTCCTTTTGAATAATCCGATTCTCACGCGCACCAATATGCTGACCGAGCCGTCGGTCGTGGCCATCCTCGTGGACGACAGCATGAGCATGATGATCCGCGACGTGGAAAACACCACGACGTCGCCCGGACCAACCCGCCTGGAATCCGCGGTCAATCTCCTCACCGGCGACGATCAAGTCCTCATCCGGCAACTGGCCCGCGTACATTCGCTGAGGTTTTATAGTTTCGACCGCAACGCCCGCCCGATCGGCGCCGTCGCGGGGGTCGACGATCGAAAGAAACAATCGGCGCCCGATACCCAGCCGTCCACCGACGACGACACAAAGCCGGCCGAGCCCGGCGCCGATCCGGCATTGATCGACGCCCTGGCCAAACTCAAACCCGAAGGAACCAGCACGCAGGTAATCCCGTCCATCCTGACGGTGCTCGATGATCTCCAGGGCCAGCGATTGGCCGGCGTGGTGGTGCTGACCGACGGCCGCGACACGCCGACCGCGCCGCTCGCCGAGGCGTACAAGACGCTGGCCAATTATGGCGTCAAGGTCTATCCGATCGCGGTGGGTTCGGATCAGGCGCCGCGGAATATCGAGATTCAGGCCGTCAGCGTGCAGGACAGCGCATTCAAGGATGACATCGTCAATTTGAAGATGACGGTCCGAGCGACCGGATATGAGCCGGGGCATCTGGTTCGATTAAAGCTGACGGATAAGAAAACCGGATTGCCGCTGAAGGACCCCGACGGCAAGGCGGTCGAAAAGACGATCGCCGTTCCCAATTCCAATCCGATCGAGCAGGAGTTGCTGTTTAAGCCGGGCCAGGTGGGGCCGCTGGACATTAAGGTGGAGGCGGAGAAGCAACCGGGCGAACTGGACGAGCAGGACAATATCCGTATCGCACAAATATCGGTGCTCGACGCAAAGATTACGGTGTTGTACGTCGAAGGATATCCGCGCTGGGAATACCGTTACATCAAGAACGAAATGATCCGCGACAAGACCGTGGACATGTCGTGCATTCTGACCAGCGCCGATCCGACTTTCGCGCAGGAGCATTCGGATCTGAAGTCCCGCGGCGAATCGGAAAAATTCAAATACTTTCCGTTCAACCAGTTCCCGACCAACATGGAACAGCTGATGGAGTGCGACGTCGTGCTATTCGGCGACGTCGATCCGCGCCAGTTCGCGGACAGCCAATTGCAGTTGGTGGCGGATTTCGTGAACAAGAAAGGGGGCGGATTCGGGATGATCGCCGGGCCGCAATGGTCGCCGCAAGCGTATCGCAATACGCCAATCGAGGCGCTGCTGCCGGTCAGCGTGGTGCGAACGGAAGGGGGTTGGCCGACGGACAACATCACCGAAGGATTCCTGCCGGTGTTGACCAAGGAAGGCGCCAACTCGTCGATCTTCCGGTTCTTCAACGATCCGGTCGCCAACGAACATTACATGAAGGATCAGTTGCAGCCGATCTTCTGGTATTCGCGCGGGATCACGGTAAAGCCGGGCGTAGGCCAGGTATACGCCGAGCATCCGACCGATCTCGGCCCCGACGGCCGCAAGGCGCCGCTGCTGGTTCTGGGGCGTTTTGGATCGGGCCGAACGCTGTTCAGCGCCTACGATGATTCCTGGCGATGGCGCTTTTACACCGGCGAAAGCATCTTCGACACCTATTGGGTGCAGCAGCTTCGCTATCTCGCCCGCAGCAAGAAACTGGGACAGCGGGAAATCACTTTTTCGTCGGACCGGACGACATACCAGCTGGGCGATCAGGTACGCCTGAGTCTGCGGGTTTTAAATCCTTCATTGCTTCAGCAACTTCCGCCGGAGGTTCTCGTCCAAATGAAAGATGAAAACGGGCTGGCCGTTCGATCCGATAAATTGTCGAAGGAAGCGGGCCAGCCGGATCTGTATAGCGTTTCGTTTGGCGCCGACCGGGCCGGGCATTACACGTTAACGTTGCCGCCGGTGCTTCCGGACGTGAGTCGGCTCGATTTGCCGCTGGACGTGATCGTACCTCGGCTTGAGCTGGCTGAGCCGCAGGTGGATCGAACTTTGCTGTCGCATCTAGCGGCCCAGACCGCCGGTCAGGACGTGAAATTACAGGACGCGCGCGAAAAACTCCCTGTCCTGATCCAGAGCGCCGCCCGTACGATCCCGCTGATTTTCAGCCGCCCCCTGTGGGACAAGCCGGCGGCGATGGTCATCTTCGCGCTGCTGTTGACCAGCGAGTGGGTATTCAGAAAAGTGTTCGGGATGGTTTAAGCCTTGGAGATGTGGAAACTGTCTTGGGCCGGTTCCGTGTTCCGCGCCGCCTCGAAGTAAAGGAGTGCTGTTATGCCCCCGACTTCCCTGATCGATTCATTACACATTGTCCGTCGCAAAGTGCGCGCGCTGGCGATCGCGTCGGGCATGAGCGTCGCGGTGGCCGCCGCGGTGGGGTTGCTCGTCGGCGTCGTTTTGATCGATTGGTCGCTGGGGCTGGATAAGGTCCCGCGCCTGCTGCTCATCGCGGGCGCCGCCGCCGCGCTGCTTCATGTGCTGTGGCATTGGCTGGCCGTGCCGATGATGGCCAAGCTGAACATCGGCGACGTCGCCGGCCGGCTCGAACACACATTTCCCCAATTCGACGATCGACTCCGCAGCACCGTCAATTTCGTTCAGGGCGAAATCCCCGGCTCGCGCTCGATGCAGGAGCGCGTCGCGCTGGAAACCGACACCCTGGCCCAAACGCTGAATCTCGACCGCGTCATCGTTCGCGGCCCGGTCTATCTCGCGGCGGGGGGCGCGGTGGCATCCGTGTTCTTACTCGTCGGCCTTCTGGCGTGGGGCGGTCACAACGGCTGGCTCGGCATCGCCGCCAACCGCCTGATGCTCGGCAACGATCAATGGCCCAAATCCGTCGAGATCGCGCTCGATGGGCCGATGCCGCGGCGCGTCGCGGTCGGACAACGTATTCCCATCAAGCTCCACCTGGCCAAGGGCGATCGCGAGTCGCGCAAGGCCACCATCCTCTATCGCTACGACAACGGCCCCTGGCAACAGGAGATCATGACCCGAAAGGACGGCGTCTACTCCGCCCTCCTCGACGCTCGCCTGGAACAAGGCCACAAAAACGCCAATCTCGAAGTTCGCCTCGAATCCGGCGACGACAAAGTCGCCCTCAGCGCCATCTCGGTGGTCCCCCGGCTTGAAATCGCCGGCGTCGAGGCCGACGTGACGCCGCCGCCGTATGTGCAGCCGGCGGTTTTGTCGACGACGAGTCTGACCGACCATCCGGCAGTGATGGTGTATGGCTCGACCGTGGGATTGCGGATCAACTTCAATAAGCCGTTGAAAGACGGCGCTCCCATCGAGCTTCGCCCGGTCAAGGAGGGACAGCGCCTTCCCGCGATGCAGTGGAATCGCTCGACGGCCGGGGCGGCGGTGGCGCGTTTCCGTGCCGACGCGTCCATGCGTTTCACGGTCCGGGCGACCGACTCCGACGGCTTTCAAAACGCCGGCGGGGAGGAATACGAAATGATCGTCAAGGAAGATCAACCGCCGACGGTGCAGATCGAAGAGCCCAAGCGAAGCGAAGATCGCACGCCGACCGCTGGGTTTGACGTGAAGGCGGTGGCGGAGGACGACTACGGGATCGTGGGCGCGCAACTGATCGCCGACCGCGTGAGCGGCGGAGAAAAATCCGCCGACGCCGCCCACGCCGCCAATCCCGCCGGCCAAAACCATTGGCTCATCGACCTCGTGAAAGAGGGCCATCTGGTCAACGACAACGGCTCATGGGACCCCGCCGACAGCAGCGCCGAACGCAAACGCTATCGTCTGGGCTATCACTGGGAATTGGCCTCGCTTCCCAACGCCAACCTCAAGGCCCAGGACGTTTTGGAGTTTTACGTTCAGGTCAAAGATAATTTTCAGTTCAACGGCAAAGAGCATGATTGGGTGAAAAGCGGCAAGCTCCGCATCACGATCATCAGCCCCGAAGAATGGCGGAAGCAAGTCGAGGCGGCCGTCGAACAAATTCAGCAGCAGATCAAGGCCCAGCGCATGAGCGAGCTTCGGCAAAAAGCCGAGGGCGAAACCCTCAAGGCCGGTCTCAATCGCAACCAAAAATTCGACGAAGCCGACAAGGCCCAGGCCAATCGTCTGGCCAACGATCAGGCCTCCACGCAATCGCAGACGATGCAGCTTGGAGATCGGCTCCAGCAACTCGTTCAGAAGATGAGCGAAAATAAATCTCCCGAAGGGGGATTAAAGCAGACCGCCGACCAGGTGCAAAAGGATCTCAAGCAGACGGCGGACAGCCCGATGCGCGAGGCCAAGCAAAATATCGACGCGGCCAAAGATCCCGCCCAGGACGCCAAGGCGTCGGCCGACCGGCAGGCGAAAGACGCCCGGCAGCGCAGCGCCGCCCTCGACAAAGCCGCACAAAGCCAGCAGGCGGCGGCGGATCAGCTTCAAAAAGCGATGGACAAGCTCGGCCAGATGGGCGGCCTGCCCGAAGCCATCAAAAACATCGAGCGCATCAAGGCTGAGCAGGAAAAAATCGAAAAGGAATTTCAGGAAAAGAACAAGGACAACATCGGCAAAAAGCCCGACGAATTGAGCAAGGACGATCAGGACAGCAACAAAAAACAATCCGATAAGCAGGATGATCTGGCCAAGCAGCTCGAGCAGTCGTTGTCGAACATGGACGCCAAGGCGGACAAGATGAACAAGTCCGATCCGTCCAGCTCGCAGGCGATGAAGGAAGCCGCCCAGATCGGCAAACAGCAGGGCCTCAGCGGCAAGCAGCAACAAGCCGCCCAGAACATGCAGCAAAACCAGCAGGCCCAGGCCCAGAACAATCAGAAACAGGTCGAGCTTGGCCTCGATCAAATTCTCAACAAACTTCGCGAAGCCGAACGAAAACAGCTTGAAGAATTGGCCCGGCAACTGTCGCAGATGCAACAATTGATCGCCGAGCTGATTCAACGGCAGGCGGGCCATAATATCGATAACTTGCTGATTCAGGGCGGTCCCAAGCGCCTCGAGCAGGTTGAATCCAAGGAGCGGGACGAGTTGATCGCCGATTCCGGCCGCGATCCGAAGAACATGCCCCCGGCGCCGCAGTTGACGCAGCTTTCGGTCAGTCAGGAGCAGACGCAGCGCAACGCGGTGGACATCGCCAAGCAAGCCGAGTCTTTACCCGACCCGGCTCCCGCGACGAAGCTGACCGAGGCGGCGGGGCACATGGAGCGCGCGATCGTTCACTTGCGGAACAACAAACTCGCCGACGCCTATAAGCCGCCGCAGGCCGATGCGCTGGCGACGTTGCTGGAAGCCAAAAAGCAGATTGACGCCGCCGCCAAGAAAACGCAGGACAAGCTCGACGAGAAGGACGCCGAGACGATCAAGCAGGCGTACGTCGAATTGCTCAAGGCGCAGAAGATAATCGGCGGCGATTTGAAAAAGGTGGACGGCGCCGCCAAAGACGCCAACGGCGATTTGCCCCGGGAGATGAGCGTGAAGCTCGCGCAGCTTCCCGGCGACCAGGGCAAGCTGATCGACAAGGCCCAAAAGATCGGCGAGCAACTCAAGCAGCTCGACAGCATCGTCTACAACTGGGCCAACAAGGATATTCTCAAGTCGATGGGAACCGTCAAGGACAACCTGGCCAAGCCCGAAACCGGCAAGCCGACGCAGATGGCCGAGACGCACACGGAGGACCAGTTGCAGGCGATGATCGACAGTCTCGTTCAGAAGATGAGAAAGAGCGAGTTCGACCAGCGCAACAGCGGCGGCGGCGGCGGTGGTGGATCGCAAAAGCCAAAGCTTCCCACGGAAGCAGAGCTGCGCTTGCTTGGGAAGAATCAGCAGGCCGTCAACGAAAAAACCATCGAAGCGGACAAGCAGAAGGAAAAAGACAAGGAACAACTGCTCGCGCTCGGCGGGCGTCAGGGGGAAATCCGGGGTCTGCTCGATCAACTGATTCAAAAGGCGAGCCAGGGCAAAACCAGGCTTGGACCCGAGCCCGATCCCAAGGATCAGCTTCCCGGCAACGCCAGCAAGGAAGACGTCGATAACCAGGAGATGCAGGATGATCTCCTGGGCAGCGCCAAGCCCGGCGCCCCATCCGGCAACGACAAAAGTGTCCAGGCGACCGGCGACCGCATGGCTCGCGCCCGCCAGCGATTGGCGCTGAATAACGATCCGGGCGCGGTTACGCAGGAGATTCAAAAACGCATCAGTCTCGATATCGACGACCTGATCAAACAGGCCCAGCAAACCGTCGCCAATAAACCCAAGCCCGGCAGCGGCAAAGGGGAGAAAATGGGGCCGCCCCAGCCCCAGCCCGGCCAAGGACCGCAGCAGGCTTCCAAGAGCGATAAGCCGGGCCAGAATTCCGGAAAGCAAGCCGCCACCGACAGCCAACTTTCCCAGGGCGAAAAACCCAACGCCGACTTGAGCGGAAACGTAAAGGAGGCGATGGAAGAATGGGGCCGGATCACCCAGCGCGACCGCCAGGCGGTTCAGGAAGGGGCCGGCGAGCAGGTGATCGGGAAGTATAAGAAGTTCGTCGAGGATTATTATCGGTCGCTTGCCGAGCAGGCGTCCAAACGGTAATCGAGGCTCCGAGCGCGAAGCACGGTCGTGCCGCTTGTGTCTTGACTGCAGTTTCCGCAAGATATTAAAAAACGCCGATTGAAATCAAACAAAGAGCCGTTGATCGCGTATTCAAGAACAGTCTTCGATATCCTTTCACATGAAATTGGGAACGATGAAATCCCTTCTTACACGCCAAATCGCGGCGATTGCTTTCGCGGCGTCTCTCGCGGCTCCAACCCTTTTGCCGCCCGACCTCCGCGCCGACGATTCCCCAAAACATGCCAACCCGGCCGGCGTCGCCGATCTGCCCAGCCAGGTGCGCGGCGACGAAATTAACGCCGCCCAGCAGGCCGCCGTGGAAAAAGGCTTGGCTTGGCTCGCCGCCCGGCAGAAGGACAACGCCGCCTACGGGACCGGGATCGCCGGCTATGGAAACCACGCCGGCATCACCGCCCTTGCGGGGCTGGCGTTCATGCAAGCGGGCAACCTTCCCGGACGGGGGAAATACGGGAAGGAGGTCCAGCACTGTCTCGATTTTGTCCTGCAAAGCTGCCAGGAATCAGGGCTGATCACCTCCGACGCCTCGCAGGGTCCGATGTACGGTCATGGCTTCGCCACGCTTTTCCTCGCCGAGGTGTATGGGATGACCGGCGATGAATCGATCAAGGAAAAATTACAGAAAGCCGTTCGGCTTATCGAGAAGACACAAAACCCCGAAGGGGGCTGGCGGTATCAGCCGGTCCCGTATGACGCGGATTTATCGGTGACGATCTGCGAAGTGATGGGCCTTCGAGCCGCCCGCGATGCCGGGATCAAGGTGGAAAAAGACGTGATCGACAAGGCGATCAAGTACGTTCGCCGATGCCAAAACGCCGACGGGGGATTCAGCTACATGGCCAGCCAGGGCGGCGGTATGGGCGGCAGCGCCTTTCCCCGCTCCGCCGCCGGTGTTTGTGCTCTGTACTACGCCGGCGTCTTCGAGGGCCACGAACTCGAGCGCGGGCTGCAATACATCGAGAAATTTACCGCCGGCGGCGGTTCCAGCCGCCTCAACGAGGGCCATTTTTTCTACGGCTACTATTACGGCACCCAGGCCATGTTCCTCGCCGGCGGCGATTACTGGGCCAAGTTTTATCCCGCCATCCGCGACGAACTGATTCACCGGCAGGACTCCGATCACTGGTCCGGCGACGTAAGCGAAGATTACGCCACGTCCATGGCGCTGATTATCCTTCAGATGCCCAATCGATATTTGCCGGTATACAGCGGCAAGGGGCCGGGAAGCTAAAGCATTTTTCGGATTGGCATAGCGAGCGTTCGCCACGAAACAACTCCCTCACGCGGGAGCGGGCGGCTAAACGCGGGAAACGCTACAGCGATCGGATAAATGCTCTAAAGCCAGTGGCGACGCGATCGGGCGCTTCAATCACTACAGAAAGTATTCGAGCTTTCCGCCCTCCGCCGCCGGAGATCGTTCTCGACCGCTATTTGAGAGCCGACGGCGACGGCCCCGGTGTCTTGATGTACACCCCACTTGCGCCCACCATCGAGTAGCCGAATCCCGCGATGTATTTTCTGCCCTTTTCGTCAAGCGCGAGCGCGCCGAGTTTGGTATCGAAGTGCATGCGATAGTCGAGTTTCAGGTGAATGTCG
The DNA here is from genome assembly GCA_035551995.1 of Tepidisphaeraceae bacterium. Classification (GTDB taxonomy): domain Bacteria; phylum Planctomycetota; class Phycisphaerae; order Tepidisphaerales; family Tepidisphaeraceae; genus RYN-428. The sequence continues at coordinate 51,671 of DASZME010000087.1, forward strand.
TTTTGGCGCGTCAGCCCGTTTTGCCGCGACCCCAGGACGATCAACACGTCTTGCCGCTGAGAATGTCCGACGATCAGATCGTCGATTCCGTCGCCGTCGTAATCGGCGACGGTGGGGCCGTCGCGCAGGGGTTCCAGGCGCAGCCCAAGATCCAATTCGGCGTCGGCCTTCGCGTGATAAGGGCGATCGAAATTCCCGGTGTTATAGAAAACCGAAGCCATCGTATGCAGGCCGGTTGTTCCGAGCAGAACGATGTCGGGCTTACCGTCGCCGTTGAAATCGCCGACGCCCAGAAACGTCCATTGGCCGTACGGGTGTTCAAGCGTGAACGAAGCGGCGCGCGGCAACGCGCCGTCGTGGCCGCGAAGGAAAATCTCGCCGGCGGAAGTGATCAGGTCCGATTTGCCGTCGCCGTTGACGTCGGCCAGTTGCAATTCCAGCGCGGCGCCGGCGAATCGCGGTCCGCCGGTGGTCTTGAGCGAGCCATCGGATTGAAGCTGGCAGAGAAGACAACCCGCGCTGAATCGCTGGCCAATAATGCATTGCGGCGGCTGGGTATTCCGATCGGCGGCGAAACTCGCCGCGCGGGCGCCGCCCGGAATCGGGGCGACGCGCCATGACAACTTCCCGGCGTCGGCCAAAAGCAATGCCGCCTCGTTGTCGGTCCCTATAAGCAGGTCGGCGACTTTTCCCGCGGAGAGGTGGTTGATGCGAAGCTTGGCGCCGGGGCCGAAGTTCGGCACACGGACGATGCGGTCCGGCTGAGCGTCAAAGCGGCCATTTTTGCAGAGATAAATTTTGACGTCCAATCCGCCGACCGCGGGAACAAGGATCGCCACGTCAGTGGCCCCGTCTCCGTCAATATCGCCGAAGGCCGCGGTGTAGATATTCTCCAGCCAGCCGACGACTTGATAGTCGGCGCTGGTGAACCCAAAAAGCGGATCGGGGTTCAGTGGCGCCATCTTGCTCCAGCCCGTCGCTTCGCCGGCGCGAATACCGGCGCCGATGAAGCGATCCGGCTCCCCCATGCCATGACCGCCGATCACGCAATCCACTTTCAGTGCGTCGATCTTTTTCAAACTATCCAGCACGTCAGGCGCCCAGAAGCCGGGACTGAGAAAATAACCAAGCGCGCCGCCGGGCATGATCAGATCGCCGGTGCAGACGTACTTGCGGCCCTGGATCTCGAATTCCCACGACATCGATCCGTACGTATGCCCCGGCGTTCTGACCGCCCGCACTTTCAGCCCCGCCAGCATGAGGTCCTGATCGCGATCGACGATCATATCAACCGGAACCGGCGGCTCGGTGCTGTAGCCGCTCAGATAGGGCAGGTCGTGTTGAAGCACATACGCCATCTCCGGACTCGCCACCACCTTGGCGCCGGTGGCGAGGCGCCACAGGTAAGCGCCCGGCGCATGATCGCCGTGCTCGTGCGTCGGCAGCACATATTTGACCGTTGCCGGATCGAGACCGGCAGCCTTGATCGACGTCCAGTTTTGCTCGAAGGAATGGCCGGAATTGGGGTCGACAAGAATGAGCCCGTCCGGCGCCTCGATAACGACCTGGTTTCCCGCGTCGCTGGGATCGCGGCCGCTGCCCGTGCGCCACACGCCCGGCCCGATCTTCGTCGGCGGATGCTCGGCGTGCGCCCACGGCCGTTCGCCGCGGCGCGCATTCTGTGAAAGATCGCTTTTCCACAGCTCATGGCCGTCCGCGTCGAACATGCGCACGACGCCAAGGGCCGTCCCGATCGCGATCCGATTCCCGTCCTCCGACATGCGAACCAGACTCGCGGCGCCAACGTCGATTCCGTCCGGCGACGATATGATCGGCCGGCCGGCGTCGTCCAACAAATAGACCCGGCCATTCCAGCACGCGACCGCAGTCCGAGGGCCCGCGCTCGCCACGTCGGCTATCGCGTCAGGGAAATGGATCGCCCGAACGTCTCCCGTGTTCACCGGCAAAACATACAGCGTCCGCGAATCGTCATCGGCGGGAAGATTGGGCTGGCCGCCCAGTCCATGGCAATTCCAATGATGCGGATAGGCGAGCACCGACGCGCCGTCGCCGGTAAACGCCAGATCGCACCACACCGGCGCCGCGAAAGTCTCCGGGCCATACTTGCGCGATACCTTCCCGTCGACGTCGTAGATGTGGATCGTCGGCCGGGTCGGCATGAGTTTTGGCCCAAGGCCGCGAAGCGGCCGAAGCGACTCATCGAGCGTTCGCGGCAGAACGAATCGCTCCCATCCCTGATAATCCGCCGACGCCACACGCCGTCCTTCCCGGTCAATGGCGACCGACAGCGGACACCAGATTTTTTCATCCTTGATTTTTGTTCGCGGCCCATACCCGGCGGGCGGAGGCGCCGGCGCGGATTCGACGTCTTTCGCGTCCGCCGGCCCGCGCATCCAGATCGGCGATGGCTTCCCGTCTTCCAGCACGTTGAGATTTCGCAACCCCGCGTCATGATCATTTTCGCCGACGATCATGCCGACGACCGCCCGGCCGGACGCCGTCACGGCCAAACACGAAACCCGGGCGTCATGCAAACCATACCGGGAAATAACCGGCGAATTTCCCAAGGCGCCGGCGTCGGACCAGCGAATCCCCTCCGGCGTGGCGTACGCCAGCCGGTTTTTCGCGGCGGCGATTCGCGGCGCGAGATGGTTGGAATGCTCGCCGTACTGAAAGACAAGGGGCTTTTCTTCGGATTCGTGGCGAGCGTCTTTCTCGCCGATTGAAAATCGAAACAAGGAAGCGAAGTCTCCGATATCGCCCGAGGGGGCGGGACTAATCGCGGCGACCGCCGGCGCGATTTCAAACGCCGCGATCTCCGTGATCCATCGCACGCCCGCCTCGTGCCGCTCGACGATCTGGCCGCGCGAGTCGAGCACAAATAGGTTCGGATCGTCGATCGGCGCCATCGTCCCCACGGCGACCAATCGGCCGTCGCGACTAAGATCGATCGTTGAGACTCCCTGCCAGGGCAGCGGACCCGTGCCGGCCGTATTCCACGCGGGAACGCGTGTCGGACCAGCGGCGCCGCCGACGTCGATAGACGTATCGGCAGTCGCCGTCGAAGTGCGAACGAAGGGCGCAAAACACCAGGCACAAATGAGAAGGCCGGCCGAAATGACTTTCATATTCGTACGCATGCAAGACTCCAATCCGCGTGCGAACGGCGCATTCCGTCGGTCGCGTCCCGCCGGAATTTATCTGACATCGCCGCTGAAAGCGCGCGTCTTGCGACACGCCCCGCACGGGGAGGGACAACGCGCGATAACTTTCATTTCAACCCTCATGCAGAAGGCGGCGGCGGCGCTTTGTTTTTGGGCCACCCGATGTCCGATGCGGCCGTCATGATTTGTCACCGCGCCGCTGCGGCCGCCTCATTTCGGCGGACTTGCAACATCACCGGCGGCGTTGTCGGGCTGGGGACTTCGCGGACGCGCATGTGAACGGGCCGGTCCATCTCCTCCACCCATGGGGCGCAGTGCAGGAAGATTTTTGTTTGTGTGTCTTCCTTCAGAATCTGCACGCCGCTCAGGCCGATGTCGGCGACGAATACGCCATGCGGAAAATTGCGGGCGTCGAAGCTGAGCGGACCCACGAACCCGTTGCGCTTGACGCGCAACCACGCCGGCGTCAGCTTGCCGGGAGCGACGACGATCGGCTGGTTCGTCGCACCGGCGTTAAGGGCGCCGGCAGGCGAGGTGAAAGGCTCCAGCGTAACGATCATGTTCGATTTTGAACCCGCCCATGGGCGTTTGAGGTCCGGCAGGGAGCGAACGACCGATCGCCCGTCGATGGTTGCGGTTGCGGTGACTTTCAAGCCTTCGGCGGATGCCGCCGGCATGGCGCCGGCCGCGTCGGCGGAAGCGAAAAGGGTCCCCCGTGCGTCCCACTGCCCGGCTTGCACGATAAGCGGAGAAGAGACGACAAAACCGGCCGGCGGCTTGGAAATATCGATTCGCACGGGGCCGTCGAAGCCGTCCATTCGATTGAGTTTCACGACGAATTCATGCCCGGCGCCGGCGGGAACATTGGGATCATAGGCATCCAGCGTCACCGAAAAATCGGGCCTGGCCGGGCGGACCGTCAATCGATAGACGTAATCGTCGCCGCCGAAACCGCGCGTATCGGTGACCCGCGCAAGGTAGTCGCCATCCGCCGGCGCCGTGAACAAAAGCCGCGAATCCGTCCCGGCAAGCCGATCGGAGTCGTCGTCGTTCTCGTAGAAAATCGGAAACGTCGGCAGGCCGTTGGGGACCAGCGATTCTCCGGGAGCATGCGGTTCGACCACATACGCTTTTTCCTCGACCGCATGTGCCGTCGGCGTCGTGCCGAAGTAGCAGCGCCGCTTGCCTTCCAGCGTGTAAAAACCAAATTCCGAATCAGGTCCTTCGGGATATTTGAACAGGCGGACGACTTCGCCGTTGATGTAAACGAATTGATCGAGATCCATCTCCAGATAATTCGGAAAGCGGGCGCCGCCGGCGTTGGAATCGAAGCCGCGGAACGTGATGTTGCTGTCGCGCACCGCCCGAAGTTGCAACCGCTGCACGGGCCTTCCGTCTGGATAAAGAATCTGCAACTTCGTATCCACCGGCGATCCGCGCCGAGCCGCCGTCGTTTCGATGGCGTAAGTGCTATTGGCCTTGGCGGTAAAACGGAATACGCCCGCGTCGCCCGGGCGGGCGATCCGGCCGTTCACCGACGACGGCGTCGAAAGAAACATGGGCCGAGACGCGCCGGCGCCGGGCCCGTTTTCGACCAGTTCCGGCATCGCGCTCACGATCACCGTCAACGGTTTTCGGCTTCGGAATTGAGCGGAATCGAGCGTGACGTTCGCTTCGCCCTCACCGGCTGATTTGACCGTCACCGAAGCGTTCTTCGGCAGATTGTGGCCGAGCAACTGCAACTTGGTTTCGCTATTGGCGGCGACGGAAAGGGGGAAGGTTCCGGTGACGTAGGCATAATCGCCGACTGAAAGCCGGTAGAAATTATCGGCCGACCCGGCGCCGCTGAGATCGGCCACTTTGACGATATATCGCCCGTCCGCGGGCATGGTGAACGCGAGAAGGGGATCGGGGTCTTCGCCGGCGCCGCTCTGGGTGGCGAGGATGCGCCCGGCGGCGTCGGAAAGGGTAAGCTGCACCTGCGATTTGGATAAAAACCGTTTGGCCGCCACGTCGAAGACCACGGTCTGTCCGCCGTGAGCTTGAATCGAAAAGGAATCCGAGTCGCCCGCCGGCATGAACGCGCCCCATACGCTTACCGGCAGCGTTAGCGGCTGCGCCTCGGCCGGCGAATTATTCGGCTCGCGCTCGGCGACCTGCGGCAGATCGTCCACGTGCAGCTTGAGCGGCGGACTTTCGCCGCCGGGATATGTCACCGACAGATCGATCGATTCCGGCGCCAGATCGCCGCCCGATTCAATTTCCGCCCATGCCTCGCTCGCTCCCGGCGCCTCCGCGAGCCGGGCGGTGATGTTCCCGCTGGCGCCGGCGATTTTCACGCCCGTGATACGCGCCAGATTTTTCCCCGTCAATTTGACGCGCGTGCGTTTTCCGCGCTCAATTCCGCGCGGCGACAGCATGGCGACGATCGGCTTGGGCGCGGCGATTTCGGTCCCGGCCAGCGCGGCGTAAAAGCCGATGGCGCCGTCGAGGCGGCCGACGATCGCGGTCTTATCGTCCTGGGCGAAAGTGAGAGCCGACGGCCAATCGCTCTGGCGGGGAAAGGTTACTTTTTGATGGAAATCGTGAGTGTCGAAAACGCGAACGGTCCTGTCGTCGGCGCCGGACAAAAGCCACTTGCCGTCGGTGGACCATGCGATACGGAGAATTGTGCCTTCATGGGCGAACTTGGCGGTTTCGATCGAGTTGCTTCCCTCGACGGCCGACGCGCTGACTTTCCAGACGCGGATGCGATTATCCACCCCGGCCGCGGCGACGCGGGCGCCGTCGGGGCTCCAGACGACGGTGTCCAAATCCTTCTGCGATTCCGGGCGGGTATCGAGGCGATTGCCGGTGGCGACATCCCAGAGTTTCATCGTCCGATCGGCGCTGACGCTTGCCAGCACCTTTCCGTCGGGACGAAACGCGACGCCGAAGACCGCGCCGTTATGGCCGATCAACTGATGTTCCCGCTTTCGGCTTTCGATGTCCCAGACGGCGATCGTCTGATCGTAGCTTCCGGTAGCCAGCTTCTTTCCGTCGGCGGAAACCGCCAACGCGTAAACGGCGTCGCGATGTCCTTCAATGATGCCGACCGGCTTGAAGTCCGGCAGACTCCAGATCCAAATCCGTCCGATCACCGAAGGCTCGCCGCCGGCGGCGAATAAGCGCGTGCCGTCGGAACTAAACGCGACGGCGTTCACGTCGCCGGCGAGATCGTTCAATCGATGAATGACCGCCTGTTGGTCGACCGACCAGATTTCGACTTCCCCCGGCCGGGCGGCGGCGACGACGTTCATTTTCGAGTCATATGCCAGCGATAAAACAGGCCGCCGAACGGCGACGGCGGGAACGATATGCGCAGGCCGGGTCGTGGCTGGCGGATTGGCGGACGCATCGCCGGGGAGCGGCCCTTTGGCGCCGGCGTCGATCCAGGCGCGAATGACGGCGATTTCCGACGCCGGCAACGCAGGCGCCTTCTTCGGCGGCGGCATGAACGGCTTTTTCTTGTGCTCGAGCTGTTGAACCATCAGGCTCTCGTCGGCCTTCCCGGGGATCACCACGACGCCTTCGTCGCCCCCTTTCATGAGAGACTCGAACGTCTCCATCACCAATTCACCCTCGGCCTCCTTTGCGTCGTGACAACTCATGCAGCGGTGGACGAAGATCGCGCGGACCTGGGAATACGTCGGCGCGGGTTTGTCGTCGGCCAGCGCGGGGATAGCGGCGATCAGCGGAAAGGTGCAAAACAGAATGCCGAAAATTGCTCGCATGGTGTTGTACGCGCCAACGCCGCGCGCTCCTCGTGCCAGTCCCAATCGATCCAAAGATGATACCACAGCGCGACGCGGTAGTTGAGATTCCGGCGCTCGGGCCGCGAAGACCAAACGACAGCCGGCGACGTCAGGGCTGGGATTTGAACAATTCGCGCACTTTCCCGGCGATATCGTCCGCCCGCATCAGGCTTTCTCCCACGAGGACGGCTTTCACTCCCGCCTTGGCCAGTTTCTGAATATCGCCGTTGGTATGAATCCCGCTCTCGCTGACCAGAATGCCGCGGTCTTCGACCAGTTCCGCCATGCGCAGCGTCGTACCCAGGTCGGTTTTAAAAGTCCGCAGATCGCGGTTGTTGATGCCGAGCAGGCTGTAGGAGCGGTGCGGAAACCCGATGACATGGTCTCGGACGCGCATCAGGCTTTCAAGATCATGCACTTCGACCAGCGTCGTCAGATGCAACTCGGTGGCGAGAATTTGCAGGTCGATCAATTCCCGGGTTTCCAGACACTCGGCGATCAGCAGGATCGCATCGGCGCCCGCGGCCCGGCTTTCATAGACCTGATAGGCGTCGATGATGAAATCCTTCCGCAGCACCGGCAAACCGACCACGTCGCGAATGGCATGAATATATTCGAGCTTGCCCTGGAAATATTGCTCGTCGGTCAGCACGCTCAAACAGTCGGCGCCGCCGGCGGCGTAAGCCTGCGCGATCTTCACGGGGTCAAAGTCGGCGCGGATCACGCCGGCGCTGGGGGACGCTTTTTTCACTTCCGCGATGAGGTTGAGCGGCTTGCCGGAGTCGCGGGTGATGCGATGGAAGAAGTTTCGCGGCCGGCCCAGGGTCGAAATCGTTTCCTGAAGGCGCTCGACGGGAACACTGACGCGGCGCTCGGCCACCTCCTGTCGTTTGGTCGCGACGATTTTGTCGAGAATGGTGCTCATAGGCAAATCGCCGGGCCGAACCTACAATGCCCCGCCCGCTGGAAGCCGCGCGCGGCGCGGCCGAACCTTGCGGGAACTTTAAGGCGAACATTTGACGTGTCAATCTTAGGCGCCGACGCCAACTTCAACTTCGTCGTTTTCGCCGTCGTCGTGATGGCCGTTACCCTTGGCGTTCCGGCATGGATCGCCGGGGCGCTGCGCGTTTTTCGGGCGCGCACGGTCGTCGGCCCCGAACGATTGAGCCGGCGGCAATCCCCCTGGCCGCTGGTGGCGGCGGTGGGAATGGGGTTGATGATGTGGGTCATGGTGCAGGCCCTTTACGGGGACTTGCGAAAGTTGCCCGCCAAGCCGCCCGGTCACTCGGCGCCGCCGGCCGAATCGGTCATCAAGGTCATGACGCCGGGCGACTGGGCGTTTGTCGCCACCGTGCCGCCGCTGGCGGGATTTACGATGCTGTGGCTGGCTGACTTTTTCGTCGGCGGCACGGTTCTACTCGACCGGCTTGGCTTTAGCCTGCGGCGATCGCTTCCGGGAATCGCCATGGGAATTTTGGCGGCGATCGTTATTTTGCCGCCCACGTATTTTTTCAGCGAAGCGACGGAATTACTTTATCAGCATATCCATTACGTCCATCCGCTCGAGCATGAGCTGTTAAAAGTCATGAAGCAGCCGGAAAATCCGGTTATTCAGTGGATTTTGGTTTTCGGCGCCGCCGTGGTGGCGCCGCTCTGGGAAGAATTTTTGTTTCGCGGACATATTCAAACGCTTCTCAAGCGGGGCCTGGTGACGCTTTCGTCGCCACGACTGCCCGGCATGGAGGGGTTTGCCGGATATGCCCCGATGAATGTCCCGATCAATCCGAACCCGATTCCGTTCGCGGAGATCGTCGATCCGCCGCCGGTCTGGCAGACGTGGCTCGCGATTGTGCTGACCTCCGTCCTATTCGCCATGATGCATCCGATGTGGATGCGGCCGCCGATCTTTATCTTGTCGCTCGGGCTGGGATACTGCTACGAGCGGACGGGAAACCTGTGGACCAACATGACGGTTCACTGCCTGTTCAATTCAGTATCGACGTTCGTTTATCTGTTTGTGATGCATCCATGATTTCCATCGACGAACAAATTAGGGTTCTTTCCCGGCGCTGCGAGCGAATTTTGAGCGAGCAGGATCTACGCGCCAAACTCAAAAGAAGCGCGGAGACCGCAAGGCCGTTGCGCATCAAGCTGGGGATGGACCCGACCGCCCCCGATGTGACGCTCGGCCATGCCGTGCCGCTTGGCGTCGTTCGGCAATTTCAGGATTGGGGGCATAAAGCCGTCCTGATCATCGGCGATTACACCGCCCGCGTCGGCGATCCGACCGGCCGCAATCAAACGCGAAAAGTCCTCGACGGCGCCGAGATCGACGCCAACGCCAAAACCTACGTCACTCAAGTCGGCAAGATACTGCTGTGCGATCCCGATCATCTCGAGGTGCGTTACAACGGCGAATGGCTTGGGAAAATGGGGCTGGTGGACATCATCCGGCTTGCGTCGCGCAAGACCGTCGCGCAGGTTTTGACGCGGGAGGATTTTGCCAAGCGATACGCCGAGGGAGTCGATATTCGGCTTCACGAGATTCTCTATCCCCTGCTGCAGGGGTGGGACAGCGTGATGATCGAAGCCGACGTGGAAATGGGCGGAAGCGACCAGCTTTTCAATAATCTTGTAGGCCGGGAGTTTCAAAAAGAAGAGGGAAAAGAGGGTCAGGTGGTAATCGTTACGCCGTTGTTGGTCGGAACCGACGGCACAAAAAAAATGTCCAAGTCCCTCGGCAATTACATCGGCGTCAACGATCCGCCGAGCGGCGAAAAGGGGATTTTCGGCAAGGTGATGTCTTTGCCGGACGCGCTGATGGAGAGCTATTACACGTTGCTGACGAACCTGGCGCCGGAGGAATTTTCACCGCTGATCGCGTCGCGGCCGCGCGACGCCAAGATTCGGCTGGCCAAGTGGATCATCGCGTGGCTGCATTCCCCGGCGGACGCCGACGCGGCCGAGTCGGCGTTCATCAATCAATTCGTAAAGCACGAAGAGCCGGCGGATATGCCGGAAATTCCCATCGGCGGCGCTGGGCCGCACAAGTTGGCGCCGCTGCTGGTGAAAGCGGGGCTGGCGGCGTCCAACGGCGAAGCGATGCGCAAGATCAAGGAAGGCGCCGTCCACGTCGGCGGAGAAAAAGTCAACGACCCGGCCCGCGACTGGACCTTCGAGAAGCCGGTGTCGGTGCGGCTGGGGCGGAGGTGGGCGCGGCTAATTCCTTAATTCCCAAAAAACGGATTCGAGCCGCTCAGACCGTCGTCAACATTGCCGAGCGTATATACCGCCACCTTTGACTCAATCACCCAACGCGGCGAACATCGCTTTGGCTTTGACCAACGTCTCATCGTATTCCTCGGCGGCGTCGGAGTCGGCGACAATTCCGCCGCCGACGGGGATGTGGATTAGGCCGTCCTTGACGATCATCGTGCGGATGGCGACGTTGAATTCCAGGCTGCCGTCGGAGGCGATAGACCCAATGGCGCCGCAGTAGGGACCGCGGCGGACAGGTTCAAGTTCCTCGATAATCTCCATGGCGCGAATCTTGGGCGCGCCGGTGACCGATCCGCCGGGGAAGGTCGCGCGAAGAAGATCGACGAAGCCGACGTCGGGGCGAAGCGTACCTTCGACGGTCGCGACGCCGTGATATACGGTGGGGTGGGATTCGACGGTGCGCGCCTCGGTGACTTTCACGGCGCCGATTCGGCAAACTTTTCCCAGATCGTTGCGCTCCAGATCGACGATCATGTTCAGTTCCGCCTGATCCTTTATGCTGTCGCGAAGCTCTACCTCCATGCCGTCTTTACGCGGGCGCGTTCCTTTGATCGGCCTTGTGATGACGCGGCGCGATCCCGTTTTTTCGTCGATGAACACTTTGAGAAATAATTCCGGCGAATTGCAGATCAACGCAAAATCGCCGAAATCCAGCAGCCCGCCGAAACGGGCCGGCGAAATTTTAAGCAGGCGGTCGTAAATGTGCGCCGCGCTTTGTCGCTGGCGAACCGTGAAGCGCTGGGAGAGATTAGCCTGAAAAATATCGCCGGCCTGAATATATTCCAGAACCCGGTTGACGGTCGCACGGTAGGCGGCCGAGCTGAACGTCGAACGACATTCTTCATGTCGCGGGTCGATCGGATCGAAAGTCGTTTCGCGGGATAAATCGGTTTCATCCTTCCGCGACGCCGGGCAGAAGGCGAACGCGAACAGAGGCAGTTGAAGGTCGGATTCGGCCGTCGATGGAAGGCGCTCGAAAAGTCGGCCAAGATCGTAGGAGAGAAATCCGGCCCACCGCCCCGGTCGTTGCCCGGCGGCGACCGCGCAATCGGATGCCGGCGAATCCAGTTCGCCGAGCACTTTCATGGGATCGTCCCAGGATTTGATCACTCTTCCCTCGCGACATAAGACGGTGACGAACGTTCGGGAATCGCACCGCATCACGAGTTCCGGTCGCGCGGCGACAAGCGGCCAGGAATTTTCCTGCCGATTCGAAGAATCAAGTACAATAAGTGGGGGGCGATGCACGGCGGGATTGTAGTCATCGTCGTGTCCGCCGAAAGCCAGGAAGCCGCCATCAAAAGGAGGTTCTTCTGTCGCGCGTCACTCGATTTGAGCAAGAACTGATTGATGCCGCCTTGGTCCGGCAGGGAGCGGATATCCCTCCGGGCGCGGCCTTGGTTCTCATGCCCGACTCCGTGGAGTTTTTGCAAATCTTCGATCAGGCCGTTTCTCCCTCGCTGGTCGATTGCGGCTTCCGCGTCGCCGGCGGTTTGGCCTTCGACTCGCATTCATGGGTAAGCGATGTGGTGCGTTTGATCCTTGGCGTCGAAGTCATCGTCGCGGACGTGACGAACCTAAACCCGGACGTGATGTACGTTCTCGGATTATGTCATGGGGTTGGGCGGTGCCCAATCTTGCTATCACAGGACGCTGAAGCGCTGCCGTTCAATCTGGATATCCTGCGATGTATCCGTTACGCACCGGATGCGAAGGGCTCGGACGAGTTGCGAAATCGATTATCGCGCGCAATTCGAGTTTTTCGAATCCAGGCGGCCGCGTCGTGGGAGAAGCCGAAGGGCTGATGCCGTCTCACAGGCCCGTGCTATGCGCTCTATCTAGAGCATTTCTCACGTTGGTGAAGCGGCCTTGCTTCCCGAAAAACGCCCCGCAAGCGGGGCCGCTAAACGCAGAAACGCGCCAGCAACCTGACAACCGCGCTAAAACCAATGCCTCGGACGTGGTGTCCGAGGCATTGGCGTATTGAAGATAGACAACTTCACCACTTACCGGACAAATAACATCTCACGATACGTCGGCAACGGCCACAGGTCGTCGGCGATAATCGATTCGAGCTTGTCGGCGGGCTTGCGAAGCTCGACCAGACCGGCCAGCACATGGTCGCGGTAGAACTTGGCGTGGGCGAGCGGATCGCCCTCGGCATGATGCGATAACGCCTTTTCCAAGGCCGCGATGGCGTGCTGGAATTCGTTGATCGTGCTCACCAGCGTCGAGAGTTGCTCGATGCCCGCCGGTTGGGCGGCGCCGGCGGACTTCGCGGCGGCGATCGATTCGCCAAGCTCCTTCTGGTAACGCATCGCCGCCGGCATGATAAGCGTCTTGGCGATGTTCACGCCGGTCTGGCCTTCGATGTTTACCGTCTTGACGTACAGCTCGGCCAGAATGTTCTGGCGGCTCTGAAGCTCGTCGGCGGTGTAGACCTTGTACTTGGAAAGAAGCTCGATCACTTCCTTCTTCGTAACCACCGGCAGACAGTCTACCGTGTTCTTAAAGTTCGGGAGGCCGCGCTTGTCGGCTTCCTTGTGCCACTCTTCGGTGTAGCCGTTACCGTTGTAGATGATCCGCTTATTTTCCTTGATGATCGCCGGCAGGAGCTCCTGGATCGCCTTGTTAAGGTCCTTGCCGCCGGCGATGGCCTTCTCAAGATTGGTGGCGATGTAGTCAAAGGACTCGGCGATGATGGTGTTGAGAATGGCGTTGGCGCCGCCGATATTGGCCGACGATCCAACGGCCCGGAACTCGAAGCGGTTGCCGGTGAAGGCGAACGGGCTGGTGCGGTTTCGGTCCCCGGCTTCCTTGGGAAGCTTGGGGAGAACGTCGACGCCGGTCTCGAACATTCCGCCTTGCTTGCTGCTCTTGGCGCCTCCTTTCTCGATCTGCTCGATGATGTCGTTGAGCTGATCGCCGAGGAAGATCGAGATGATGGCGGGCGGGGCTTCGTTGGCGCCGAGGCGGTGATCGTTCGCCGCCGACGCGATCGAAAGACGCAGGATGTCCGCGTACTTATTGACGCCGCGGATGACGGCGGCGCACATCACCAGGAACTGGGCGTTGTCGTGCGGATTATCGCCGGGGTTGAGCAGATTTTCGCCCGAGTCGGTCGACATCGACCAGTTATTGTGCTTGCCCGACCCGTTGACGCCCGCGAAGGGCTTTTCATGCAAAAGGCAGGCGAGGCTGTATTTCTCGGCGGTGGCTTTGAGCGTCTGCATCACCAGGTTCTGGTGATCGGTGGCGAGGTTGGAATTCTCGAAGATCGGGGCGACTTCAAATTGTCCCGGCGCCACTTCGTTGTGGCGCGTCTTAATCGGCACGCCGAGCTTGGATAGTTCGTATTCGACTTCGGACATGAACGCCAAAACGCGCTCGGGGATCACGCCGAAATATTGGTCTTCCAGTTCCTGCCCCTTGGGCGGCGGAGCGCCGAAGAGGGTGCGGCCGGTGGTCAGGAGATCGGGGCGGGCCAGATAAAAGCTGCGATCGATGAGGAAGTATTCCTGCTCGGAGCCGATGGTGGTAAAGACATGCTTAACGCTGGTCTTGCCGAACAGCTTGAGCACGCGAATCGCCTGGTCGCTGAGAGCGGCCATCGAGCGGAGCAGGGGGGTTTTCTTGTCAAGGGCCTCGCCGGTCCAGCTTAGGAAGGCGGTGGGAATGACGAGCGTGGCGCCATTGGGATGTTCCAGAACATAGGCGGGGCTGGTCGGGTCCCATGCCGTATAGCCGCGCGCTTCGAAGGTCGAGCGCAGGCCGCCGGACGGAAAGCTCGAGGCGTCGGGCTCGCCCTTGATCAATTCCTTGCCGCTGAAATCAGTCAGCGCGGCGCCGTATTCGGTGGGGGGCGAAAGAAAACTATCATGCTTTTCGGCCGTGATTCCGGTCATTGGCTGAAAGAGGTGGGTGTAGTGAGTTGCGCCTTTTTCAACGGCCCAATCCTTCATCGCGATGGCGACGGCGTCGGCGATGGCCGGGTCCAGCGGAGCGCCCTGCTTGATCGTCTTTTGAAGTGACCGGAAGACGGGTTTCGGCAGGCGGGCGCGCTGCTGAGACTCGTTGAAGACGTTCACGCCGAACAATTCGGCGACGTGGGTGGTCTTAAAATCAATCCGGTCAAGCTTGTGCTTGGTAGTAGCAATCGACTTGATCGCCTCCTGACGAGCAGTAGACATGAACCAACTCCTGAATGTGAAAAGGACAAAAAATAAGCAATCGCCAACCCGTGTCGGCGGCTTGGGGAGCGCGGGGTGGAATATTCGCCAATGCCCGGCCGCAAGTCAAGGAACATATCTCCCTGCTCGTTTACCCTTCGCTTATGGGACGAACGATGCAAAATGCGTGCAAGTGCGCATCAGAAGAGACAAATGCCTCGTGGGGCGATTAGAGATTAGGCAACGCACGACATCACGTGCAGCCGCCGCTTAAAATTGCGGCAATCTTCGCGGCCTCTCACAGGGAGTGCAACCGCACTCCGCGTTAAATTCTCGAGGCAACTCAATCGTCTACACAGCGGCGATGCCGGATCGTCACCACCAGAACGATTAACCCCCATCGGCGATAGAGTGAACGTTTGCCGATCACCGACGCGCGTTCGCCACGTTTCCTCGCCCGTCAGCTTCTTGCGATCAGGAGGGCCTTGGTCATGTGCCAAGGCATCGAGGGGTGCGATTCGAAAACAAAATCCTAACCGCCCGCGTTACTTGGCCGGCGCCGGGCGCACGTCACCCCATTGTTTTACGCGCGTGACCTTTAACGCCTTCAGATCGACGCGGATGTTCAGGCCGCCGCGGAAATTGGGACCGGCGGCGGTTTCGATCAGGATCCATGCGACGCCGTCGCCGTCGTCGGCCATCGACGATACGGTCATGTGGCTGAATCCGCGAGCGGGGGCATACCGCGCGACCTCGGCGTCGGCCAAGTGCGATTCCAGATATTCAAACGCCACTGTCACCGCACGCGCGTTATCCGCGTCGCTCAAATCGGGGTTGGAATGCGAATGCCCCGCGTGATCGCAAAGCAGCTTCGTCGCGCGGAGGCTCAGGTCGGGATGGGTCGCGTCGTTGGCCAACTTCTCCAGCTCGGCGATTGTCCCGGCATCAAGATCGTGCGCAGCCGTCGTGCCGGTCCTGCTCCAGAAATCCGTCGAAGACAACATTCGAACCGTCGGCGAAAGGGCCGCGAACGCGACGACTTGGGATGCCGCGACCGGCCGCCCATTCCTCACCGCCGCCGTGCCGGCGATCGACATCGCGCAAGCGCCAACGGCCATTAATTTGTGAAGCTTGATGCAAAACATGCGAGGGGTCTCCTTATCATGTTGAAATTTAACTGGTTCGTCGACCTCGACGTATTCCACCCTCCGCCAAAACATCTCAATCCGCCATCCGATCGTCAACACAAAAGTCTGATTTTTCGGCAATTCCCGGGCGAAGACGTCACGGGCGAGTATACTTCGATCAGCGCTTCCAAATTCAACATTCGGATGTTCAGGAGATCAATTATGAGCCAGTCAGTGCCGCCCAACTCGCCGCAGCCCTATTACGCCGGGACGCCGGGAGCCGGCTATTCCATACCGTCTCGATCCACCAGCGCGGCCGCCGTCGCGAGCCTGGTGCTCGGCGTGCTGGGTTGCATTCCGTTTGTCCCCGGTTTGCTCGCGGTTCTTTTTGCGGTGATCGGCTTACGGGCGACGCGCAATCCGCAAGTGGGAGGTCGCGGCCTGGCGATCGCCGGGCTGGTGCTTGGGTTAGTGAGCATCGCCGGGTGGGGGAGCATGGGCGGTATTTTTGGGTTGGGCTACATCAAGTCCACACCCGCCCGCGCGGTCGCGCGCCGATTCGTCACCGACATGAGTACCGGCAATGTCGCCGCAGCGTCAACCGCCGCCCCGTCGATCGCGCCGGCCTCGCTTCAAACCAGCAGCGACGTCCTCAAGCCGCTCGGTGTCCTGACGAACTTCACATTTACCTCTTACAACTACAACTCAAGCTTCGGCGGCAACACCGTTAGTCTCGGCGGCGTCGGCACGTTCGCCAATGGCACAAAATTTTTCACCTTTACTCTCGTGGGAAGCGGGTCGTCGTTCACCATTACGTCATTTTCGTTTCAATGAAAATTCGAGTCGCGCGCGCGACAATTGAACTGACGCGGTATCATTGATTGCGTCTTGCGAAGAGGATGTCGATGCCGTCACCGTTTCCTTGAATGGATCCGTACCTTGAAGGGCCGTCGTGGATGAGTTTCCACGGGCAATTCATCGCGGAGATCGCCCGGCAGTTGTCGCCTCGCCTGCGGCCAAAATACGTCGCGTTAATGGACGAACGGGTAACGTGGGATTCCGCGGACGACGACGTTTGGATCGATGCCGTCGAAGCCCGCCCGGATGTGGGCATCGTCGAATATCGCCCGTCGCCCCAAGGGCCGGACGGGTCGGTGTTTATCGCGCCGCTGACTATGCCCACGCTGATGCCCACGCTGGTAACGCAGCGTAGTATCGAAATCCGCGACGTCGCCGAGCGCAGGCTGGTATGGGCTATCGAGGTCATGTCTCCGACAAACAAGCACGGAAGGGGCTACCGGAAATATCTCCTTAAGCGCGGTCGAATCCTTCAGAGCAGCGCGCATTTGATTGAAATCGATCTGCTTCGGAACGGTCATCGCGTGCCGATGGCAAGGCCATTGCCGGCACGGCCATACTTCGCGTTTGTCGGCAGGGCCCATCAGCGGCCAAGCGTCGGCGTGTGGCCGATCCGACTCGCGGACCAGTTGCCGACGATCCCCGTTCCGCTGCTGGCGCCGGATGCGGATGTCGGCTTGAATTTGCAGGAAGCGATCGGTCGCGTATACGACGCGGTCGGATACGATCTTATTTTGAACTACGCCGCGCCTCCTTCAGTACCCCTCCATTCCGAAGAGACCGAATGGGCCGAGCGGCGCCTGCGAGAGGGCATGGCCGGCGGGTCGTCGATCAACGACGGCGGGTGAAGATTATTTCCACTGAAACAATTCGCTCTGCACGACTGCGTGAATCAGCGAACGCAGCCCGTAGTCGTCACCGGCCGCGGTTTTTACGATGCGGTCGATGGCCGGCTGATCGATGCGGCTTGGGATCGCTCCGGTGGCGTAGGTCACCAGATGCCGGGTGACGCCGCGGGCCAGTTGCTCGGGATTCCCGGCGAGGATGCGCCGCAATTCGATGATTCCGGAAAACGCCTGTCCGTCGGGCGTTTGGCCGCTGCAATCGACGGGCAATCCGTCGCGCCACGCAAGTTTTCCCTTGCGCTGGTAGGCTGGTATCGAGGCGACCTCGGGGTTTACCTCGCGGAAATTTTTTCGGAATCCGCCGGTTACGTCGAAGCTCTCCAGCGCAAAGCCATACGGGTCAAATCGCGCGTGGCAGGCGGCGCAACTGGCGTTGGAGCGGTGAAGGGCAAGTTGCTCGCGCAGCGTTTTGGCGCCGCGCGTGTCCGGCTCGACGGGTTTGATATTGGGCGGCGGCGGGGGGATCGGAATTCCAAGCAAACGCTCGGCCACCCAACGGCCGCGCTTCACCGGCGATGTATTTGTTCCGTTGGCGGTGATTTTCAATATGGCCGATTGCGTCCAGAGTCCGCCGAACGGCGACGATTCGGGCAGATCGACTTTTCGCAGCTGCGCGCCCGTCACGTCACCCAGCCCATAGAGCTTGGCGAGGCGATCGTTGGCCAGTACCCACGGCGAAGCGACGAAATTCCGAACGCTCATATTTTCGTCCAGAACCCGGCGGAAAAAACCTTCGGTCTCCATCGCGCTGGAGAGTTTTAAAAACTCGTCATATTCAGGATAGAGATTCCGGTCCGGCGACGTGTCGTCCAGCGCCCGAAGCCCAAGCCACTGATTGACGAAATCAGTCACGAACCGTCCTGATTTCGGATCGTTTAGCAGGCGTTCGGTTTGATCGTGCAGGATCTTTGGATCGCTCAGACGGCCGCTGCGAGCGGCGTCGAGCAATTGCTCATCGGGCGTCGAGTTCCACAGGAAATAAGCCAGCCGCGACGCGACGGCAAAATCAGAAAGCTTTCCCGGGTTCTCGATCACGCACAAAAATTCCGGCGACGTCATCATCTCCGTCACCTGATCGAAAAACACCGTTTCCAACGGAGTTCCGGCGTCGAGCTCGCGCGTGATATCCGAAAGGAGCTGGTCGAGCTCCGCGCGTGTCAGATTGCGCCGATAGAATCGCGCCCCGATTCGCTTGAAAGTCGCCTGCATGACCGCCAGAAATTCGGCCCGCGTCACCGATTTCACCTGATTTTTTGAACCGGCTGCCGTTAACACCGGCCTTCGCTCGAGCGGAATGTAATGCGTCTTTCGCAGCTCTTCGTCGAGGGCTTTGGGGAAATCCGCCATCAGCCAGCGATCGCCGGCGAGCGGAACCTGCGGCTCTTCGACATCCATCCACTGACAGGCGATCCCCGGCCCTTTAAACCCCGCGGCCTTGGAATTTTTCGGCACCGGCACGCCAAGCCCGTATGGAATCAGCCGAAGCCCGTCGCCGACCGGAGCGCGGTCATTGAGATCGCTGGTTCTCAGATACACTTCTGTTTCGATCACGGCGGCCTTGCCGGACGGCGCCTCCAGCACTTTCAGCAGGTCGAGAATTTGCGGATAGGCCGAAGTGTGCCCGGCATAGATTCCGAACGGCAACGGCTTATCGGTTTGATAGCCGTAAACGGAAATGCGAAGCCGATGAATTCCGGGAACGCGGGTGCTGTAATCGAAGCGGCCCGAGTTCGTATCGGAGTTGAACGAGACGATCGTTCCGTCGTCCAACACCGCATTCTGGCCGGCCGATTGCCCGCTCTCCCTGGCCAATACATGCGTGGTACGGGCAGGATCAAATGGGCCGTTGGCGATCGCAGTCGAAGGAGCGGCGGATTTTGGCGCGATCCTCAGCATCCAATTCAAAATTTCTTCGGACATCCGCAAATACCCGCCGGCTCCGCTGGCCGACAGCGGAAGGGCGCCGCTCACTTTGTCATATCCGTCCACCCGCCCATCTTCCGGCAGATCCAGCCCCACCGTGGGCCGAATTCCGAAAAGATCCTGCACGGTATTGGCGTACTCGCTTCGCGACAATCGCCGAAGCCTGCTGCGGCCTTCCTTGCGCTGATTGGCGATCTGCAATTCGGTGAAGTCGCCGCGAATCCAATCGATCACCGCTTTGCGATCCGCGTCGGCTACCTTCTTTTCGTCTTCCGGCGGCATCTCGCCGGCTTCGATCTTGTCGAGCACCCGAAAAAACAACTCCCGATCGGCGCGAAGCTGTTCAAGATTGCGCGCGCCCGACAGATTGATCTTGGCTTTTTGCTTTTCCGTTCCATGGCACTTGGCGCAGTGCGCGTCGAAAACGGGAAGCACGCGCGTTCGATACGCCACCGCCGCATCCTCCGCGACGCACACGTTAGCGATCGCGAATATCGTCGCCAACGCGATCGCGAGGGATGTTTCAAACCGCCGGACAATCATGAGGTCCTCAAATCAAATCTTTCGTTTTATCGTTAACTCTAGCTTGGTTGCGCCCGGGAGCGGACGGCATTGTCCGCGGTCACGCGTTCGGCGCGCGACAGCGAAATATCGCAGTATTGTAATCCGTTAAGCAAGCCCGTTCATCGTCCCCGCGCCGGAGCCGAACTTGTCGGTCTCGACGCCGAAACGCTGCAGCATGCTGACGAACAGTTTGCCAAGCGGCGTGTTGTCGTTTCGATCCCCGGCGATGTGCTGGCCGTGTCGGTAACCGCCGCCGGCAAGCAGGATCGGCAGGTTGCTTGTGCCATGCCCGCTGGCGTCGCCGAGATTGCTGCCGATCAGCACCTGCGTCGAGTCCAGCAATGTGCCGGCGCCTTCCTTCGTGTTCTTCAGCGAAAGGAGGAAATCGCGAAACGCCGTCATCTCCAGCTTCTCGATGATTTTCAACTGCTCGATTTTGGCGGGGTTGCGGCCATGATGCGACAAGCCATGATGATCTTCATGCACCCCTTCGATCGGCGGCTTCAGATCCATCCCCTTGATGAAAATCGTCACCACCCGCGTTGAATCCGTTTGCAGCGCCAGCTTGGTCAAGTTGAACATCAACCGCGCCCTGCCGACGGTGTCGGCGCGATCGGTCGCGTCCGACGGCGGCGGCTCGCTCACCGTCGGCTTTGGCCGAACCACCCACGCTTCGTCGGCGTGCAGTTGCTTTTCCATGTCGCGCACGGCATCGGTGTAATCGGTCACCTGCTGCTGATCGCGAGCGCTCAGCTTCGTCTTCAAAGCTGCGAATCGATCGCCCATGTGATCCAATACGCTCTGCCCGCGCTTCAGGCGCGCCATCTCCTTTTCGACGTCCTTCGCCTTTCCCGCCAGGAACATCCGCGCGAAGATTTTCGACGGCGTATCCATCGCCGGGATCGCCGCGCCCGTTGACGTGTACGAAAGCGCGCCGCCGCCTTCCATGGTTCGCAGGCTCAGAAGCGGGAACCGCGTGGCGTTGCCGACATGCTTGGCCGCGACGTAATCCAGCGAAACGGTATTGCGGAACGTATTGGCGGTCGGGTGTTTGGCGCTGGTGAGAAAGCAGGCTTCGGAGGCGTGGTCGCCGCCGATTTCCGGGTGGGAGATGCCGGAGAAAACGGTAAACTGGTCGCGGAGATCGTCGAGAATTTTCAGATACTCGCTCGACTGGTAATCGCGCCCCGCCGTCTCGGGAAAAAACGACGGCCCGTACAATCCAAACCCCGTGCATACGCTGACCAGCCGTTTCGGCGCCGGCGCCTCGCCCGCGACGGCGAGGCTTTCCAGCCAGGGAAGCGCCAGCAACGCCGAGCTGGCCTGGATGAATTGCCGGCGCGACGGAGGCGTCGAAGTAGACTTGTTCATCTGGGGTTTTTCTCCGGAATCAAGACGAGAAGAAACATATGGAATACGCCCGTTTTTTCGGGGCGTTGCGGTTCGACGGCTAAATTCAGCCGCGCGGTATCCGCGGCTCGGTCCAGAAAGAAAGCACCCCGGAAATTGCCTCCTCCGTAAACGCCGGGGGCGCAGGCGCCGTCGAATTGTCCGAAGTTTATTTCCGGGCCATGAGTCCGTCGCGGCGATCCGTCGCGGACCCGAAATCCGGTAATGGGTCAGTCTGACCCATACCCGAAATCCAGGACGATATTCCGATTCACGGCAAGAATGACCGAAGAGCGCGTTGCCGATATTCGTGCCCACGCCATAAAATCGTCAATGGCGATGAAGACGCAAGCGTGCAACGAGACCGGATCGGCGGCTGATTTTTTGCCGGCCGCGGCGACGTTGGCGGCGCTTGCCGTCGCGGCTGAAAAATGTCATGGCTGTACGTTGTATTGTCATGCCACGCAAGTCGTCTTCGGAAGCGGCCCTAAGAACGCCAAATTGATGCTGATCGGCGAGCAGCCCGGCGACCAGGAAGATCTGGCGGGGCTGCCTTTCGTCGGCCCCGCCGGGCGCGTATTGGATCAGGCTTTGGAGTCGGCGGGAATCCGGCGCCAAGACGTGTATGTGACCAATGCGGTTAAGCATTTCAAGTTTGAGCCGCGTGGAAAACGTCGGCTGCACAAGAAGCCTTCAGGCCGGGAAACGGCGGCATGTCGGCCGTGGCTCGAAGCGGAAATCAAAGTGGTGAAGCCGCGGATGATCATGTGCCTCGGCGCCACCGCCGCCCAATCGCTGCTGGGAAGTTCTTTCCGCCTGACGCTCCATCGCCGCGAGGTGATTGAAGATACGCCATGGGCGCCGGCTCTAATGGCGTCGATTCATCCATCGTTGCTGCTACGTATTCCAGACGCGGAACAACGCCACAAGGCGATGGCGGATTTTATAGATGATTTCAAAATGGCGGCACGGCGCCTGAAGAAGGTGTCGACGTAACCCACCTCTTAAAGCATTTCTCATCTTGGTGGGGCGACCTGCGTCGCGAAAAACGCCCCGCGAGCGGGGCCGCTAAACGCAGAAACGCGCGAGAAACCCTGGCAACTGTTCTAAAGCGTTTTTCAAATTGCCGGCGCGTCCAACGTGCGTGGGAATCAGTTTCATCACCCGACGCCGGTTCTGAGGTACTCCGAACCGGCGTCACTATAAAACGCTCAGCCACGCGGTCCTTAACAAAACGTCGCACGCGCTACCAAACTAAAAAACGCTCTAAATAGCTCGTATCGGCTAACCCCACCCTTGCCGGATGCGTTTTCATGCACAGACGCGGCGATGCCGCATCGGCGCCGCCGTCTATAACTGGAACGGACACAAACGCAGGTGTACGTGCGTTCGTATCCGTTCCGCGACGGCGTTCACTCTCCAAAGTACGCCGGATAAATCAGTGGGCTTTAGCCTTGCGGGTTTGTGCCGCCTTTTTTCCCGCCGCGACGCGGGTGGCATGCGATTGGTGTGCCGAGCCTATTTTGCCGCCTTTGCGAGACGGCTCGTGGTTTTCCGGTTTTCCACGACCCGATCCGCTTTTTTTACCGCCGCCGGTTTCTTTGTTCACAGTCGCCCAGGCGCGGCGCTCGGCCTCTTTTTTCGACGTCCCGCGTTTTTCGTATCCCTCTTCAATGTGCTCCGCTTGCCGTTTTTGCTTATTCGTATAAGAAGATTTATCGCCCTGCGGCATAACAACTCCTCCATAAAAATGCCGACTCTCAAACATGAAGAGTCTCCCGACCTCAAGCACTCCCCGTGCCACCGGGCATAATTTTTTCCGGCAAAGTAGCGCCGGCGTAATTTTTGTAGTCCATCGGCGTATCGATGTCGGTTCGACATTCCGACACCAGGCGCCGTTGAACGATCTCCGGATTTTTCAGCCAGAGCGACTTCGCGCCCTCCCCGTCGCGCAACAGCAGCAGAGAACCGAAATGCTCACGATCAAAGACCACCGGCGGACCGATGATATCGCCGTCGGCGCAGATGGTGACTGATTGCGTTCCAGCGGCATGAGCCGCGATAAGACCGCGCAGAATTTCCGAAGAAATGGCGGGCTGATCGGCGAGCATCAGGACCGCCGACCTCGGGACGATCGCCCTGCCGAGCATGTGCGCGACGCCGCGTCGGATCGATGTGCCGATGCCGTTTTCCCATTCGCCGTTGATCGCGATTTCAACGTCAAGCCCCGCCAACGGCGCCTTGCATTGCTCCGCCGACGCGCCCAGCACAACGACGATCGGCCGACAGGCCGAATCGAGCGCCACGTGGACGGCATGCTCCAACATCGTCCGGCCGCCAAGCGGCAGTAATTGTTTAGCCCTGCCCATGCGCGTCGATCCACCGGCGGCGAGAAGAATAAGCCCTATATCGGACATGCTGAATTTCGATAAGGGCGTATGACGTCGAGATCCCGTTCAGAAGGCGAATGAATGGGACCGGTATGATCGCGCAGAAATCCCGATCCACGACAGCAAATAGCCGCTTGTATTTCGGCGGCGATCGCCAGCGCGATCTGCTCCGACGTCTCGGCGCCGATGTCCAGGCCAATCGGAGCATAGACGTCGCGCACGGCGACTCCGCCGGCATCGCGAAGGTCGATAATCAACTGCTCGGTTCTGCGCCGCGGTCCGAGGATGCCAAGATATCGCGGCTGAAACTTCAACCCCGAAAGGATAGCCATGTCGCGCGGATAGTTGTGCGTCATCAGCACGACGGCGGCGTCGGGTCTTATCTCCACGCCGGCGAAAGGATTGTCCGACGCATTGAGATGAAGCGCGTCGGCATGCGCGAAGCGCTCGCGTATTCCCGCCGACGCCTGCGCGGCGATCACCGTCACGCGCCATCCCAGCGTCCTGGCGATCTCAACCAGCGGCGCCGCATCCGGCCCGCCGCCAAAAATGAGCAGCTCCTGCGGCGGAATGAGCGATTCGATAAAGACGTCGATCGTGGAATCGAGCGTTTGAATTTCAGCGATGTGCGGCCGTGCGTCCGAAGGTTCGCTTCGCAACGCCGCCAGAATTCGCTCGCGCAATTCCGGATCGTCAATGGCATGGGAAAAATCCACTTCCCCCAGCGTCAGCCGGGCGCCCGGCCGCACGGCGTTGGCGCCCTGACATCGAACGACCGTCGCGAGCGGCGACGGATGGCGGGCGCCGATCGCATCACGCAGCGCGGGAAGGGGACCGGGCGACGTGGCCGACAACGGCTCGATAAATAGATCGACCGTTCCCCGGCAACCGGTCGCCACGCCGCTGGC
Organism: Tepidisphaeraceae bacterium; assembly: GCA_035551995.1. Classification (GTDB taxonomy): domain Bacteria; phylum Planctomycetota; class Phycisphaerae; order Tepidisphaerales; family Tepidisphaeraceae; genus RYN-428. The sequence continues at coordinate 76,162 of DASZME010000087.1, forward strand.
CAGGTTTTCGTCGTCGGTGGTGTCATATCGGCAGATGACGGGATTCCCGGTGTCTATCACACCACGGCCGCGACGTGCGACATCGCGCTCGAGGCATCCGCCGCTGACGCCGCCCCAGGAACGGCCATCTTCCGCGATCAGCATGCGCGCGCCCGGACGCCTGTAAGCCGATCCGGAAACCGCGATCACCGTCGCCAGCGCGGCGGGTTTGCCTTGCTCGCGAAGCTGCTCGAAACCGGCGAGTATTTCAGACGTCTCTTTCATCGTTCTCCTGGAACGCGCGGGCTATAACCCTCTCGCATTTTGTCTAGGCGAGCGGCACTGTCCCGGCGTATTCACGCCGGCGAGTCCCTCAAACGCTCCGATGCGTCAACGACTCGCCCAACCGCAAACGCCGTGGCGCACGATCCTGGCGATACTTCGTCGGCCAAAGTCACAGCACCTGTTCGAGTCGGATCGGTAGATCGCGCAGGCGTTTTCCGGTCGCGTGAAAAACGGCGTTGGCCACCGCGGCCGCCGCGCCGGTAACGCCTAATTCGCCGATGCCTTTGACGCCAAGCGGATTCACGTGCTCGTCTTTCTCCTCCACGAAAAAACAATCGATCTCGGGAATGTCGGCGTTCACCGGAACCAGATAATCGGCCAGGTTGTCGTTCACGATCTTGCCGCGATTGGAATCGTAGATAGTGGCTTCGTGAAGCGCCATGCTGATTCCCCACACGATGCCGCCCATGATCTGGCTGCGGGCGGTCTTGGCGTTGAGAATCCGCCCCGCGCCGAAGGCGCCGACAAATCGCGACACGCGAATTTCGCCGACGCGCGGATCGATCCGCACCTCGGCGAACTGCGCCCCAAACGCGTGCATCGAGAATGGCGCGTTTGGCTTTTTTGCGCCCGCGTCGTCCAATTGCTCGGCCGCTCCCGACGGCGCCTGGTCGCTTTTGCCCTCCACCGGGCGGCCTCCGTTGCGGACAAGAAGCTCGACGAATGTTTCTCCGACGGCGGGATTGTCTTTCAGGAAGATGCGGCCTTCGCCCACGCCGATTTCCCTGGCTTGCTTCTTGAACAGCGGCGACGACGCATCGGCCGTCGCGCGTTCCTTCAACGCCGCGATCGCCTTCAGGCAGGCGCCCTTGACGGGCGGCCCCACGCTGGCCGACGTCTGCGATCCGCCCGCCACCGCCGCTTGCGGAAGCACCGTATCGGCAAGTTCGACTTTCACCTTTTCGATCGGCAGCCCCAGTATCTCGGCGGCGATCTGCGACATCGTCGTGTATGTCCCGGTTCCCAGATCATGCGCCGCCGTGCTGACGACCGCGCGTCCATCGGCCGACAGGCGAACCTTCGCCGACGATTCCTGGCGGTTGGTCGGGTAGGTGGCCGTGCCCATCCCCCAGCCGATCAGCGTATCGCCGTCGCGCATCGAGCGCGCCGCCGGATTTCGCTTTGACCAACCGAAACGCTCGGCGCCCTGCTTGTAACATTCCCGCAGCGCCTTGCTGGAAAAGTCCTTGTTTTCTCCTTCATCACGCTGGGCATAATTGCGCAGGCGCAATTCCAGCGGATCCACATTCGTCGCGACGGCCAGTTCGTCCATCGCCACCTCCAGCGCGAACGTGCCGGTGGCATGTCCGGGGGCGCGCATTTGGGTCGGAGCGTTGGCGTTCACCGGGGCCAGGCGCTGCACCGTGCGAAGGTTGGGGCAGCTATAGAGCATCTCGGTTTGCTTGGTCGCCGATTCCACCCATTCCTCTTTCCACGACGACGTTTGCGAGGTGCATTCGTGGATGGTCGCCAGCAGTTTTCCCTGAGCGTCGGCCCCGAGCGCGACGCGCTGAATGGTTTTTGGGCGATAGCCGATGCAGGAAAACATCTGGGAGCGCGTCAACATCAGCTTCACCGGCCGCCCGACGTGACGGGAAGCGACCGCCGCCACCACGATGTGCGGCCACATCGATCCCTTGCATCCAAACCCGCCGCCCACGAACGGATCGATCACCCTGACCTTCTCGGCCTCGATTCCCAGCCATGTCGATACGACGGCGCGAACGCCATAGACCCATTGCGTCGCGTCGTACAGCGTCAGGCGGTCTTTGTCCCAGTTGGCCAGCGTGGCGGACATCTCCATCGGGTTGTGATTTTCGATCGGCGTGGTGTAGGTCTGGTCGATCTTCACGACCGCGGCCGCCAGGGCTTTGTCGGCATCGCCGCGGCCAGTGGCGGTCTTGTCGCCCCGGCCCATTTTCTTCGGTTCATATGCCTGCCCCAGCGCGTCTTCCAGATGCACCGTCGGCTTTTGCTCGCGATATGAAACCTTCACCAGTCCCGCCGCTTCAAGGGCCTGGGTGACCGTATCCGCCAGCACGACGCCGACATACTGCCCGGCATAAAAAATTTCGTCGCCCTGCATCGGCAGAAACGTCTGCCCCGGCCGGCCTGGATTATGTTCCATGGAAACCGGATAGAGCCGGGGCATGTTCTCATGCGTCAGGACCGCGATCACGCCCGGCCGCTTGAGCGCGTGCGAGGCGTCGATGCCGGTGATGCGCCCCCTGGCGATCGTGCTTTGAAACGCGACGGCATGCACGACGTCCTTCATCGGAAAATCGGCGGCGTACCGCGCCGAGCCGGTCACTTTCTGGCGGCCATCGACGCGATCGACCGGCTTGCCGATGAGTGTTTCGGTATTCATTGTTCGGTCCTCTTTTCGAACATCACATTCAGCAACGCGGCCACGATCGTGCGTTGGGCCAGATCGACCTTGAACGCGTTAAATTTCCGCGGCCTGGCGCCGGCCAGCGCCGCCGTCGCGGCGGCTTTGAACGCTTCTTCGCCCGGCTTTTTTCCCACGAGCGCCTTTTCCGCCTCATAAGCCCGCCATGGCTTGGCGCCGACGCCGCCCAAAGCGATCCGCGCCGCCCGGATCGATCCGTTCTCCAAGTCCAGCGCCACCGCCGCCGACGCCAGCGCGAATTCATACGACGCCCGATCGCGGACTTTGAAATAGTGCGATCGCTTCGCCCACGGCAGCGCCGGCAGATCGACGGCGGTGATCAAGTCGCCATGGGCCAATACGTTTTCCCTGGCCGGGTCTTCCCCGTACGCGACATAAAATTCATTCAGCGCAACCGCTCGTTCGCCTTTCGATCCGGCGATGTGAATGACCGCGTCGAGCGCCGCCATCGCGACGCACATGTCCGACGGGTGGGTGGCGATGCATTGGTCGCTGACGCCGAGAATCGCGTGGCTGCGGTTGAATCCGTCGATGGCCGCGCATCCCGATCCGGGCCGGCGTTTATTACATGCCGCGTAGGAGACATCCCGGAAATAGGTGCAGCGGGTGCGCTGAAGCAAATTCCCCGCGGTCGTCGCCATGTTCCGCAGTTGCGGCGACGCGCCGGATAAAAGCGCCTCCGACAGCACCGGATAGCGTTCGCGAACGGCAGGGTCCCACGCAAGGTCACTGTTGCGCACGAGCGCGCCGATGCGCAGGCCGCCGCCTGGGAGCGGCTCGATGCGATTGAGGGCGAGGGCGTTCACGTCGATCAGATGCTCCGGCGTTTCCACGCCAAGCTTCATGTCGTCGAGCAGATTGGTCCCGCCGGCCACAAACGCCGAGCGCGGGTTCGCCGTCAACGCATCGATCGCGTGTCCTTGATTTGTGACGGCGACATAGGTGAATGGATGCATGGCTTTGCTCCAGGAGGACGCTTTTTTACGCGACGCGGATGTTCAATGAGATCAGGCCGTGTGATTCATGGCGAGTCGCACGGCCGCGACGATGTTGGGATAGGCGCCGCAACGGCAGATGTTCCCGCTCATTTCTTCGCGGATGTCGTCCGGCGACTTTGCGTGCCCCTCGGCCAAAAGCCCGACCGCCGAGCAAATCTGTCCCGGCGTGCAGTAGCCGCATTGGAATGCGTCATGTTCGATAAAGGCCGCCTGCACCGGATGAAGCGTGTCGCCGCGCGCCAAGCCTTCGATGGTCGTCACGTCTTTTCCCGCAACCATCACCGCCAGCGTGAGGCATGAGTTGACGCGCCGGCCATCGACAAGCACGGTGCAGGCGCCGCACTGGCCATGGTCGCATCCTTTTTTTGTTCCGGTGAGGCCGATGTGATCTCGCAGTGCGTCGAGCAACGTAACGCGCGGCTCGACGTCGACCGGATGGTCCGTGCCGTTAATCCGGAGCTTAATCGCGACGGTCGCCGCCGGCGCGGCCGGCGGCGGCGATTGAGAAGTTGAACCGCCGGTCGGCTGGTTATTGCATCCGCCGAGCAGCGATCCCACCGCCAAACCTCCGCCGGCGGCGGCCATTCCGCTCAGCACGTCCCTTCTGGTGACGCCCGAGTTGACGTCAGCGGATGCAGCCGATTCTCGATCAATCGCCGATTCGTCTTTCATACGTTCCTCACGCAAGAGCCTGGCAAACTACGTCGCCATGGTTTAAGAATCGCGCCGCGCGGACCTCGCAAACAGGAAGTCTATGAATGCGTGCGGCGTTCTGGGAACGGTTGTTTTTCGAGATCGGATGTGTTCGGCGTCGCTGTCGCCGGTATCGGCTTCGGCCAAAGCCGAGCGCCCGACGTACAGTCGAAAAAATATTCTATCGTAGATAAATCGACACATTCCCTTGCCCAGGGAAAGCCACGGTGATTCGGCGACCGCGGGCGCCGGTCAGGGCTTTCGCATGTAGTCTTATCGCTCTATTTTGCAGGGATTAGGCCTCGGAGCAATGTTTCGAATAAGAATTTTTCGCACCATCCGCACATTTTTCGCTGCAGGCGGATGCTCTTCTTGGACTTGTTGAGTTGCAGGAGGTTTGCCGTGAGTCGCCGCAGCCGCGAGAGGTTCTCGGCGCCGTGGTCCTTGCGGACGCGCGACTGGTCCTCGTTGAAGCTCACGTCCAGAACATGATGCAGGCTGTTCTCGATGGACCAGTGTCCGCGGATGATCTCGCCGACTCGCTTGGCGAGGCAGCGCGGATCGCTGAGGATGTAGTAGTGCTGTTCGGTTGAGACCTTGGGCTCCTTGCCCATCACCTCGCGTTTGCGATCCACCGCCGCGACCGCCTTCACGCTCGGCCACAATTTCAGCAATTCGGGGCCCAGCCACTTCACGTCGGTCGTCAGCCATACCTTGCGGGTTTCGATGCGACCGTGGCCCTTGTCTACGTCTTGGAATTGGCTTCCCTTCCACTCGACCAGATTATCCAGGATCGCCTCCTTCATCAGCAACTGGACTTTGGCGTGCAGCGTCGGCTGATTGTCCTTGACCTGCGGGATGTAGTCCCCTTTGGCTTGGACGATCCGCTGGGCGATGTCTCGCTGACAGCCGATGGCGTCGATGGTCACCGTGGCGCCTTGGAGATCGAGCATCTCCAGCAGTTTGGGGATGGCGGTGATTTCGTTTTCCTTGTCCAACACGCCCAACTGCGCCAAAACCACCCGGTTTTGGCTGGCGAAGGCGCTGACGATATGAGCCATGCCGCTGGTGTCCCAGGCATGCTCGAAACTGCGACGCAGGCTTTTTCCGTCGATGGCGATGAACTTTCCGGCGCTGCCGATGTTCAAGGCCTCCATCCATCGCCGCAGCATCTCCTCCAACTGCAGGGGATCGAGGCGGCCGAAGACCCGGCCGATGGTGTCGTGCGAGGGGATGCCGTGCGGCAGCGAGAGAAAAGTTTTGAACCATTCTTGGCGGACATTGCAGAATTCGGCGACGTCGTCCCACCCATCGCAGCCGCACAGGATCGCGATCAAGGCCATCACGAGCATCTGCGGAAGAGGGTGCAAAAAGTTGTGTCTCCGGGGATCGACGACGCTGCTGGCCAGGCGCAGAACGGGGGCGGCTACTGAAGCGTCCATGCCACAGTTCCTTTGTTTTCACGGGTGTTGTTCGGACGCGAGGCCTCGCAACTGCTACGCGCGAAAGAGCCTATCCGACAAAAAGACCGGGCGCAATAGCATATGCTTGCTATAATCTACATGCGGAAGCCCTGGGGCGCCGGTGGGGCCAAGTGCAGCCCACTTGCGGGTTTGCCCGATAAATCCACAATATGCGTTTCCTTTGCCGGAAATTGGCGCCGGCGAATTTTTACCCAGGCACGGTTCCTTCCCGGCAGGCATGAATGAATCAGACGGCTAAAAAGTGGCTTACCTTCACTGTCCGCTGGGGCATCGCCGTCGCGGGCATTACCTATGTACTGGCCCAGACGCCGTTCCATGACGAATTGATGATGATTCCTCCGCATCATCACCACATCGTTCGCGTGCGGGTATTGAACGAACCGTCGGAAAACGCCCAGACGTTTCGCGTGATCGCCGATCCCAAAACCGGCCTGGTCGAAAATATCGCGCGCGGCGACGTCTGGACCCGGCCGGACAACAAAACGGTCAAGCTGAAGATCCATGGCGCGCTCACGAAGGTCAAGCTGTTGGCCATTCGTCCCGGCGAGCATCACGAGATGGGCGCGATGCCGGCCGAATTACTCGTCGTCAATCCCGCAACCGGAAGACCCATGCGCGTTCCCCCGACCGACGCGCCCGGCGGATACAAGGTGCGCGTTCCTTATCCCCTGGTGGACATCGGCGTCTTCCGCCTCGTCTACAACGCGCGCCTCGGGTATCTGCTGGCGGCCCTGCTCGTTTTGCCCATCAGCTATTTCATCACCAGCCGCCGATGGCACATGCTGCTTGACGCGCTGGACGTTCACATCAGCCAATCCAGCGCGTTCGTGCTCAACATGGTCGGCAGCTTCTATAATACCTTCATGCCCGGATCGACCGGCGGCGATCTCATAAAAGCGTATTACGCCGCCATGCACACGGCACACAAGGTGCGCGCCGTTTTATCCGTCATCGTCGATCGATTGATCGGCGTACTTGCCCTCATCATCCTTGGCGGAGCGATGTGCATCACGCAATGGCAGGTACCCGATTGCAAAAGCGTCGGATTTGTCTCCGCCGGCATCCTGTTCTGCACGGCGGTCGGACTGGTTCTCTACTACCATCGCGGCTGGCGCGAAGCGAGCGGACTGGCGTGGCTCTTGAAACGATTGCCGATGCAAAAGCAGGTGCATCTGGCCGTCGAGGCGATGGACCTTTACGGCAAAAGGCCAAAGGCCGCCTTCCTTGCCCTGGTCATGACCTTCCCGGTCCACATGACCACCATTATCTGCGGCACCCTCGCCGGAATTGCGTTCGGCCTAAAAATGCCGGTCATCTATTACTGGACAGTCATTCCGGTGATTACGCTGGTGGCCGCCATTCCCATCAGCCCTCAAGGCGCCGGCGTGATGGAAGCCTTCGCGGTCATGCTCACCAAAGACCACGGCGTTACCGTCAGCCAGGCCATCGCGCTGGCGATGGCCGTTCGCTTTGCCCAGATGTTCTGGAATCTGCTGGCCGGCCTGTTCGTTCTTCGCGGCGGATACCACGCGCCCACCGTCAGGGAACAGGCGGACTTGGAAGCCGACGACGACGATCTGGAAGAAGGCCTGGAGAAATCCGAAGTCCAAAATCCAAAATCAGAAACTCCGGCAAGTGAAACCGTACTTGGGGGCTATAAAACTGCTTGAGCGGCAACGGAGCGAAGGGCCAAAATCGATGACCGGTCTCGCAGCCCGACGGCCTGAACGGCCGATCGCCTTCATTCGGTCTCGGTTATCGGATTTCCATCATGCTTCGCGGAATCGACCGAGTCATCCTTCGCGTGCCGGCTCTCGAGAGCGCCGTACGGTACTACCGCGACGTGCTCGGCCTTCAATTGCTCAAGCAGGACGCCCGGCTCGCTAACTTTCGATTAGCCGACGGGCAGACCGAATTGGTGATTCACAACGATCCCGATCTACCCGCCGAAGCCGTTTACTATCTCGTGGATAATGTTCGCGATCTCTACAAAAGACGGGCGACGCTCAAGCTTCAGTTTATCTCCGCCCCTTCCGCCACCGCTCGCGGCTACCGGGCGACGGTGAAAGACCCGTTCGGAACCGTGATCCTGCTGCTTGACCGAAGCGTCGAATCGTCCGGCGGCAACACGGTGGAAGACGCCAAACCAGCCGGCGCGTTGTTCGCCGGGGTCGAACAGCGGTCGCCGGTAAAACGTGAGGCTCTGATAAAGGCATACATTCGCGTGGGACTGACCGCGGACGATCTGCCTTATACGCCGCATTTTGAAAGCGTTTATTCGGAATACGCCGCCGCCCAGGGCGATCCCAAGCCGACGCGTTCGGAAGTCTGGCGGCACATCTTGAACCTGCGAAAGGGGGGCAATCTTCCAAAATTAGGCGAGGCTCGTTCGCGCCCGCCGGAATTATCGCCGGAGGATCGCGGTAAGTTAAAGGAAATGCTCGGCGCCGACATCGGCAAGCGCGATCGTCTTCCGTACACCAATCGCTTCGACAGCCTGGTGGACGAATTCAACCGGACCCAGCAGCGCCCGCTTTCGCCGCATTTGGTCTGGAGGCTGGTGGCGATGTTGGCGAAATAAACGCGTCATCGAATCCGCACGTTGCGACGCGACTCGGCATTGTTACCACGAATATTTCACGCTGTACGTGATGACCTTTTCCCCGTTCGCCGGCACGTCCACCGGAATGCGAATCGTGCGATAATCTTTCCGCTCCCACTTATCGCTGGACTGCGTGATCTCCCAGTTGCTCCATCGATACAGTGTCTCATTCACGATCACGTGCACCGGCTCAGCCTTGTGATCGCGAAGCTTAATCTCGAAACTCTCCACCAACGATTTATCGCCTTCCTTAAAATCGGTTTGACGCCGCTCGCCGACGATGTCGAACGCGGAGCCTAAGCGCAACAGCACGTCCTCGTCCTTGGGCGTATGGGCGACGACGTCTTCGCCGATGAATTCGCGGCTCCCGTCCGCAGGGTCGATCTTGTACATTCGCATCCGACCGGCGGGAAGCGGGATGCCCAGGTTTTGCGCCTGGCCGTTTTGAAACTCGGCATAGATATCGACCGAGCTCTTTGTGCCGACGCCAAACGCCTGACCTACTTTTGGCTCGGAAAAAATCGCCGTGCGCACCTCTTCCGAAACGCCGTTGTAAACATAATTTTTAGATATCGGCACGCCGGATTTGGGCGAAAATAATTCGATCTGCTTGGTTGAATTGTTCGGCAGCGAGGTCGATCGGCCAAGGGTATACAAATGATAGCTAAAAAAGCCCTTCTCGCGAAAGCCGGTCTCTGCGGCCGCGGGGGAGCCGCCGGAATTGCCCCAGGCCCGCTGTCGTTGCGCTTCAAGCCGGTGCACGTCTCCCGCCACCAGTTTCAGTTTGGCGTCGGGATATGACAGGCCGCTGAGGTTAAGTGCCGTAACCCACGCCGACAGGTCGGCCGATTTTTCGTCGGCACTCAAGACGATGTTATAGTCGGCCCGCCATGTCAGTCCGTCGGTTTGGTAGGTGACCTGCACCTGATGCTCGCCGGCTTTATCGGTGTTCACGTTCCAATTCAGCGTCGGCCGGGTGACAAAGCCGGTCTTTAGCTGGGCCAGACGAACGCTGTCCACATTGTCGATCCGCTGGATGACGATCGGCGACTTTGGATCGCCCGTCTGCACGACGTACGCGTCGCCCGAGACTGACATCAACCGCCCGGTGATTGCCCCTGCCGCCGCCGACCCGGCCTTGAGCGTCATGATAACGTCGCGGCCGATATATTTCCGCAAAAGCTTTTCGGGACTGGCAAGATCAAATTCGAAGTTTTGCTCCAGCACGGACGTCGATTTGGGCGCGGTGAGAGATTGGAACGTAACGGTGGTCGGATCGATGCCCGCCGCCACGTCGGCGAATTCGAGGCGGTTGTTCCCGGCGTCTAATTTGATGTGGCGGGTTTCTCGTACCACGCCATATCCGGGCGTAGCTTCGCCGGCGGCGCCGATATTCGTTGCCGCCTGCTGAAGCAGGTCTTGCGGGCTGAAGTTCGCCGGATCGGCGCTGGAATAGATCGTGAGCGAAAAATCCGAAGGTCCCGAAACCGGCGCCGGGAACGCAGCCGTCTCTTCGACAGCTGCCGGCGTGTCAGCCACTGGCTTGGCGTCGGCCGGCGCGGCGGCCGACGAATCGCCCGCCGGCGGCTTTGGCGCCGTGGCGCAGGAAACAAGATTTAATCCCAGGGCGGCGCCCAACGCCGCGCGCGAAACGAGTCCGGTCCGATTCAGCATCAAGAAACCTCCGAGTCGATGACGCGAGGATCATAGCGATCCGCGGTAAGTCTCGAAATGCCGACGCGGAAAGAAATTATGCGTGGCTCGGATTTCCGGCTTTCTCACCCTTTCAGGGTGAGAAAAGCGCACCGCCGTCGATCCGGAAGATGCCTCACTGATATCAGAGCGCGCGAGCGCGGAGCGCGCCTCGCAAGCCAAGACGCTACACAACGCTAACCCAAGCTGCGCATCAGCAACGTGAAAAACGCCTAACTCAAATTGGCAAATTGTTCGTCGGTCAACCGAACGTTCGCCGCGGCGCAATTTTCTTCGAGATGGGCGACGCTCGATGTTCCCGGGATCGGCAGCATCACCGGCGAACGACGTAAAAGCCATGCAAGGGCCACCTGGGCGGCCGACGCGCCGATCGCCTTGGACACGCTGGCCACCGCGCCGCCGGAGCGCGTCAGTTCCCCGCTGGCGATGGGAAACCAGGGGATGAAGCCGATCTTTTTTTCCTCGCAGTATTCAAGGACTTTTTCCGATTGGCGATTGGCCAGATTATATAAATTCTGCACGGTCACGATCGGCACGATCTTCTCCGCCGCCTCAATGTCGCCCACGCCGACTTCCGAAAGCCCGACATGCCGAACCTTTCCTTCCTTCTGTAAATCGCGGAGCAATCCGAATTGCTCGGCGGCGTCTACCTTCGGGTCGATCCGGTGCAATTGGAATAGGTCGATGCGTTCGACGCCGAGTCGGCGAAGGCTCATTTCGCATTCCTGGCGAAGGTATTCCGGCCGGCCCACCGGATGCCACTGTGCCGGCCCCGTTCGCACGAGACCGGCCTTGGTGGCAATGACCAAACCGGCCGGGTAGGGATGAAGCGCTTCATGAATCAGTTCTTCGCTGACATACGGCCCATATGAATCGGCGGTGTCGATCAGGTTAACGCCAAGTTCAACCGCTCGGCGAAGAACGCGAATCGCCTCGTCGCGATCCTTGGGCGGACCCCATACGCCTTTACCGGTGATCTGCATGGCGCCATAGCCAAGTCGATGAACCCGCAAATCGCCGATGGCGAAGTCGCCGCTGGCGGGGATCGGTTGGGTTGCCGAACGTGCTGATGTCATGGTGTCGGAATTCATGTGAAAGTCTCCTGGCTGCATCGTATGCGGCAGCAGCGAGAAGTGAACCCCGAATTCGACAAGGTCACAGGAACGAATGGCACTTCCGAAAGCTTAAACCTTTGCTGTTCCAGACCTTGCCAGCCGTTTTTTCGCCTTTTTGCGCGAGCGGAAAAAAGGGTCATAAGCCTTTCCTCCTTCTTCTTCGGCGGCCGCCCGATCGGCGTGAGCGAGTTTTCGATGTCCAAGCGAGTGGCCACAGACGGCGCCCATGCCTCTAGCCCGTCGGGTCGCCTGCGAGCCATGACACCGGAAATCCGGCGCTTCGCACGGCGCCGGTTAAATGATTCTGTCGTTCAAATCGCGGCCGGCGATGAACCGGTCGAAATTATCGGCGAAATGGCGCACGAGCCGATCGAACTCGTCGCTGTGTCCGCCGGCGGTGTGGGGCGTGATGAAACAGTTCGGGGCGGACCACAACGCATGACCCGGCGGCAAAGGCTCGGGATCCGTCACGTCGAGGTATGCGCCGGCGATCCGCTCGTTCTGCAACGCCGATAGAAGGGCTGATTGGTCGATGGTCGTGCCGCGGCCGATGTTGTAAAGAAGCGCGGTCGGCTTCATCAGCGACAGGCGGCGGGCGTCGAGGAAATTTTCCGTGCTGGCGTTGGCCGGCAGTACGTTTACCACATGGTCGGCCAATGACAATGCCTCGTCGGTCTGCGCGCTCGTGATCACCCGGCACCCTTCATCGCCGGTCGCTTTTCGCCGGACGGCGGTGATGTTCATTTTGAACGGCGCCAGCAACTCGACAAGCCTCGCCGCGATCGCGCCGAAGCCCAGGATCAAAACGGATTGTCCGACGAGAAGGCGGGACTGAATCCGCCGCTCGGATGTCAGCCAGCTTCGCGGGCCAAGCTGATCGGCGCGGGACTGCGGAAGCCGGCGCGCCATCGCCAGCATCATCGCGAAAACATGCTCCGCGCACGGCTCGGCATAGACCATCGAGCTATTGGTCATTAGCGCCCCACGCGCGCGGAAGGCTTCGCGAACATCGTCGCGGTCATAACGCGTATAGCCGGCCGTCGTGAGATGCACCCACTTGAGCCGGGGAATTTGCATCACCTGCACCGGATCGGGTTGGCCGAGCGCGACATCGGCATCGTTCAACAGCGGATCGGCGGCGCCGACGGCGAGATTCGACGTCTGCAAGCCGGAAGGGAAAACCAGGCGATGGCCGGCGACTCGGCGTCTTAGTTCGGCGGTGGCGGATTCGCCAAGATGGGCATTGCACCAGATGGTCAGCGGGGCGGAATTCATGGCTTCATTCACCTTGCGCGACGTCGCGCTCTAATGTGTCAGATCATTTCTCGCGCAGCTTTCGGATTCCCTGGAGAATCGGAAGGTGCGACGGACAAACGTAACTGCAAATGCCGCATTCGATGCAGGCGTCCAGGCCATACTGCTCGGCCAGGAACGGGTCGTCCTGTTGGGCGGCTTCCAGAAGGCCGGCAGGCTGGATCGAGACCGGGCACCCTTCGACGCACCAGGCGCAGCGGATGCAGGGATCGGGGTTGATGTATCGTTGAAAGGGGGCGGCGGTGACGCTCAAATCGCCGCCGCTGATGATGCAGTCGGTGGAGACTTTGACCTCGCGCAGCGGATTGCCGCAACGAAGCTCGAGGCCCGGCGACGAAATCGACAACTCCGACAACACCGCCGACCATGCCATCCCGACCGGAACGGAAAGCCAGTGCGTTTTGCCGCGGCTGCGATCGTGCAGGCCCATGGGCACGTCGAGCATGGGCTCGTCTTTGAGGAAGCAGCGTCCGATCGCCACCGCCGCCGGCGCGCCGATCACCAGCGCGCCCGATTCGGCCGGCAGACGGGCGGGGCGGGAATGGCGGCCGGTCAGTTCGTGAATCAGCAGCGACGGATGCGATTGGGGATAGTGGTCGGCAAGCGGCGCCAGCTTGAGTCGGGTATTGGCCGTCGCGCGGCGCATCGCGTCCCAGGCGCCGGCGTCGCCGTAGGCGGCGAGAACCGCCGACGCGCGCGCGGCGTTGGTGAGGACCGCCAGCGCGAGAACGCCCGCCGTCAGTTCCACCGGCCATGTCGCCGCGACCCGGTGGTGTAAAAGCAGCTCCGGCGTTTCATCCAGGGCATCACACAAAATAATGTCCACCGGCTTACGCAAGCAGTTGCGGAGCTGGCCGAGCAAATCCGGCGTCGTCCAGCGCTCGGCCCAGATGCCGGCCGATCGCATACGCTCGATGCCCGCGGCAAGGCCGATCTGACTCAACCGGCGGATCATGGCGGGAATCGCGCCGGCGTCGGCGCAAACGATCGGCGGCGGGGCGGGCACGTTCGGATCAGGCTCCAGGAAAATGCCGGGAACGGTTAGTCGCGAGGAAATCTTCGCCGAGCCGATTCCCACGATCCTGCCGGCGACCGGGGCCAGCGGCGCCGTCGCGGAGTCGGGATACTTTTCCGCGAGGCTTTCGCCGCGGGCAACGATTGTCCCCGGCGGCTTGGGGACAATTTCCTCAGGTTTGAAGTTTCCGCTCAGCGGGATGCAAAGCGGCGCCGTCGGACGAAGCGGCCTAAACGCGACTGGCGCCGGGCGATCGGCCGGTTCGGCGGCGGAATCGCCCGAGGGCGCGCGTTCGCCGGTCTGCGCCTGCCCTGACATCGTCGCCGGCTCGCTCACGTCACCCCCACGAGCGCGACGCCACGGCGCCGGCAGATGTCTTTAAGCGCGTCGGCGGCAACCTTGAAAAGCTCCGGGCCGGTTTCTCCGTGTGAATGACCGGCCACCTTCAGATGCGGCTCAAGGCTCAAAAACCCGCGATATCCGCCGGAATACGCGTCGGCCAAAATCGCCTCGATTTCGCCGTCTCCCTGGCCTGCCGGTACAACTTCGCCCGTGCCTGCCTTGGCGTCCTTGACGTGAATATGAGCCGTGTACGGCTTGAGAAGCGTCCAGTTTTCCGATGGCTTCTCGCCCACCTGCACGAAATTCGCGAAATCAAACGCGCATCGTAATTTCGGCGAATCGATCGTGCGCATCAGGTCAAGGCAGCGTCGGCCGATATCGCCGAAGACGCCTTTTTCGTTTTCGTGGACGAGCGTGACAGGCCGGTCTTTCAGATATTCCACCTTCTGTCGAAATCTTTCGATCACCTGATCGCGGATCAAGTCGAGCGGTCCTTTGCCTTCACCGCCGGGCGGGTAATAGCTGAAGAGCCGAATGAACGGCGCCTGAAAATATTCGGCGATTTCAACCGCCCGCCTGAACCGATCCCAATGCTCGGCCCACGGTTTATCGAGGGCGATTTTGCCGATCGGCGACCCGACGCTGATGACGCCCAATTCGTTTTCGGTCAGTTTCGATTTAATTTCATGGCGGAGGGCGCCGTCAACGTCCATGACGTTTTTGCCATAGACGCCGCGGAGTTCAAAATGCGTGACTTGATTTTCCTTGCAGACGCGAATCTGCTCGTCGAGATCGGGAGAGATTTCATCGGCGAACGCGGAAAGCTTGAGCATGCCGACAGTATAAGGAGGCGAGAGCGATTCGAGAAACGTCGGCGCATATCCTGGAATTCACGAGCTATATCAATGTGATTGGCAGGTAGTGAAGCGTCTCTTGTGCCGGTGAAGCGACCACCGGTCGCGAATCACGCCCCGCAAGCGGGGCCGCTAAACATAGGAGCTACAGCAATTTTAAGACCTCCAGCCGCACGTCAATGGGCGGTGGCGCGGACGCCGAGTGAATCACCATTGAGAATTGACGCCCGCACAAAGGCGATTCCGGCTCGCTGTCCCTTCAAGGAAAAGGGCTGGGGTGAGAGTGAAACGCTGATGCTTCGACTAGATCGCATGGCAGAGCTTCGCGTTTTTCGCGGCCCACGCCGTCGCATCCGGCATCGTCGCGCTTTTCACTCCACGAGACGGAGCGGGTCATTAATGATTGAACAGAAACCGGTTGCTGCTCAACACGCTCCAATATAAATCTTCGATCATCTCCCGCCGATCCGATCCCTTTTGTTCCTCGATGGTTTTAAGCACGCGCGCCTTCTCGGCGTCCGTCGGAAAACGCGAGAGCGCGCTGAGATACAGGTCCTCGATCACCTTCTCGTCCGGCGTCTTGTTCGTCAACAACCATTCGACCCGGCCTTCTTTCGACTGCAATTTCTGATTGACCGTGTCGCCATTGGCCATGTGCAGAGTCTGGGCAACGCTCGGCTGCTCGGAGCGCTCGCAGGTGCAGGTGCTGACGCGGTCGGGCCGGCCGAACACTTTCAGGAAGTAGGAATCGACCCCGACTTCAGGCAATTGCTCGGCGCGCGTGCCCGGCGGATACATCGCGAACGCCGTCGGGACGCCGGTCACCTGACTGACCGCGTCGAGCGTCACCTCGGCCATCAGCCGCTTGGCGAAATAGTGGCTGTAAAATCGCTTGTCGGCGGCATTGCCGGCGAGGGGTTCGCTGGTGCGTTGATAGGTTTCGGATTGAAGAATCAGCCGCATCATCGCCTTCAGATCGAACTTGCGGTCGGCGAAATAATCGGCGAGCTTCGTCAGCAGAAGCTCGTTGCTGGCGGGGTTGGTCTTGCGCATGTCATCGACGGCTTCGACAAGTCCCACGCCCATGAAATTGGCCCAGACGCGATTGACGATCGAACGCGAGAAATATGGGTTGTCGCGCGACACCAGCCAGTCGGCCACGTGAACGCGCCGATCGGTTCGATCGTCGAACGACACCGCCTGCCCGTCGAGCGGCTGCGGCGGCTGCGGCTTGCCCGTAAGCGGCTGAACCAGTTCCCCCTCGTCGCCGCCGAAGACCACGATCGTATTCGCCGCCCCCGACGTCTTGATCCGCACCCGCGAAAAGAGATTGGCGAACGCGTAATACTGATCGTTGGTCCACTTCTCCAGCGGATGATTGTGGCACTTGGCGCAGTTCACCGACATGCCGAGAAACGCCTGGCTTACCGTCTCGGCGGCCTTGGTCGGATCATCGTGAAGGCGATAAAAATTCGCCGCCCCGTTTTCCAGCGTGCTACCCGTCGCCGTCACCACGCGACGCGCGAATTCATCCCACGGCGTGTTATCGGCGACCTGCTGGCGAACCCACGCGTAATAGGCCCGCGTCCCGGCGGGGCCGAGGACCTTGCTGCTTACCAGCAACAAATCCGACCACCGGTACGCCCAGTAATCGACGAACTCCGGCCGGGTCAAAAGCGACTCGATCAGCTTGTCCCGCTTATCCGAAGACGTATCGGCCAAAAACGCTTTGGCTTCGTCGGCCGTCGGCAAAACGCCGATCGTGTCGAGAGAGGCGCGACGTAGAAATTCGCTGTCGGAGCTTCGCGGCGATGGGGGCAGCTCGAGTGATTTGAGCTTGTCCAGCACGAGATCGTCGATGAAGTTTCGGCGCGGCGCCGACGCAAATGTGTCGGCCGAAACATCGTTGGCGTATGGGACGGTGACCGTCGCGGTCGTGAGCCGGCTTAGATACCACGCCACGATCGGCGCCTCGCCCCGCCCGGCCACCCTAACCTTGCCGGTATCGTCGATGGTGGCGACGGACGTATCGGAAGCCGTGTATTTCGCCCATCGCGTCACGTCCTGCACCCGGCCATTGGTGAAGTGCGCCTTCACGACCAGTTGCTTTTCGTCGCCGGGCTTGAGCGTGGCCGTCGGCGGCACGATTTCGATCGATTCGATTCGCGGATCATCGGCCCTGGGTCCGGGCGTTCCCTGCGCGATCCACTCGGCGATCAGCTTATATTCCGGCGAGCCGACCTTGAATCGCTCTCCCCCTTTATGCGGCACCGCCATCGTCGGCTTGAGCAGCATCAGGCTGAGTTCGGGATTGGCATAATCGATCCGGCGACCCATCGCCTGATGGGTGAGGGCGCGCCAGTCGCCTTCGTCGTCGTAACCGCGAAGCGAAAGACGAAACCCATTTTTCCCCGCGGCGGCGCCGTGACAGGCGCCGCTGCTGCAACCGGCCGCCATCAGGATCGGCTGAATGTCGTTGCGAAAGCTGACGGTCTCGGCGGCGCAAACGGAGGAGGCCCATTGCATGGCGAATAGCGGCAACACGATAGCGCACGAATTCGCGGCCACGGCAGTCAAAGCGGTCTCAAAGCCCCTTCGACGTAGGTGTGGCGCGTCCACGTTTAGCGGCCCCGCTTGCGGGGCGCGCGCTGCGAACCAGGCGCGCTTCACCAAACCGAAAAATGCTCTAACAGTATCGCGATGATGTAACGTGCGCATCAATTGGCTCTCGTCAGAACAATTCTTTCACGTGCTTCACCCCTGAATCCACCACCGCAAACGGCCGCCCCTGCGGACCGGGCAGCGTGGTTTCCAGGTCGACGCCGAGGCTGTGATAGATCGTCGCCGCCACTTCGGCGGGGGAGACGGGGCGTTCGGCGGGGTAGGCGCCGATGTCGTCGCTGGCGCCGATCACTCGGCCGCCTTTCACCCCGCCCCCGGCGAAATACGTCGTCCAGCATTGCGGCCAGTGATCACGCCCGCCGGACGGATTGATTCGCGGCGTTCGGCCGAACTCGGCCAACGCGCAGACCAGCGTGTTATCCAGCATGCGCCGATTTTGCAGGTCTTCGATCAGGGCGCTGTATCCCTGATCGTACATCGGCGCCACGATTTCTTTCATGCCGACGATGGACGTGAACGGCGAACTGCCGTGAATGTCCCAGGTGATTTCGTTAAAGACCGTAAGGAAGGTATTCACCGTGACAAACCGCACGCCCGCTTCGACCAGCCGACGAGACAGCAGGCAGCATTGGCCAAAGCGGTTCATTCCATACCGCTGTCGAACCGATTCCGGCTCCTTGGTGAGATCGAAGGCGTCGCGCGCCCGTTTGCTGGTCATCAGCTTGAAAGCGGTATCAAAATCGCTGTCCATCAATTTGGCGTTTTCGCTCGACTCGAATTGCTCGACGGTTCCATCGACCGCGTCGCGGAGCTTTCGGCGCCGTTCGACCCGCGTCGCTCCCAAATATCCTGGCGGAAGCAGATCGGGCACGCGGAAATTTTTCTGCGACGGATCGGCCGACAAAACAAACGGATCGTATGCTTTGCCCAAAAATCCCGCGTCCTGCCCGTGCGGCATATTCCCGCCGGTCGGACCCATCACCTCCGGCAAAATCATGTGCGACGGCAATTCATTTCGCGGCTTGCGCAAATAGCTCATCGCGCACCCGACGTGAGGCGTATTGATCCCCGCCGTGAAAAGCCGGCCCGTCTGCATCATCTGATGCCCGGTATCATGCACCGCCGCCGCCGTGTGATAGCAACTGCGGACCAGGGAAAACTTATCCGCGATCTTCGCGTGCATCGGCAACAATTCGGTAAGCTGAATCTCCGGCGAAGCGGTCTTGATCGGCTTAAACGGCCCGCGAATCTCGGCGGCCGCGTTGGGCTTGGGATCGAACAGATCAAGCTGGCTGGGGGCGCCGAGATTGAAAATCATGATGCATGATTTCTCGTCGTTCCCCTCCTTCACCGCTCCCTGCGCCTTGAGCGCCATCAACTGCGGCAACGTAAGACCAATCCCCGCCAGGGCGCCGGCATGAAGAAAATCCCGGCGGGTCATGCCGTCGCAGGTTCGCGTTGAGCCTTTGCCGTGAAAGTAGATCATGTTCTTTGCTACCTTCCGAAAAGAACGTTGTTGGTCATGGCGGCGATGAAGTTGACGCTGGATTTCTTCCTTTGCCGCCGCAATACATCATAGTTCTATCGTTCTCAACGAGGCCTGATCGAGTGTCTGACCCGATTCCGCCGCGATATGATCAAACGCGTCGATCTCCGCGGCGGTGAATAACAACCCACCGAATTTTTCGCTTTGGGCCGCGGCGCGGGCTTCAGGCTCACCAGGAAAAAGAACGTTGTCGTTGCCATGTCCGACGATGTCTTTCAATACCGCTTTTACGTTTTCCTCTTGCGTGCGGCCCATCGCGAAATCGCATGCGATCGCCTCGGGTCGAATACATTGGAAGAAAAACGCCGGCGTTCGCTTTTCATCCGCATGACCGACATTCGCCCGGCATCGCAGCGTGGGAAGCGACCCGCCGATGAACGCGGCGAAAATCTCGTCGATCAGCGCCAGGCCATATCCTTTGTGCTGGCCGAATGGCATCAGGGCGACGACCTTATTCGGGTCGGTGGTTTCCTTGCCGTCTTTATCGACGCCGCATCCTGGTGGAAGTTGCTTGCCTTCGCGAACGAACTGCTGCACCCGGCCCATCGCCACCACGCTCGTGGCCCAGTCGATGCAGATGGGAAATCCGATGGCGTCGGTCGTGGGAAGACCCCACGAATGCGGATTGGTGCCGAGTGTGGCGGCCTTTCCGCC
This sequence comes from Tepidisphaeraceae bacterium, assembly GCA_035551995.1. Taxonomy (GTDB): domain Bacteria; phylum Planctomycetota; class Phycisphaerae; order Tepidisphaerales; family Tepidisphaeraceae; genus RYN-428. The sequence goes on from DASZME010000087.1 coordinate 95,848, forward strand.
AAAGGGCACCACCTCGGCCAACGCCGCCGTGCAGCAGGTATAGGCGATGTACCCTTTGCGCGCGGCGTCGATCACATACCCGCCGCCCCACAGATAGTGAAACGCGTTATCGACCGCGACGGCGCCGATTCCAAATTCATCGGCCAACCGCATCGCCTCGGCCATCGCCTCAAGCGCGACGGCTTGCCCTAATTTATAATTGGCGTTCCATCGGGCCACCGCCTTGAACTTGCTCGGCAACTTTTCGATCGTGGCGCCGGGAACGCATCCGCCGGTTTTGGAGCCAAGAAAATCGTCGAGATGCAACGCCTTGATGGCGTTATGCGTTTTGATGCCGTGGCGCGAAGCTGATTCCGCCGTAGTCGCGGCGGCGCTGGCTTCGTCGGCGGTGAAACCGCGCTTGCGATACGCCGCCGAAACAAGCGCGTTATGAACGGCGGGGGGCATGATGTAGGTGGTTGGCAAGGTGAATCCTCTCATAGTGGCAAATTGTGACCGGAACCCGCTTATTATCCCGCTTGAGATGGATTCCAAGGCATTAATTCACTGACGGGCACAAGTCCAAAGGTCTGATTTCGCACGGTGAGCGTGATCGAATCGCCCTCGCGGTAGATTCGACGCGTCTTAAATTCGGGACAGTCGGTCGGACCAGTCGGATCAGTGTATTCCTCGACCTGGCGTTCGTTGATGTTGACGAGCCAATATCGCGTCACGTTGTTGCGCGCGTAATCGCGCATCTTGGGGCCGCGGTCGTAACTGACGGTGGCGTTTGAAATTTCCACGAGCAAACCAATATCGATCGGGCGCGGATGCATGTCTTGAAACCGCCGCGACGGGCCGGGAACAACCGCCAAATCAGGTTCCGGCTGTCCATCATCCATCTGGGTGGCTGATTGAATGCGAAGTTTCCATTCCTTCCCGATCCGCTCTTGTAGCGCGTCGATCACCACCTGCAATGTTGCATCATGCACTGCGTCTCGTACCATTTTTTCCACCACCCATCCTTCCACCAGTTCGGTGTTTAACGCCGGGTGCAAGGCCCCTGATTTCATCAACGACTGATACTCTTTGACGGTGAAACGTCGCTGCGGAAACTGCGGCACATCGATCCCCGCGATTACTTCCGGCGGAATGCCGAGTGGCACCTCGTATGGCGGCCCCTTTTCGAGTTTGATGAATAAGTAGCCGGACAATAACTCGACCGGATCATTCTCCTGGAAGACGCCATATGCGGCCATTCGCTGATATTCATCGACAGTGAAGCGGTGCAGCCGCACGCCCGCCGGCGATTGCGGCTGTAAACGTTCTCGAACAGTGAATGGCGAAACCACGCTCATCATCATCGATTCTACACCTAAACGCGCGGATTGGCGCTCGTTCAAAACGCATTCGCCTGAATGTAATCCCCATCCCCCTTCAAGAAATTCACGATATTATTCGCCGCCCGCAATCCCTGCCTTTGCACGCTCTCAAACGTGCGGCTTCCCACATGCGGCGTCACGATAATATTGTCGATTTCCTGAAACACGTGCGGCGCCTTCATCGGCTCGGTCTCCAATACGTCCGTGCCGAACCCAAACAGCTTTCCCGATCTGCACGCGTCGGCCACGTCCTGCTCGACGACGCATCCGCCGCGGGCGGTGTTGATGAGAATGGCGCCGTCTTTCATCATGGCGATGCGATCGCGATTGATGAAACCGCGCGTCTGGGGCGTCAGGTTGATATGCAGCGAAACAACGTCGGCTTGCCTGAGCACGTCCTCGCGCGTCGGCAGACGGGTGAGATTGAATTGCCGGGCGAAGTCATCGTCCCAATGGTGTCCATGGCCGATGCAGGTCATGCCAAAGCCGCCGGCGCGCTTCACGACTTCCTTGCCGATCCGGCCAAGGCCCAAAATGCCGATCGTTTTCCCGAAAAGTTCGTGTCCGGTCTGACGACTCCATTTCCCCGCCTTGGTGGCTCTCATGTGAAACCAGAAATTCTTGGAGACGGCGATCATCAGCCCGTACGCATGCTCGGCCACCGTCGTCTCGTTGACGCCGGGCGTAAAAAGGACCGGAATTTTTTTGCTCGTGGCATACGGGACGTCGATCGAGTCGAGGCCGATGCCGTACTTGGCGATCACCCGCAATTTGGGCAGGGCGGCGTCGATCACCGTGGCGGTGATTTGATCGTCGCCATTAAGGAGGCCGTCAAAACCGTTGTGGGTTTTAATCAGGTCGAGAACTTGCTGTTCGCTCAGGGGACCGCGCGCGGTGACGACTTCGAACCCCGCCCGTTTGAGGACGTCGTGGTGGGCGCCGGGGGTGTCCTGGAAGCTGGTGGTGGTGAGCAGGATTTTCATGTTGGGTCGGTTCTCCGGCGGGACATTCTTGGAAATACGCGCAAAAAACGCAACTTCATCGTGCGACCGTTATACTGCGGATAAACGAGAAGATTGTTATCCACGAAGAACACAAAGGACACGAAGAATAAGGAAATCCCTTCGTGTCCTTCGTGGATAACGCTCTTTATCGGCGCGAACGCTTCGCCATCATTTCCGCCGGACCTGATAATGGCCCTTTTCGCATCCGATGACAAATCGCTCGACGCATCCTTTGAGGTCTTCCCATTTCTGGCGGATTTCGTCGGCTTCGCTAAGGTCGATGGCCGAATCGTCCTCGAAGCTGGCAGTGACGGTATCGAGCAACTCGCTGAATTCGCGGACCATGCCCCGTGTTTCGCCGAAGATCGATTCGTCGAGATTCTTGCAGTTGGCCTGTTGCGGATTGACGATAAAAAATCCCCCCGCTTCGTTGCAGAGCCAGCGAATCAGGCGGATGTCTTTCGTCATCGCATAGATTTCCCGCACGCGGTCGAGCGGGTTCTTGGCGCCGCTCTGGTCGGGATCGTCTTTCTCGGCGGAAGGCTCGCACCATTTGTAGACCAGGGCCGGCGATAGCTTCAGCGCCGCCGCGACGGCTTTCACGCCCGGCTCCTCAACCGCAAGACGGATCACTTCGTGGGATTTCATGAATCGCATCATAACCCACGTGGCCATTTCATGGTAAATCTGTCCGTCGATGGCACAAACGCGAAATCAGATTCAAGCCCTGCTCGCCCAAGCCGGTTCGCATCCCCGGCATCGGTTCGGCCAGAATTTCATGATCGATCAAAATCTCGTGCGCGTGGTAGCCGAGGCGGGAATGCTGACGCGCGGCGACTGCGTGATCGAAGTCGGGCCGGGGACGGGAACATTGACCGAGGAATTGCTGGACCGCGCCGGGCATGTGGTGGCCGTCGAGATCGATCGGGATTTGGCTTTGATGCTGCGGACTCGTTTTGCCGGGCGAGAATCGTTCAGGCTCATCGAAGGAGACGCCCTTGCCGGGAAGCACGAATTGAACGCCGAGCTGCTGGCCGCGATCCGTGATCACGCGGCGGAACATCGGCCGCTGAAGCTCGTCGCCAACCTTCCCTATAACGTCGCCTCGCCGTTGATCATCGAGTCGCTGATCGCCGGCGTCGATTTGCTTGCATTTACCGTGCAGAAAGAGGTCGGCCTGCGTCTGCGCGCCGCGGCGGGCACGGACGATTACGGCCCACTTTCGGTCATGGCCCAACTTCTGGCGAAAGTCGAATTATTGCGAACCTTGCCGCCCCAAGCGTTTTGGCCAGCGCCCACGATCGAGTCGGCGTTGGTTCGGCTGACCAAACATGATCGATTAGGGAACCGCGCGAACGATTTCAGCGCCTTTGTTCATTCCCTGTTTTCATCCCGGCGCAAAATGCTGAGAAAGGCGTTGACGCACGCCGGTTTCGACGCGGAAACGATGTTGGCCGACTCTGGATTAGACGGTCATCGGCGCGCGGAGGAATTTTCTCCCGAACAACTACTGTCACTTTACGAGCGGAAGAACGTGAAGAACATGTCCAACCGGGGAGAACTCATCTAAATGCACCCTGCCGGCGGGATGAGTTCGTAACCGTTGTGGACCGATCACAATAATTTTAGCCCGATGGAAGAAATCAACCCCCTCCGCGTAACAATGATTTCGTACGCGGCAACCGTTGGCCAAGGTTTATGGCGGAGAATGTGGGCGTGCAAGACGACGATTCGGATCTGGTTACCGCCGCGGCAGGCGGAGACGCCAAGGCGTTTCATGCACTGGTTGACCGCCATTCGCCACATCTGATGCGGCTGGCGACCATGCTCTCCCGCGGCGGCGCGGATGCCGAGGATATCGTGCAGGAAACGTTGGTCGGCGCCTTTGCGGGATTGGCGCGGTTCAACCGCGAATCGTCGGTCAAGACCTGGCTGAGCCGAATTTTAACGCGACAGGCGGCAAGAGCGTGGAACCGCTCCCGGCGATCGCGGATGACGGCCCACCTCGACGACGCGACCGAGTCCGCCGGCGCCGACGCGGGTCTTTCGGTTGGATCGGCCGCGACGGCGACCGATAGTAAAATTGACATTGCCGTGATGCTTCAGAAGTTGAATGCCGAGCATCGTGAAATTCTTGTTTTGCGGGAGATGCAGGGTCTGAGTTACGGCGAGATCGCCGAGGTGCTCGACATTCCCCGCGGAACGGTAGAGTCCCGTTTGCATCGCGCCCGAGCCGAATTGCGGCGGCGCTTGCAAGGATATGAACTATGAGGCCTTTTGAAACAGCCTCGACGAGGTGGGTCATGCAAGAATGCCCATTTGAAGCGCGTTTAAGCGCTTTCTATGATGATGAACTAGACGCCGGGACGAGCGGCCGGTTGAAGGCGCATCTGGCGGATTGTCCGAGTTGCTCGGCAAGCCTCCAATCGTTGCGTCAGGTCAGCCGGCTGATCGCGTCGGCGCCGGTGCGGTCGATATCGCTGGTCGGCATGGCCCGCCTGCACGCCGCCGCCGACGCCGCGGCTCGGCAACGGACGGTTTTCCCGATGGCCAAGGCGCTGTTGGCGGTGGCCGCTTCGGCGCTGATCGTCGGTTCGGCGTGGCTGGTAGAAATTCCGGGACAAACCGCCTCGCCAAAAGAATCGGCCGACGTGCATTCGTTCGATGCGTTGGACAGCCTCGCCACGGGCGGCAGATTGGCGATGCCGCATGGGATCGCTCAGGAGACGGACGTGGCCCAGGGACCTGAACCCCTCAGCCAATGGATGATTGACAATTTCGCGCGGGGCGCCGAATATGAAAACCAACATCGCTAAATTGATCCTCGCGGCGGTATTCGTCGTAACGCTGAGTGCCGGGGTCGTCGGCGGGTTGCTCGCGTCGCGCTTGCCGGCGATCGGTTCGCATGACAAGATACTGCAAGTGGACGATTCCTCGCTGGCCGGTGAACTCGGACTCAACGCCGATCAACGCGACGCCATGCGGAAGATCTGGATCGGCGTGCGTGATCTCTCCCAGGCAAGTTACGAGACGGCCGTAAAGTACAAGAGCGAACAGGAAACGGCGATCGCGGCGTTGATTCCGGCGGAAAAATTGTCCGCCTACAATGAGATTCGGCGATCGTACGCCGAGAAAAATGCGGCTCTGAAAGGTCGAAGGCAGGCGGAATTCGAAAAGGCGATCGCCGAGACCCGGCGAATTTTGACGGCGCCGCAACGCGCTAAATACGACGAAATCCTGAAAAAACGGCTCGGTCCCGACGCGGGGCTGAACCACGATCCTCTCGGCGAACCGACAACTTGATGAGGGTTACCGCAGATGCATCAAGGGAAAAAGAAACCGTGGAAAAATATCGCCGGGCGCTGCCGGCCGGACGCCATGCCGGAATTACTCGAGCCGCGTTATTTATTGTCCGGCGTTGGGTGGGGCGCCGCGCATTTGGCGTTCGCCACCGCGCCGGAGATGGGCGATTCGCGCGGAGACGTGCATGCGCCGTTCAACAACGATCCCAGCACGAACGCCGGCCCGTCGCTTTCGACGATCATCGCCGCTCGGCAGAGCCTCATCGACGCCCAAGTCCAACCCGCTCCAGCCAGTTCGCCCACGGACGATTTACAATCGGATCGCGACTCCGGCGGCTGGGACGCGCATGGCGCGGCCACTGCATCCGCGTGGAGCGCAACGACCGGCCCCCTGTTTTTTGGCGCCAATGTCACGTTGATCAACGGCCCCGTCCAACTTGTCGGTGATTCCCCTGCGCATGTCGAAAATATCACGTTTTACACGGTCGCTTTTCATCGCATCGCGGCGATCTCGACCGTTGCCGTAGCGGATGACGCCGGCCACGACGCCGATGCGTGGGATTCGTCGGCGCCGGCGTCCGTCGCTCCCGCGTTGGTGAGGCAAGACACCCCGGGCACAAGCGCGGTCGTCGATACCGCGACCGGTTCGCCGGTCCCGACTGCATCGCGACCCTCCGGCGATTTTCCGTCGGAGGCGACACTGGTGGCGCCTCAGTCCGTCATTGCCTATAGCTTTGAGTTGCATGCGCCGGAGATTCAGTTCCAGGCGCCTCCGCCCGGCCCGCGCGACGGCGGTTATTCACCGGCTTCTTCGGTGACGACCCACGAATTCATCGCGCCGCCGCAACAAACCTCCTTTGCGCCCGCGGCGATTACGCCGGCGCTGCGGCCGGCGTCCGGAGGGGGATCCAATGGCTCAACCTTCGGCGGCGCTCCGCTGGCGGAGTTGACGGCGTTCTCGGCCATCTCGTCGGCCCCGTTGCATCCGTCATCGATCACTAAAGACATCTCGGCCCGGACCGGGCTTGTGAACGTAAGCGGCGCTTTGCTTCTCGCCGGCGAAACGTCCTTGCCGCATGTTGACGCATCCTTCTCGGCGCCGGCCGTACGATGGGTCGATCAGGCGACGAGCAATCTGATGTCGTGGCTTGGCGGGGCGACGATCAACGGGCCCGCCGTCACCGCCGGCGATTCCGCCGGCCGCGGCGTCAACATTCCCCAGGCGATTTCCGCCCCGCAAGCGATCGCCGGCGCCGCGCATGCCGCGATGGCGACTTTAACCGGCCCGATATTGCACGCACCGGCGAATGTGATCTACCGTTTCGCCACCTTCGATCCCAACCGCACGTTCGCCGACGCGATGGCCGCCTTCGCCGGTGAATCCGCCTCGATATCCCCCGTCGAAGCGGCGCGCAACCATTCGCATCGAGCGTGGTTCGTCACCGGCCTGGTGATCGGCGCCGACGTGCTGCTGGCCGTTCGCTGGTACGCGGGCCGAAAACATGTTCGTAAAAAATCGACCCAGGACCCGCAGTCCCCGCAAGCCGTCCCCCTTCCCCTCGGCTTGTAACGGACGCCCGGCGGCAACGATCCTCACCGGAGTCGCTCAGACGCGACACACCCCCCGCGGAGCAAGCCTTGCTGCCTCGGGCGGCCGGGGGAAAGTCCCGACGCTTCCTCTCTCGTCGATGCGCGGCGCATGGCCTTTGCGCCCCTCGATGCCTTACTTGTTCGTCACGACACGATCCGCAGCACAAAATCCTGCGGTACGATGGCCTTTGCCGTCAGGTCGGCGGTCACGATATCTTCGCTGGTCAGCTTCTTAAACGTAAACGATTTGCCCGTCGATGGATCGACGGAGGTGATGGAAGCGATGTCCATGGCGGCCACGCCGAAGGGGGCGCCGTTGTTGGCGAACTGGATCGCGCCGAGGGAGAGTTTCTTGATCGTGGCGGCGGAAATATCGGAGTCGGCGAAGGCGGCGGGGCCTTTTTTAATCGTGACGGCGGCGATCGTCGATTGGGCCGCGAAGTCGGCGGGAGAGGCCGGTAGATTCTGGCCGCTGGACAGGGGGGCGATGCCGGCGTTAAGCGTCGAGTTGGTCAGGGCGGCGGCGGAGATCGAGCCGAGGCTGCCGGCCGAGTTGATGGTCGTGGCGATGATCTGACCGGCCGAGAGCGTCGCCAGGTCCAATCCACCGCCGGTGAGCGTGAAAATCGAATCGGACAAGGCGCCGAAAATCTTGATCGCGTGAATCGCACCGACGTTCAGATCGAATGACGCGGCGCCTTTGATCGTGATGGCGTTCACGATCGGAGCGGTGACGGCGGCGGTCGAATTCCATGTGCCGGCGGTGATGGTTTTGATCGGGCCGGCAGAGGTGATGGTGACCCCGCTGGCCGAACCCACCTGGAGCGTTTGCAGGGCGCCGACGCTGAAGGTCGAGGCGTTGGCCGCGCCGAGAATCACCTTTCCGACCGAACCGGGGACGGAAAGATCGCCGATCAGAACAGCGCTCTTGGCGTTGATCCCGCCGAGCGAGCCGTCGGACGTAATATCGCCGAGCGGGACGGCGCCCCCCTTGGCGGTTACTTTCAACATGGTCGCCGCGGAGGCGCCGGTCATGGAGATATTGGCCACCGCGACGTTGGCGCCGCTGACGACGACGCCCGACTTGCCGGCGGCTTGTGAGATCGAGTCGGCGGTGAAGTGAACCACGGCGGTTCCCGCGCCCGTCAATGACACCGTGGCAATCGTCCCGTTGGCGGCGGTGAAGACGACCGATTTGTTGGCGCCTTTCCCGAGGGTCACGTCGAGCGTGGCCTGTGGCTGCGGCAAAGTCACCGTCACCGCCGCGGACGACGTGAGGCCCGTCGAGTTGACGGCATCCACGCGATAGGTGTAGGCGCTGCCCGCCGTCACCGACGTATCGATAAACATGGTGGCCGTCAGGCTGTTTGCGACTTGCAGGAACGGACCGTTGGCGACGGTTTGACGATCTACATTGAAGGTGGCGGCGGCGCCGTCGGGGTCCCAGGTGATGACGACCTGGCTGCCTGACGAACCGTCCGCTTTCACGTTGGTCGGCGCGGCGGGGGCGGGCTGCGGAATCACCACGGTCGTCGGCGAACTAAAAGCCGAAGCGCCCGATGTGTTGACCGCGTCAACCTCGTATACGTAGGCCGAACCGGCCGAAACCATGGCGTCGGTATACGCCGGCAGCGTCAGCCCGGTAGCGATCGGCACAAACGTGGTGTCGGTCGGACCCATTCGGCTGACGGAGTAACTGGACGCGCCCGCGCTCAAACTCCACGTCAACAAAACATGCGTGCCCGATGACGCATCGGCGCCAAGGGCCGTCGGCGGCAACGGGGGCATTCCAGGTTGAGCGAGAGTGACCGTCGCCGGCGCGCTCGGCGCCGAAGTCGCGGCGGCGTTCGCGGCGTCAACCTCATACAGATAGGTGGCCCCAGCGGTGATATTGCCGTCATTGTAGATGGCGCCGGTCAAACCGGTCGCCACTTGAATGAAGCTTGTATCGCCGGGACCCTGGCGAAGGACATTGTAGGTTGCGTCATTGGCGCCCGCCGTCCATGAAACGACGACCTGCGTGCCGGAAGATCCGTCGGCGACTACATTGCCGGGCGTGGCCGGAAGCAGCGGGGCCACCAGCGTAATCGGTTGGCTGAGAGCGAACGCCGACGTCCCGTTCGCGTTGGTCGCGGCGATTTGATAGGTATAGACTCCGCCGGGAACCAGAGCCGGATCGGCGTCGGTGTAACTGTTGACGGTATCGGCGCCGGTGAGCGTGGTGAAACTGGTTGTGCCGGGCCCCTCACGCTGAACGATGTAGGCTGTGGCGGATGCCGACGCGGTCCAGGTAAGCGCGATCTGCATGCCGCTCGATCCGTCGCCTTGAATGCTGGTCGGCGCGGCGGGCGGGAGCGTGGGGGGATTGGTCTCGGCCGCGCTTAACGTGATCGATCCGGTAGCGGGGGTGGAGGCGACCTTGGCTGCGTTGACGGCGACAACCTCATAGCTGACCGCATTGCCCGCGGGGACGGTTAAGTCGGTATAGCTGGTTGCGGTGAGCGCGCTGGAATTCAGCTGCGCATAGGAGCCTCCGTTCACCGATCGCAGGACGTTGTAACTTGCTGCCGAACTGACCGGCGCCCATTGTACATTGACGCCGGCCGTGCCTTGTGAAACTTGCAAATCAGCCGGGGTGGCGGGGCTGGCGGAGGGGGTGATGTTCGACACCAGATATACATTGTCCTGGAAATCGGAATTGTCGATGGAGGTATTCTGATAGTCCATCGCCATGATCCATGTATTGGGCGCCACGTTGCCGTGGCTATCGAGCAATGGGAAAAACCGGATCGCATGGCCTGAGCGGCTATAGGTGGTGATATCCGTCGTGTTAAGACTGTCCTGACTCTTTTCGCCGTCCACGTCGAACCCAAACGCGCCGGAGGGCGTGAAGCTGGTCGCGAGCGGTTGCCCGCCGGCGGCCATGATCGCCGGGAGCAGGGACTGAGAAGTATTGTTCACTTGCCGAAAAAGGTCCGTCACGTTGCCGCTGCCTGACAGATAGTAGCCTAAGAACGCCGAGGTCACCGCGGGTGGCGTGGACGTATCATATTCATTATGAAACGAGGCCAAATATTGGATCGCCACCGGTTGCGTCGAATCGGCCGGATTCCAGAGTCCCGAGGCTACTTCGCCGCCGTAGTCGATCGCGGTGGCGCCGGAGTTTGGATAGTCGGGGGCGGCGGGGGTCGTGGGACTCACCTTCGAGCCATAGCCGTAAAGTAGATTGACGATCGTAACAAGGCTCGGCTCGTTTTCATGCTCGGTTTGATCCTGCCAGTAACCGGCGAGTTTAAGGACGGTGGCGGGGGTGGTCGGGTCGCTGCTGTTGACGGTGAGCGTGCCGTTCCAGACGCCGCCGGCCTTGGTAACCGAAACGCCGTTGGTCGTGGTCTTGGTGTTCGTCTCGTTGACTGTGTGCGTCGGAACGGTTTGGGCCACGAATTTGATCGTCACGTCCAGCGATCCGCCGACGGCGATCGCGATCGGAAAGGTCGGCGGGTTCACCAGCGTCCAATTGGTCGTATCCGACAGCGTCAGACTGTAAATCGTCAGCGGAGCGGTTCCGGTATTGTTGATCTGAATCGTGTTAGAGTCATGGACGACGTCGGCGACGGTCGGATTGGGAGTCTGGATACGATTGAACGCCAATTGCGGCGCCGACGCCGGGCCAGTCAGATTCACGACGCCGATCTGCGGCTGCTTTGTCGCGTTGGGAGCGGCCATCACGTTTTGGATGATGCCGACAAAATTGACGAAACTGTTATAGGTCGACGAGTTGTAATCCTCGGCCGCGACGATGTAGGCGTTGGGCACGACGCTGCCGTCCGGATTTTCCAGCGGGAAGAAACGGAACTTTCGCGGATTCACCGGATCGAGCGGCGTGTTGAGCGCGTCCTCGCTGTAATGAATATCCGTTCCCCCGCCCGCGACGGTCGTACCGGGAAAGATCCCATACAGACTGAATGGCCCGGTTCCCGGATTAAAGCTGGTCGAGCCGAGGGCGGTGGGATAGACCGTTTGCGCGTCGCCGGCGCCGATGGTGAAAAGCTCCTGCCCGCTGGCCGAATTGCCCGACGAATAATATCCCAATCGCACCGCCGGGGATGAATTGGTATCAAAGCTCGCGAGCGGCCTAATGGTGACCGGTCCCGGCCCGGCCACCACCATCTCCTGCAACGCGACTTCCTGGCTCGATGCGTCGGGCGTTTGGGGATACGTCGGCGTATTGATATTCACGTCATTCGGCCCGGCGCCGACGATGGTGGGAATGTTATTCGCCCGAAGCACCTGCACCAGCGACGGCTCCTGATAGCCATACAAGCCGGTGGTGCCGATGCCATTGAGCGTCACGTTTACGGTCGGCGTCGAGGCGCCGGCGCTGGTGATTTGCAGCAGGGCTGATTGAATGCCGGTCGCGGTGGCGATGTAAGTGATTTGAATCGTCGTGGATTGACCGGGGTTCAGCGTTCCCGGCAGATTCGACTGATTGGCAATCGTGTAATCGGCGGCGTTCTGCGTGGTCGATGCTGGGTTATTAATGATAGAGATGGCGCCGGTCCCGAGTGTCAGCGCGTCGGCGCCGGTGTTGGTCAACGTAACGGTCTGGACCCGGCTGGGGCCTGCGCCGGCGTTGCCCGTCGCAATGGTATTAAATGCGACGACCGACGTGCTGACCGAAATCGTCGGGGCCACGTTAGACGGCTTAAGCAGCGTGATTTTGCTGCCGCCCAATTCAGAGACATAGATAAAGCCGTTCGCGGGATTTTCAATGAGCGTGACGGGATTGGTAAACCCGCTGAAGCCGGTAACGCTGCGATCGGGACCGGGGGAAGTGGCGGTGGAAGCGAGGCCGCCGATGATATTGTCGTTGGCGTCGGGGGTCAGGACGACGATGTCGTCGCCGGCGCTGTATTCCGCGACGAGAAATTTGCCGTCGAGCGCGCCGCCAAAGGCGTTTCCGGAATACTGGATCATTCCATCCGGCGAGTTGTGCACGCCGAAGATGTAATTGGGCGGCTGATAGTTTGGATCAGGATTGGTTCCACTCGGATATGCCGTAAACGCCAGGCCGGGGATGGCGCCGGTGGAGGGGTTGCCGTCGTCGAGCACATATTGCCCGCGAATGGGGTTTGGATGGCCGTAGTAGGCGCCTTGCACGACCTTGAACAACGAGTCGACTTCAACCTGCTGTACGTTCATGAGCGCCGGCGCGCCATCGCCGGCGGGGGTATTTCCGCCGGAGCTGGAGCCGTTGGCCGGCGCCCAAAGCTGCCCGGTCGAATCGAAGAAAAGACCGAAGGCGTTGCGGATTCCGGTGGCATAGATGGTAAGCGGCGCGCCGGCGGCGGTTGGATCGTACGTTCCGCCGAGGGCAACGCCCGCGTCGCTCTTTGCGTCGGGAGTAAGAACATTGAGCGCCGGCTTGCTGAGATTCAGCAGATTCGTTTTCACCTCGAGAATCGCGGCGCTCAGTTCCGTTTCCGGGCGATTGCCCCAGGTGGTATCGGGGGCGCCATATGCGTTTTGACCGGCCTGACAGAAAAACAGGTTTTGCGTGCCGGGCTGGAAGATCGGCTGATCGTTCACGTGGTCGGCCACCGAACGAGGCAGATCGATGATCGCATCGGTTACCGTCGCCAGGTCCGGGCCACTCATGACTGTCAACTTCGACGTGAAATTCTGCCCGTTGGTGGCGCCGGAAAGGGCGTAAAACGTATTGGACACCCAGATCTTCAGATTGCTCGCCGTCGAAGCCGGGTCAAACGCGAAGCCGGAAATCAGGCGGTTGCCGCCATTGGCCGTTTGCAGCGACGTAATCACCTGCGGCGTTCCCAGCGTTCCGTCGGCATTCACCGGATACCGGAAGATTCTTCCGTCTTCGGTCGATGCGTAAAGCTTGCCGTCGGGACCGAACTGCATGTCGGTGAAGGGCGTTCCGGAGGTCGTGGGCAAAACGGTTTTCGAGAACGCGATATTTTGATTGACGATCGGCAGCGTGTTGCCGGTGGTAAACGATTCGGAGTATGGCGTCATCGCGTCGCCATGAATATCCTTCACGCCCGCCGTCACCGCGAACGTATATTGCGTGTTGGGCTGCAGGTTAATCGTGGGCGTCAGGATGATCGCGTCGCCGCCGCCGGTGGTATTGACGACGGCGGGAACGTCGGCGGAATTGGTGGAGCCCTGGTTGATCGGATAGAGCGAAACATTGGCGCCGATCACGGTGTTGGGATCGAGCCCGCCGTTGGGGAGATTGACGGTGGCGGTGATTGGCGCATTCAGCGCGATGCCCTTGGCGCCGTTGGCGGGAGTCACGGTGTTGACGGTTGGAGCGGCCGACAAGAGGCGTCGAATCTCCAGGCGTTCGACGCTGGCGGCACGACGGATTTTCGATGCGGCGACGCTGGGGTTACGACGATGGAATGCCATTAAAATGATCCGCTCCTGTTGAAGCCGTCAGCGGCGCCCGCTGGACGCGATTATTGTGGTTATCGGTAGGGCGTGCCGAGAATCTGTTGCCGCAAATGGTTGTAGGGCCGCGGCGAAGCGGCGCTGGTAATATGCGGCGTGGCCATGTTAGAGGATACGACGCCGTTGAACAAATGGGCGTGTTACGCGGCGGATATCATCGCCGCAACAGGGGGGTTGATGGTGGAGTATTAGGGTTACTCCGTGAAACCGGCGCACGGCGGCGGGCCCGACAGTGGAATCGCCGGCGCGACTGCCGGGCGGATTGCCACGGCGCGATCGCGAATCAAGCGGAATATTTATTGCCGTTGGCGGGACATACGATTGTCCGAACGCCTATGCAGTGAAGGGTTTTACATTCGTGGATATTGTCTCGACACTCCAAAAGGAAGGCCTGCTCACAGACGAGTCGGCTCTTCTCGTGCGCCAGCAGATTGCCGAGGGCAAGCCGCTTGACGACGCCGTCGCCGGCGCGTTCGCTCCCGCCAACGGTTCGCCGGGCGTTGGGCACGTGCAGATTTTGCAGTTCTTTTCCGAACAGTTCATGATTCCGCTGGTGGAGCTTGAGGGGCTTAATCCGCCGAAAGAGCTGATCGCCAAGTTTCCCGCGCGTCTGCTGATCGAACATCGTTTGCTGCCAGTCCGCGACGAGGGGGACGCGGTTCTCATCGCCACCTATCGCGTATTCGATACCCGCGGCTTGGATGAACTTCGCCTGGCGACGGGGCTGGAGCTTCGCCCCGCTCTTTCGCCGCTGAGCGAAATCGAGCGCGCCGCCAAACGAATTCTCGGCGTCGGCGCCGACACCCTGCAATCGATGAACGCCGACGACGACGGCGTCACCGTCATCGAAGACGCCGACGACCTCGATCTCACCGACGCGACCAACGCCGCCCATGACGCGTCGATCATCAAGTTCGTCAATCAGATCATGAGCGAGGCCCTTGAGAATCGCGCCACCGACGTTCACGTCGAGCCGTTCGAGAATCAGCTTCGCATCCGCTATCGCGTGGACGGCGTGCTTCAGGAAGCGAACATCCCGCCGCAGGTCCGCAAGTTTCACGCGGCCATCGTGTCGCGCATCAAGATTCTCAGCCATCTGGACATCGCCGAAAAACGGCTGCCGCAGGACGGGCGCATTCGGTTGAAAGTGGCGGGCCGGGAAATCGATCTTCGCGTCTCGGTCATTCCCATGATCCACGGCGAAGCGGTCGTGCTTCGTATCCTCGATCGCGGCGATACGATCCTGGGCCTCGAGCACCTGGGCTTCAGCCGACGCGACCGCAATGCGTGGGATCGCTGTCTTGATCTGCCGCACGGGATCATTCTCGTTACCGGCCCGACCGGTTCGGGCAAGACGACAACGCTCTACGCCGCGTTGTCCAAGATCAATCAGACCGACCTGAAAATCATCACGATCGAAGACCCCGTCGAATATCAGCTTCGGGGCATCAACCAGATTCAAGTGAACACCAAGTCTGGGCTGACGTTTGGCGCCGGCTTGCGCGCGATCCTGCGTCACGATCCGGACGTCTGCCTGATCGGCGAAATTCGCGATCGCGAGACGGCGGAGATCGCCGTGCAGGCGTCGCTCACCGGCCACCTGGTTTTCAGCACCCTCCACACCAACGACGCGCCCGGCGCCACGACCCGCCTGATCGACATGGGCATCGAGCCTTATCTTGTGGCGTCGTCGTTGGAAATGGTGGTGGCGCAGCGTCTGGTTCGTTTAATTTGTCCACAATGCAAAGCCGAAGAACCCCGCGAGGAAATGGAGAAATTACGTCCTGAGTTCGGCGACGAAGTTCCCGAAGCGCTCTATCGCGGCCGCGGGTGCCGAAACTGCCAGGGGACCGGCTATCGCGGTCGCCAGGGCGTCTTTGAACTGATGCCGATCACCGATGAGATCCGAGCATTGATCCTCGAGCGCTCCAGTTCGCGCGTGATACGTAAACTGGCGATCGCCCAGGGTCTCAAGAGCCTTCGTGAAGACGGCTGGCGCCTGATCGGCGAAGGAAAAACAACCGTGGAAGAAGTGCTCCGCCTGACCAAGGACGAAACCACCGCCGTCGGCGCCGCCGAGCTCGCGGCGGTCGCGGGTTGAACCAATACGCCGCTGGCGCAACCGCTCAATTGAATCCGGCGGCGCCGAATCGAACGCAAACGCAGTAAGTCTATGTCAGTTTTTTCCTACACAGCCATCGGACGAGACGGCCGCCAGACCACCGGCACGCTGTCGGCGGAGAGCCGTTCGTCGGCAATTTCTCAGGTGGTTTCGCAAGGCTTGCAGCCGGTGAAACTCGACGAGCAAAAAGCCAGCGCCCAGGCCGCCGCCAAGGCGCTGGTCGCGGCCAAGCCGGGAAAGGTCTCGGCCAAGGCGGTTGAAAATTTTACGCGCGAACTGGCCAACCTGCTCGCCGGCGGCGTATCGCTCAGCCGGTCGATGAGCCTGTTGCGGCGCGAAGCCTCCAATCCGTCGGCACGCTATCTATGGAGCGCCCTTCACGACGACGTCATCGGCGGCAAGTCGCTGGGCGACGCCATGGCAAAGCATCCTAAGAGCTTTTCCAGCGTCTATATCGCCATGGTTCGCGCGGGCGAAGCCGGCGGATTCCTTGACCTGGTGCTCGCGCAGATCGCCGAGTTCCGAACGCGCGAGCAAGACCTCAAGGGCAAAGTCAAAGCGGCACTCATCTATCCCGTCATCCTCGCGTTCATGGCCACCGCCGTCGTCATCTTCCTTCTGACTTACTTCATTCCCCAGTTCAGCGAAATCTTTCAACAGTTCGGCGGCAGCCTGCCCCCGCTCACGCAAGTCGTCATCGGCATCAGCACGATCGTCAGAAAGTATTTTCTGTTCGTGGCGGCGGCCGGATTTTTCGGCGTCGTCTTCACCCGCCGGGCGCTGAATACCAACAGCGGCAAACGGAAAATGGAGCAAATCCTGCTCGGCATCCCCATCATGGGGTCGATCGTCGCCCATTTCGCGCTGGTTCGTTTTTCCCGCATGCTGGGAACGCTCATCGGCGCTGGCGTGCCGCTGGTGGCGTCGCTGAAAGTCGCGCGCGAAGCGATCGGAAATCAAACCCTTGCCGATACCGTTTCGCACGCCATCGAAGAGGTGCAGCGCGGCGAAGCCCTTTCCAAAGCGCTGGGCAACAGCCCCCGGCTTTTTCCGGCGTCGGTCGTCGAGACGATCGCGGTGGCCGAGGAAACCGGAAGGCTCGACAAGGAACTGGTTCGCCTGGCGACCTCGTATGAGGGCGATCTGGATCGGCAGCTTCGGATGATGGTGTCGGTCGCCGAGCCGCTGTTGCTGTTTGTGATGGCCGCGTTGATCGGGACGATCGTGGTGGCGATGCTGCTGCCGATCTTCAAGCTGCCGGATCTCGTAAAATAGTCGGAACCGCGCGGCGTCGCGGAACGATGTTTGGATCGAAGTTCAATTTGTACCAATGGAGTCAACATGGTCTCGCAAGTCCGCAGACGTAGAAACAACTCGGCGTTCACTCTCATCGAGCTATTGCTCGTGCTGGTCATCCTGGCGGTGCTGGCCAGCATCGTCGTCGTCAACTTCGGCAGCGTGAACCGCAAGAAGGACGAGGCGAAGGTCAAGACCGATATTTCCAATCTCGATACCGCGCTGGAAATGTACAAAGCGGACATGGGCGATTATCCGCCCTCCCTCGATGGCCTGATCGCGCCGCCGGGCAACGCCAATACCTGGCACGGCCCCTACGTCAAACGCGGCATGCCGCAGGATCCGTGGGGACATGCTTATATTTACGTTTATCCCGGCCAGCATCTGGCGAACGGTTTTGATCTGTCCTCGCAAGGCGACGGGCACGGCGGAACCACCGAAGGCCTCGATAACTGGACCGCCGCCACACCCGCTCATTGAAAACGATCATGCGTCAGCGCCGTTCCATCTTCGCGAGAGGGTTCACGCTCATCGAGCTGGTCTTCGTTCTCGTGATCATCGCGGTGATCGCCGCCATGGTCGTCCCAAAGATGGACCGCTTCGCCCGCGGACAGGGCGTTTCCGACTCGGCCGATCAGGTGATCGCGCTAGCCCGCTGGGCGCGCACGCATGCGATCACCCGCGGCGTCAGCTTTCGGCTGAACTTCGATCCCGGCAAGGGAACCTACTGGCTCACGATGCAAAACGGCGCCTCGTTTGAAAACATGCAGCCCAACTCGTCCTCGCAGACCGGCACGCTCGGCCTTTCCGCCGGCGGCGCGCAAAGCACGACGACCTTCGCCGACGTGGGCGAAGAACCGGGACGCGTTTTCATGGCGCCGGGCGGCGTCTCCTTCGACAGCACGATCGTGCAGCAACCCGACGGCCTCTACGTGGAATTTTACCCGTCGGGCCGGTGCGATCCGGGAACGATCGTCTTCCATGACTCCGGCGGCGCGCAGATCGAAATCGGCTGCCTGGCCGGCACCGAACAGTATCACGTGCTCACCGAGGACGAAAAACAACTGGAGCAAAGCATGACCCCGGCCCCGCCCGGCCAGTCATTTTAAGGTTCCTGACGCGATGAAGCCTCTTGATCCCAACGTCTTTCGTTTCGCCGCGATTTCGCGACGGCGCCGCGCGCCGCGCGCCGCGGCATTTACGCTGATCGAAGTAGTCGCCACTTTGCTGTTAATCTCCATCGCCATGCCGGTCATTATGAGCGGCATCTCCCTTTCCACCCGCGCCGGCGGAATCGCGCGGCGCCGGGCCGAAGCCGGGGCGCTGGCCGAATCCAAGCTCAATGAACTGGTTTCCACCGGCCTATGGCAATCCACCCTCCAGGGCGATTTCGGCACGGACGATCCCTGGAAGGATTACACCTGGACCGCCGAGCTGAATCCGTGGAGCCAGAGCATGGGCGTCAACGGCAGCAACGTCGTGCAGGAGCTGGATCTGCACGTCAACTGGAAGGAAAACAACGCCGAGCAACACGCCGACGTCTCGACCCTCGTTTACCAGAGCGCTAGCTCGCAGTGAGTTATTTATGAGCCGACGGCCCGCATTCACCTTGCTTGAGTTGCTGATCTCGATGGCGTTCGTCGCCGTGATCGCGCTGTCGCTGGCGGCAAGCATGAAGATCGCGTTTGACGCCCGCCGCAATACCGAGCGGAAAGTGGACGCGGCTCGTTCGTCGGGACTGGTGATGGATTTCCTGCGTGAAGATTTTCAATGCGCGATGCCGCCCACCAACGCCGGCGGCCTTGTAGGCACGTTCGAGGGGTCGCACGGGCAAGACCCCAATGCCGACGACCTTGTTTTTTACACCACCGCCCCTTCGCCCCTTCATCCCGAGGGTTCCAACGGCGAGATCAAGCAGGTCGAATTGACCATGTATCAGCCTGACAACAGCACGGATCATATTTTGGTGCGCCGATCGAATAACAATCTCGCGCATCCGCTGGTTCAGGCGATCCCAGACGAAGAAATTCTCTGCCGCCACGTGCAGAGCTTCAATCTCTTTTACTTTGACGGCACCTCCTGGCAAGACACATGGGATTCAACCGCGTCGCAGCCGCTCAACTCTTTGCCGCTGGCGGTGCAGGTGGTATTGGCGATTCAAACCCCGCAAACAAATCCCGACGGCACCCCCGTAGTCATTACCTACACGCACGTTTTCGCGTTTCCTTGCACGTCAGCGGGAGGGCCGCCCCAATGATCCGTCGTCGTCCCGGCATCATCTTCATCACGGGCATGTGGGTCATCGTGATTCTCTGCGCGATCGTGTTGATCTTCGCCCGTTCGATGCGAACGGAGGTTGCCGCGTCGAGCAATCGGTTCTCGGTTCAACAGGCCAACGCCGTCGAACTCGGCGCCGAGCAATATGTGCTGGCGGCGGTGGATGGTTGCAAGGGCGACGCCGTCACCGTTTTGGCGACCCCCGCCGAACAGATCCCGATCGGCAACGGGTATTTCTGGATTCTGCAAACCTACGCGGATAACGATTACACATATGCGTTTGGGATTACGGATGAATCGTCGAAGGTGAATTTGAACTTCTCCGACGCAATAAGCTCAAACAATATTCACCCATCGTTAACGGCATTGCCGGGCTTGAACGGGTCGCAGGACGTAGCGGACAGTATCGTGTTATGGGCATCGGGACTGAGCGCTAGCAAACTCACGAGCGGCCAAGGCGCGGACACGAACTATTATCAGTCGTTACAGAGACCTTACACTCTCAAGGGAACCGCATTCGAGTCGGTTGAGGAGCTGTTCTTGGTATCACGCCAGGACGTGACCGACCAACTCATGTACGGATCGGACCTCGATCATAACGGGATGCTCGACGACAATGAGCAAAAAGTGGCCGGCAGCCTTACCACCGCCTTCAACGCCGCCAGCGACACCACGCGCGGGATATTTCCATTTATTACTGTATGGGGCAAGGAGTCCAATCCTCCCAAAAACCCAGCCACCGACGTCACCCGCGTAAATGTGATTACTGTGATTCCCGGGTCGCAATTGGCAACGATAAAGGCTAAGCTCATGCCCGTCTTGGCCGATTTGTCGCTCACTACTCAAAATAGCATCATCCAAAAAGCCAAGTCTCCGCTTGTTCCAGGACTGTTCAAAAATGTGCTGGATTTCGCCGGCCGCACAGGTATCAAGCCCGAAGATTTCACGACGGTCGCGCCTAACCTAAAATGGACTGACCAACCCACCCTCAACGGGCTAATCAACGTGAATACCGCGTCGCAACAAGTGCTTGCGACATTGCCGTCGGTCAACGCCGATATCGCCGCTAGTCTCGTAATGGCCCGTGAAGACTGGTTAAACTCCGGAGGCGTGTCTGGCGGGAGCGGCGCATCGCCCGCAGGCCATTCGACCAGCTACGGCTGGCTTTTGAACACCCAGGGAACGACCCCTTTACTTACATTAACTCAGAAACAGCGGATCGGCCAATTGATTACCGCCCACTCCTATTTTTATTCCGCCGACATCGTCGCCGTCAGCGGCGAAGGCCGGGGATTTAAGCGGGTGCGAATCGTGGTTAACGCCACCAATAGTCCGCCGGTTATCATTTATCGCAAGGACCTCACGAAGCTGGGTTGGCCGCTGTCACCTGATATACTGACGGCGCTTCGCAAGGGCCAGCCGATGCCCGCCGCTTCGGGTTATGGAACCGGCGGCGCCAACGGACTAGGCCAATTTTGAGCCGGAAGGTTATGCCCTCATATGAAGTTTCGCGCGAATAAAATGCTTGGACTTGCCCTGGGAGAGCGATCGATCCTCATCGCCGAGGTGACGGCCGCGGCCCCCGACCGCTTCCAGGTCTCCAAGGCGGCCGAATTTGTCTACCCGGCCGGCGTTTCCCAGCAGCAGCCCGAAGCGCTTGGAAACGCCCTCCGCCATTTCATCAAAGAGCAGGGCTTTTTGGCGCGTGCCGCGGTATTCGGCATTCCCGCCAAATCCGTGCTGACCAAGGTGAAGGATATCCCGCCGGTCGATCCGACCCTGGCGGCCGACATGTTGCGGCTTCAAGTGGAATCGGAATTTTCCACCGAACTCAAAGACCTTGTCTACGACTACGCCGGCACGTCCAGCCCGACCGAATCGACCCACGTCCTCCTCGCCGCCACGCCGGCAAGCCAGGTGGAGCAGGCGGTCGCCATCGCCCAGGAGGCCCGGCTCGAGCTTCAGGCGATCATCCCGACCTCCGTCGCGCTGACCGCCGCCACCACGCGAAACAGCGGCGACGCCCTGGTGCTGTCGATCACACCGTCGGCAACCGAACTCTCCGCCCAGCGCGGAAATCATCCTTCGCTGCTGCGGCACATCGGCGCGTCGTCGGCCACCACCGCGGCCATCGCCGGCGAAGTCCGTCGGGCTTCGCTGATGCTGCCGCGAAATAGCTCCGCCAACGGGAACGGATCGGCCAACGGAAATTCGCACGGCCCGGTCACGGTATGGGACGACGCCCGGCTTGATCCGGCGGTTCGCGCGACCATCACCGCCGCCCTCGGCCCGGCGGCGCGCGTGGGTAATTTCATCGATCTTGGCGCCGGCGACCTGCCGGCCGGCGTCATGGCCGGCGCGGCGGCGGTGGCGCTGGCGATGGCCGGCCTGAGCGAAGACAGGTTCCCGATCGATTTTCTCCACCCGCGCCTCGCCGAGCCCAAAAAAGCCGCCATCAAACGACAGACCGCCCTGGCGATCGCCGCCGCCGTCATCCTCGTGATCGGGGCGATTTTCGCTTACGTGGACCTTCAGAATAAAGAACAGAAGCTTGCCGGCCTGCTGAGGGAAAACAACTCGAAGACCGACCTCCGCAAGAGCGCCGAAGCCGAAGTGGCCATGATCAAGTACGCGCAGGGATGGCACGCCGACAAGCCGCGCTATCTCGCTTGCCTGCGCGATCTCACCACCGCCATTCCCGACGACGGCCAGATGTACCTCATCAATTTCAACCTGCACGACAGCATGAAAGGCGACATCGGCGGCAAAGCGACGACGCGCGAAGCGGTTCTCACGCTTGTCAGCCGACTCAATCAAAGCAAACATTTTTCCGACGTGAAAATGGCCCTGGATCTCCGCGACGTCCGCCACGGCCACGAAGTCACGTTCACGATTAATTTCAAATATGTGCCGGTTTAAGCGCGGGCCGGATACCCGGAATTCTTATGATCCTCACCAAGCGAGAACGTTATATTGCCATCGGCGCCGGGGCTCTGGTCGGCGTGCTGCTGCTCTATTTTTTGATGATCGGCCCGTATGTCGAACGCCGCAGCCAAATCGCCGCCGAGGTGGACACCGCGCTAAACGACAAGGACAAAGCCGACCTGCTCTTTCACCAGCAGGTCAAGATGCGCAAAGTCTGGAACGAAATGATCGCCGGCGGATTAAGCAACACTCAATCCGACGCCGAAAGCCAATTGCAGCTGGCGCTCAACGACTGGGCGCGCGATTGCGGCGTCACGGTCTCCAAGCTGAAGGACGAGCGATCCATTCTCGACGGCAAATTCGTTCAGATCGGCTTTCATCTCACCGGCACCGGGCCGCTGGCGACGATATCCAATCTTCTCTGGCGCGTGGAGACGACGACCATGCCGCTGCGCGTCAGCGAGATTCAGGTGATGCCCCTGAAGGAAGGCATCGACGATCTGCAATTGGAGCTTTCGCTCTCGACGCTCTGCCGGGTCCCCGATTCGGATAAGCCGGACAAGGCGGATCGCCTTCGCACGGCAAGCATTCAGGGAGGCGGCCAGTGAAACCGCCGAACTCTTTTCATTTGGCGCGCGGCGCGTTAGCCGTGTTGTGCGGCGCGGCCGCGTCGTTGGCGGCCATCATCGTCCCCGGCGATGAATCGCGTCCGCCGGCGGCGCCCGTGCCGCAGTCGCGCCCGATGTCCGGCGACTATCGGGTGCTGCTCTCTCGAAGCGTTTTTTCGCGCGACCATAACCGCCCCCGGCTCGCGGCGCGCGACGTGGCGACCACCCAAGCCGTGTCGGCCATCCCCGATCTGACCGGACCGGCGGCCGCCGAGGCCGAGGCGAATTTCGTGCTCAAGGGCGTGGCGATCGAAGATGGACTTCCCACCGCTTTTTTCGAGCAGAGCCTCGATCAGCAGACCGTCCGCGTTCGCGCCGGTCAGGCCGTCTCTCATGGCCAAATATCCGCCATCACGCTGGACGGCATCAATTACCTAGCGGCGGGAAAGCTAAGCCACGTCGTCATCGGCCAAACGCTGGACGGTGGCCTGGCGACGACGACGACGGCAACGACACAGCCCTCGACGGCATCCGCGACGCCGGCCGCGGAACATCCCGCCGGCGAGAAGCCGTCGTGGTGGCGAAAACGTAAACCTTAGGACATTTTTCATGTTGATGGATTGAGGTTCGATCGCGCAATACGCCCGGCAAGCGGGAACGCTAAACGCTGAAACGCTACAGCAACCTGAAAAATACTCGCTAAATTCATCGCCGATTTTGAAAAACTTTCGTTCACTGACAGAGAAAGACAGGCCAATGACGCCACGTTTGAAATTGAGTTCCCTGGCCGTATCCGCGGCGGCGATTGGCGCGGCCGGCGCATGGCTCGTCGCGCAGCAGTTGCCCTCTCCGTCGGCGCCCGCGGCGGTGGGACAAGCCGCAACCGCGCCGTCCACACCTGCTCCCGTCGCGCTTCCCGTCGCGCCGTCGCCTGTCGCGGTCGCGCAAGCGGCAACCACGCCGCCTAATCCCGTTCACGGTGCGCCCCCTGTCGCCGCGCCGCCCGTCGCCGCACCATCCATCGCCGCGCCTTCCGTTACGCCGCCGTTTGCGCCCGCGGTCGCCCCGGCGACCGTGCCGTCGGTCGCGGCCCCCGCGCCGATTGCCGTACCGGCGACACGTTCCGCGGACGCGGCGCTGCCGGCCACCGCCGCCGTGCCGACGACCAACGTCGCGACGCGGCCGGTCGTGGCCGCGTCGCAACCGGTCGTCTGGCCGGCCACCGCGCCGGCGGCGACGCAACTCACGGCGGAGCTTCCCGCGGCGACGCAGCCGATTACCGTTCTGGTGCCGACCACTCAGCCCGGCGACGCCAATCCCGCCAGCCGGCCCGCACAGAAAATCAGGCTAGAATTTAAGGACGCTTCGGTCGATTCGGTTCTCGATTACCTTTCCGAGGCGGCTGGTTTCATCGTCGTGAAGGAAACCCCGGTGGATGGACGGGTTACCGTCGTGAGCCGAGGCCCGGTTACGCCCGCCGAGGCGCTGACGCTGCTCAACGCCGTGCTGAAGCCCAACGGTTTTACGGCCATTCAGCAGGGCCGCGTGTTGAAGATCGTCAAGCGCGAGACCGCTAAAAAACAAAATATCCCCGTGGAGTTCGGCGCCGATCCGGAGTTGATCCCCGAAACCGACGAATTGATCACTCAGGTGATTCCGGTCAAGAACGTAGACGCATCGAAGCTGCGGCAGGACCTCCAGCCGCTGATCAGCGCCGACGCCGATTTTACCGCGAACCAGGGCAGCAACTCGTTGATCCTCACCGATACCTGCGCGAATATTCGGCGGATCGTCAAAATCGTGAGCAAGCTCGATCTTCACGAAGCCAGCGCGTCGGACATCCGCATCGTGCAGTTGGTATTCGCCGACGCCGCTTCGGCGGCGAAGTTGATTCAGTCGATCTTCTCGCCGACGCAGGCCGGCGGGGGCGGGGGCGGCGGCGGCGGCGGAGGGCCGGGAGGCGGGCCGGGCGGAGGACCGGGCGCATTTTTCAGGCGGATGATGGCCGCCCAGGGCGGCGCGGGCGGCGCCGCGGCCGAATCGGGCAAGGCCGCCGGCACTGTCAACGCCGCCGCCGATGAACGCACCAATACCCTCGTCGTCACCGCGCCCACCGATACCCTCAAGCTCATCGATCAAATTCTCAAGGTGCTTGATTCGGACCCGGCGGCGGTGTCGGAGGTCAAGGTTTTTGTTCTCAAATTCGCCGACTCCTCCAGCGCCGCAAAGCTCATCAACACCATCTTCACCGGCGACAATCCCCAGGGCCAGCAAACCGGCGGCGTCAGCCATCTGCCCGCGTTGGGAGGCCTTTCGCAAACCATTCGCGGCGGAAAAGTCAACGCCGCCTCCGACGACCGAACCAATACCCTCGTCGTCACCGCCCCCACCGAAGCGATGCGAATCATCGGCGGCATCCTCAAGGAACTCGACGCAAACCCCGCCGCCGAAAGCTCCTTCTTCATCTATCACCTCCGCAACGGCGTCGCCACCGACATGGGCAACACCCTGAACACGCTCTTTGGCTCCGGCACAAGCAGCGGCGGCACAAACGCCGGCGGCGGCAACGGCACGTTCGGCACGAGTTCCAACCGCAACGCCGGCCAGTCGCTCGGCGCATCGGGACTCGGAAGCAACAGCGGCTTTGGCGGCAGCGGCGGAAGCCGCGGGGGCGGCGGCGGAAGCTTCGGCGGCGGGGGCGGCGGAAGCTCCTTCGGCAGCCCCCTCACCAGCGTCACCAACAACAGCAACCGTAGCGCCTCCAACACCGGCGCCCAAACCGCCGGGCCAAGCCGCGCCACCAGCGAAATGGTCGGACAGGTCTTTGTCGTCGCCGACGCCGATACCAATTCCTTGCTCGTCAGCACGGCAAGCAAATATCAGGAACAAGTCAAGAAGATCATCGAGGAATTGGATCGACCCGTGCCGCAGGTGCTGATCAAGGTGCTCGTGGCCGAGGTCACGCACGAAAAAACCAACGACTTCGGCGTCGATTTCTCCGTCCTCGACACGCGCGCCAGCGGCAAGGGCCTCACGGCCGCCAACACCCTCGGCAACGCCGCCGCCGCCGCGGCCAACGGCGGCCTGCTCGTCAGCCTCGTCGAAGACAATCTCACCGCCAGCCTCCACGCCCTGGCCACCGCCGGAAAGCTCGACGTCCTGTCGCGCCCCTACATCCTCGCCAGCGACAACCAGCTGGCCAGCATCACCGTCGGCCAGGAAGTGCCGTTCATCACCAACACGCAGATCACCGACACCGGCCAGCAGATCAACACGATTTCGTACCAGGCCGTCGGCATCATTTTGAACGTCACGCCGCACATCAGCCCCGACGGGCTTGTGGTGCTCGATGTCGCTCCCGAAATCAGCCAATTGACCGGCACCACCGTCCCCATCGGCGCGGGCGTGGCGGCGCCGGTGATCGCCAACCGTTCGGCACAGAGCCGCGTGGCGATCCGCAACGGCAACACCATCGTCATCGGCGGCATGATGCAGGACCAGAAAACCACGACCATCAGCAAGATTCCGCTGCTCGGCGACATCCCATTTCTTGGGTCGATTTTTACGCGATATCAGGACGATCGCACGAAGACCGAACTGCTGATTTTCCTGACGCCGCACGTGGCGCTTCAGCCGCAAACACTGCCCGGCATGTCGCAGGACGAAATGAAGGGAACGAAGCTCGCGCCCAACGCGGTGGAGCCCGGCGCCTTCCAGGAACATATCAACAACATGCACCGCGGCGCCACGCCGCATGAAGAAGGCACGACCCGCCCGGCCGCCACGATCATCAAGCCGACCCCCTCGACGCAGCCGTTGACCGGTGTTACCGTCACGGAACCGGCGCCCCCCGCGCCGCCGGCAAAAAATCAGCCGCCGATGGATCAACGACCATGATGAGGCGCCAGCTCAAAAAACGGATCGGATTCGCGTCGTCGCTTCTATACGTGCTGATATCGCTATGCGCCCTGTCCGGCTGTCAAACCACAACCGTTACCACCGGTCCCAAGCCGCTGGTAAAAACCGCCGGTCAGCAACCGGCCTTCACGGGCGACGTGCTGGATTCCCTCGACCCCTGCGGCAATCGGATGCAGGACCTGTGCGGCCCGCTGACCGCCTACTACAGCATGTACCATCACGGTCCCGCGCGTGCCGAAGATTTGCAACCGTTCGCCATCCCCGGCCAGGAAATTCAAAGTGCCTGTCCGGTTTCGCGCAAGCCGTACGTCTTCGCTCCCGACGGGCTTGAAGCGACCGGCCAAAACATCCGCATCTACATTTACGATCCCGAGCCGACGCATCACGGCGCCCGCTGGTGCGCGATCAAGCAGGGAGGCACGGCGCTGAATCAGCCGGTGATCATGTTCGCCGATAAATTGCCCGAAGACGTTTTTCGGCGTTTCCGCCCTGCGACGCCATTGCTGCCGTGAGCCGGTTGTGGCCCCAATTACGCTGTGAGCGAGATCGCTGAACGCGGGGACCGCGCGAGTAAAGGGAGAAAGAGAAAAACGTCCTTTTACTTGCCGGCGCCGAGCGTCGGCGCCGCCGGGGGATCGAAGCTGGAGGCGGGCGCATCCTCCTGTTGCGGTGGCGGCGTTTTGATTTCCCCCGGCGCTTTTGACGGATCCGGAATCGCCAGGAGAAGTAACGGCGCCGACGCCGTCCTTGGAGGCGGCGTCATCATCAGCGCGCCCGGCGGCGCCAGGTTCAGCGTCGGATCGGTCTGCGCCGTCGGTTTTCCCGAATCTTCGTGAGCCGCGATGCTCGCCACCGGCGGCGAAGCCGGATCGGGAGAGATGAAACGAATCGCCGGCTCAACCGCCATCGTCACCTCCGCCGGCAATTCCCCCGACGCCTCGGCCACCGGCGGCAGATCGACCGCCGGGCGGATGTGCAGCGCATGGCGCTTATCTCCCGGCAGCATCCGCGGCTCCCGATCCGATCGCGCCGGCGCCATCCATGGCCGAAACGGAACGGCGACGACGGTCGGCCGCGTGGAAGGAAGCGGCGCGGTCGCCAGCGGCGGAAGTATGGCCGATTGCGAAGGCGTCGCCGCTTGCGGATCGGCGTTGATGCCGGCGATCGCGCAGAAGATCGCCGCGGCCGCCACGACCGCGACTCGGCAGCGATGCGATATCGCGGATTTGAAATGACCCGTAGCACAGGCGGCTCGCCGGTGTCTCCGCTCGAAAAAACAAGGCCGACACGGCCGCGCTACGGGTCGCTCAGACCCTCCCGTTTTGTTGATGGAATTGATGTCCGGCATGGTTCGGCTCCTGCACGCGATATTGGTTAGACGCCTTTATCTCACACGAATCACCAACTCCACCGGCGTTCCCGGCGGCGGCAGGATATCGACGTTGTCTTCCAGCTTCAGCAGCGGCTCTTCCTTCATCGTCAGGTTCGTCTGAAACACGCATTCATCCGTCACGGGCACGATCGATATCAATGTGCCGGTCATGTCGGCGGCATACATCTGCGCGGGCTTGTCCGGATCGGGCTGGCGCATCACCGAACCGGTGAAAATCCATTTGAGCCTGGGGATCGGCTTTCTGGTTCGCGGCTCAACCATCGCCTTTTCCAGCGGCACCGCGCGCGGCTTTCCATCGAGACCGGGAATCACAAGAGTGATATCCACCTCCGGCCCAACCGCCGCCTGCCCTTCGCCGCGAGCGGGATGGCCGGGCTTCAGGCCCATCGACAGCAACGCGTTGTGAATGTCGCTTGGCATCGCGTCAAAATTCACCACCGTCTCGTGCGCCTTTTGGCCACGCGGATGCGGCCAGCACGCCACCACCTCTAGCGGATAAATCTCCTTCAGATACGACAGCTTCCGCGGCGCGATGCGGGCGGGAATGGTGATTGTTTTTTTGATCTTGTCGATGACGATCTTGGCCGAGGCGTTGGCCACCCCCGCGCCCGCCTGGTCGGAGAGGCAGACGATGGCCAGCGGCTGTTCGCTCGCTTCGCCGTCGATGCGATTGGTGCCGAGGAATATTTCTCCGCCGTGCACGACCGGAGAGCCGAAGACCATCGCCGCCGATCCGACGGCGGGATCGGCGCAGACGTCAAACGTCCAGTTTGCGGTTCCGTCGGCAAGTTGCAGGGAATGGACGGTTCCCTTGAGATCGGCCGCGTAGACCACGCCGCCGGAAATCGCCGGGCCGGCGAAGAAGGGCGTTTTGGCGTCGTACGTCCAGCGGTCGGCGCCGGTGGCGGAATCGATGGCGTACACATGACCGTCGGTGGCGGTGAAAACCGCAAGGGCGCCGGAGACGGCGGGGGGCGATAATACGCCCCCGGCGATGTCCTTCTTCCACTTCACTTTTCCGCCGGCCAATTCGACGGCGATCATCTGTCCCCTGGCCTGATTGAGCAGCTTGCGGTCGAAACGAATATTGCTGCACGAAACGAGAACCAGATCCCCGGCCACCGTCGGGCCGCCCCACGGATTCACCTCCAGCGGCGTTTCCCAGATCGTGGCGCCGTCGGTTACGTTCAGGCATTCGAGGATTCGCTTGCCGGTTTTGTCTTCATCGACATAGGCGCTGGCGGCGATCAACCGGTCGCCGGCGAGTTCGACAGCGGCATCGACGTGCCATTCGTCGTGACCTTTTTGCCAGAGGAGTTTAGGCTGCGGCTTAGGAAGGTCTTCGTTGCCGGGCTCGATGGCCGTATCGGGATTTTTCTTTTTCTCGTCGGCGTACTTGGCCAGCAGCTCGGTCCACTTCTTGTCCATCAGGAAGCGGAGGGCGTCGGTGTTAAGCTCATTGCCGTCGACGGTAATTTTATTGGTGTCGATGCAGATGACGCCCGCGTTCCCGCCGCCGACGAATACTTTGCCGCGATCGATGGTGGGGGCGCCTTCGAGATGGACGAGTTTTCCGGGAAACGGATATTGCCAGAGCGGCCGGCCGCTCTCGGCGTGCAGGCAATAGAGCGTGGCGCCATCGGTCTGATGCATGCCGTCACCCACGATCAGCAGCCCATCGGCAACCGCCGGCGCGGCGATGATCGGCAACGGAATAAATCCCGACGGCTTGATCGACCACATGATGCGGTTGGGCGCGTCGCCGTTGAGCGCCAAGGCGTAGAACGAAGCCGAGTTAAAGCCGCCCAGCCCCGACACGTATAGCGCGCGCCCGGCCGGGACCGGGGACGCGAGGAAATGCTCCTGGGCCTTGTAGACCCATCGCACCGCGGGATGGCGCGGGCCGGGGACGTTGTCGTCGGTGCCGGTGTGGGCGGGATTGCCTCGACTGGTCGGCCAATCCGCGCGGGCGTTGCCGGAAACGGCGGACATCGCCATCACCACCATCCAGAGGCGTTTGAATCTTCGGGATTTATTGGGAAATAAAACTGAAATCGCCGCGAACACCGCTACAACGCCGCCGATTCCGAGCATCATGGAAAGCGACGAAGCGACGCCGCTCGCCGACGCCGGCGAGATTCCGGCCAGCGCCGCCGCGACCGTGACGGGCGCGTCGTCGGCCGGTTCAAGGCGCGCCGTCGGCGGGCGCAATCGGCCCAGCAATAATATTGAATCCTGTCCTTCGTTCACGAAGACCGCATCGGGGGCGCCGTCACGGTTGAAATCGACGACGGCCGTCGCGCGCGTGTTGAAAATGCGCTGATCGAGGCCGACGTTTTCGCTGACGTCGGCGAACGTGCCGTCGCCGTTGTTGCGGAATAGATGATTGGTTCCCCTGATGCAGCCGAGCAGAATATCCGCTCTCCCCTTGCCGGTGAAATCGCCGACGGCGGCGCTGGACGCGTCGCATTTCAGCGTGGCCAGATCGCCCGATTGTGCGGTGACGTCGGTGAAATGACCGGCGCCATCGTTGCGGAACAACTTCACGCCGTCGTGCTGCGGAACAAGAAGATGGGGATGTTTGTCGCCGAAAAAATCGGCGAAAATCGGGCTGACCTTGCCGGGACGAAAAGAAATGCCGCTGTCTTTCGATTCAACGAAACCGCTCGGCGTGTCGAGAAGCAGCATGCCATTGCCGGCACAAAAAAGGACGTCCGGACGTCCGTCGCCGTTCACGTCGGCCACAAGCACCGCATCTCCCTTGAGCGACGCCCCGGCGCCGGCCGAGCCAAGTCCGACCTTATCCGACACGTCTTCAAAGAGCGGCGGAGTCGCTTCGGTGGGCGGCGTCGCCTTGAAGTAAATCGATCGGCCGTGATCGACGAAACAGGCCTTGATCAGCAAGTCGTTCCTGCCGGCCGACAGTTTCAGGATGGCATGCGCCTGGTCGGGAGCGGGTTGATGCTGTTCATTGTGGCTGAGCGTTTTTTTCCCGTTGATCCACGCCGCCAACGGTCCGCCGCCGCCGAGGGAGATGGGGATTTCCACCGCCTTATTCACCGTGATTTCTCGATAGAGATAGACCGTCATGTACGCGTGATCCTGATCGCGATAGATTTTGACGCTATAGGCCTGGTTATCGGGAACATCGACCTCGCGCCAGGTGGCCTTCTGGTTATTCTTGCCGGGATATTCGCCCTTGAGATCGATGTTAGTTTCCGGTGGATAGGCGGTGTCGTAGCCGTTGTTGTTGGTGTTGTCGAAGGGGCCGCACTGGCGCCATTTGCCCATGGATAGCTCAAGCGGAACGGACTGCGCCGCGCCGAGGTTGCGATACAGGCGCAAGCCGCGAAATCCGTCTGCCAGGAGGATGTCGGGTTTTCCGTCGCGGTCGTAATCGAGCCAGGCCGCTGCAGTGAGGTTGTAATAATCCTGCGATGGAAGACCGGCGGTGGCGTCCTTGAATTTTCCATCGCCGAGATTCGTAAAAAGACGCGGGCCCCTCGGCGTGGCCAGAAGAAGATCGGGTTTGCCGTCGCCGTTGTAGTCGGCGAAAACCGCCGCTCGCGCGCCGCCGGCTTCTAAAGGAAGGGGCACTTCGTTCAAGGAGCCGCCGGCGTTTTGCAAAAGCGAAACCTTGCCGGCGCCGAACAGGCAGAGATCGATCTTCCCATCGCCGTCAAAATCGACCGGCGTTACGCCGATCGCACCGGCGCCGAGGCTTGGCAGGGAGGCGATATGGGTGAACCCCGGCATTGACGTGATCGACCGAAATTCCTCGACGCCCCAGCCGGCGAAATCGCGCTTGGGGTCGTAGTCCTGAATTTTCAGGCTCGCCTTCACGCGCTGGAGCTTTGCCGTGCGAAGTTGCAGGGCGTTTTTGTCGCCGTCCACCATGACTGGCACGGTCGTTTCCTGGTTGAGCAGGATCTGCTCGACCGCCGCCGCGCATTTTTCCGGCTTGCCGCAGAAGGATCGCAGCAGATACGGCTCGGCATGGCTCATCGCCCACCAATCGCCGGGATAAACCTGATACCAGTAGCCGTTGATGCAGGTTTCGCCGGCCGACCCGTTGTGAAAAAAAACCGCGATCTGCCCCACCTCCGCCCAGGCCATCACATTCTGCCATTCGCGCGGCTGAAACCCGGCGTGCGAAATATTGTGCTTGATCGTTTCGCCCGGATGCGTTCCCTTGAGATCGCGAACCTTCCGATAGACCAGCAGATTTTTCTCGCGATCCACCTTTTCCAGTCTTAATATCACGATATTGCTTGACTCGGTACAGATTCGGCCAAGCGTGTAGGGCGCCTCGACGTAAGCCGGCGCGGACGCGGGAAGCGTGAAGAGCAAGAAGGCAAAAGCGAGCAAAACGATGGGTCGCGACGAGAGACGCCGCGTTATGTCGATGGGGAATTTCATCCGTTTCATCGCGAAGTCCTCTTGGAAAGACATTCATTGGCCCGCTGTTTCAAGGTGCGTGAAAGCGCCAGCGGCATCCGTTATTTGATTTCGGCCAATCGCCGCTGCGCCAGCGAGGCCCAGGACGTCGTCGGATATTCCTTCATGACGCGGTTCAACAGCTTGGCCGCTTCCTGCGGCTTTTCGCTCTGAAGCTGCGCCTGGGCGGCTTGATACCAGGCGGCGGCGCTGCAATCCGGATAGTCGTAGGTCAACGGAACGGCCAGCAACGCCTTGAGGGCGTCGGCGGGGCGTCTTTGTTCAAGACGGCAGACGCCGATGTTCACCTGCGCCCGTGCCGCCGACTCGGCGGCGCTATGGCGGGTCAACTCGGTATAGACGTTCACCGCCTCGTCGTAGCGCTTTTGATTTTGCAAAGCCCATCCCATGCCGAAGCGGGCGTCGTCGATCCAGGGACTTTGACCGAACCGGCCAACCAGCGCCTCGAAACTCATCCGGCTCGGCTCCCACTGCCCGGACTGCGCCATCGCGAAACCCAATCGAGCCAGCGCGCGATCGGCGATCCCCGGAGCATTGCGATACGGATCCTGATCGCGGAAGGGGAGAAGCGTTTCGATCGCCGACTTCCAATCCTGTTGCTGGATATGCGCTTCCCCGGCGAGATATCGAGCCTCGGCGGCGACGGGTGTCTCCTTGTCGTCGAGCATCGGCGTGACCTGCGCCAACGCCGACTGCGGATTATTTTTCGCCAGCAGCGCGGCGGCGACGCGAACTTTGATGCGCTGAGCCAGTGGCTTGGACGGTTGATTTTCAAGGGCGGTGGTGAGGAGATCGAGGACGGCGTCCGTCTGGCCGCGCTGGCTGAGCAACTCGGCCATCTCGAACCGCGCCTGGCACGCCAATTCGGTGGCCGGGCCGGCGAAGATCAGGCGCTGGTAATACTCGCGCGCCTTTTGTTCCGACGCGGGGGGCGGAAGCTGCGCCAGCGAAACGCTCGATCCGAAAAACGCCGCCGCCGTGATGGCCGACGCGCCGGGAAAACGCGAACGCATTCTGTCGGCGGTTTCGCGGGCCATTTTCATCTTGTCGGCGTCGGAGTCGGCGTCGGCCTGCGTTCGATAACACCAGGCCAACTCGTAGAGCATCCGCGCCGTCGCCGGCGAACCGGCGGACCTGGCGGCCTGGGCGTCGGTCTGGGCCGAAAGTAATTCCGCCGCCACCGATAATCCCTTGAGCGGTTCCTGCGCGTGCGCATAGACGGTGGCGATTTCGCTATCGCCCGCGCCGGGGCGATTGGCGACGGCGCGGGCCTCGGCCACCTTTTCCGCCGCCTCCTGGCGCCGGCACTGCGCCACACGCCAGCAGGCGTTAACACCTTCCGGATTTGCGGGATAGTGCTTGACGATCTCCTCGAAAATCGTCCTTGCTTCCGGCAGTTTGTGCAGGTCCTGCAACGCCGACGCCTGCTCGTATTTCAGCATCGGCAGCCAATCGGCGCGAGCCGGGTCGGCGGCGAGCGGGCCGTCGCAGGTTTCTCGGCAGCGTTTCATGACATCGGCGGCCTGGTCCGGCTGGTTTTGCGAACGAAGCAGGACCGACAATCGCACCAGCGCCAGCGGGGCGTTGGGGGTGGATTTAAGCGGATCGTTTTGAAAGCGCCGCAACTCGTTTTGAGCGCCGCCGATATCGCCCATCATCGCCATGACGCGCGCCCGCTCGAAGATCACCGACGGCGCCGACGGGTCATTGGGGAATTGCTGAATCGCCCGCTCGTACGCCTCGCGCGCATTCACCAGCGTCTTTTGACGTTCGTCGGCGATCGCCAGTTGCGACGCGATCCGCTGGTAGCAGTAGCCAAGCTTCAGCAGCGCGTCGGGGGCCTGCGGACTTTTCGGCGCCGCGCCCAGAAAACTTTCCAGCAATTTCGCGGCGTCCTCGGCCGATTCGATCAACCGCTCGGCGGTCAGCGCGTCGTCGGCCTCGGCGGGAAACGTGCGGATATTGCAGTCGGCCAGAAGGTACGGAATCGTCGCCAGTTCGCCGCTGCGATTGCTCTCGGGGATCGTCAGCAGCACCGCGATCGCGTCGGCGTAATGACCAAGCCGCGCCTGGCAGGTCGCAAGGCCTTGCTTGGCCAGGTCGGCGTAGTCGAAATCCGGATACTTGGCGAGAAACGCCTGATAGCGGACAACGGCCGCGGAAAATAATTTTTCCTGCTCGGGCCGTGGCTTTGGGTTTTTGTCGTCGGCGGCGGCGAGGGCGGTCAGATATAAATTTTCCGCCTGTCGAAATAAGACGGCCGGGGTGAGCGTGCTCTTTGGAAAGGTTTTCAAAAACAACTCGCCGGCGCCATCCGATTCCTGGAATTGGCCGGCAAGGTGCAGCGCCGTCACCCGCCGTT
This sequence comes from Tepidisphaeraceae bacterium, assembly GCA_035551995.1. Lineage (GTDB taxonomy): Bacteria > Planctomycetota > Phycisphaerae > Tepidisphaerales > Tepidisphaeraceae > RYN-428. Next base: position 130,938 of record DASZME010000087.1, read on the forward strand.
GCATCATTTTTTCCGCTCGATCGGATTTCGGTTCCTCATTGAGAATTTGTTGATAGGTGGCGGCGGCTTCCCGATATTTCTTGGCAAACTGCTGGGTATCGGCCAACTCGATCATGATATCGACCCGCCGAACCTTGGCGTCCGGATCGACGGCGGCGCGTTGACGGCATAAATCGGCGGCGCGGCGCAGCGTATCGATGGCAGCGACGGCCGCCTGCTTAGGCGCGTCGGGGTTGGCCGGGTCGGCGGCGGCGATCCTGGCGCGCGCCGTCCACCAGAGCGCGCGATCGCCGAAATCCTTATTGTCGATCAGCGACGCGAGCGTGTCGATCGCTTCTTTCGGCCTGGCGCTTTGCAGATAACAAAATCCAAGCCGCAATCGCGCTTCGGGCGCCAGGTCGCTTTTGGGCTGACGTTCGACGAGCGATTTAAACGCTTCGGCCGCTTCGGGATAGTGGCCGTTTTCGTACTGGAGCACGGCCGAATAAAACGCCGCGCGCCCGACATAATCGCCCGGCGGACCGTTGGCGATCGCTTCCAGTTCTTCGCGCCGCCGCGGGTCCAGCGCCGCGGGATTCTGCAACGACCGCTGCGCGGACTTTTTGCGAGCGTCATATTCCTCGATCACGGCTTTGTATTGTGCCGCCGCCTCAGGGCGTTCATCGCAAAGATGGTGAACGCGGCCGAGCAGATAGCGGGCGTGCAGGCCGAAATCCTGCCCGAAAGGGGCGAGTTGGCTCAGCGACCGGCCGGCGGACAGATAATCGCGCAGGGCAAATTGGGCGTAACCGACGTGATACAACGCCAGCGGACGATATCGGCTTTTGGCGAGAATCGGATCGGACTCGAAGCCGATGGAAGCATCGAGCGCTTCCTTGAATTTTCCCAGCCGCAGCAGCATCTCGGCGGCGTCGCAGCGAGCGCGGGCCGACCATTCCTGATCGATGGACGGCAGGGCATTCGTGGCCGGCGCGGCGTCGGCGCCGCGCTGATCGAAAGCGGTCCGCGCCGCCGAGAACTGTTTTGCCGCTTCTTCGTAGTTTTGGGCGGCGGATCGCCGCAGCGAATCCGCCTCGTTGGGCCGGGCGATCGCATCGGCCGACGCGCGGATTCCAAGCCCCCGAAGCGCGACGCCCCAGTCGTAAAGCACCAGCGGGCGATCGGCCAGATCCTGCGCGGCCGCCGCTCGCGCGAACGCCTCGGCGGCGGCTTTATAATCCAGCGGCGTATGTTGCAGCAGGCAAAGGCCCAGCCCGTAGGACGCGATTGGCGCCTCATGGCTACCGCCGTTTGACGCCAGGAACTCCCGGAATACATTGATCGCGACGTCGTAGTTTTTCTCGTTAAACGCCCGGCGTCCCGCGTTGAGCTTTACGACGGCCGCCTCTTCGGCCGACAGTTGCGGCGGAGCGCCGTCCGCCGCCCGGCAAATCGCCGGCGGCGCCGCCAGACACGCCGCGATCGAGATTCCAACTCCCCCTAAAACCATCCGAGCGGCCGAGCGCATCCGATTCATTCTGGCCTCCTGGTCTTCCCTCGATTTTCCAGCCGGCGTTTTCGCCGTGGCATGAACGAATAGCATATGTCTGCGATCGCCAAACAACAATGAAGCCAAGATCGCCCGCGCGCGGATTGCGTCGGCGCGACCTCAACGCTTCCGCATCGGCGTCGGTAACAAGGAATGCGCGGACAATACACCTTTCTTTTTGTCACGGATGAAGCATCCATGAACCATACCCAACTTTCCCGGCGGGATATTCTTGTCGCATCGGCGGCCGCGGCGGTGGCGCTGCCGCAAATTCCGGCAAAAGCCGCCGAAGTTCGCGGGACATTGCACAAAGCGATGATTGTCGGTCCGGTTACGGAAAAGACGCTTGAGCCGCTGAAGACGGCTGGGTTCGAAGGGGTCGAAACGCGCTACTACACCTGCGGCGACGCGGAAGCGGCCAAGCTTAAGGGCAACGCCGACAGAATGGGGATGCGGATCCATTCGGTCATGCGGGGGTGGGCCGAGTTTAATACCGACGATCCCAAGAAATTGCTGGCCACGATCGAAGAAACCCGGCAATCGATGCGGGCCGCCAAGGCTTATGGCGCCGACGATATTCTGCTGGTGCCGTGCCGGATCGGCGGGATGCCGATGCCCGAGGCGTGGGAATTCAAAATTGAGTTCGACGAAAAAAGCGGATATCTCAAGCGCGTGGTGGAAGGGGATAATTCAAAATACGCCGAGTACATCGCCGCTCATAACAAGGCGTCGGACGCGTCACGGGTGGCCGTCGAAGCGCTTATTCCGCTGGCCGAGGAATTGAAGATCATCATCGCCCTGGAAAACGTGTGGAACAATTTGTGGGTGGCGCCGGCGTTTTATAAGAGTTTCGTATCGTGGTTCAATCATCCATGGGTGAAGTCGTATTTCGATATCGGGAATCACGTCAAGTACGCTCCGCCGCAGGATTGGATCAGGGAGCTTGGATCGCTGGTGGTTCGGCTTCACGTCAAGGATTTCAAGTTGAACGCCGACGGTCATGGCGGGACGTTCTGCCATCCGCGCGACGGAAGCATCGATTGGCCGGCGGTGCGACTGGCGCTGAGCGACATCGATTACAACGGCTGGGCCAGCATCGAGGACGGCGGTCTACCGCTTGCGGAATTCGCGCGGCGATTCGATTTGATCGCCGAAGGAAAATGAAGGCGTTGTTTCGAGCATTTTCAGGTTGCTGTTGCGGTTTCCCGTTTAAGTAATCTTGCGCGATTACGCGTTCTACTCCCTCGCCCGGTAATCCGGAAGAGGGTTGGGGAGAGGGCTTTTTGGAAAGATGTAAGTCACGACAAAATTCGGCCCTTCCAAGAAACCCTCACCCTTCCCTCTCCCGGAGTACGGGGCGAGGGTATGAAAAAAACGCGCGTGATCGCGCAAGGTTATTTAGCGGTCCCGGTTGCGGGGCGTGTTTCGCGTCGAAACTCAATCCATCGACACGCAAAATGCGCTAGCGAGCCCACTTGCCGGGCGCGTTGCATGACTCGGTCATTCAACGCGCAGCAGAACCAAGCGTTCCGCAATCGGGTCGACCATCAATAGATCAGATACGACGATTGCGAATGTCCCTTTTCCAGGAACAACACTATGACCACTCCTAACCATGCGCGCGTGTCACGACGACGATTCAACCAGGGCGTCGTGGCGGCAGCCGCGGGAACATTCGTGGCTCCGGCGTTTTTGCGCGGGCAGAGCCTCAACAGTAAGCTGAACATCGCCGTCATCGGCACGGGCGGGCGCGGGGCGGCGGATACCTCCGGGGTGAAATCCGAAAACATCGTCGCGCTGTGCGACGTCAATGCCCATTCGCTGGACTCGGCGGCGGCGCGGTTTCCGGGCGCGAAGAAATTTTCCGACTTCCGCAAAATGTTCGAAACCGCCGAGGCGGACTTTGACGCGGTGGTGATCGCCACCTGCGAGCACACGCACGCCGCCGCCACGATGCTGGCGCTCAGGCACAACAAGCACGTCTATTGCGAAAAGCCGCTCACGCATGACGTGTGGGAAGCGCGGATGATCCGCGAGACGGCGGCGAAAACCAAGGTGACCACGCAGATGGGGATTCAGATTCATGCGACGGAAAATTACCGCCGGGTGGTGGAGCTGGTCCGGTCCGGCGTGATCGGGCCGGTGCGGGAAGTGCACGTGTGGGTATCGCGCGCGTGGGGGCTGCAAAGCGAAGAGGCGGCGAAGAGAAACCGCGATATCGTGAAGGTCTCCGAGCGCCCGACGGAAGAAATGAAGGCGCCGGATTCATTGAATTGGGATTTATGGATCGGTCCGGCGGCGTATCGTCCGTTTAACGACGTGTATGTGCCGGGGCCAAAGTGGTATCGCTGGTGGGATTTCGGCAACGGGACGATGAGCGATTTGGGGAGCCATTGGAACGACCTGCCGTTCTGGGCCCTGGGGTTGGAATATCCGTCGACGATCGAAGCGTCCGGCCCGCCGCCGCATGCGGAAATCGCCCCGGCGTCGATGAGCGCGACCTATCAATACGAGGCGCGCGGCGATCAGCCGGCGGTAAAGCTGACATGGCATCAAGGCGAAAACAAGCCGGAAATCTGGACGCAAGGCGGCATTCCCAATTGGGGCGACGGCTGCCTGTTCATCGGCGACAAGGGAATGATCCTCAGCGATTATGGAAAGCACGTGCTGCTGCCGGAGAAGGAATTCGCCGGCTTTAAGCGGCCGGACCCGACGCTTCCGCGCGTGTCGGAACACCATGCGGAGTGGATCGACTGCTGCAAAAACGGAAAGCAGGCGTCGGCGAATTTTCACTACTCCGGGTTGCTGACCGAAGCGAATCATCTGGGGAATATCGCATTTCGCGTGGGCAAGAAGCTGCAATGGGATCATCAGGCGATGAAGGCGGTGAACTCCCCGGAGGCGGACGCCTTGATCCGCAAAGAACGCCGGGCGGGGTGGGAGCTCTAGCGCCGGAGAATCGACAACATCCATTGGCGCGGTGGTTGAACCCATATCGATTAGGGCATTTCTGGGTTTGCCGTAGCGTTCCCATATTGAGCGGACCCGCTTGCGGGGCGTGTTTCGCGATCGAGAACTCGCGTCACCGGCATGAAATGCTCGAGGAGGCGCAAGGCTATCATTTCTCGGTCGCTCGCATAAGGCGGATTTGGATCAGCGTGACGGCGAGAATCATCGCCAGCAGCGTCCATCCGACCGCCGACGCGAAGCCAAGATCGCCGGCCCCGACGCCTTGTTCGTAGAGGTATTCGACGATCGTCAGGCCGCGAAAGCGGGGGCCGGGGCCTTGGAAAAAGACGTAGGGCAATTCGAAAAGTTGGAAAGAGGCGATGATGCCGACCAGGAGGAGGAAGATCATCATGGGGCGAATGCCGGGGAGGGTGACGTGGCGGAACTGGGAGAAGGCGCCGGCGCCGTCGATCTCGGCCGCTTCATACAGCTCGCGGTCGACCGACTGGAGAGCGGCAAGCCAATAGATCATCGCGTAGCCGATGGAGACCCACAGGCTGGCCAGCACGATGGCGGGCATCGCCAGGCTTGGCGTCGCGCGCCAATTTGTTTCAGCCCCGATCCACGGGAAAATGGCGCCGATGAAACGATTCAGCAGACCCTGGCGCGGGGCGAGGATCAGGTACGAGAGCACGGCCAGGAAAACCTGGCCGACCAGATAAGTCGAGAAGAAGGCAAAGCGAAATACGTTGCGGAATCGCACCCGGCGGTCGTTAAGAACCAACGCCAACCCCAGCGACAAAACAAGTTGGATCGGCAGAAACAGCGCCGCGAAGAGGATCGTGTTGCCGCAGGCGAGCCAAAAAAGGCGGTCGTGAAGCAGGTATCGATAGTTCCCCAATCCGACCGAATAGGCATGGCTGGCGCCGGAGGTTCTCTGGAAGCTCATCGTGAGGCTTCGGGCGAGGGGATAAAGCATGAAACAGACAAAGGCGGCGGCGAACGGAAACACAAAAAGATACGGGGCGCACCGAACCTGGGCGGCCCAGAGCCATCGATTGATGCGTACGTTGTCCGGCTTTTCGGTCATCGATCGGGGCCTTCAAAACGCGAGTGATCGATGCGGCGCCGTAAGTCCACGGCGGCGGCGTTGAGCCAGAGTTGGCACTGCGCTTCAAGGCCCCGCGAACCATTTTCTCGAACATATTGAACGGCCAGCGATTGGGCATAACGCAACGTCAACAGCGCCATGACGTTGACCGGCGTGGTATAGACGGGTGCGACTGCACGGGCGAGCTGGGCGTAGATCTGCAATGTTTTCTGTCCGCCGAAAAACGGGTCGGGCTGTTGGTATTCGGCATTGTCCCACTCTTCGGGCAACGGGGGAAGGATGCCAAGATTCTTGCGGTCGGCAAGACTCGCGGGATCGAAGTAAAGAAACTGGATCAGGTTCCAGGCCGCGTCGGGATGGCGTGTTCCGCGGGGGATGCCGATGAGGGTTCCGCCGTACGAGGCGGTGGGGGCGTCGGAGGGATCGAAGCGCGGGAGCGGGATCAGGCGAAGCTTGCCGGCAAGTTCGGGGACGAATCGCCGAAGGAGATCGACGTTCCAATCGGGCATCTGCATCGCGCAGAAATTCCCGTCGGCCAGGTCCTTGAATTCCATCGCGGTGCCGGGGGCCGCCTCGGCGCCGATTCTCGAATCGCCCGCCACCAGCTGCGCGTAGAAGGCCAATGTTTGGGCGACTTTCGGATCGTTGAGATGAATGCGATAGTCGGCGTCGACCAGATTGATGTGCCGTTGCAGAAGCATGACCGACAGCACGTCGGCGCCGGACTCGGGAAGTTCCATGGCGTGGCGGGTGGCGTAGCCGTGCTCGCGCCAATACGCCTGAAACCGCAGGGCCTTCCGCTGGAACTCCGGCCACGAGGATACCGTGGACCGATCGTGCTCATCGATCAGCGGAACGCCCGCCTCGCGAAACAGATCGTCGCGAAAGGCCAGTGCCACCGGATGGACGTCGTGGGGAACGGCGAAAATCACGCCGTCCTTTGAGCCGGCGGTCAATCGGCTGGGCAGGATGCGATCGATCCAGGCGTCGGGGCGGGCGCGGCGCGGATTTACCCGCCAGCGGGCGCCGTCGAAGGTATAGATTTTTCCGTCTCCAATGAGGCGCGCGTTCCAGCCGGTTCGGCCAGGAGCGTTTAACGAGGTGATTTCACGAAAGCCGGTATTGGACAAATAGTCGTTGAGCGGAAGGAATCCGACTTCATTCACGCGCGGGCGCAGATATCGGCCGAAGCTTGCGATTTCGACCTCGATGGCATCGGGTACTTCTTTGGCGTCGGCTGGGGCCATGAACAGCACGGGCAGGCGCATGTCCATGGCCCGGCTGGGAATCAGATCGACCTGGAGCGTTTTTTTCGAGTCCCGCTCGAAGATCGGCCGCAGCCGGCGGTCGTACTCCCGGAAATGCGAGTCGGCGAAAACCCATACGCTCAGATCTTTGCCGGGCGCTGGCCGATTCATCGACAGCCACGCGCCGCCAAAGACGGAAAACAGAGCCATGAGGAGAATCGGCTTTCCGAGAGAGAAAGACATTGTCGGAGTATAAACCCCACGCTCGAATACTCGAAATCCAAATGAAATGCGGATGAGCGCGGAAGGTTTTATCGGCTTGGATTCTTCCGTTGTCCCGGCCGCTACGCAATTTCGATGTTCAGACCTGTGCCTTCCATTGCGGTTGGCCCTTGACGCCCGGCGCGGCTACACTTTGCACATGTCACAAGCCGCCCGAATTCTTCCGAACTTGCCAAAGGTTGCGACGGTTCGGCAGGAGGCGTTGCCCTACGAGCCGGTCTGCGCCCTGTTTCGGCGATATCTGCATGGGCGGAAACTGAAGTTTACGCCGGAACGGGCGATGATTCTTGACGCGGTGCTTCGGCAGACCGGGCTTTTTGAGGCTGAGCGATTGGTGGGGGAATTGCAGCGGCTTGGGCATCGCGTGAGCCGCGCTACGTCATACCGGACTCTTGCTCATCTTCAGGATGCGGGGATTCTAAAACAGGTTTTTTTCGACAACAAGCAATCGTATTACGAGGTGATCGCCGGCCGGCAAACTTACGATTATCTAATCTGCGTCGCGACCGGAAAGGTCATCGAATTTGACAGCGAGAAGCTGCAAAAGCTCCGCGATGAAATTTGCCTCGAACATGGGTTCTCGCCCCTCTCACACCAGTTCCATATCTTCGGATTAAGCCCTGAAGCGCAACGGGCGGCCGATTCAGCACAAGGCGAGGAAAGTAAAAAAAGTGAGGATGGCAATCCTAACCTTCTTGTCCCAGAAGTGTCGGCTGGAGAGTAATCTCATGGTATCGTCCATGAGCAACAAGCGGCGTGCCAATGGACGGGTTCGTCACAAAATCCGCGGCGTCGCGGCGACTTTTTCGCAGCTCCGTGTTATTATTCGTCTAGGTTGCCGTGAATTCCGTTACTGCCGATTGATGCTTGAAAACCACGGCGGGTCGGTGAAAAATCGTTTCGTGGTGCAAGAAGACACCAGCCGCCGAAATTCGGGTAACAGCGTTGCTTAAGCGGTTAATCAATCGGAACCGGTGCAATTTTGCGTTTGTCGCGCTAACCGCGTCGGCGCGAAACGTCGATAAATCGTTTACTCACTAAGCACTTGAGATTGTGCTTTGCGACGTGTGATAAATCGTGGCCGAGATAATTTTGCGGAAATATATCGACAACATTAGAAACTTGTTGTCTGTATGGGCGTAGTATTTATAAAGGTTGTTGAAACGGTCATTTTTTTAATATTATTTGGAAGGCTATTTGTGACTGCTACTGGACGCGATCAAACTTCGGTGCGGACCCTTCTGGAAAATCTCAAGAAGTCGGTTCCGTTTTCTGGGGGTCTTCTTATCAGCGTGGTGCCGCGCGGCGGTTTGCAAATCGCCCAGCCGGCGCATGTCCCCGAGGCGCTTCTCAAAAGCTACAGCCGCGGATTCGACATGGAGGACCGCCTGAGTTGGCAGACGATTTTCAAAGGCAAGCCCCTCCGCGCCAGTGATGTCTACGGACGTGATGAGCTGGATGAGACGTCGTATGTGCAGGATCTGCTCCAGCCGCAAGGATATAAATACGCGCTGGCCCTGCCGTTGGCGGCGCCTGTGCTGGAAGGATATCCGGGCGTCGTGCATGTGTTCCGCGCCGCGACGGAGGGCGACTTTACCGGCAAGGAGATCGAGGCGCTGATGGGCGTGATTCATCAGTTCGACGCTAAGCGCCAAGGCGCGCGGAATGGAAAAAATCGCTCCTCGAACTTGAACCAGCAAACGGCCGGCGATTCGGCGGCTGTCGCATTCGCCATCGTTGACGGCAAACTAAAGTCGCAATACAACGCCGCCGGGCTCGCCGCGCTGGATCATCATCTTCGCGATCAAATGCTCGACCATGCCAAGCGGCGCATGCATCAGGTCAACGGCCACGGTCCCACCACCGATCGCATTCAAGTCCCCGACTCGCACGGCGATGTCTGGGTTTTCCGGCTGATCAGTTTCAAGAAGTTTCCGGCGCTGGGAGAGGGCTCCTACACGTTTATCTGTCGTCAGCCCGCCTGTACCGACTGGGGCCAGGTGAAGCCGCAGGATTTCCAGGCCGATTCGGAATTGTCGCGGTTGATACCGGCGATAAAATTTATGCAGCAGGAATTCAGTCACGGCCCGACCCTGGTTGACATCGCCAAGGAAGTACATCTCAGCCCGTTTCACTTCCACCGCCGATTCACCGAATTGCTGGGGCTCACGCCAAAGCAATATCTTCTGGATTGTCAAATCCACGAAGCCAAGACCGAGCTGTTGGCCCGCGAGAAGGAATTGTCGCAGATCGCCAAGGATTGCGGCTTTGCCCATCAGAGCCATTTCACCAGCCGCTTTAAGCAGGCGAGCGGTCTCACGCCGACGCGCTGGCGCCGAATGATGAACGATCGGCAGCGTGAATCCGACAATTAAACGCTCGGGACATGAATCCGAAAAAGTCCCCAACGAATAAAGGCCGGGCGCGAATCGCCAGGCTTTTATTCGTTGAGGGCTCTTACTTCATCGGGACCTGCGCCGGACTTGCCAGGTACGCGATCAAATCGCGCGCGTCGTTGATGCCAAGCCCCTCCAGCAAACCTTCGGGCATCATCGAAACCGCCGACGTCCGCCGGCTTTTTATCTGGTTCTTCGGCAGGGTTGTTTCCGCGACCGTATCGCGAAGGGACAGCGTCGCGTCGGTTTCCCCTTTGACGATGCCGGTGAGGGTTTGACCGTCGTTTGTTTCGATCACGGTCATGTAATAATCCTTGGCTACGACGGCGCTTGGATCGACGACGTTTTCCAGCACATAATCCAGATTGGCGCGCTGCGATCCGGTCAGTTCCGGTCCCACTTTCCCGCCCGCGTCGAACAACGTATGACACACGGCACACGTCTTGGCGAAAACCGCCCGCCCGTGCGACAGATCGGCCTTGGCCAGCATGTCCGGCGTAAACGTCTTCTTATACATCCCGATCAGTTTCGCTTTATCCTTGGCGGGGGGACGCACGCTGCCATAAAACTTCTTGAGCCGTTCGTCGATCGCGCGGTCGTGCAAACCGGCAAGCTGGCGAACCGTAAAAGCCGACACGTCGGCATGAGGGACCTGGCCCTTCTCCACCGCGTCCAGCAACGGAACGGCCCATGCCGCCCGCGATGAAAGCGTATTCACCGCCTCGCGGCGCTCGACGTCGCTCAACTTGCCGTAACGATCGAGAATGGCGCCGGGCGTGGCGGCCTCGGAATAAGCGGCCAGACCGCGAATGCAAACGCCTCGCATCGCCGGATCGTCCAGCAGGGACAAAAGAATCTTCCCCGTCTGGTTATCGTGAGCGCCGGCGAGCGCGTCGATCGCCATTAACCGCTCGGCCGGGTCTGACCGGGCGTCGGCCGCCTTGCTCCGCAGCGCCGCGACCGCGTCGGCGTCGCCGAACATGAGCGCGAGGGCGGCGGATTGGTCGCGAACGTCGGCGTTCGGGCTCTTCTGCAACTTCGGATAAATCGCCCGCCATCCCAGCGGCATCGGAATGTCACGACGCCCTTTGAGCGCCTCGGAAACACCCCGCAGCACATCCGCCTCGGCGGCGGGATCATCAAGCTTTGCGAGCAAATCAACGACGATGTTCAAACCCCGCCCCGGCGCCTGCGGTCCGGCGGCGAAAATCAACCGGGCCATCATGACCGAAGCCAGGAGACCGGGCAGCAAACGGCGCTTCATGGAATTCTTCGACATCGGATGGTCTTCTAACCTTTTGGCGCTGCCCGTGCCCGCCGCTACCGGATCGCCGCTACCGGATCGCCAGAACCGGAACGCCGCGACCGGAACGGCGCATCGGGAAAAACCAGCAGGCGCCCGGTAAAATCGGCGTTATCCTTTCGATACCGCTCCCGGCGGATTCAGCCCCGCTTCCTGCACCTTCTTCTGGTATTCGGCAGTGAGTTGCTCCAATTTCCCCTTCGCGACCGCCACCGCCTTGGTGGCCGCCTCGACGGCGACCTTCCTTTTGGCGACCTCCGCCATCGACGCGGCGGACGCTTTCTCAAGCGTTTCGATTTTCTTGGGAATACCGGTCAATTCCGCCTTGGTTTTTTCCAGCGCGGCCTGGGCCGACTCCACCGCTTTTACCGCGGATTTGGCCGCATCCGCTTTCGCCCCGGCGTCCTGCTTGACCGCGTCGATCCCAACCGACAGGGCTTCAATGGTCGATTTGGCCCGGCTTGCCGCGTCGGCCAGCGATTGATCGCCCGGGCTTTTCTGCGACTCGGCCGCAAGCTTCTGTGAGAGTGCATTGGCTTGCGTGAGAAGCGATTGCTTCTCCTCGAACATCGCCTGGGCGGCTTGCGATGAATTTGTAGCGCTTGCCACCAACCAGCGCGCTTTCTCCAACGCCGACTCCAATTCCTTCACGGCGGCGGTGGGATCCATCGACACCTTTTTCGCGGCGGCGGCCGCCGCTGCGTTATTATCCGCTTCGGCCTGTGCCGTCTTTACCGCGGCGGCGAGCTGATCGCGCTCGGACTGGCGGGCCGTCAGTTCCTGCCTGGCGGCGTAAACGCCCAGGTAGAATTGTCCGATCTTCAGCCGGGCCACCTCCTGCTTTGCCGACACAAGCTGCTGCACGGCGGCATCGGCGGCGGATTTGGCCTTGCCGGCGTCAGCCTGCGCGACCTTCGCACGCTCGGCCGCCGGTTCGACCGCCTTCTCCGCGGCAAGCGAATCGGCCTTGGCCCGGGGGATCGCCGCGTCGGCTTCTTTACGAACGACACGCATCTTCTCGGCCGCCGCCGTCTGGTCGGCGATCGTCTTTTTCGCGGCCGCCAGTGCGTCGTCGGCTTCCTTCGCCTTTCCTTCGGCCGTCGCCATCTTTCCGTTCAGCGTTTTCAGCGCAACCGTTCGGGCTTCCAATTCCGCCTTCGCGGCGTCCAGTTCCTCGTTTGCCTTGCTTGCCGCCGCTTTTTTTTCCTTCGCGGCTGACGCAAGTTTTTCGTCGTCGGGTTTCTTGTCGGCTTCCGCTTGTGCCGAGACCAGCGATTCCCTGGCGGCGGCCAAGGCATTCCGCCGGGCGTTCACCGTTTCCTGCAGGGTATTCAGCTGGGTTTGAACGGACTTGACGGCGGCGATCGCCTCCTCGCGCGCTTTGTCGGCATGCGCGGCGGCGGTTCGCTTGCCGGCGACGTCGGCCTCGGCGGCTTTTGACGCCGCCTTGGCCGCCTGCACGGCGTCGTCGGCCGACTTGCGCCGCAATTCGGCGTCGCCGATCGCGGCCTTTGCGGCGGCGGCGGCGGATTCGGCGGATTTCTGGTCGGCCGTCGCCTTGTCGGCGGCGGCCTGCGCGGCGGCGCCGCCGGCGTTTGCCTTGTCGATCGCCGAAGCAAGCTCCCCGATCCGCTTTTCCGCCGCCGAAAGCCGTTCGGACAGCGGCGCCGGGTTGGACGAAAGATTGCCGAGTAATTTCCCGTCGGCGGCGTCCCAGACGCGCAGCTCGCCCGTCCAGTCGCCGCCGATCACGCGCTTGCCGTCGGCGTCGAACGTGGCATGCAGCGCAATATCACTAAACGGTTCGAACTGGCGGACCTGCGTTCCGTCCGCCGTCCAGATCTTCACCGTTTTATCCCGGCCGCTGGTTACAAGGCGGCCGTCATGGGTGAAGGCGACCGACAAGACTCCCCCGGCATGGGCTTGCCAGCTCTTGGCTTCCTTGCCGGATTGCATGTCCCACAGCTTGACGGTTCCGTCTTCGCTGGCGCTGGCCAGGAAGTTGGAATCGTCGCGGAACGCGACGGAAGTGACGGCGGCCTTATGGCCGGCGCAGTTATATAGTTCGTTGCCGCTCTTGGCTTCCCACACCCACATGCCGCCCGCCCGATCCGCGCTGGCCAGCATGACGCCGTCGCCGCTGTACGCGACCGCCGTTACCCAATCGGTGTGCTTTTTGGTGACGTGCACGAGCGCCCCGTCGCGCGTCGAATAAATCTTAAACGTCTTGGTTGGTCCGCCGAGGGCGACATTGGCCTGATCGGGGCTGATATCGGCCGCGAGGACTGAATCGAATTCGTCGCCGACGTCGGTGAGCTTGTTGCCGGTGGAAAGATCCCAAAGGGCGACCTTCCCGCTCTTGCCCGCCACGCCGCCCCCGATGAGCAGCACGCGGCCGCTCCTGCTGAACTGCACGACCTGCGGCTCGCCGCTTTCAAACGGCACCACGCCGAGCAGGCCGAGCGTATCGGTATTGAACAGCAAGACCTGATGCTGCGCGCCGATCGCCACGACCGGCGACCATGGGCTCGACGCCATGCAGGGCGTGGCCCACTGTCGATCGGCATGCACCACCGGCTCGGGCAGCAAATCCCGCGGCATCAGCGGAGGGCCGTCAGGCTTGCGCAACGAAGACGCCGAGACCGTCATGTCGATTTTCGGCTTGGTCGAAACGACCGCTTTCCCGGTGGCCGTTTCCAGCGCGCCGCCGGCGATCCACGCCTTGATGATGGCCAATTCCTTGTCGGGAAGCTTGTCCTTCTTGGGCGGCATCGTCGGTTCTTCGGCGTGGGTGACGGCTTTATAGAGCAGGCTGCCGTCAGGATCGCCGGAATTGATGACCACGCCGTTGTTGCTGCCGGCAAGCGCAGTCTGATAGGTGCTGAGATCGAGCCCGGCTTTTTTCTTGTCGGGATTGTGACAATTCAGGCACGAATTTCGGAAGATCGGCAGAACATGGTCCTGATAGTTGATCTTGTCCGCGGCAAAGAGGGGAGAAACCGACAATAACGCCGCCGCCGCGGCGCTTGCCAATTGGATCGAACGCGATTGCTTCATCAAACGAGCCATGCGTGCCACTCCTGAAATATGTGGTTACTTCACTGAATACCGGAATGAAAAGCGGGTGTTTACCGCAGCTCCGATGATCTCGGAAATCTGGACATTTGAGATCTGGAACTATCTGAAATCTCTGAATTAAATGCGAATTGCATCGGCCGGCGGAGTCATAACTGTGCGGCAGGAGCGATGTCATGCTTATTCATGAATCCTCAATTCCCTCCGCGCCGGGTTCGCTCCGCCAAACGCCTTCCGTGGGTGAATCCCCAAATCCAAATTATGGGGCCAGCAATTGCCCCGACAGCGCCCGCCGGAAAAGGCGCCATCGATCCGAACGCGAAAACAACGAAACCTGCGACTTGATAAACCACGGGAGACCATGCGCGCCAAAGGCTTGGTTTCCGGTTCATTCCCCAATCTCAACTTCTTCCCGCCATTTAGACATCATCCCCCCATAATCGGCTTCGCCACGGGCCTTTTAGGCGCGCGAGATGTTTTTCCGCCAACTTTCGAGGGCAAGCGCCTCAGGGCTTACCAAATCTATTTGCGTTCGTCGCTTGTGCGCGTCAGGGCGAAGTAGACCACATAGATCCACGAAAGGACGCCGGCCAGTATCGCCCACAGAATTGAACGATTCCGCTGCCACGAGCAAACCACCGCGATCACGCCGCCCAGTTCGATTCCCGAACCGGCGGCGGTGTTTACGGTCGCGACGGCAAGTTGCGCGGTAAGTGAGTTCAACGTCCGACGGATTCCACGAGCCTCAATGATTGAACAAGAATTCCTGTGAGTTCAGTAGCGCCCAGAAAACATCGACGATTACTTTCGATTTTTCGTTGCCCGCCTGCGCGATCTGGGCGCTGAGCGAACCCATTTCGCCGTCGCTCGGCATACGCCCCAGGCAGCGGATATACAGGTCGGCCACCATCCGCTGTGGCGTTTCGCCGGCCTTGAACATCTCGTTGATGAAAGGACTGTTCGACACTTTCTGGTGAACGGTGCTGCCGTTGATCATCGAGAGGGCCTGCGACAGATTCGGGTCCATCTTCACCTCGCAAGAGCAGACGGTTTCGCGCGTCGCCCGGCCGAAAGTGGTGAGGAAATAGTCGCTGGTCGATCCGTCGGCAATTTCGACGGCGCGGGCGCCGAGCGGCAGGCCGCGGAATTTGTCCTTCGTGCCGGTCGCTTGCGTGATGCAGTCGAGCAACACCTCCGCCCGCATCCGGCGAATGCCCGAATGCGAAAAATTACGATCGTCGGTCTCGTTGGTCGCGTTGGTCTCGGCGGCAAGCTGATATGTGCGCGACGTGCAGATGTCGCGAACCAGCCGCTTGAAGTCGTAATGATACTCCGTGAATTTCTCGCCGAGCGCCTCCAGAAGCTCGGGATTGACGGCCGGGTTGCTCACGCGAACGTCATCGACGGGATCGATGATCCCTTTGCCGAAAAAGTGAGCCCACACGATGTTCGACAAATTCTTGGCGAAGTAAGGGTTGTCCGAAGATGCCAGCCACTTGGCCAACACCACGCGCCGATCCTTCCCCTCGACGTCCGGCGTATCGCCGCCGAGGAACTTGGGCTTTACGACGCGGCCGCCGACGGGATGAGTCACTTCGCCGTTGCCGCGATTGAAGACGATGGTTTCACGATGGTCTTCGGCCGGCTTGCGGCCGACCTGGCTGAAGAAGGCGGCGAAGCCGTAGTAATCGTTCATCGTCCAGCGGTCGAACGGGTGATTGTGGCACTGGGCGCACTGGATGCGCATCCCCATGAAAACCTGGGCCGCGTTCTCGGCGACTTTCAGCGTATCGGTGGTTACCTGGTAATAGTTGGTGGCGGGATTCTTGAAGGTGCCCCCGTTGGCGCCGAGAATTTCCTGGACGATCTGGTCAAAGGGAACGTTCTTCTGGATCTTTTCTTCCAGCCAGTTGTAGTAGAGCAGGGCGTTCTTGTAATAGACCTGCTGGTTGTCCGAGCGAATCTCGAGCAGTTCCGCCCATTTCATCACCCACATGTCCACGAACTCTTTGCGCGAGATCAGATCGTCGACCAGTTTCTCCCGTTTTTGAGAGTCCTTGTCGGCCAAGAAGGCGGCGTGTTCTTCCGGGGTCGGAAGCGTTCCGCAAATATCGATGTGCGCCCGGCGCAGGAACGATTCGTCGCTGCACAGTTCGGACGGGACGATCCGCAGCTTTTTCAGCTTGGCGTCCACCAGCGTATCGATGTAGTTGTTTTCGTGAACTTTCGGAAACGAATATTGCAAGCCCTTGGGAACCACGATCGCCTGTGAGCCGACGGTGAAGGTGGAGAAGCGAGCCATGACAAAGGCTTCGCCGCGAGCGCCGGCGTTGCAGACGCCTTCTTCGTTCATCTTGGCGGAGTTGTCGTTGTTGCTGAGGAAGAGAACGAGCCTGGTGACGTCGCGGTCGGACCCGTCGGAGTAGTGGGCGCGGACGGTCATCCGCTGCGAGGTTCCTTCTTCAAGGACCATCTGCCTGGGCAGAATTTCAAGCGACGTCGCCGTCGCCACCGTCGGAGCGTCGTCGAGCGCGCCGGCCTTGAGCCAGGCGAGCATCGTGTTGTACATCGGCGTGTTGGGTTTGAAGCGTTCGCCGCCGGTGTGGGGAACCTTGCCGGTGGACTTCATCAGCAGCAGGCTTTCTTCCGGCAGCGCGAGATTGATGCGGCGGGTGGAAAGCTGGCGGGTCAGCGAGTTGTAGTCGGACACCGGATCGTAGCCGAAGAGCGAGAGATGAAAGCCGTCTTTCCCGCGGGCGGCGCCGTGGCATCCGCCGACGTTACAGCCGGACCGCATGAAGATCGGCATCACGTCCAGCCGAAAGCTGACGGGTCGCTCGACTTTCGCGTCCTTGACCTTGACCGGCAACGTCATTGACTGATCGTGCCAGGAGACTTTCAATTCGGTTTGCCCATCGGCCAGCGGCTTGAGAATATTGCCTTCGATCGCCGCCAGTTTCGGGTCGGCCAGCTCGAACTTGGCTTGGTCGGTGACGTCCTCGGTAACGCCGTCGGGGCGCGTGACGCGGGCGACGACGGATTGGAAGTCGCCGGACGTTTCAAGATTGACGTCGGGTGGAAAAACCTGAAACGGCGCCGGCGATCGCGACGCCGCCGCTACGTCGGCCCGTGCGGTGACGACGGGGGAGACAAGGGCGAAGGCCATCAAGGCGACGAGCTTGGGGATGGTACGTTTCATGGTTGAAGGTCCGTTGGTTTTCTCGGTCCGTAAAAAGCGCGAACAAGAGAGTAAAGGAAAACGAGCGACTCTGGAAACGCGGGAGGTGAGATGCTTACCCTCTACACACCCCGTCTCACGCTCCACTCGTCATTTCTGCCCTTGCTCCTCGCGGAGCTTTTCCAGCCGGGAGAGGACTTTTGTTTGATCGATCTTTGGCTTAGCCGCGACCTTCACGGCCGCCGGGGCCGGGTCGGACGACTTGGGCGCGACGGGCTTATCCACCCGCAACACCACGTCCCGGCCCAGATTATGAACGATTTCGTTTCCGTCCTTCATCACCGTTACCCGGCAGAAGACGCCGCCGTGCGGGCCAGGCGCCGCTTTCTCGCCGACGGTGATCGGGAAAACAACCTGCTTGTCCGATGCGGTGATTTCCACGTCCTCCGCCGACGTGTTGGCGGGAAGACCCATCAACTTGACCTTGGCCTTTCCCTCAAACGGCTGCTTCTGCTCAAACTTGCACAGCATCGCGCCGCTCTGACCCTGCTCGACGGCGGCCATGTGCAACTGAGCCAGCAGATAAGGCTCGGCGATCGTGAGATCAACCAATTCCGAAGCCACCCAAAGCTGGCCGTTGACATCGGACATGCCGACCACGCAAACTTTCCACGTCTTGAGGGCGGCGTTCATTTGAGCGTTGATCGGATAGGCGACCTCATTCTTATCGCCGGGCATTTCAACCGTGGAAATGGCGTTGAGATTGGGGGGCGTGAGAACAAGGCGGATGGTGATCGGGCTCTTAAAGTCCGCCGCCCGCTCGGCGGTCACTTTGAGCTCCGTTTCGCCCCCCTGCACGAGGGGAACCTTCGGCTGTTCCAGATGAAGCTTAAACGGCGATTCCTTCGTCACCGCTACCGCAAGCGAATTAACTAAGGTCTGATAGACTGGCTGATTATTGCCGTAGACTAGGCCGATTTCCTGCTCGTAGCGCGGCGTCACGTCGACCTTCTTTTCGCCGTTGATTAATGTGCCGCCGACATCGCAGAGCTTCCCGCCGATCGCCGCGTCGGCTTTCGCCTCGAAAAGGCAGAGGATCTCCTGTCCGCTGCCGTCCACCGATTGCATCGTGACGCCGTCGGGAAGGGCGGGGATGGAAAGGGTGGCGTCGCCGGCGGCGTTGACGCGGGTCGCGCGCACCATCGTCGCGTAGCGATTGCCGCGCGGCACCGGGATCGTCCATCGCTCCTGCGAATTCTGAGCGAACTGCGGAATCGCGAATACCAGGTCGGTTTTCACGTCGGTGATTTCAACGCGATACGCATATTCCGGCCCGCCCTGATGAAGCTGATCGGTAATGCTGATGGCGTATTCCCCGTCGTTGGGAACGCCGAAACGAATATAGCTGTCTGGCCCGCCCGAATCGTCGTTGCTGGCCATGACGCCGCCCTTGGCGTTATGGATGCTGAGCACTGAATCCAACGGCGAGCGAAGTTGCCGGGCATAGACGCGAACGTCGAGTTGCGCTCCCCGTTTAGCCTTAAATTTGAAGAAATCGACGTCGCCTTCCTTTTGGATGATGCCGTTGAAAGCCACCGGCAGTTCGCCGTCGTAGACGGTGGCGGTATTGAAGTCGTCGTTGGGCTCCTTCTCGAGCACGTTGGGCATGTCGCTGACGCGAAGGTGGTTGGGCGACGGGGCGATTAAGCCATCCTGCTCGGGGAACACGTCAAATGAATCAACGGCTTTGGCCGGGAGCTTGAGCGTTTGAGAGATCGGGCCGGCGGCGTCGCCGAGATACTGAAAGTGCAGGTCTTCGCCCGGACGGCCGCCGAGCGGATAGACGACTCTGGGGCGCGGGTACGACCCGACGTGCATGAGATAATGCGAGCCTGCCCCGTAGCTGGATTCGCGAAGCAGAATGATATATCGCCCGTCGGCGGGAATGACAGCCGAGGCGATCGGGTCCTGCATGGCCAGCGCGGTATCGTCGGAGACGGAGAGTTCGAATTTTTTCTCGTCGAGAATGGCGACATACGGATCGAACATGTCCCCGAGCCGCATGCCGTGCACCTCGGCGGTGAGCCGTTGGCCCTTTTTCATATCGACGGCGAAATACTGAACCTGTTCGGTGGCGATTGAACCGGCGATGGTGGTGTTCAGGTCGATCTGCTGGGGATGCTCGAAATCATAATACACCCTGCCGCGCTTGTCCGGCTTGCCTTCCTTAAAAGGAACGATCGGATACGCCCCGACGTAAAGCGTGCGTAGATCGGATATGCCGGATTCGGTGCGAACGCGCACCTGATATTCGCCAAGGCGAGCGTCTTTGGCGACGGTAACGTGCACGTGCAGTTCCGACGGGCTTTTGGCCTCAAGGCCCGTGACGGCGACGCCGGGTGTGTAGAAAAATACTTCCTTGGCGTCGTCGAGGTGGGCGCCGTTGATGACCAACTCGGCATCGGTTCCGCGCTGTACGCCGCGCGGGAGAATTTGACTGAGCGTTGGGGAGGCGGCACGGGTGGCGCCGGCGAAAGCCAATATCAGCATGAAGCCGGTCAAGGCGATACCTGTAAGGCCGGGGCCGACGCGAATGTTAGTGGCTTTCATACGGGCGTATCCGTGAGTATTCCTTGAAGCGGCGGCATCGACCGGAAAAACACTCTGATGCCGAAATAAAATATCCACGAAGGGCACGAGGTGACACGAAGGGAATTTCTTCTTCGTGCCCTTCGTGGCCTTCGTGGATAATAAATCTTCCAGACGGACCGCGATACCGATTCACTTGGCCGGCGATTCTCAGGCGAGAATGTCCGTGAGAACCTTGCCGCCGCGAACGATGTCGATCGGCCGATTGCCCGGCGACATCAGGCGCTTGTCCGGGTCGATGCCAAGCTGGTGATAGACCGTCGCGGCCAGCTCTTCGACCGTCACCGGGCTGTCGGCGGGTTCGCCGCCGGTCGCGTCGGACGAGCCGTAGATCAGGCCCTTCTTGATTCCGCCGCCGGCCAGCACGACGCTGAAGCATTTGGGCCAGTGATCGCGGCCTTCGTTCTGATTGATCTTAGGCGTGCGGCCGAATTCCGAACTGACCATGATCAACGTCGAATCGAGCAGCTTCCGCGATTCAAGATCGTTGATGAGCGCGGCGAACGCCTTATCGAACGCCGGCATTTCCCGCTTGAAGGCCTGATTGATTTGAGCGTGGTGATCCCATCCGCCGTAGGTCATCGAGACAAAACGCACGCCCCCTTCGACCAGTCGGCGGGCCAACAGCATGCGCTGGCCGGCGGTGTTGCGCCCATATTGTTCCTTAGTCGCGTCCGATTCGCTGCTCAGGTCAAACGCCTGGCGGGCTTCCTTGGAGCTGATCATGCTGTACGCGCGCTGATAGAACGAATCCATCGCGGTCAGCGAGTCGGACTTCTCGATCGAGCGGAAATGATTATCGACGGTGGCCAGAATGCTCTGGCGGCGCTCGAAGCGCGTATTCTCGATGCCATCCGCCAATTGAAGATCGCGCACCTTGAATCCGCCCTGGGCCGGGTCGGCGCCGAGGCTGAAGGGGCCGTATTTGGTGCTCAGGTATCCCGAGCCGGCGTAGATGTTGGGCATTCCCGGAACGCACACATACGGCGGCATGTTCGCCCGCGGCCCGAACTCTTCGCTGACGATCGAGCCGAAGCTGGGGAACTGCAAAGCGGGGTTGGGGCGATACCCGGTGAACATGTTGTGCGTGCCGCGTTCGTGGGCGGCTTCGCCGTGGGTCATCGAGCGGATGACGCAGATTTTGTCCGCGACGCTCGCGGTCTGCTTCATCATTTCGGAATAGACTTCGCCGTCGAGGTTGGTCTTGATCGGCGTGAACGGCCCGCGATATTCGATCGGGGCATCGGGCTTGGGGTCCCAGGATTCATGACTGGCCATTCCGCCGGGCAGGAAGATATGGATGACCGACTTGGCGGGTCCTTCCTTTAAGCCGACGGTCGCGCCGGGCATGGCGATTTCGCCGCCGTAGGATCGGGCCTGCAGGAAATCCCCGAGGGAGAGTCCCAGGCCGCCGATCATGCCGACATAGAGAAATTCGCGACGGGACGCGCCCGGACGAACGTGATCTTTGCCGCCGCACCAGTTTCCAAATACTTTCGACATGCCAATCACCTCATAATGAAAATGAACCAGCTTCCCACTTATGTTTAGTTGCGTGGGCGAATCCCGTTGCAACGTTCCACGGAAATGTTATCGGCACGCAAAGGGGGATCCAATCGCCGTGTGTCGGAGCCGATGGAAATGTTGTGCACGACCTATTCGCGAGCCGAATAATTTTGAGCGGGTTGCGAGCGAATGCGCTTCGTACACGCGATCGCACACTCCCAGGCATGTCAAATCACTTTGTACGGTGTCTATTGCTACCTCGACGCGCATGGAGAGATTGGATTCTTAGACAATACGCGCTTCCCGTGCGATGGCGCCGACAGCTATTTGCTTCCGACCGACGATTACCCCGGCAATGGAGCGTCGGCGTGGGGATTCTGAATCGGCGGCTTGTGCATCAAGCGCGATTGATCGATTGCTGATTGCCGACAAAGGCCCGCCCCATCGTGAGGCGGGCCTTTGGTGCGATTATCGCGTGCCAACTCCTACTATTGAATATTCGGTCATTCAGCCTTTTTCGGATTCTCGATTTCGGCTTTCGGATTCGTCTCAGGGGCTTCGGATTTCGTTTTCACGTCTAACGTCTCGCTCCCAATTTCACTTAGCTCCCTAACCATTCACGCAATCCCATCACCGGCGTATACACGCGGGGTGGGAACCTTGGCGGAACGGGAAGGAGCACCGATGGCCATACCGCTGATGATTCGCCGCGACCCGGTTATCGCCGGAGCGTTCGCCCGGCGGGTGGCGCTGGCCGTGGCCGGGCCGCTCAAGGCGATCTCTATCCGATGCGTTCAACTGAACGTCGGCCTCCGCTGCTCGCTGACGTGCCGGAACTGTCACGTCGAATCCTCTCCGCGCCGTCGCGAGGAGATGTCGTGGGAGACGATGCAACTGGCCCTTACCGCGGCCAGGAAAGTGCGAGCGGCCACGATCGACATCACCGGCGGCGAGCCGGAACTGCATCCGCAATTCCGCAAGCTCGTGCAGGCCGCCCGCAAAATCGATTTACAGGTGATCGTTCGAACCAACCTCACGATTCTGCTGAAGCCGCCTTACACGCAACTGCCGGTCTTTTTCAAAAAGCACCGGGTGCGCCTGGTGGCGTCGCTGCCGTCTTACGAGGAGGAGGTCGTCGATCAACAGCGCGGCCGGGGCGTCTATCGCGACAGCATTCGAGCAATGAAAGAGCTCAACGCCATCGGATATGGCATCGATCCGACGTTGCCGCTGGATTTGATTCATAATCCCGTGGGGACGGCGCTGCCGCGTCCTCAATCCACGCTCGAACGCGATTACAAGCGCGAGCTGGATATTCGCCACGGCCTGCGCTTCACCCAGCTTTTCACGGTGACCAACATGCCGGTGGGTCGATTTCAGCGCGCTCTCGAGCAGGAGGGCAAGGCATTCGGCTACGCCGAAAAATTGCAGACAGGCTTCAATCCCGACACGCTGGACGGCCTGATGTGCCGCCATCAGCTTCACGTGAGCTGGGACGGCACGCTGCACGACTGCGACTTCAACTGCGCCATGGAGATCGGCGTCGGGAAAGAAACGCCGGGAAACATTCGCGACTTCGATCCGACGACTTACCTGCAGCGCAAGATCAATTGCGCCGATCATTGCTTTGGCTGCACCGCGTGGCGCGGGTCTTCGTTTGGAGGAGCGCTCGTGTAAGGGAGTATCGCGTGGCTGAGCGTTTGGTGGTGACGCCGGTTCTGAGGTACTCCGAAGAGCCGGATACCGCGACGCTTCGATCCCGCTCTTCGGATCACCTCAGAACCGGCGTCGGGTGATGAAACTCATTCCCACGCACGTTGGACGCGCCGGCAATCAGAGAAACGCTCTGCTGAAGTTCGTTTTCGGCGGCTTCCATTTCAACTTTCGCGCTTTACGCTATCATTTTCGATTAATCGTTCCGCAAGGGTGCGGCCGCGCGGGCGGCCGCAGGTTTTCAGGGTGGTCGGGCCGCCATTCCTCCAGGCTGGAATTGCGCTGGCGCCCGTGAAAAATCACCGTCTTCCACTTGTGTTTCGCCATGCGGTCTACACGCTGCGCGGCGGATTCCTCGTGCGCCCGCTCGTCATGGCGCTGTCGCTGGGATGCGCCGGGGCGGTGTTCTCATGGCTTGAAGAACTATTCCCCGGCGCCAGCGCCTGGGCGCCCTCCGTGCTTTTCCCGTCTCGGGCCGATCCGCAGGTGGCCCAGGTGATTTTGTCCGGGATCGCCAGCTCCATCATGACGGTCGTGTCGATCGTCTTTGCCATCCTGTTGATGACGCTGACGCTGGCGTCGATGCAGTTTTCGCCGCGGATCATCGTGAGTTTTTCGCGCGATCGCGTGACGCAGCGCACGCTCGGCATCTTTCTGGGCACGTTCTGCTACTGCATGGCCGCACTCCCGGCGGCCCGGTCGATGCCCACGCCCTTCGCGCCGGTGGCCACCGTTTTTGGCGCCATGATTCTGGCCGTGGCGTGCGTCGGATGGCTGCTTTTTTTCATCCATCATATCTCGCACGCGATCAGCGTTAACTTCATCGTCGATCGCATCGCCGCCGAAACCGAGGCGGTCATCGATGAAACGATGCCGGCGCCGCGCACGCCCAGGCAAGCGCACGGCGGCGCCGTCGCCTCGATCAAGTGGGATCGGATGATCCTCAGCGACGAGTCGGGCTACATCCGGTTCGTCGAGGTCGATCGCTTGATGGAACTGGCCCGGACGTATCAAGTAAGGGTGCAGGTTCTTCGCCGGGTGGGCCATTTTGTGCCGGCGGGCGTTCCGCTCATGCGAATATCGGGCGCCGATCGGATGCCGCCGGAGGGAGGCGACGCCTTCCGCGGCGCCTTCGACATCGGGCCGTCGCGCACGCTTCAACAGGACGTGGAATTCGGCGTTTTGCAGATCGTGGATATCGCCCTGCGCGCGATATCACCGGCCGTCAATGATCCAAGCACGGCCATCAACGGCATCGATCAGTTGAGCCGAATCCTGATTCGGTACGCCGCCCGGCAGGAGCCGGAATCGGTTCTCTTCGATTTGCCGGGCGAAGCGCGCGTCATCGTTCCCTGGATCAGTTTCGAGGGATTGCTGGAGTCGGCCTTTGACCAGATTCGCCACTACGCCGCCCATGACCGCGCTGTTTGTCTTCGGCTGCTTCGGGCGCTGGGAGATATCGCCGTGAGCACGCAAGACGACGACTGCCGGCAGTCGACGATCGATCGCGCCCGGCGCATTGTCGCTGACTGCCAGAGCAGGCTGAGCGACGATGACGTGGCCGCCATGCGAGTCCGGCTCGCGTCGGTGCAAACACTGACGCCGATCATTGACGCCGCCATTCCCCGCGACTATCAGACCAGCGCGTGAACTCAGTTACTCTATTCGTCATGTTGGTCGTCTTCATCGCCACCGTGGTCCGCTCGACGTTTGGATTCGGCGAGGCGCTCGTGGCGGTTCCGCTGCTGGCCCTTCGCATTCCCGTCGATATCGCGGCGCCGCTGGCCGTGCTACTTTCGATCACCGTCGCCGGCGTGATCGTCGTCCAGGATTGGCGAAAAATTCACGTCGGCAGCGCAAGCTGGCTGGTATTGGCAACGCTCGCCGGCATTCCGCTGGGCCTGTGGTGGCTGACCGCCGTCAATGAACGCCACACAAAAATAATTCTCGGCGCCTTTATTCTCCTGTATTCGATTTATTCATTGAGCGGCCGGCGCGGCATTCACTTGAAAAGCGACAGCCGGGCGTGGCTGCTCGGGTGCGGATTTTTCGCCGGCGTGCTTGGGGGCGCCTACGGACTTAACGGACCGCCGTTGGTCATCTATGGGTCGATGCGCCGATGGTCGGTCCAGCATTTCCGCGCCACGCTTCAGGGATATTTCCTTCCCGCCAGCGCAATCACCATGGTCGCCTATTTTTTGGCGGGCCTGTGGAAATGGCCGGTGACGTATTATTACCTGTGGTCGCTCCCGCCCGCGCTGATCGCGATATTTATCGGCCGGGCGCTGAATCATCGCCTCCCGGAAAAATCCTTTTTGAAATACGTGTACCTCGGCCTGGCCGGTATCGGCATGCTCCTGCTGGCTCAGGCGGTTCTCTAAAATATTCGGCACGCGAATAATGATCAACGCGCGTGGTGAGTCTGACACTGGAACGGCGGAGCGATTCCCTTTACATTGTCCTGCCCATCCCGGTCGTGGCCGGAGACGGTTTTGGATTTGGCGAAGGAGAAACGATGTCGTCGCAGCAGTGGAGCGTTAAAAAGGATTTCAAATTTTCCGCCGGCCCCTGGAACATTCATACCGGCGCCGACCCGTTCGGCCCGACCGTCCGCCCCGAACGCTCGTTCATCGAAAAGCTCAAGGCGTTTAAGGATCTTGGCTTTGACTATGTGCAGTTCCACGACGACGACGCGGTTCCCGACGATTACTCGGCCGCCGACCGGGAGAAAAAAGCCGCGGAAATCCGCAAGCTGCTCGACGATCACGGCCTGAAGGCGGAAATCTGCGCGCCGCGCCATTGGGAAGACGCGCACGGAATCGACGGCCCCGTCACCAGCAACAACGCCGCCGATCGCAAATGGGCGATCGAGCGGGGCAAGCGAACGTGCGACGTCGCCCGCATCCTCGGCACCGATCGATTCGTCTGGTGGCCGGCCCGCGAGGGAACCTATATTCGCGAGAGCAAGGATGCCGTCACCAGTTTTAATCGGATGCTCGATTTTCTGAACGCCATTCTGGATTACGACAAGAAGATCAAGGTGATGGGCGAGATGAAACCGAACGAGCCGATGGATCTGATGTATCTGCCGACGACCGGCCACTTCCTGGCGCTGGCATACAAGAGCATCGATCCGACCCGGGTTGGCGTGCTGATTGAATCGGCCCATGCGATTCTTGCCGGTCTCGATCCGAGCGATGAATTCGCGTATGCCATGTTTCACAATAAGTTGTGGGGCGTGCATCTCAATGATCAAAACGGGTTGAAATACGATCAGGATAAAACCTTCGGGTCGGTCGATTTGCGCCGGGCATTTAATCAGGCGGATGTGCTGGTTCGAAATGGATACGGAAGGGCGGGCGAGGTGATCGGTCTCGACGTCAAGGCGATGAGAACGCAACCCGCCGATAAAGCGTTTGCGCATTTGAAACACTCGAAGGAAATTTTCCTGGATTTGGTGGATCTGGTTCATTCGATCGACCGCACGGCGTGGCAAGGATATGTCGATGCGCGGGATTACGAGGGATTGGAGCGGTTTATGATTCAGAATTTGATGGGGAAAAAAGTATGAGGTCTTCCACGACCGGCTCAATGCGGGTCTGGTATAAATCGACCCGCCGATTCTCGCGCGCCGCTCCGCGAGCGAATAACGCCGGTCGTTGGCGCCAGGATGGCTCTCAGCGGATGATGACGCCGCGGAATATCCATACCAGGCCAATCAAGTTGGTAGCCGTATTCGGGGCAGCGGGGATCGCTTAGGCCGCGGAGGTTATAGGCGCAGAGAGGGCATGCCGCCTCGATCGCGGCGTCGGCCCAGTCCGGATTCTCGTAATCGATTTCGACGGTCGGCTGAAGATCGGACAGGAAATCCATCGTACCCGCGCAAAGGGGGTTTTGCCGCAGGAAATCGGAGGTTGGATTTTCCGCCGCGAAGGTGGGATTTGCGCAACTTTTGCGTCCGGCGCGGCGATCGGAATAATGGCGCCATGCACACGACGATCAATCCGTCGGGCGTTGAGCCGCCGTCCAATCCGCCGTTGGCGCCGGCGGCATCCCCGGCAAGCCGTACGGCGCCGCGCCGACGCCGGCAAAAACGGCGCTGGCCGATCGTGGCGGTCGTCGTCGTCCTGCTGGCCGCCGGGGGATGGTGGTGGTGGCGGCGGGCGAAGGCGCCGGCGGCGACGGCGCCGGGAAGCTCCACTGAACTGGTCACCGTCACGCGCGGCACGGTCGAGAAAAGCGTCGATTCGTCCGGCAAAGTCGTCTCGAACCTGGACGTCGAAATCAAGTGCCGGGCCAGCGGCGAAATCATTAAGCTGCCGTTTGATATCAGCCAGAGCGTGAAGAAGGGAGACCTGCTTTGCCAGTTGGATCCGACCGACGAGCAACTGGCCGTTCGCTCGGCCGACGCGGCGGTCGCGCAGTCGGCGGTGAAAGTCGCACAGGCGAAGTTCGATCTCGAGCAGGCCGAGCAAAATCTGGTGACCACCCGCCATAAAGACGAATCGGAACTGGCGTCGGCGAAAGTAAAGGCCAGGAACCTTCGAGCGAAAGCCGATCGGCAAAAGCAACTCGTCCAGCAACAACTCGGTTCGCCCGAGGATTTGGAAACCGCCCAGACCGAAGCCGCTTCGGCCGAGGCGGCGATGCAGTCGGCGGAGATCGCCATCGAAGAACTGAAACAGCAGCAGATCCAGGTCGAGTACAAACGCGAGGCGATCAAGACCGCCGAGGCACAGCTTCAAGCCGATCAAGTAACGCTGGAAATCCAAAAGCAACAGTTGGCCTACACCACGGTGACGGCGCCGATCGACGGCGTTCTTTCGGCGCTCAACGTTCAGAAAGGCGCCATCGTCGCGTCGGGCATGAGCGGATTCAGCGGCGGGACGACCATCCTCACGCTCTCCGATCTGTCGCACGTTTTCGTCACGGCGACCGTTGACGAGAGCGACATCGGCCAGGTCCAGGTCGGGCAGGCGGCACGAATCACGGTGGCCAGTTTTTTGGACCGCACGTTTGTCGGCCGGGTCACGCGGATCGCGACCAAAGGCGTAAATTCGTCCAACGTCGTGACGTTCGAGGTGAAGGTGGAAGTGCTCGACGAGCACAAGGATCTATTGCGGCCCGAGATGACCGGCAACGTCAGAATCGTCCAGGCCGAGCGCGCAAACGTGTTGACGCTGCCCGCGGATGCCGTCACGCACGAAAACGGCAACACGTTCGTCACCATGAGTGACGGCAAACGCCGAGCGGTCACGCTTGGATTGCAGGGCGAAGATTACGTGGAGATTCTTTCGGGCGTAAATGAAGGAGACCGCGTGTTCGTCTCCACCGCCGAATTGCCGACCAAGTGGAATACCGAGGACCGCAAAGGCAAAGGTCCGCCGCCGCGCTGATCGGTCGGCGTTTGATCCGCCGAAGAGCATTTGTCGGGTCGCCGTAGCGCTCCTTTGTTTAGCGGCCCCGCTTGCGGGGCGTGTTTCGCGACCAAAGCTCGCCGCGCCAACGTGGAAACTACTTTAATACATCGCTTGGTCGAACGCCGAAACGCGGAGAAAAGAGGGAGGAGATAAGGCTCGCTCCCGCGGAGTTGACCGGAATCAGGTCTTCTCTCTCCACTGATCCGTGAATTGGAATTTGGGCGCTGGGCCATTCTTTCCGCATCGACAAAACCGAAACCTCCAATGTTGATCGAAGCCGAAAACCTGGTGAAGTCGTATGAGCTTGGCGGGCAAACCGTGCACGCGCTGGACGACGTGAGCCTGCGCGTCGCGGCCGGCGAGATGCTCGCCATTCGCGGGCCAAGCGGTTCGGGAAAAAGCACGCTCATGAATATCCTCGGCTGCCTCGATCGGCCCGACAACGGAAAATATATCCTGGCCGGCGAAGATGTTTCGACCCTCAACGACGACGAACTGGCCGAGGAGCGGGCGCTGCGAATCGGATTTGTTTTTCAGACGTTTAACTTGTTGCCGAGGATGAGCGCGCTGATGAATGTCGAGTTGCCGATTCATTACGTCGGCGGAAAACACGCCCGCGAAAAGGCGGAAAAGGCGCTGGACATCGTCGGCCTGGCCGATCGGATGCACCACGAGCCGAATCAACTCAGCGGCGGGCAGCGCCAGCGTGTCGCCATCGCCCGCGCGCTCGTGAACGATCCGGCCATTATCCTCGCCGACGAACCGACCGGCGCCCTGGACACCAAAACCGGCGAGGAAGTGCTGGCGCTTTTCAAGCGGCTCAACGAACAGGGCCGCACCATCCTCGTCGTCACCCACGACCATGGGGTCGCACGCCATTGCCGTCGCGAAATCTATATTCGCGACGGCAAGATCGTCGCCCCGGCGTCGCTGGCTTCCCCGGCGCCCGAAATCGCGGCCATCGGAGGCGTGCCGTGATCTTCTGGACCATCGTCAGACTCGCCATGCGAAGCCTGGTCGCCAACAAATTGCGGTCGGCGCTGGCGATGCTGGGAATCATCATCGGCGTCTGGTCGGTCATCTCGGCGCTGGCCCTGGCGCAGGGCGCGCAGAAAAAGATTAACACCCAAATGACTTCGCTCGGCACCAACGTAGTCATGGTCACCCCCGGCCAGCGCGGTTCCAATGGCGTCATCTCCGGCAGCCAGCAGAATCTGAAAATCGCCGACGCCCTCGCCATGCTCAAACTCGCCGAAGTGACGCGGGTGGCGCCGGTCGTGCGCGGCAGCGTGCAAGCCAAGCGCGGCAACAAAAATACCCGTCCCAGCCTTTTAGGGACGGGCCCGGCCTACTTTGCGATCCGCGAATTTCAGGTGCAGCGCGGCCGGATCATCACCGACGCTGATTGTGACGGCACCGCTCGCGTGGCCGTTTTAGGACCCACCACCGCGCAAAATCTCTTCGGCGAAAACTTCGACGACGCCATCGGCCAATGGATCGAAATCAAGGGCGTGCATTACCGCGTCGTCGGGGTTCTCAAGGCCAAGGGAGACCAGGGTTGGTTCAACCCCGACGACCAGATCATCATTCCCTACACGACGGCGATGGCGCAGGTTCTCGGCGTCGAATGGCTCAACGAAGTGGACCTCAGCGCCACCGACGAATCCCAACTGGACGCCGTGCAGGCGAAAGTGACCCGCCTTCTCCGCAAACGCCACCGCCTGGCCGGCGACGCCGACAACGATTTCAACGTCCACAATATGGCCGAGATTATCCGCGCCACCTCGACCATCAGCACGATCCTGTCGGTGCTGCTCGGCGGCATCGCCGGGATTTCGCTTTTCGTGGGGGGCATCGGCGTGATGAACGTCATGCTCGTCACCGTGGCCGAACGCACGCGCGAGATCGGCGTGCGCAAAGCGATCGGCGCCAAGCGGCGCGATATTCTCCGCCAATTTTTGATCGAATCGGTCGTCATGAGCGGGACGGGCGGATTCATCGGCGTCGTGCTGGGGGTGCTGACCGCCGAGGTCGTCTCGGCGGTTCAGGCGAATATCCGGCTGATCGTAACGCCGTCCAGCGCGATGCTGGCGCTTGGTTTTTCCGCGGCCGTGGGAATTTTTTTCGGGTACTACCCGGCGCGCCGGGCGGCCAAGCTGGATCCCATCGAGGCCTTGCGCTATGAGTAACCGCGAAACAGGTTTCGCATACGATCCGGTTCGTTTAACGCGTTCGCTTGCGGGACAATTCCTTTCTATGTTTAAAGTATTCTTGCGCGATCACGCGCGTTTTTTTTCATACCCTCGCCCGGTACTCCGGGGGAGGGCAGGGTGAAGGTTTCTTTGACGGTTATGGATTTTATGCGACTTGCATCGTTTCGAAAAACCCTCTCCCCAACCCTCTCCCGGATTACCGGGCGAGGGAGTGGGGCGCGTAGTCGCGCAAGTTCATTTAGAGCATTTCTCACGTTGGTGAAGCGACTTTGCGTCGCGAAAAACGTCCCGCAAGCGGGGCCGCTAAACGTAGAAACGCGCGAACAACCCGACAACTGCTCGAGGTTAATCGCGCGGGCGACAAAACGACCCGCAAGCGGGACCGCTATTAATAAACAACAAATTGCGACGGAAAAAATCGCCGCGATCGTCGGCGCCCTGTTTCTCATACTCTCACAAAGCGGTTGCACGAACTGGTCGGGGGACGTCGGGCAATATCGAGAAATTCTGGGTCGGGATCGAGCCGTCGCGCCGGCGGCATTCGAGTCCGCCGACGCCCTGACGTTGATCGCCGCCCTAAGACTCGCCGACGCCGACAATGAAACCATCGCCTCTCGCGGCGAAGACTACATACAAGCGCTCGCCGAGAAAATGCGGCAGGCGGGGACGTTTCTGCCGACGATCTCGCTGGCGCCTTCCTATTCGCTGGCGAATGGCGCCGCCGTGAGCACGGTGGGACTGCCCGGGACCATTCAACAGTTGGTCGGCGGTAGTTCCGGCACGGTGCATCAGTTCACCGTGCCGCTCAACGCGTCGATTACCGGATCGCTGGCGAACGCGGCGAACTGGCAAGCCGCCGGACGCACCGCCGAGCAGCGGGCGCAGCTCCTTCTGGACGAGCGGGAGACGATTCTCTTACAGGTCGTGCAGTCTTACTATGCCGTTCTCAAAGCCGAGCGGCAATCCGCCGTCTACGAAAGTAGTCTCAGGTTCAAGGCCGAGAAGGTGCGCGATCAGGAGGCTCGGCTACGGCTCGGCAACGTTCGGCCGCTGGACTTGGCGCAGACCCAGGCCGACCTGGCCGCCACGCGCGTTTCCCTGGTGCAGTCCCGCTCCGACTCGTCCAACGCCCGCAGCGCGCTGGCCCGCTTGATCGGCGTTCGGAGCATCAATGGCCCGCTCAGCGACGCATTCGATCCGCCCGCCGACGTCCCCACGCTCGATCAATGGCAACGCCAGGCCCCGGCCGCCCGGCAGGATCTGATCGCCGCCGCCCGTGCCGTCGCGGCCGCCCGGTTCAGCCTCGAAGCCGCCATTCGGGAATATTTCCCGTCGGTCACCATCAACTTCAGCTATTTTCTCTACAACGATCCAGCCACCCTGGAGAAGTGGAGCAGCGTTTTTTCCCCAAACATTCCGATCTTCTCGGCACTGGCGATCGAGGCCGATATCCGAAAGGCCTGGAGCGTCTATCGGCAGGCGGGGCTGTTGCAGACTCAGACCTGGAGGCAGGTCGTCGATGACGTAAACCAGAATTTTCAAAACCTCCAGGGCAGCCGCGAGAAGATCGCGGACCTTCAAGTTGAAGTCGAGGCGGCACAACGGGCGTTCGAGCTTTCCGAGCGCGCCTATCAACTTGGATCGGTAAGTAATCTTGACCGCCTGACTCAGCAGGATAATTTATTATCTGCGCAGCTCAATCTCGTCAGCGAACAGTTCAACGAAAAGAGCAACTATCTGGGCGTGCTCCGTTCAGTGGGTCGATTGTCGTCCGTTCTGGGCAACACACATTGACGAGACCGCACATGATCCCGGTTCACTCACGAAAGCGGCCGAAAACCTTCGTGTTTCGTATAAGCGGTTTACTCCCCTACCTACGTCCGATAATCAGTGTTATGTTAAACTCGTGATGTCCAGGGGCGGATAGGGGGGCGGTGTGGTAAACTTTTCTATCGCGTGTGAATCTTCGCATGTTGCGAATGCAAGCTGAAGCGTCGCGGCGGGCCATTGGTTTTCCGGACGGCGGTCAAGAACGGCGTTTCGCCGACTTCATGCGCGATGCAATTGGATATGCCTTCCCATATTTCAATCACACGAACTGAAGGGGCTTCACATGCACCTGTCGTAAGGCCGCCAGGAATTTTCCGATGGCTTCCCACCGTCCTCGCGGCCGTCGCGGCGTTGGCGTTGTATGCCGTCACGCTTGGCGGATCTTATTTTTACGACGATACGATCCTCAGGGAAGATCCGCGGTTTACCCATCCGGATCAATGGCCACAGTTCTGGACGCGCGATTACATGCCGAACGCGGTCGATCGACTCTATCGACCGCTCACCTGCCTAACGTTCGCGATCGAGTATTTCTTGCACGGCGATCGGCCGTGGATTTATCACCTGGTGAACGTGTTGCTCCACGCCGGCGCCTCAGTGGCGGTCGCGGAACTTGCCCGGCGACTGACCAATGTTCGAATCGCCTGCGCCGCCGGGATTCTGTTTGCGGTTCACCCGATTCATGTCGAAGCCGTGGCGGGCCTGGTGGGACGGGCGGAACTGCTTTGCACGCTCGCGACACTTGTTGGATCGATACTTTTTCTCAGGCCAATGACGAGCCTGCGAGCCGCGGCCATCTCGGCATGCGCCGTCGCCGCGCTGCTCAGCAAGGAACAGGGCATCCTGTTTCCGGCGATGCTGTTGGCATTGACGCTTTATAGACGGCAAATATTAAATATACATTCAACGTCCGATAACGTGAAAGTCGAAAGGGGGGCGATGAATCTCCTGACGGCGGCGGTCTGCTTGATTACCGCCGCCTATTTAATCTTTCGTGAGCAAACATTCGGCTTCGGATGGGATCGAAGGAGTTTGGATTGGGCGGTGAATCCTCTGGTTCTCAGCATGGGGAGCGACAAGATTCTCATGCCGTTGACGTTGTTGGGCAGGTATATGGGCCTGCTTGTGGCGCCGACAAAATTGTCGATCGACTATAGCGCCCGCGTGATCGGTTGGACGGTGAATTGGCGCGAGCCGTATGTTTATATCGGCGTCGTCGCGCTTTTCGCGTGGATCGTCGCCTTCGGATGGTCGTTTCGCCGCCGCAAGTTTGCGACGTTGTTTTGCCTGTTGGCTTTCGCGATGTCGTACGGCATCGTCAGCAATGCTTTCGTTCTCATCGGCACGATCTTCGGCGAGCGGCTGATGTACATGCCGTCGGCTTTCTTTCTGATCCTTGCAGCCGCCCTGCTCGATTTCCTGCTGCCTCCCCGTTTCTTTGCGACGGCCATTGTTATTCTGGGGACGCTCGGCTTTATCCGCTCCTTCACCTATGCGCGACTTTGCAATGATCCGGCCGCCCTTTACCTGGCCGATCTTCGCGATCACCCTAATTCGATGGGATTGCATGGACTGGTGGTGAATCAATACATGACGGCCGGCCAATACCGCGAGGCTCGAATCGTGGGTCAGGACTGCCTGAATCGCCTGCCGGACTGCTGGCAGTCGTATGTGATGTGCGTGGAGCCGGATCTGGGTCTGCGTGATTTCGCGGATGCCGAGCGAGTGATGTCGCATGTCGATCCACGCGCCGTGCCGGGACGGATCGCCCAGTTGCGCGCGCAGATCGAATTTCAACGTGAAGCATCCGAGAAAAAATCGAGATGAATCACCAGCACGGGGGATCGCTGATCAGCGTGACCGCCGCGATCGCCCCGCCGAACCCGGCGGCGATGGCGGCGCTTCGGCGAATGGGTCGCCGGTGCAGATCGGAGCGCAACGACACGTTTCGCGTCGCCAGCGGATCGCGCGTCGCGACGTTCGGCGGAACGATCCCGTCCCGATGACACAAACAGTTGATCGCCACCGAAACCAAACCGGCGGCGCCGAGGCTGTGGCCCAGTGCGCCTTTGTGGGAATAGACGCTTGGCGGATTATCGCAAAATTGCGGCAGGACTCTTTCGATCGCCGCCAGTTCGATCGGATCGTTGGCGATCGTGCCGGTGCCATGGGCGTGGATTAAATCGATCGGCCGGCCATCGATCACGCGATCGAGCATTCGGCCTAGCGTCAGGCCATCGGGATCGCCGGCGGTGAGATGGCACGCATCGGCTCCCATCGCAAAACGCTCGACGGTCGGCCATGTTCGGGAGACATCGGCGCCGTCGTCTCGGGCTTCCAGACAGACCGCCGCCGCCGCTTCGGATATGACAAATCCGCTTCGCCGCCGATCGAAGGGCCGGCATCCGTGCCCCGCCGCCGCTATCACGCCAAGCCGGCGAAAGCTAGCCGCGAACATCGGATGCAACGACGATTCGCAACCGACGACGATCACCCGGCGAGCCTCGCCCGACCGGATCATCATCGTTCCGCGAATCAGGGCGATAAGTCCGCTGGCGCATGCGCCGGAGACCGTGAGACGCGGGCCACCGATTCCAAGATCCGACGCGACCGCAGTTGCTGTCTCGGCAAGTCCAAAGGCAAAGTGCGATCCGGCATCGGCGGTTAACACTTCCCGCGAATCGCGCTCGTCGCGCGCCTTCAGCCAGAAATCGACCGGCCCTTTGCTGGTGCCAACGATGAGTGCGGCGGATCGAATTTCATCGTCGCGCCATCGAGCGTCGATAACGGCCTCGCGCGCGACGCGGCAACCAAGCACGGCGACGCGCGCTTGATCGCCAGCGTTCACGCCAGGAAGACTTGACGTCTCGACGACGCCGCCGCGGGCGCACACTTCTCGCCAGGTGACTTCCCGGCAATTGCCGAGCGCGGTGGAGAGGCCGACGCCCGTAATGATCGGGTCACGCGGCACGGGGATGGGGGAAAAATAATTGCATGAATCACAACGAAATCGCAGGAGCCGACGCGACGAAGTTGACGGCGGATTTCGCGCATCGGCGCCGATGGGAAGAATTCCGTCTTATCGCCGTTCATGCGGGAAATGCGCGGCTACATCGCATTGGCTTTTTGCGCACGCGTCCATTGAATCCGCTTCGCGTTTCGAATTTTCGGCCCCGCTCCGCGCCGCCTCATTCTTAAACGCCATCCGCGGCTTCAGCCCCAGCACGTTCAATAATTCCCGGTCGGCGTCGTAATCGGGCGACGGCACCGCACGGGTCAACATCTGCCTTGTCTCGCTGGAAAAAATCGAATTGGCGCCGGCCATGAAACACAACGCCTGATCGCTGAGTGACAGCTTCGCCCGCCCTGCCGACAGACGAACCACCGACGCCGGCATTAACATTCTCGCGACGGCGATCATCCGCACCGTCTCCCACACCGGCACATCCGCTTCCCCGGCCATCGGAGTGCCGGCGACCTTAGACAACACGTTGACCGGAACCGATTCGGGATGCGGGTCGAGCGTGGCCAGCGTGTGCAGCATCGAAATGCGGTCGGCGTCCGTTTCGCCAAGCCCCATGATGCCGCCGCTGCAGACGGTCACGCTGGTTTTGCGGACGGCGGCGATCGTGTCGAGGCGATCGTCGTAGGTTCGCGTCGTGATGATCTTTCCGTAATGCTCGCGCGAGGTGTCGAGGTTGTGGTTGTAGGCGTACAGGCCGGCGTCCTCGAGGCGCTTGGCCTGATCTTCGGTAAGCATGCCGAGCGTGCAGCAGACTTCAACGCCGATGGCGGTGACGTCGGTCACCATTTCGAGCACGCGATCGAATTGTTTATTGTCCCGTACTTCCCGCCACGCCGCCCCCATGCAGACCCTGCTCACCCCCGCTTCCTTTGCTCGGCGGGCGATGGCCAAAACTTCTTCTTTTTCCATCAGCGGCGACGCTTTCACTTCCGTCCGATAGCGCGACGATTGCGAGCAATAGCTGCAGTCTTCCGGGCACCCGCCGGTCTTGATGGAGATCAGCTTGCAGACCTGGATTTCGGCCGGATCGTGATAACGGCGATGCACGGACTGGGCCTGGAAGACCAGTTCCATGAGCGGCGTTTTGAAGAGGGCGGCGATTTCATCCCGCGTCCAGTCTTGGCGAATTGCGCAACTGGATTGGGTTGCCCCCCCGCCGTCACTTCCGCCAACAGCTTCACTGCGCACGGAAACTCCTATCGCTTTAGATTCGAGATCGCCTTGGCGAAGGCGTTTTGAACGGGCTGCGCGTCCTGAAGGAGCAGGGTTTTGCGCGTGGGGTCAAACGTGAAGACCGCCATGATCCCGCTGCGCCCTTCGGTCACGTATAGCGCGTCCCCGCCGCCGACGGCGGTTGCGGTCTGCATTTGAAAGTCGCTGTTGTCTTTCACGGAATTGTACGATGCCGTCACCGGCGAAGGCGCGAGGATATTGGCCACCGCGAGAATCACCGCCGACAGCGTCAGGACGCCGATCGTGAATGTTTTTTTGTCTAACATGATATCACCTGTCGATTAGAAATTGAGAAGAATGAACTGTCTCGTGAAACGTCATTTCTTACTGAAGATGCGATTCAAGTCGATCGGCGGCATGTCTTGGAAACGCGTGCCGTCGAAGGTGCGAAGGGAGAGCAACTGGTTGCGCGTATCGAGGATGTAAACGGCGCCGCCGGGCAACCCCTGGACTTCACCGGGAATCATGAGGTATTCCGATGCCTTGCCCATGGCGGGTCTGATTTGGCCGTGGGCTATCGGCGTGAGCCGAAAGCATAAGCTCGCCAGCAAAAGCACGTTCAACAGTCCCATCGCGAAGATGGTTTTGGATCGCATGTCGGCTCCTTTGGTTGGGGGGAAATTTAGTTTTAATCCAAGTGTGAGCGCTTGGCGTCCTTGAACATCACGGAAATGCCGATAATGCCCAGCAGGCCAAACAGCATGTAGTATTGCGCGCCGCCGGCGTCGAGGATGACCCGCTCATGATATCCCTCGAGCCGGGCGTCATTTTTCAAATCGTCGGCCCGCGCGGCGGCGCCGGCGCCGATGACCGGAAACACGACGCTGCCCAGACTCAGAGCGGCCGCGAGAAATCGAGTTTTGGCGCCGATGCGTGATTTCATGATGTTTATCATAACCAGTTGTCGATCGGTCGGGCAAGTGAGCGAAAATCCTCCGCCGGGAGACTGACCGTCTCCCACTTAACCGATCGGCGGCGCATGTGATTGCGATATTCGCCAAGGTCGATTCCCATCATCCAATACCATCGTCCCTTGTGTTCGAACATCCCGGTTTCGGGCGTCAGGGGCGGCTCGATCCAATAGATGAAAGTGAAAACCGCCTTGTATCCTTCGCCGAAAACCTGCTCCCATTGCATCAGGTCGGTCACGTCCTGTTCGGTCGCCCAGGTTTCGAAAGAACTGCGGCCCGATCCCTTTCTGGCCTGTCTTCCCTTGACGTCGACGAGCAGATTCGGCCCGTTCTTACTGTAAACGACGAAATCGAAACTCTTCAGTTTTGCATTGGCGAAAAGCGCTTTTTTTGCCTCGTCCACCGCGACGCAGGGAATGCCGCGCTCGCGAAGAAACGCTTCGAACGCGGCTTCGTAATGAACGGTTCTGTCCGCCATGCCGATGCATTCTAGCAAACGAACCGGTGTTTCCGCTACATTGCAATGAATGCGAATTATCGCCGGGAAACATCGCGGGCGAAATCTTCTGCCGCCGCTGGGAGACGTGACCCGGCCGATCACCGATCGCGCAAAGCAATCACTTTTCGATATTCTCGCGCCGACGTTGGAGGATGCACGGGTTTACGACTGCTTTGCCGGCACGGGAAGCATGGGGTTGGAATGCCTCAGCCGCGGAGCGGCGGCCGTTAAGTTTTTCGAAGCCGATCGTTCCGCGATCGAGCGCCTGAAGAAAAATATCGCCGCCATGGACGATGAACATCGATGCCGGATCATCGCCGGCGACCTGTTCAAATGGTTCGCGCAAGCGCCGGCGCCGGACGCGAAAGATCGCGGCGACATCATTTTTCTCGATCCCCCCTATCGTTTTTTGCGCGAGCGCCCGGCGGACCTGCAAACGCTTGCCGGAGTTTTTGTGTCGGCTCATCTCGCCGCGGATGGGGCGGTGATCTTTCGCCACGACGCCGCCGATGCGCTGGAGCTTCCGGGTCTAAAGCGTTACGATTTGCGCGAGTATGGCGGAATGCAGTTGGAATTCATGACCTGCGCCTGATCTTCACCGATGCCCATCAAATATCAATTTTTCGATCCCGCCGACGCCGCCAAGGTCAGCAAGCTTCAATTCATGGCCCGCCAGGTGGTAGAGGGCGTCATTACCGGCCAGCACAAGAGCCCGCACAAGGGTTTCAGCGTCGAATTCGCTGAGCATCGCGAGTACATGCCGGGCGACGAAATCCGCCATATGGATTGGCGCGCCTATGCCCGGAGCGATCGCTATTACGTCAAGCTTTACGAGCAGGAAACCAACCTGCGCGCCACGCTGGTTCTCGACACCAGCGGCTCCATGCGCTTCGGAGAAAAATTCGACTACGCCCGCAAGGTAGCCGCCTGCCTGGCGTATCTTCTTTCCACGCAGCAGGACCTTGCCGGCATGTCGGCGATCGACGCGGCGGTTCGCTGGGAAATGCCGCCGGGATCATCCCCGTCTCACCTTGACCGGATGTTCAAGGCGATGGAGGCGCTCGAGCCGGGAAACTCGACGGATCTCGCCAATCAGCTTCACGGGTTGGCCGAGCGGCTCCCCCGCCGCAGCATGGTCATTTTGCTGACCGATCTGTGGGTCGAGCCGGCCGATCTGGTGAAGGCTCTGCAGCATCTTCGCTATCGAAAGCATCAGGGAATGGTGCTGCACATTCTGGATCGGGCGGAGATCGATCTGCCCTATGATCGAATGCTGACGTTTCAGGATTTGGAGACGAACGAAAAAATTCAGGTTGACCCGCGCGATCTGCGCGACACTTACAAGCAGGAAGTAGAAAAATTCATCACCGCGGTTCGCAAAGCCTGCACGGATTCCGACGTGGAATATCACGAGATGTTCACCGACGTTCCCTGCGATCGGGCACTGGTGAGGTTGATGTCGCGGAGAAGTTGACGACGCGAAGAACGGAGAACAAAAGGGGCCGTTACCGGATCAGGTTTTGATTCGGATTTGAGTTCCTTGTTTCGGCTTTCGGGTTTTTCCGGCTATGGGTCTTACCTTCCTTTTCTCCGGCGCCCTCCTCGCACTGCCTCTCGCGGGGCTGCCGGTGTTATTGCATCTGCTCTATCAAAAAAAATCGCCGGTGGTGTTTTTCAGCACGATCCGATTTATCAAGGCGAGCGTGCAGCGAACCGCCGCCCGCAAGCGCGTTCAGAAATGGCTCCTGCTGGCCGTCCGTGTGATCCTGCTGGCGATTTTGATCGCGGCGGTCGCGCAGCCGGCCAAGCTTCTCAGCGGCGGATGGGCGGCGCCGGGCAAGTCTTCGATCGCGGCGATCGTCGTCGATACGAGCTATTCGATGCAGCTTCTGGATCATCACGAGCCGTTGCTGGCCAAGGCCGACACGGCGGTGCGGGAACTGCTGGGCAGTCAGCTTGCCAACACAAAAGTGGCGATTTTTCGCAGTCCAAATTTGCCGCCGGGCCAGACCGAACAACTTCATGCCGCGGGGGAAATCTTAGCCGAGTGGGCCCCGCTCGCGCCGCAGGCCAATCCCCGGCCGCTGGTCGATCGCGTGGCGGCGGCCGCCGATCTGCTCGAACGGCAACACGCCGAGGATAAATGGCTCGTCGTCATCTCCGATTTTCAGCGCCACGAATTCCCCGGCGAGATGACGCAGCCGAAAGGCGTTCATCTCGTGATGATCGATCTGCATCCCGACGATCCGCGTAACGCCGGCGTCAGCAAGGTATCGATCGATCCCGCCCAGCCCACCGTCGGCATCGGGAGCGAAGCGGTGGTCGATGTGACGGGCCGGCCGAACACGTCGCGCGCGGTAAGCGTTTCGATCGCGAGCGTCGCCGACAAGAAGCTGCTTGACGGCGGCGTGCAGGTGGCCAATCTCGACGCCGCCGGACATTCGCGGCTGCGCGTTCCGCTCCATCTGCCGGCTCAGCGGTGGATGATGCTGAAGGCGTCGTTTCAGGACGACGACGACATGGCATGGGATAACACGCGATCGCAGCTCATCGAAACCCCGCCGCAGCAGAGCGTGACGTTTCTCGGCAATCCCGCCGCCGGGAATATGCAGCGCGCCGTCTGGCTGGCGCTCGATCCGAGCGAAGGAACGCATCCGGACGGCTGGTCGCTGAAAGTCAAGCAAGGAAAAGACATTTCTCCCGACGCCTCCGCGGCCGTCATGCTGGCCGACGAATGGCCCGACGCCGCTCATGTTGCCCGCCTGATCAGCTTCGTCCGCGGCGGCGGGACGCTCGTCCTTTTTCTTCGTCCGGGGCTTGAAGAGACGTGGCCCAAACTGCCGGACAACCAGAAGGCGGCGTTGAAATCAATTCTCCCGTCGGAGCCGATCGTGGTGAACGTGGCGCTATACAGCAGCGTCGCGGTGGCCGCACAGCAAGACCCGCTGTTGGCGGGTTTCGCCGACGAACGCTTTCAAATCCACAGCATGGTCGTGCGGAGAATCGTTCCGTTCTCCGGCGATCCACAAGCGACATTGCTGCTGAATTGTTTTCCCCGGGATCCCGGCCCCGGCCTGCATTCCCAAGGCCTCCTCTATCGCAAGCCCGTCGGCGCCGGCCAGGTCTACACGGTCGCGACTTTGCCCGGCGGGGATTATTCCAATATCGCCACGCACCCGCTGTTTTTGCCGTTGATGGTTCGGATGTGCCAGCGCTCCGCCGGTCGCGGCGATGCCCAGAACATCGAGCTTGGGCAATCCCTCACCCTCATCGGCCGCCAGTTTGAAGCGTTTGACAGCATGACCCTCCAGGGCCCCGCCGGCGACACGACCATCGTAAAAGCCAGCCACGCCGGCGGCGTCACGCAATTTCCATTTGGCGCGGCCAATGCTCCCGGCCTCTATTCCTGGCTGAAGCCGGGCGGCGCCGAGCCGATGGCCATCACGAATGTGCAGCTTCCTTCCAACGAGTCGGAACTGTTTTATTCGCCGCCGCCATCGCTGGTCGAGCCGGGGGACAATGTGATGATCGCGCGCTCCGTCGCGGAACTTCATACCAAAGTGGCGAACCTCGGTGAGCCGGAGCCGAAATGGACGATGCCGATCGCGATCGTGTTGCTGATGTTGTGCGTGGAGGCGTTGATGGCCAGCCTGTCCCGGATTTGGAAGCCGATCAGTTTACGCGGGGTTTTGGCGGGAGCATGACCGCCGTGGCTCAAACCGTTTCGTCTGATGTGATCGCGTTTTCTTCCGGCTGATCCGTAAATTTCTTTTGCCGGCTCTCCGCCTCGGCCCGCTTGATCGCAAGAATGTCGTAGCCGTTGGCGGCGTATCGCTTTCGCCGCTCCCACCAGGCACGAATCTGACCGCGCGACATCCAAATACTGAACGGCGCCAGCGCGAGGCAAATTCCCTCCGCGATAATCACAGAAGCTGATCACCGATCCCACGGAAGACAAAGCCCTGACCGACTACAAAAAGCAACTCACCGGCGCCACCCAGTATATCCCTCTGTGGGTGAAGGTCGCCGTCGCGCTGGCGCTTGGCCTGGGCACGATGATCGGCTGGAAGCGCATCGTCACCACCGTCGGGGAAAAAATCGGAAAGGAACATCTCACCTACGCGCAGGGCGCGTCGGCCGAACTTGTGGCCATGCTGACCATCGGCGCCGCCGACATGTTCGGCCTGCCGGTCAGCACGACCCACGTTCTGTCGTCCGGGGTCGCCGGGACCATGGCGGCGAACCATTCGGGCCTGCAGATGAACACCCTGCGAAACCTGTTGCTGGCGTGGGTGCTGACGCTCCCGGTGTGCATTCTGCTGGGCGCCGGCACCTTCTCGGCCGGCTTGTTCCTGATTTTTACCAGCCCGCTATCCAAGATATTGTTCGTCGCCGGGCTGATCGTCGTTCTCCTGGTTGTCTGGCGGCTGTGGCGCGCGTTCGCCAGCCGCATCGCCGACCAATCGCCGAGCCGAAGCCTCGCGGCTGCGTGAAGCGCAATCATTTTCATTCCTCCCGAAAAAGATGCGTCATTGCGAATGACAAGGTGTTGCGTAATCAGCGAATTCTTGTTCTGATGCGCCCATTCATCCGCCGATAATTTCTCGGCGGATTTCGGAACAGGTTAGTCGCAAATCATTTTCGGGAGGAAAACCATGAGCGAACAGATCAAGTACAAGCTTGGCAAAACCAAGGCCCGTCCTGGCGCGGTGTCGATGAAACTTTCGACATACCTTACCAAGTCACAATTGCCGACGCCGCCGGCTAATTTTGGCCACTACGAACTGGTCTCGAATTTCGGCATGCTCGGGAACGACAAGTACGGCGACTGCGTCTGGGCCGGCGCCGGCCATGAAACCGAAATGTGGTGCATGGAGTCCGGCTGCACGGTGCAGTTCAACGACAAATGCGTCCTGAGCGACTACGCCAAAGTCACCGGGTTTAAACCAAACGATCCCTCCACCGACAAAGGCACGGACATGCAGTTGGCGGCGAGCTATCGCCGCAAGACCGGCATCCTCGACGCCAGCGGCAAGCGCCACAAGGTGGTCGCGTATCTCGCGATCGCAAAGGGAAACCTCGACCAGCACCTTGCGGCCTCCTATCTCTTCGGCGCCGTCGGCATCGGCATCAATTTTCCCAGTTCCGCCATGGATCAATTCAACGCGGGCAAGCCGTGGGACGTGGTAAAGGGCGCGAAGATTGACGGCGGCCATTACATCCCGCTCGTCGGTCGCCGCAACGGTAATTTGCTGATCGTCACCTGGGGAAAAGTGCAGGAAATGACGCCGGCTTTTTTCACAAAATATAACGATGAGTCGATCGTCTACCTCACCGACGAAGACCTGAAGGCGGGTAAGACGCCGGAAGGATTTGATGTCGCTCAATTGAATGCCGATCTTGCGGCGTTGACATAATTACGCGCCGATCGCCGGCTCGAATATTCATACGCGGCTCCTGGCGATGTTTCGGCTCTCTTAACGTCACCTGCGAGCGCTTCACCAAACGCGCACGGCTTGTTCTCGTCCTTGCGGATCAGTTCGCATGCGTGCAGCGATCGCCCGACATATCGCCGAAACACATCCTTCGAGGTCTTGCGTATGGGAGTTGCGGCGTCGGCCGAACCGTCTTCAAAGGAGTGGGAGTCGATCCGCTCCGGTTGCGTCCGGAGGTAATGGAATTGCTTCCGCCAATTCCGGCCCAAGGGCGGACGTGCTTCGCGACAAATTTCCGGTTACAATGAGCGCGATTGCTCCGCCAATCTCCAATCGCGTCGGTTTCCGTACATGCGCTCCGAGGTCCTCTAGAAATTGCCGCACGGTTTGGGCTTGAATGGGTTCCATAAATCGACTTTCTAAAGACGGAAAACCAATCCGCCCCAAATCCCAGGCTCGAACATCTTCGGAAATCTTGGGATTTGAGATGGAATTGAGCCAATCGTCCAATCGCTGGCGACCCCAATGATTCTCCAGTGCGTCTAAACTGTCGCGAATGAGCAGGCGGGTACGAAAATCGAGATTGCGGTCTTCCATGCAAGCGCTGATGGCCGCCCCCAAAGCGACCGGCGATATCTGCGGCCGACCGGTGGTGAGATTCCAAAGCGTATCGACGGCTGCCGACATGGGTGGATCCTACAGAAAAACGGTGTCGCCAAGCAGGTGGATTGTAGCGTGGCGCAAGACTTCTTGCCGCCGGGTTTGTTTGTATATTGTTGACCTGACGGCGCGGTGAGCATGAAAGGCGACGGACGACGGACCACAATCAGCGTATTCAGAAGGGCGTGCGTCGTGAACGGGTGATGCTCGCCCCTTTTTTTCTTAAAATGATGCGCAATGATGCGCCAGGGGCCCCTTCTAGGTTTGTTGGAGTGTAAATCGTGTCTCGCCCGATAACGGTAAAGATTGTGCGTGTGGCCGGGACCGAAGACCTGCCGCTGCCGGCGCGGATGACCGGCCAGGCGGCGGGGTTTGACCTTGCCGCGGCCGTCTCGGACCCGACGGTTTTGCAGCCGGGTGAAATCCGGCTGATTCCATGTGGTTTTCGCATGGCGCTGC
Organism: Tepidisphaeraceae bacterium; assembly: GCA_035551995.1. Classification (GTDB taxonomy): domain Bacteria; phylum Planctomycetota; class Phycisphaerae; order Tepidisphaerales; family Tepidisphaeraceae; genus RYN-428. The sequence goes on from DASZME010000087.1 coordinate 175,560, forward strand.
CGATGGGATATGAGGCCCAGATTCGGCCACGAAGCGGTTTGTCGAGCAAGTATGGAATTACGCTCGTCAATTCGCCGGGCACTGTCGACTCCGATTATCGGGGCGAGGTGCGCGCGCCACTGATTAATCTTGGACGCGTGGCGTTCACGGTCGAACGCGGAATGCGGATCGCGCAGATGGTGATCGTGCCTGTGCCGGTGGTCGAACTGATCCAAGTCGATGAACTGGATTCGACTGAAAGAGGCGCCAGCGGGTTTGGGCATACGGGAGAATAAGTTGCCAGTTATTAGTTGCCGGTTGCCAGTAAATGCAAACACCGATTTCTTCATTCACTGGCAACTAACAACTAACAACTAACAACTTATTCCTCCAGAGAATTTTATGGACCGAGAGACATTACCTCGCAACGTGACGCTGTTCCTGCTTTGCAGCTTGTGGGCGTTCATGCTCCTGGCGCTCGGAAGTTTTCATCCGACGGATTGGCCGAGCCACGCGATCGATCCCAATCCGCCGACGCTCAATCTTTGCGGAAACGCCGGCGCCTTTCTGGCTTATTATGCGTTCCTGGCGGTCGGGCAAGGGGTGTTTCCCATTCTGTTTTTCACGGGCGTTTGCCTGGCGTTATTTATCTATCACGGACGGGTGGGCGACCTGTGGATGCGCAGCGTCGGCCTGGTGCTGCTGGCGACGGCGTTCGCGGCGCTTGTGAATCACTTCAAAGCCGGGTCGTACGATGGATTTCCGGAAGGACAAGGCGGAATTTTGGGCATCGGCGCGGCCCATTTTTTACATCAGTATTTCAGCGTCTGGGGCACGCGATTAATCCTGGTCGCCACGCTGCTGGTCGGACTGCTGCTGGCGGCGGATGAGCTGGTGCTGCGGGCGCCGGGCGTGGTCGGCAACGCGATCGTCATGGCCAAGGCCAAGGCGCCTGAGATCAACTGGAATTTTGTTTCGATCCCCAGGCTGCCGTCGTTGCCGCGTTTTGTCACGCGCGAATCGGCCGCGGCGAAGGCCGCCAATCCCGTGCGCGTCTTGAAGCCCAAGAAACCGCCGACCGCCGGGGAACAATCGACCGATGCGGGCGGAAAGACCAAGGTTCAGGCCGAGCCCGCGCCGTTGCAGATCATCGATCCCGATGATCCGACTCAGCAGCCGGTGCTTTTGGGCAAACGGTCGGGCAAGACCAGCACCGGCGAATCGAGCGTCGCCGCCCAGGCGATCGCGGAGGTCGTCGCCGACCGGATTGACGACGCCGATGATTTGGACACCGATCCGACGATGGCGCCGCCGGGGCGAAAAGTCATCGCAAATTACGCTTGCGCCGACGATCCGGAGATCGACGCCGACATCGATCTTTCCTACCACGGCGACGAACCCGCGGCAGGCGCGGCGGATGGGGCGCATCTGGACGACGCCGACCCGATGCCTTCGGAACCCGCCGTCATTCCGCCTCCCGAAGAGCAAAAGCCGGTGATGGGACCACCCGAGATCCGAAGGGACATTATCGTAAAATTGCCGAGCATCCTGAAGCCGCGCCAGATCACCCCGCCCGCCCCGCGGGAGTTGGGCGAATATACATTGCCGGCGTGGGATTGCCTGGCGGAGCCGGAGCACGGCTACAGCGAAATTCAGGAGAAATTCGTCCGCGAGAAAGCGGCCATTCTCGAGCAGGCGCTGCGAGAATTCAGCATCGACGCGCAGGTGGTCGAAATCGATACCGGACCCGTAATCACGATGTACGAGATCAAGATGGCCGCGGGCGTGAAAGTCTCGGCGATCTCGGCGCTCACCAATGACATCCAGCGCGCGCTGAAGGCCGAGACCATCCGCATCGTGGCGCCGATCCCCGGCAAGGACACGGTCGGCATCGAAGTTCCCAACGAGCAAAAGGAAAAAGTCCGGATGAAAGAGCTGATGCAGCTCGCCCCCGAATCGATGAGCAAGATGGCCATCCCGCTATTCCTCGGCAAAGACGCGAGCGGCGAAGCGCTCATCGCCGATCTTGCGTCGATGCCGCACTGCCTGATCGCCGGCACCACCGGCTCGGGCAAATCGGTCTGCATCAACACGATCATCATGTCGATCATGTACCTGCAACGGCCGGACATGGTGAAGCTGATACTGGTCGATCCGAAGGTCGTGGAAATGGCGCCGTTCAAGGACATTCCGCACTTGATGTGCCCCGTCATCAACGATTCGGGCCGGGCGACCAGCGTATTGGAGTGGGCCTGCACGAAGATGGACGAGCGCTACGAATTTCTCGCCGAGGCGGGCGTGCGAAATCTCAAGGGATACAACAGCCTGACCCAGGAAGAATTGATCGAGAAATTTCAGCCGTCGTCGCCGGAAGAAGAGGCGCGGATTCCAAAGAAGCTGCCGTACATCATCATCATCGTCGATGAGTTGGCCGACTTGATGATGACCAGCGGCAAGGAAGTCGAAAGCCACATCGTGCGCCTCGCTCAGAAGGCGCGAGCGGTCGGGATTCACCTGGTTTTGGCCACGCAGCGCCCGCAGGCGACGGTGGTGACGGGTCTGATCAAGGCGAACATGCCGAGCAAGATCGCGTTTCGCGTGTCGAGCAAGATGGACAGCCGAATCGTGCTCGATCAGAACGGCGCCGAAGTGTTGCTGGGCCAGGGGGACATGCTGTATCTGCCGCCGGGCGCGAGCAAGCCGGTGCGAAGCCAGGGAACGTATATCGACGATCGCGAGATTCGCGACAGCGTGAAAAACGTGCGCGACATGGCCGAGGCGCAATACGAGCCGGAACTGGTGCAAATCCGGGCGGCGGGAAATGTGGATGAGGAAGCGGCCAAGGACGAATTATTCGAAGATGCCGTGCGCGTGGTGCTGGAGACCAAGCGCGGCAGCGTCAGTCTGCTGCAACGGCGATTGACGATCGGCTATAGCCGGGCAAGCCGATTGATCGAAGCGATGGCTTCATCGGGAATTCTCGGCCAGTACAAGGGATCACAGGCGCGCGAAGTGAATATCACGGTTGAAGAGTGGGAAGCGATGCGGGCGCAGATGCACACGGACCAGGCGAGCGGGATGACGGTGTAGCTGGCCACTACCCCACCGTAAACATGCTCGCTCCAACCGCCATTGTTGTGCTCCCATTTTGAGTGACCGAGACGTAGGGGAAATACATTCCCGCCGCCTGCGTGGCAGGGATGGCCAAGTGCAGCGACATTTTTTTTGACCGCCCCGGCTTCACCACCAGATTGACCGATTGAGTGACCAGCGCGTCGGCCGGGGTTTGGCCATCGGTCGATAAAGCGACGTTCACCATCGCTTTGCCGGTCGTGGGGACGTTGCCGTTATTCGTGATGACAAGCGAGACCGTTCCCTTCTTCCCCGCCGCGATCGCGGCGGGTTTTACGGCGCTGACGCCCGACGCCGCCAATTGCACAAACGGGGCGGCGACCGAAACGCTTGGACCCATGCGAGCGCTTGAGGCGTTGCCGTTGGGGTCTATCGCCTGGGCCAAGAGGATATAGCTGCCATCGGCCAGCGTGGCGGGGAGGGCCTTGATCGAGACTTTTAATTTCACGGTTTGTTGGGATTTCACTTTGAGATGCTTGTGCGGGATTGCCGTCACCATGACGCCGTCGGCCACGTTGGCGTCGGGGGAGGCGAAGAGGTTGATCGTGACGGCGCCGGTGATGGTGGCCGGCGTGACGTTGGTGAGGGTAATGGTGGCGTTGCCGTGCACTTTTGATCCGCCGACCACGTGGGCGGGGACGGTGCTTGCGGTGACGATCGGCACCAGCGTCGGTTGGCCGACGCTCTGGGTTAGCACGGCCGAAGCGCTGGTGCCGAAAATCAAATCGCCTTGATACTGGGCGGTGATCGAATGCTGGCCGGCCGCGAGGACGGCGGTTGAGAGGGCGGCGGTGTCGGCGCCGTTGAGCGTTCCGCCGCCGAGATCGGTCGCGCCGTCGAAGAATTCCACGTTGCCGGTCGGAACGCCGCCGACGCCGACGACGGTGGCCGTGAATGTGATGGTGTCGCCGGGCAGCGCGGGGTTGTCGCTGGATGTGACCGTGGTGATGGAGGCGGGGAGAATCATCTGGGTGATCGGCGCGGACGTGCTGGGCCCGAAGCTTGAATCGCCGTTGTAGGTGGCGGTGATGGTGTGCGTTCCGAGCGTCAAGGTGGTTCCCGCGTCGAACACGGCCGATCCGCCGGACACCGTCGCCGAGCCGATTTGTGTACCGGCGTCGAAAAAATCTACGGTCCCGCTCGGGACGCCTGGGAATGCCGACGATACCTTCGCGGTGAATTGCACGTCGGTCAGCGCGCCGGGCCTGGCGGCGTTGGACGTGACGGCGACGGACGAGGCGCCCGTGCTGGTATTGAGCGCCGAATCGACGGCATTTCCGGCGGCGTCCAAACCGACGACGTCGGGTTTCCCGTCGCCATTGATATCGGCGCTCGACAACATGCCGGTGAGCGCCCCCCCGCCGCCGGTCGTTTGCGGCAGCGCGATCGGCGCCTGGAACGTTCCGTCGCCATTGCTGAGCAGCAACCCCTGATCGGTGATGACGTCGGCTTTTCCGTCGCCGTCATAATCGGCCGCGCCCAGCGCCATGATCGGATTTGCCAGCGTGACCGGCGACGAGCCCACCCTGAAACCGCCGGCGCCGTCGCCGATCAACACGTTGAGTTGATTAGAATTGGCGCCGACGATGTCCAGGTCAGGACTACCAGTAATGGCGGCGGCGGTAATGAGGCTGGCGGCGAAGGGAGTCCCGCCGAGGGCGTTGAATGAACCATCTCCGTTACCCATGAACACGTCGAGGCTGCCGCTGCTGAAGTCGTTCACGACGACGTCGGTGTGGCCGTTGCCCAGGTCGGCGGCCAAGATGCCATCGCCGGTGTTGATGGAGATCGAGTTCGAGGTGGAGACCGAATAGTCGTTGGCTTCGGTGAAAGTTCCGTCGTTGTCGCTGAGGAGAACGGCCAGCGTCAGAGAGCTGATGCCGGGCGCCCGGCCGACGATGGCCAGGTCGGTATGTCCATCGCCGTTAAAGTCGCCGGTGGTGGCGAATAGCGGGCTGAACCCAATGCCGCCGTCGGTAATGGAACTGGTGGCGCCGGCGGTGAAAATGCCGGTGCCGCTGTTTGTTTCGTAGGTCACCGTGCCGAATTGCGTGAGTGGATCCTGCGAAAGCAAAACGATATCGGTCGCGCTGCCGGTGAAGTTTCCCGCGAGGAAGGGAGTACCGGCGGCGGGGAGCGGGATGGTGGAGCCGGTCGTGAAAGCCCCGGCGCCGGAACCGGTAAGGATCTGAACGGCGGCGGGCGTGGCGACCGCCAGGTCAACGGGCGAAGCGGCGCCGTTGAAATCACCGGCCGTCAGCGGCGCAGTGGCGCCGGGCGTCGCCACCGTGTTGGCCGCTCCAAGCGACGCGGTCAGATACAGTCGCGGCTCGATGGCTTCGCATGCCGCGCGCATGACCTGTTTTCGGCGCGATTCGCGGCTGATGTATGAATGTGATCCGACCGCCTGCCCTCTCGCGCGGAATCCAAACATGCGTGGTCTCCCATCTATCGATTAAAAACTCGCTCCATTACCGCCGGTATGCCGGGATGATCGATCATAGCCACCCATTCGCGCATTCGACAATTCACGATCGCTCTTGAAGCTGCCGCACGCTCTTAGTTTCACCGCCGGCATCCCGGAGAAATGAGTCGCATCACTGCCGGCCGGGTACGCGACATCGGCCGTCGGGCAGCGGCAATTCTTGCGTGCTTCTAACAGAAATGGGGGACAGCTTTCAGAGAGTGCCGACACGCTTCAAAAGTGTGGATCGGCGAAGCAAAACAGAATAGCCGCCCAACCATAAGCCGCGGATTCACCTATCGCGACGATGACTTGTTCAGGGCAGCGGCGGCGCGGAGGAGCTTCTTGAAGGCATCCTCATCTATTTCATCGCCCTCATGAAAATCGATCGCGCGCCTGACGTTGCCTTCAAGGCTGGAGTTGAATAGTCCCGACGGGTCCCTGAGCAAAGCGCCCTTGGCGAAAGTCACCTTCACCACGCTCTTGTAGGTTTCGCCGGTGCAGATCATTCCATCGTGATACCAAACCGGAACGCCTCTCCACTTCCACTCCTCGGCCACCTCGGGGATCGTTTGTTTGATGAGAGCGCGGAGATGGGAGAGCGTCTTGCCCCTCCAGTCGTTTAGTTCCTCGATCCTCGCGTCGATCAGCCGGGAAGGAGATTCGGTATGGGTCGTTGCGTTTTTTTTCATCTTACGTCCACCTCGTTCGGCTGATTACGAAACTCGTCTTCCGGCGCCGTCTAACAATAAAAGCGCTTCGAGGACCGCGGGGGAATGCTCGATGTTTATCGTCGATGAGAGGGATCTTCCGCTCCGCCTGGAGTAATACACTTTAATGAAAATGGGCTGGTTCTCTGCCGTTCGTACGACACCGGTTGAAACATCGACGGATGTCCGTCGGCGTCCTTCTCGAGCGCAAGCCTACCCTGAGCGTCGAACTCCTGAGGCTTATCCCCGTCGTAACGGGTCCAGCCGGTTCGGGCGCCGGCGGCGTCGTAATGATAAACATCGCGCCAACTTTTGGCGGCAGTCAGCCTTGGATCGACATAGTTGTCGCGCCAGATCGGGGTGATGATTCCGGGAAGCAAAAGCCGCGCGATCACATCAGCGTTAAAGCGCTGGATCTGTGCCTTCTCATAACGCGTGAGCCGTTCGATGACCGGCGAGGGGCCGGGACGGATCGGCGTAAATTCCAGCGCATCTCCAGGCTGATCTTTGACGATGCCCAGCGCAATCAACCGTTTGCGGTCGCCTGCGATGGTCGCTTTCTTCCCGCCGTCGGCGCCGGCGAGCAGAGGCATGATTTTCGGATGAGCGGCGTAAAACGTGGGATCGGCGGATAGCTCGTTCAGCACCGACTCCATCAACGGCCTGACCGGTTGGTCCAAACCGGGCCGAGTCTTGTTCAGGACGTCGTCGGCCTGCTTTACCACCGTCTGATGAGCGAGCGATGCCGCCTTCAGTGCCGTCTCGGCCTTGGGTTTGGATTCCTTGTCGGCTTGATCCAAGGCGGCTTGCGCGGAAACGCGAAGTTGCTCGGTCGTCGTCACTGACGTCGATACCGGCGCGTACTCTTCGCCCGCGACCTTCAGGATGGCTCGTTGCGAATCGGTAAATCGCGACTTTAGTAGCTTCAGGCCGACCGAAAGATGGCCGGCGTCGGCGTCGCCGTTCAGCAGGTCAAAAAGCTCTTTCCATTTGCTGACCGTCAACGCCGATTCTCCCATGGCATAGCCGATCTCCAGCAATCGTCCGCCGTCATCATACGCCCGCGATTCATTGTCCAGCCCGAAGACGGTGAGAAACCCGGGCGGTGAGTTGTAGGCGCCGTTGTTGACGAACACGCCGATATCCACCCGGTTGGATTCCAGCGCCGATCCCGGCTGAACCGGCCGCCGCTCCGGATATTGCACGACGATTTCCGCCACGCTGGAGGCCGGATTTCGGGGCGTAATCTTAATCTTCGTCGTATCCCCTTGTAGGACGACCCACGTGTAGGTCAGCGGGCGTTTATTGACGTCGAAGCTCTCTTCGGCGCTTACCACAAACCGCCGGGACCGCGCCGCCGCCCGAAAAATACGGGCGATGACCGCCGGGGTATCCGCCAGCTTTTCGCGGATCATCCGCTCCTCAAAAAAATCCCGTCCCGCGATCGCGTCCTCCTCCTCGACCAGTCTGAGCAGCACCATCGGCGGAATGGTATCCGCCGTGATGGCGTGAGCCATCTTCACCATCTTCAGATCGTCCACCCAAGCGCCGTCGAAGACGTTCGGATGGGCCTTGCCGGTCAAATACTCCTTCGGGTCTTTCAACTGCTTATTGGTGGTTCGCAGGATCATCTGCACCGTCGGCATCAGCAGCCCCTTCTCGACCAGTATCTTCTTCACCTCCGGCCGAAACGCCGCCAGTGTCGACGGAACCGCCCGCATAAACGGCTGATCCGATCCAGACGATCCCTGCGAGGCTATCAAATATGGCGTATTGGTCGGATAGACGTCGCCCCAGTACGGCGTTCCGTTATGGCCCGGCCGATGATCCACATGCTCGGGATACATATACAGGTTGTCGCCGCGATACTCGGCGTATAGAAATGGCAGACCCCGAGGATGTACATAGTACATTCGGATATTGCTTCCGCCGGTGGCGTTTCCCGCCGACGTGGAGGAATTTCCGAAGACTACTTTATTCAACAAAACGGTTTGCGCCGCCCAATCTCGGCGTGTCTGGCGGTCCTCGTCGCTATATTCGACCTTCTGAATCTGGGGCCATGGCGCCAGGTTCAGCCCCGAATGTCCGCGATCGCGATTGTCATACCAGTCGCCGGCGTTTCCCGCCGCCGTTCCTTCCGCCGACCATTTGCGGAGAAGGGCGCCGATTTCATTTCTCGCCGCCGAGATGGGCTGCGTCGTCGGATCGCCGGCCAATGCGGGACCGACGGCGAGAGCAATCAATATGAATGAAAGCGGCCGGAGCGGGAATGGTGATCGCATGGCCGATACGATACGTCCCCGCCGGCGAAACGCCAAAGGCGATAGCGATGAAAAAGTCCGCGGGGCGACGGAAACTCAACTGCTTAGACTCCGCTCCATCCCCTGAAGGGCCACCCAAAGATTCGCTTGAGCCCAGTATAGAGGCGTATGGTCGTTGGGCACATAATGGCCATGATGTAAATAATAAGCTTCCGGGACTCGATATTCGGGCACGTCGCGGTTGGCGGCGGTCACCTGGCTCAACGCCCGGTTTAAGTAGACGCTTTGCAGTCGAAGGGATTCCCTCGCTTTTTCGACCGCGCATGCGCGCTGGTGGGTCAGACGGCGTTGGCCGTAGATCGTGGAAATCAGCGAATCAAAGATGCACCATTGCGCTTCCTGCCCTGGCCGTACGTGAGAATTACGGATGTCTTTTGCTTCGCTGGAATCTGAAGTTCGCAATTCGGCCGGGAACTTTTCCTTGTAGTCGGGAAACCAGTATGAATCTCCCAGGTAGCGACGGATACCATAGAGTCCCTGGAGATGGGCCGTCACGTCTCGCAAAACCTGATCGCCTTGCTCTGGAGTAAGAACGTTTAGCGGATAGATCAGGAAGAGCAACGCCGCGTCATATCTCCGATATCCCGACTCGGGTTTGAGCGACTCGCAAGGAAGAATCTGATCGAGCGCCGCCTGCCCATTGACGCGCAGCGTGTCGACCAAATGCGGCGTGACGTGGGGCAACTCGTTCAGGAGGGCCGGATCGGACCAGAGCGACTTCTCGTCGGCCAACGCCTGAAACTCGCGAAGGCCGGCCAGGACAGTGCCTATCGAGGAGGCCGATACTTTCTGTTCTTCCTCCCAATGGCCGCTGTCCTGGTCGGTCCAATAGTTGATCGCGGAAAAATAGCGGGGAAACTCAGACAGGGTTTTTAATGCCGACTCGTCAAGGTCGACGACGCCTTGCCGCGCAAGCTTGCAGTAAAACCATAAAAAATAACCGAGCGCGTCATTTTGTGCGTGCGGCCACTTTTGCTCCAGCTCCTTAAGGCTGTCGCCGTCGAAGCGAATCTGAGGCCGCTGCATTGGGTCCGACGGCTTCCCATGTTCGATGACGCTTCGAAAACGCGAACGGTGCTCCTGAAAGTATTTCAGCAACGTGGAACAATTACGGGCGGCGGATTTTGAAT